>CBDALO010000123.1:0-22256 GCA_965196985.1 Gammaproteobacteria bacterium | reverse complement strand
TTTTATCTTTCCTAACGGCTTATTTCGCCATTTCTTTAAATCTTCATCCAACAATTTAGCGCAACGGCTTACCTCTGTGCTTGAAATATCTGTTCCACAGAGTTGCTTTAGCACCTTTTCAACTTTGCGCGTGGAAACCCCATGCACATACATTTCAGCGACAGCCAGCTTAAGTGCTCTATCAGAGCGTACACCTCGCTCTAAGACTGATGGATAGAAGGCTTCATTGGAGTCTCTAACCTGCGGTATCTGTAGCTCAAGCTGACCTTGACCTGTGTTAATTAACCTTGGTTTAAAGCCGTTCGCATATCCGTTTCTATCGCCAGTTCGCTCATAAGGACTGGCATTTAAATGGCGCTCCCTTTCTATTAACATAGCCTCATTCATCAACCTGGAGACAAGCTTAGGTAAAGCTTCAAACCCCTCCATCGCTAAAACATGTATGGCTTCTTCGATTAAGTTCTCATTTTTATAGCAGCTCATTGTCATTCCTCTTTTTTGGTTAAGTTTACCTTAAAAGGAATTTCTAATCTGACTGAGTCGCCTGCTTATTTTCAGCAAGTCAATGGAATTTACAGAAAGGATGGCGCACTAGCTTACATCACCACCTCCCTTAACTGAAGAACTAGAAACTGTTTCAGCTCGCCCTCTAGATTCATCTCTCGATTTTTTTGCCAGTAGTTTTTCGCGTCTTTTTTTATCACGCAGTACGCAGCGATCCCCTTCCTCAAACCCATCCATAGCATTCTCTCGACTAGCGAGCACAAAGCCTGCCGTAAGTGGATGAGACTTATCAGTTTTCCGTTTTTCATTCATTGGCTTTGAGTTGCCACCTTTCCTATTCTCTTCAGCATACTGGGAGACACTACGAGCACCATCTCCTCGCCCCCTCACCAACGTCATATTTCCAGTATCTTCAGAATACCTAGAGACAGCTTTACCCATATGAGACGTGAGACCAGCATCCATTATAGCTGCTGAACCAAGCGAAATATCAGCATGCTTATTACTCGAGTCAAACGTAATAGAGAATCTGTTATTTATAATTTTTTTAATCAAAGGGCTGTTAATAACTTTTTGATGGTCACTATATAATTTTCTTAAATCATCCAACGAAGCTTCATAAGGAAGCAGGCTTTTTAGATCATAAGCCTCTTTATACAAATCAATCAGAAACTCTGATTCATCCAAAGAATGGCTGTTAGGATTAAAGTTTAGATTCACAGCCAAGGCAAGCATGGATAACAAAAGCCTTGCTCTTTGCTGTCCATCTACTTCTTTATCAAGTTCACAGAAATTATAGAATGTACTAAAAAACTTCTTAGCGTCATCCAAGGAAGCTCTTTCTTTATAGTCAGGATTACGACACCTTTTTAAAAAATCTCTCACAATACTTTCGATGAGTGACTTTTCTTCACCAAGGCTCTTATCTATATCCGGAATTCCATCAAATAAACCCTTATCACTAACCTCCCTAGCATTAAAAAAAAGTGGGTTCTCGCCATTAACTCCCAACAAGGTTAAACAAATAATTGAAAAAGAAAAAGAGTCAGAAAACGTTCCCTCTATGGAAGAAAAACTTTCTGGCGGCATAAAATCCACAGTACCCTGATAATATGTACTAGCTTTTCTTTCTCTTGCTAGTGCATCAATTTTTTCTGCAGAACCAAGGTCAACAAACATTGTATCCAATTGACCTTTTTCATCCTGATAAACGAGAATATTTTCCCCTTTTACATAACGATGAATAAAGCCTGTTCTTTTACTTAAAGTATGCAAGTCAAACAACTGGAGTATAAGCTTATTAATTAAAATAAGCCTAGATTTAAGATCGAGTTCAGCAACTCTTTCATCTAACTCAACAAAAACCTTACTGTCTCTTTCTTTAACTTTATAAAGCGTTGAAGCATTTAGAAAGTAAGGCAGCAAAAAATAGGCCTCTACACTTTCTTCATTAATAGACCTTCTGCGAAACTAAATACTGGGCGAGCTTATGCTCGTTTGTAGGGGTGCTGCCTTTATATAATGTAGAAAATATAGCATAATATACACTTTAACTTGATTACGGATGGTGTTTGGATGTTAGCTAGAATTCTCTCTGATGAAAATAATGAATTAACTATTGAGCTCAAGCTTCCACTAAAAGGATCCATGCTTGAATGTGAGGATGCAATTCTTGACGGCCTTAATGAGGTTGGAACATTAGCCACTGAAAAAGCTTTAAGTAAGTTTGATGCAGATGGCTCTCCTATCCATGTTGGAAAAATAAAGCTAACAGCACGAAGTAGAGATGAAGCAAATTACCAAACGCCTTATGGAGTTGCTCGAGTTAAGCGTTATGTTTATCAAACCTCTAAAGGCGGGAAGATCTTTTGTCCTTTAGAAGATAAGGCTAGAATTATCCAAGGATCAACACCGCGATTTGCAAAAATAATCTCACATAAATACTCAAACTTACCTGCTCCTAGTGTTATTGATGATCTCAAGGTCAATCATAACCGTAAAATCTCACATTCATACTTGCAACGGGCAACTGATTTTGTTGGCGGTATTGCACAAGCCAAAGAGGCTGAGTGGGAATATGAAGAGCCAAAGCTTGATGCAGGCATTGAGATGCTAAGTATTAGCTTAGATGGTGCATATGTTCTCACCGTTGATGATGGTTATAGAGAGAGCATGGTTGGAACTATTTCCATGTATGATAAGCATGGTGCACGCCTGCACACAACCTACGTTGCAGCATCACCAGAATATGGAAAAGATGAATTCTTTAATAGGCTTGAAAAGGAAATAAAGCTGAAAAAGAAATATTACCCTGATGCTAAAACAATTGGCGTTGCTGATGGAGCAAAAAATAATTGGCCATTTCTAAAAAAACATACTGATACGCAAATTTTAGATTTTTGGCATGCAACTGAATATCTCGGCGAAGCATCAAAGGCAGTATTTACCAAAAAATCTGAAAGAGATGAGCGTGATGTTTGGCTCGAAGAGCGATGTCATGATTTAAAGCACAAGAAAGGTGCGGCAGGTAGAATACTTGCTGAGCTTAAAGAGCATCTAAATAAAAAACTGAATAAATCGCTTAGAGAAAAGCTAGAAGGAACAATTACGTATTTTGAAAATAATATTAAAGAAAAGCGAATGTCGTATCATAATTTGATTAAGCAGAATGCACCAATTGGCTCTGGCGTCACTGAAGCAGCATGTAAAACAATTGTTAAACAAAGATTAGGCGGATCAGGAATGCGCTGGAAAGACAAGGGAATGAAAATCGTTTTATGCTTGAGAACACTAGTAAAGACTAAAGGCAGATGGGATCAGTTTTGGGAGAAGGTCAATGATTTTGGCGTGCCAGCAGCAATATAGCCTACATTATATAGAGGCAGCACCCGTTTGTAGTTTTAGAATCCGGCTTGAAGATTGAGAATCCCAGCAATAATATTAAATCTCATATTGTGTTTTCTGCGAAAATTCCTATACACCTCCCCAAGAATGCGGAATTTTTTAAATTTTGAGAATTGATGTTCAACCCTAATACGGATCTTGCTGTGATTACGGTTATCCTCTTTTTGTTGAGTAGTTAACTTGCCGCCTTTGGGCTTTTTATGAGGTAAGTTAACCAAGGGGTCAGTATGTTGAATTCCTTGGTATCCTAGATCAGCATATTTTTCTGCTGGTGGCAGTGGGCTGTCACGTTGTCGAATCTTAATATCATGAACCCTCCCAGGCATTGTTTGAGAGACGTTGATTATTTTTCCGGATGTACTCATTGCTATCTCCACCTTTTGAGTATGTCTTTTCTTTTTACCAGAATAATAATCTTTACGTGGCTTCTTCTTTTTGGGGCGCTGAATAGGCTGCTCCGTTACATCCATTAATATAGCGCAAACCGCATCTTCTGTTAGGGTTCTGTCTTTTTTAATATGAATATGCTTGGCCACTAAGGGTTCTAAGCGTTTAAATAAGCGGCAGACATTACTGTCATCCAAACCAACAAAGTAACCTAAGAATTCATGTGTTACATAAGTGCGATAGTACATCATGAGAAGCAAAAGGCGATCATGGTGCGTGGTGAGTTTCGGGCGCCTTCCCAGCTTACTAAACTCATCATCAAGTGATGACTTCACTTGTTGGTGTATCGTTTCAAAATCATCAAGGGTCAAACCAGTTAACTTTTTAAAAATACGCGGGCGGTTACTGAGTTACTGATAGCTTAATAGCATATGCCTTTCCATGAATGATTATTAATCAGGCAATTATAAGCAAATTTTAGCTAGTTTCTAGAACTGCCCTTAGTTACGCAGAAGGTCTAATATATAGCCCCCAATTACCTTTACCTTTAGCTTTTGGGAGCCAGTCAGAAAAAAATAATTTGCTAACTTCAGCTTCATTATTCAACTCTACTAACTCTTCATCACTTAGATCAGCATACTTTATTTTCTTAATAGAAAAATTTACCGGGTCCCCTCCTAACACCAACGCTCCTCTAAATACTTCAGCGGATGCTCCCTCACCTAACATGTCACCTCTTATCAGCAACTTTTTATTTTCAATACCCAGCTGTGAAGAAACATTTTCACCATCAACCGCCAATAGAAAACCTTGTGATAAACCAACGTATTTTTTAAGAAAAATCATAGAAAAACCCTCATAGTTAGCATAGCAACAAACTTACTTAGGTTGATATTCTTCGACTAATAGCCACAGTGACAACTATCAACGCAATCAAAAATCAACCAAACTATAAAAATAGAGGTGCTTTAACCAAGGAGAAAGTTCAGTGGCCAGCAAGCTTTAAAAACTCCTTCATTGCAAGCAAACTCCTTGTATTTGCTAAATACACCAAACCTGCACACTTATCATCACTCTTACAAACTTATTGATTGCTTAACAAAAAGAGACTTTTGCTGTGAAAATTTGATAATAATAAAGGGGCAAGGAAAACAACCACACTAAATAATAAAAAAATTAAATATCTTTGAAATTTAATTTAACTTTTAGATTTTTTAAGTGATAAAGTTAACGTAAAGGTAGCCACTACTTCATCACCTGAAGTTTCTGGTGTTGTAGCTTTAATGGTAAGCGGTAAGTTAACACGCTCACCACTTGCTAGCGCTTGCTCAACAGCTTGTTTAATTGCTTTGCCATCGTAACAAGAAAAACAAACGTCAGCCTCAGGGCGACGCAAAAATTGTGCTGAAAAATCTTTAAAGACCAAAGAGATATTTTGGCCAGATAACATAATATGGTACAAAGCTATCATCCCGCCAGCCGCATCAGCACCAACAGCCAATGCACCAAAATACATAGAATCTAGATGGTTTTTAGTTTCTTTTTGCAGCGGGATCTTAATCACGCTATGTTCAGCATCAACCTCTGCAATCTCAACTCCCGCATAGGCCATCATTGGCACTTTATGCTGCATAAAACTCTGCATTTCTTGCATTAGCTTTGCCTTAAACTCTTCAGCTACCATAACATCCATTATTTAATCCTTGTTAGTTGTTTTGCGACGCGCCACACCTGAGTCAATCGCTGCCTGTCTAACTGCACTAGCAACTGCCTTCGCAACGCTCTGATCAAAAACACTCGGCACAATGTAATCAGCACTTAAGTGCTCATCATCAATAGTACTAGCAATGGCATAAGCTGCTGCCAACTTCATTTCCTCATTAATATCCGTTGCCAAACAATCTAGCGCACCGCGAAAGATACCTGGAAAGCACAACACGTTATTGATTTGATTAGGATAGTCACTTCGTCCTGTAGCAACGATAGTCGCATGCTCATGCGCATCTTCTGGCATAATTTCAGGTGTTGGATTCGCCATAGCAAAAACGATAGCGTCTTTATTCATCGCCGCCACATCTTCTTTATTCAACACACCAGGGCTAGACACGCCCACAAAAACATCAGCACCCTTAATGACTTCTTTAACTGTACCCTGTTCTTTATTAGGGTTAGTATTCGCTGCATACCAAATTTTTAGCTCATCTAAGTCCGGCCTACCTTCATAAACAGCCCCATCACGATCACAACCAATGATATTTTTCACACCGAGATTAAGTAACATTTTAGTGCAAGCAATCCCTGCAGAGCCTAACCCAACTAAAACCAACTTAATATCTTCAGCTTTTTTATTAACGACTTTTAAGGCATTAATCATCGCTGCTGTTAAAACAACTGCCGTACCGTGCTGATCATCATGAAAAACAGGAATATCCAATTCCTTTTTCAAACGCTCCTCAATTTCAAAACAACGTGGTGCACCAATGTCCTCTAGATTAATACCACCAAAGCTAGGAGCGATGTTTTTTACTGTTTCAACAATGGCATCAACGTCTTTACTGTCAATACAAATTGGAAAGGCATCAACTCCGGCAAATTCTTTAAACAACATTGCCTTACCTTCCATCACCGGCATAGCCGCCTCAGGGCCAATATCACCCAAACCAAGCACAGCAGTACCGTCGGAAACAACGGCAACCGTATTTTTCTTTATGGTTAAATTAAACGCATCGTCAGGATTTTTGTGGATTGCCTCACAGATACGAGCTACACCTGGTGTATAGGCCATAGATAAATCATCACGTGTTTTTAGTGACATCTTGCTAGTGACTTCAATTTTACCACCTAAATGCATCAAAAATGTCCGGTCAGAAACATGAACCACCTCTACATCAGACAACGCATTAACCTTACTAGTAATTTCTTCAGCATGCTTTGGCCCTCGAGTAAAAACCGTAATATCACGAATCTGAGCCCCTTTTTCGACTTTAGCAATGTCAATGGCCCCTATTGTCGCACCTTGTTCCTCGATAGTTGCTGTTAATAAACTAAAGACTCCTGGTTTATTGTTAATACGCGCCCGAATAGTAATGCTACCCGCTGCAGAAATTGGTGCGTTAGCCATATGATTATCCTTGTTGCTAAAAGGACACATAGTATAGAAATCAACCGCTAGGGACAACCTCTTTTGAGGTGAAGAACAGCAAAACGGCGCTAGTGCGCCATCCTTTCTGTAAATTCCATTGACTTGCTGAAAATAAGCAGGCGACTCAGTCAGATTAGAAATTCCTTTTAAGGTAAACTTAACCAAAAAAGAGGAATGACAATGAGCTGCTATAAAAATGAGAACTTAATCGAAGAAGCCATACATGTTTTAGCGATGGAGGGGTTTGAAGCTTTACCTAAGCTTGTCTCCAGGTTGATGAATGAGGCTATGTTAATAGAAAGGGAGCGCCATTTAAATGCCAGTCCTTATGAGCGAACTGGCGATAGAAACGGATATGCGAACGGCTTTAAACCAAGGTTAATTAACACAGGTCAAGGTCAGCTTGAGCTACAGATACCGCAGGTTAGAGACTCCAATGAAGCCTTCTATCCATCAGTCTTAGAGCGAGGTGTACGCTCTGATAGAGCACTTAAGCTGGCTGTCGCTGAAATGTATGTGCATGGGGTTTCCACGCGCAAAGTTGAAAAGGTGCTAAAGCAACTCTGTGGAACAGATATTTCAAGCACAGAGGTAAGCCGTTGCGCTAAATTGTTGGATGAAGATTTAAAGAAATGGCGAAATAAGCCGTTAGGAAAGATAAAATATCTTTGGCTAGATGCACGTTATGAGAAGGTGCGCACTAGCGGCACAGTACAAGACTGTGCGGTATTGATAGCCTATGGCTTTGATGAATCAACCGGCAAGAGAACAGTGCTAGGTGTTTCTGTTGCGTTATCAGAGGCTGAGGTACATTGGCGTGATTTTCTTCAGCAGTTGGTTGAGCGAGGTATACATGGTATTGAGTTGATTACTAGCGACGCTCATACTGGCCTAAAAGCCGCTAGAAGAGCTGTGTTCCCCAGTGTTCCTTGGCAACGCTGCCAATTTCATTTGCAGCAAAATGCTCAGGCTCACATACCAAAGCGCTCAATGAAGGAACCAGTAGCTGAGGAGATTACAGCTATATTTAATGCCTCAAACATTCATGAGTCGGAAAGACTATTGGCTATGGCGGTAGATAAATATCAGCAAACAGCACCAGAGCTTTCTTCTTGGTTGGAAGTGAATATACCGGAGGGCTTAGTAGTGATGAACTTTGACAGGCCGCATCAAAAAAGATTAAGAACCAGTAACATAGCTGAGCGCGTAAACAGAGAGGTAAAAAGAAGGACGCATACAGTTGGAATTTTCCCTAATACTGAATCGTGCCTAAGGCTCGTATCAGCTGTTTTAGTGGAAATTGATGACCAGTGGAGCGGATCACCTAGATACTTAAGTTGAAGTGAATAATAAGGCTTCATAGGGTTTTAGGATAGATCATTCTTGTTCTTATTAACGAGATATAATTGCTATTACCTAAAAGTTAATAATTTATTTTGAGAGGAGAAAAATTTGAGGTATAAATAATTTTTTAGATTGATTAGCATAATTAATTTAAGATATTATGCGATGAGACAGGTACAATAGAGTGCCATTTAGAATTTTAAAGGTTTTTCTAAGTACTGAAGTTGGTTTTTACAGACAAAATAACGCTCTATCCACCGCTCCTTATCATGAGCGACTTCACTATCCAACAAACCCTCGGCCAATACTACCTGGCGAAATATCTCGATACGAATTAATTCCTCTCGTGTTACACCAGCTAGACCTTCCGCTGGTGCAAAAATAGGGTCATTAATATTCAGTAGAGCTTTTCTAATCTCATCTAAAGCAGGCTTAAGTATACGGTTTTTACTTCGTCTTTTATTAAAAAATTGGCAAACTTTAATGCCAGCAGCAACACCCGAGATAGCAAACCCAGCAGCTAAAACAACAGGGTTAAGCGTCACCACCCCTGCGGCAACAACAGTCATACCCACAGCAGCCAAACCCCACTCCATAATATTAAAAAAACCTTGATCGACTTTGTCACGCTGCTTCTGTAGTTGATAAATGGCGTAGTTTTTTTGTTTCGGAGAAAGCTCACCATTTTCAAGCAGCCCATCGCCTAACTCATAACGCTTAAAAGTTCTCTCTAGCTTACTCATATTAGTAATTTTTCCCCAGTAATGGGTTGCTACTAATGAAGCTTGCTTTGTTAAACGCACTTTACTTTTCTCAAGCCCCGCAATTTCTTTTTTTACAGTCTTTTCTAAGCGAGTAAGTTCAGAAGTGGGGTTCCTTGTATCTCCATCGGGCACCGAACTTTCATTACTTGAATCATGGCTTTCACCAAGCCCATCACTAGGCACGCTAGCCTTTACCTTACCGGGCTCTATCTTTTGCGCTTTTAACAACTTATTAAACTGCTTAATCGCTAAAAGTTGTGCCCTGCGCCCCTCCTTTGAATCAGCTAATCCAACTACTGAAGAACACTCACCGGAAAGAAGCTCCATCGCTACGTAACCAGAGGAAACCGTTGCACCTACAGGTTTCACGCTTATAATCCCATCAATACTGCGCTTATAGCTATCCAATAGCGCTTGCAAAGTTTCCTGCTGCACTCTAACAAAATTTGCTTTTTCAATCCTGTCCTCAACAAAATAAGCTGGATCACACTTTTTCTTAGCAAGATAACAGTTATAAATAGCATTACCCAAGCAGCCCCACATACAACCTGCAAAACTAAATGCAGCTAAAGCTGCACCAGTTGCTAAAAATGATGCGCCACCAACCCCTGCTAACGCTAAAGTTAAAGGCATAGTTAAACAGATCAACTGACTTGATTGAAAAATATCATGAAGAAAATCGACAGCCTTACGCACCCGACCACGTTTAACATAAGGGTATTTACTGATTTTATATCCAGCCTGTGCAAAGCCACCAACAGCATCAAAGAAATTCCAAAAAGGACCAAAATCAGTAAAGAAGTGGCTATGGCTAAATGCTTTGCTTAATAAGGAGATAAGATTAAAACCCGACCCAATAGCAAAGACCCCTCGCATACCATCATCAAACACCCCGGCTATTTGCTCTAACAAATCAGGGGATATCTCTGCAAGAATGTCTTCTAACTCCAAAGCAGTAGCGTCGGCACTAATATCTGTTTTTGTCATTATTCACCTAATTTAATAATAAGTATTTAAGACGAACTTGCTTTGCTCGACCGATAATTATTAAACAAATTACTGAGAAAAAACTTAAGAGCAATAAATTAAATAGGCGGTATTTTCGAAAGATAATCTATTTAATGCCAAGCTGGGATTGCCGCGCCATCAGGAAACGCCTTCAATACAGCTTGAATAACTGGCTTTGAGTGCATAATAGCAATTAACTTCTTAAAGACCGGACGATTTTTTTCCTGATTGCGAACGACAATAACATTCGCATAAGGCGAGTTAGCACTTTCACGAATTAGTGCTTGCGAAACACTAAGTTTAGCTTCTTTTACAAAATCATTAGTAATCGCAGCTAAATAAACATCCGGTAACACATGAGGAATTTGTGCTGCTGCTAAAGTGTCAATTTTCAGATGCTTAGGATTACTAATAATATCCATAACTGTCGCACTTAGCCCACTACCTACACGAAGCTTAATCAAGCGCCCCTTTTGCAGCAGTAGTAATGCTCGAGCCTCGTTACTTGGATCAGAGGGAATCGCCACTGCAGCTCCATTAGGTATCTGACTTAGATGTTTCACCTTAATAGAATAAATGCCCATTGGGTAAACAAACGTTTTAGCAATAGGCATCAGCTTATAGCCGCGTGCTTTTATTTGCGCCTCTAAATAAGGCTTATGCTGAAAAATATTCGCATTAATATCACCGTTATTTAATGCGGTATTAGGCAGCACATAATCAGTAAAAGGAACCAACTGAATGCGTAAATGATAACGCTGCCAAGCCTCCTTCTTAGCGACTTGCATTATTTTCTGCTGCACACCCGCCATAATACCAACTCGCAAAACCGGTTGACCACTTATTTGGCTAGGCCAAGCTTGCACAACGGTACAACCAATAAACACGACAGCAAAACCTAGCATTATCGGTTTTATTCGTGGCCGTTTAGCTAACCAATCTCCTAAATATTGCACAAGCTGCACAAGAACAATCAACAGTACAACAGTAATTAACATAACCCGGGGGTCAAAGCGTTGATAACCATAATCAATAGCTAATTCACCTAAACCTCCTCCACCTACAGCACCAGCCATAGCTGAATAACCAATTAAACTAATAATCGTTAACGTTGCCCCACTAACTAAACTAGGCAAAGCCTCTGGAATAATAACCTTAAAAACAATCTGCTGATAACTAGCCCCCATAGCTCTGGCAGCCTCAATCAAGCCAACTGGCACCTTATCAAAAGCAGTTTCGGCAATGCGTGCGTAGAAAGGAATAGCTGCCAACGTTAATGAGACCACTGCTGCGTTAGAGCCTATTGATGTTCCCACCACCCAACGAGTAAAAGGGATAATTGCAATCATTAAAATAATATAAGGAATCGAGCGAGTAACATTCACCACAAAACCCAAGGCTTGATTTACCACACGATTTGATAAAATCTGTCCTGGCTTCGTCACAAACAACCAAATACCAATTGCGCCACCAATCACAGCACTTAAAAAGCCTGACAGTACAACCATGTAAAAAGTTTGCCAGCTCGCATAGAGAAAATCATGCAAAGGAAAATTAGACATAGCCAATCTCCTCGACCACTAGACCTTGAGAGTTCAAGTAAGCAATTGCTTGAGGTATTTGCTCCGCACTTCCCGTTAGTTCACAAAGGCAGATACCAACAGGAGAGTCATCAATAAACTCTAAGTCAGCCTGTAAAATATTAGCGCTCACCTGAAAGCGTTGATACAAGGCAACTAGTAGTGGCTCCTTCGCCGACTGACCAACAAAAGCAATTCTTATAATGGGTGATGAGCCAACAAAAGGCTCCGACTTTACTGCTTGCAAAATAGCTTCGGGCAATTCTAAATGTAAAGCTGACTGGGTAAGCTTTCGGGTCACTTCAGACCGTGGACTCACAAAAACATCTACCACTTTACCCATCTCTACAACACGACCTTGATCCAAAATAGCAACGCGATGGCAAATCGACTTGATCACTTCCATCTCATGAGTGATTAAAACAATCGTTAAGCCTAGCTTTTGATTAATTGTTTTTAATAGCTGCAAAATTGAAACTGTAGTTTCAGGATCCAAGGCTGAGGTAGCCTCATCAGACAGTAAAATTACCGGATCACAAGCTAATGCACGCGCTATCGCAACGCGTTGTTTTTGCCCACCACTTAGCTGCTCTGGGTAAACATCAGCCTTATCAGCAAGGCCAACCAATTCCAATAGCTCAGCAACCTTAGCTTGAATAACCACATGAGCCTCACCATTCATTTCCAAAGGCAAAGCAATATTTTCAGCAACCGTTCGCAGGCTAAGTAAATTAAAGTGCTGAAAGATCATCCCTATTCGTTTACACTGTAAGCGCAATTCTCTCTCAGACAAAACAGATAAATCAACACCATCAACTATTACTTTCCCCGAACTAGGGCGTTCTAAATAATTTAAACAGCGCACTAAAGTACTTTTACCAGCACCGCTACGGCCAATAATACCAAAAATTTCACCTTGGCCAACGGTTAGATCAATACCTTCTAAAACTGAAAGCAACTGCTGACCTTGGTGGTAACTTTTACAAAGTGCCTTAACAGTAATCATAATAAAACCAAAAATTTAATAGGCTATAGTACAAGGTCAAACTAAGCCAAAGCAATAATTAACGTGTTAAAACTATCATTAAATGTCTATCAAACGCCTTAGTAGGAGTTGAGCCGACCAACTGTAAAGACTGCAACCAGTGTCCTTGCTTATCGAAAAAAACAAAAGTAGGCGGAGCTACCACACCATAGTGCTTTTCTAATGCTTGATCAAAGCGATCATTGTTAGTGACATTAGCCCGCAGTAAAACAAAATGGGACAAAGTGCTTTTTACCTGCGGATTAGCAAAAGTTGTTGCATCCATTTCTTTACAGGCAAAGCACCAATCAGCATAGAAGTCCAATAAAACAGGCTTGCCTTTAGCATTCATTACTGCAGCCTCAACATCAGCGATTGTTTTAACATGTTGAAATGGCAAGTCTACGCCTTCTTGTTGTGCAGCCTGGCTAGCTAGTGGACTTAAGAAACTAGTATTACCTTTTGCACCACCAATAATCAAAATTACACCATAAACTAATAGAATAACCGCAACTGCCCGACGCAAACGAATTAAGAGCTTATCAGACCGAAGCTGCCAAAACTCGCCCAAGAAGATAGCTGCTATGATCAGCAAGGCACCTGATAGAATCAATATATAGCAAGTTAATAAAATACGAGACAACAAGTCAGGCCGGCTTCGCCGGCAACTTTCTAAGCCTCTAAGAGTTTAGTCTTTACAAAGCCACGAGTATTATTAAGTCTCAAACTAGTCAAACCTGCCCATGGAATAATAACGAATAAAAATAACACACCTGCTATAGAAATTGCTTCAGGTAGCTGAGCAATAACTCACCTACTATACGCGCTTCTCATTTTACTCTAAGAATAATGAAACGCTTTAGTATCAAACAAATCTTGGTAACCAATCAGAACTGGTGGAACTTTCACACCAAGTACAAAGATAAAATCAGAGAAGCTATTGTCATTGGCATTGTTAAGCTGCTTAGCTGCAAACATCCTATGCGTGGCCATAAAGAGTATCATTGCAGTAATCCAAACTGTTCACACGTCAAATACATCCGCCATACCTGCAAAGCTAAAAGCTGTTCATCGTGTGGTAAAAAAGCCACAGAAGTATGGATACAACAACAAATGGCAATCTTACCCAACACTGCATGGCAACACATCACATTCACCATGCCCTCTACTCTTTGGGACTGCTTTTGGACAAACAGAGAGCTTCTTAATTTACTCCCACCATTAGCAGCAAAGGTGTTACTCAAGCTTGCTAAAAACAAGAGGGTTAAACCCGGTGTATTTATCGCGCTTCACACCTTTGGCAGAGATCTAAAGCGCAATGTGCATCTTCATGCGTCAATCACTCTGGGTGGTATCAACAAAGAGTTAACACAATGGAAAAGCCTCTACTTCCATCAACCTACACTAATGTCCATGTGGCGTTATGAGGTCATTAACCTTTTTAGAAACCACCACCAGGACAAAGGGCTTATTCTGCCAAATCAGTTAGCCTCTACACTGAACCACACTTTCAACTTTAATCAACTGCTTGATCAGCTTTACCAAAAACGATGGGTAGTACATTGCGCAAAGCCCTCAAAGAATCACAAACAAAACGTTAAATACTTAGTGACTGACAGAAAACCCGCAAAGCCTTTTATTTTCAATGTTTCGGGGCGAACTGGTCACATGAAGATTTTCAAAAAACAGCACTAAATACTCGTTTTCCAGCTATTTACAGCTTATTTTCGATATAATGCCTTAATCTTCGATGATTTTTCGCCACAGCATGGTAACTCTTCACTGGAAAGCAAGAATGACAAGACTAGCCCAAAATCCACAAATGCAAATTGGCCAAGTAGATATTTCTAAAATTCAAATCAGCTCTAAATCACGGGATGACATTCCAAAATTATTAAAAGGGCTACAGTTTATTTATAGTACACCCTCTGTACGGAAGGAGATTTTCGAACTACTAGAGGCTCGGATTGCACCTGAGGTTGACAAGAATAATGGACGCCCTGGTATGGAATTATGGAAAATATTGGTCATGGGAGTACTCCGCCTGAGTCTAAATTATGATTATGATCGACTGCATGAACTTGTGAATCAACATAAAACCATTCGTGAAATGCTAGGGCATGCTGATTTTTTCGATAAAATAGAGTATCAGCTGCAAACAATTAAAGACAATGTCTCGCTACTCACTCCCGAGTTGTTAGATGAGATTAATCAAGTTGTTGTGAAAGCTGGTCATTCATTGTTAAAAAAAAGTGAGCCTCTGCGAGGCCGTTGCGATTCCTTTGTGGTTGAAACAGACGTACATTTTCCAACAGACATAAGCTTACTGTTTGACGCAATGCGCAAAATAATTCAGCAGGTGGCCAAGCTGTGTGAACACAGCGGATTGAGTGACTGGCGTCAATATCGATATAACATCAAGCATCTGAAACGGCTCATGCGAATAGCTCAACTAAAAAAGCGCAGTAAGAGCAAGCAAGCAGATCAACAAAACAAAAAGGACAAGGCAATCAAGGATGCTCATCAGGAGTATCTCAATATTGCGCAAAAATATTTAGATAAAGCACATGCCTCAATAAACGCTATCCAGAAAGCCGATCTACTGAAGCCGCAAGATGCGCCACTGGTTGAAAATATAGAAATGTTCACGGTTCATGCAGATCGCCAAGTTGATCAAATTAAACGCCGAATATTATTGGATGAAAAGATCCCGCATGAAGAAAAAGTCTTTTCTGTCTTTCAGCCACATACTGAATGGATTGTAAAAGGAAAGGCTGGTGTACCAGTCGAATTAGGAATGAAAGTCTGTGTCTTGGAGGATCAACACCAATTTATATTGCATCATCGTGTGATGGAGAATGAGACTGATGACAAGGTCGCCGTATCTATGGTTCAAGAGACCCAACAAAAGTTCCCAGAGTTAAACACATGTAGTTTTGATAAGGGCTTTCATTCAAAAGAAAATCAATCTGCGTTAGCAGATATTTTGGAAGTTGTTGCATTGCCGAGAAAAGGTCGACTCTCAAAGGAAGCACAGGAAATTGAAAAGTCAGACTCGTTTGTGAAAGCGAAACAAAAGCATTCTGCGGTAGAATCCAGTATTAATGCTCTTGAAGTTCATGGGTTGGATTAATGCCTAGATCACGGCATTGATGGCTTTAAGAGTTATGTTGGCTTAGCGATTGTTGGAAAAAACATAGATCGTATCGGAAGTCTTATACAAAGAGCTGAGCAAAGGAAAGCAGCGCGACTAAAAAAACGCATTCGAGGTCGCAGCCCACCGTTAGCTGCCTAGTCAGCCTCAGAATATCCCATTGTATTCCAGAAAGCAGGATGCTTTTTTTCGTATCAAAACAGCGAGATTTCATTTTTTTGTACGCGGCCAGGGCTTAACATGCTATTTTTATTATGATCTCGCGCGGATATAAAAAAATGAAAGTGTAATAAAACAACAAAGACTAAGAATTAGTAGGTTTTCTGTCAGTCACTACTTAGGTCGATACACCAAACGTCCTCCTATTGCTGAGTCAAAAATTAAAAACTTTGATGGGAGCAGCCTCAGTTTTAATTATCTTGATCACGTCTCTAAAACCTACAAGCAATTTAAATTAACCGCGGAAGAGTTTATTGCTCGATTTATTCAACACATTCCTGATGTTGGCTTTCGTATGGTGCGTTATTATGGGTTTCTTGCTAACCGGGTGCGAGGTGAGATGCTACCCAAAGTCAGACTCCTATTAGGTGAAACAGATCCAAACACACCCCAGGTCAATTACCGCACCTTAATGCAAAATAATTTTAACATTGACCCCTATGAATGTGTTCTATGCGGTAGCCAAATGTTTTTAGCTAACTGCTGGTATAGACAACCTAACCGTTACAAATTGCTATCAAAGCATCGTGAACTCGCCTTACTGAAAAAAATCTAATAACTTCCTAGGGGGGTAGTCCGTCCAAAACAACAAATAACAGCTAGTTTTGGCTATTGTTTGTCATAACTAACCCTGCCCCACCACTAAATCGATTTTATAAAAAATACCTGTGCTAAAATTACTCATTTTAATTGGTGGTATTTTTACCAATTGACACATTGAAATTCCTTAATATCAAGTACAAGGCCAATGCCAGCATAACAAAACCAAAAAATTTCTTTATGCCTTCCATCCAGGCGCCTGCTTTAGGCAAGAACTTACCCCCGACAGTACCGATAATCAGTAGAGGGATTCCCATACCAAAACCAAGTGCAAATAGAGCTAAAGCACCAAGCCATATGCTACCGCTATTAGCCATAAAAATAAGCGTGCCAACTAAAGGTGGAGTGACACAAGGTGAAACAATCAATGTAGATAACACTCCCATCGCAATGACACCAAGATAAGTTCCACCTTTTTGATGTGAACTAATTGCTGTTAACTTAGTGCGCCAACGCTCTGGTAGCTGCAGTTCAAACAAACCAAACATTGGCAGTGCCAACACTACAAATAACAAACTAAACAGGACGATCAGCCAAGGCGCTTGCAATAAAGCTTGTAAATTTTCGCCTAGCAAACTCACCACCACACCAGCTGCGGCATAAGTTATCGACATTGATAAAACGTAAGTTAACGACAATAAAAATGCTTTCGAAGAACTGAGCTTGTGACCATGTCCAACAATAATCGCAGAGAGAATAGGAATGATAGGCAAAATACAAGGTGTAAAAGCTAACAACAAACCCAGCCCTAAGAAAATCAATAACACCATACCGAGGTGATCTTGTTTTAAGATTTGAGAAATCTTTGATTGCGCAGAACCCAACGACTCAGATTTAACCTGTGTAGCAAGTACACCTTGCTTAAAGTTAACCGTTACTTCGCGTTGAACTGGTGCATAGCAAAGACCCAGCTTAGAGCACCCCTGGTAACTCACTTGCAGCTTAACACGTTGGTTAGCTGCTTCCTTTAAAAGTACGGGCACCGTTACCTCATTGCTATAAACGCTATAGCGGCCAAAAGCGCCGTCATCTACTACTTGGCTCGATGGAAATCCAATCTTAGCGATACTAACAGAAGGCGGTGATAATACTTTGAAATGAATGCGTTCCTGATAGAGATAACTCTCAGGGGAGATCTGCCAATGAAACAAAACTGTTTCACCCTTTCCCACTCCAACAGTTAATTTAAATGCCTGACCAACTGAGGGTGGCTCAAAGGTATAAGCGTGAGCAGCAGCAGAAAAAAAAATTAGCCAAAGTAGTAGTAAAAGCTTTCTCATAGTTGCTGCAGTGTATCAGCAAGGAAATCCGTTTGCTATAGCTTAGCAAAAGCATTAAGATTGGACCTAAGCTTACAGCCCCGGGGAAAGACAAATTATGAGCAAAAACGGCGTTCTTCTTGTTAATTTAGGCACACCAGACAAACCCAACCCCACCGCCATAAAATGCTATCTTAAAGAATTTCTTTCTGACCCTTATGTCATTCACTTGTCCCGCTGGTTATGGCTACCCTTATTAAATACCTTCATCCTGCCACTTCGAAGCTCGCGTATTACTAAATCCTATCAAGCTATCTGGTCAGAACAAGGATCTCCATTACTCGTCTATACTCGCCAACTAGCTAACAAGCTCACCAAAGCATTAGAACCAGGCTATCAAGTTGAGTTTGCCATGCGTTATGGTAACCCGTCATTAAAAGAAGGCTTAAACAAGTTAAAGGATTGTGACTCCATCTGCGTACTCCCCCTCTTCCCCCAACAGTCACACACCACCACCACAACTATCGTTGAAAAGGTTAAATCACTTTGCTCACCAGAGCTGCTTGCTAAAGTTTCTTTTATCACTAGCTATGCAAACCACCCACTTTATATTAAGGCAGTAAGTGAATCTATAAAATATCAACACACTCTACGCAGCCCTTCTCAACACTTATTATTTTCATTTCATGGCTTACCAATAAGCTACGTCCGTGCAGGAGACCCTTACCTACAAGAATGTCAACGAACCGCTTTAGCTTTGACAGAAGAATTAAACCTAAGCCCAAGTGAATACACACTTTGCTTTCAATCCCGCTTTGGTTTAGCAAAGTGGCTAGAGCCTTACCTTGATAAAGTACTTAAAAACCTAGTAAAACGTGACATAACTTCCGTTAGTGTCATCTGTCCAGGTTTTGCAGCTGACTGTTTAGAGACATTAGAAGAAGTCAACCAGACTTATCGCAAGCTTTACCTAGAAGCTGGTGGCAAGCAGTTTACTTATATCACTGCACTTAATGACTCTGATAGTCACGTGAAGCTACTAGCTTCACTTGTCACTGCAACAGAATAGAAAAATATCCGGCCCACTTAGTACGAGAGCTCCTTATTAAGCACCACCCCTTACTCCTGCATATGCTGATGCCAACATGGTTAGTTGATGCAAAAAAGGCAACGTAACCAAAGCTATCGCTAAAATAAAAAACACTACAACTGTGCTTAAGGGTGTTTCTTGTGGGTTACGACGATGTTTTAAATAACGTTGCCAACTTGCAATAAAGAAAAATACGCCGACCATAACGCTTGCTGCATTAAAAAGGTAACGCAAAATACTTACCGGGCCCATAGCAGCATTGGCTAACCCACCCAAGCTAATCGCGTGATGGTCGGCTAGCGCAATCGAAGAAACCAGCATTAAAAACAGAAAACTTACCTTTTGAACAACAGCTCTCACTACTTCTTACCTCTTGATTTTATTGGTGATTTTTAAAACGAAGCATTATAAACAAAACTTGCCTTATTGAAAATATAGAAGTCGCCACTCTACCACCACTTAACCTGTGCCAACTTATTAATACTAATCCTAAAAAGCTGGCGCCCTGCTTCTCCTCGGTAATAAAAGCTACCATTCTGCTTCACCAACCCACTTACTGAAAAAGTAACTCCATCATTGTGACCAAAGCCACGCCAATAAAAACTTCCTTGCTCAGTTAACTGCTCTCGCCGATAAAAGTAAGGCTTGCCTTCTTCGACTACGGTAACTAATCCATACTGGGCCGGCCCTGAACTACAATGCTGATTATCTACAGAAAGACAAAATAAAACCGACTCATGGCGCAGGACAGCTAAATGCCGAGCATAGAGCAACAGCCGTTCTAACAACATACCCGCTTGGTGCTGTCGTTGTTGTTGAAAAAAAGTGCTCCACTCTGGCAAAAGACCCCAGACAAGTGAAGCAAGCAATGAAAAGACTAAAATTAACTCAAATAAACTTATTCCTTTTTGACTACGCATTATAACCTCATATAAAATTCACCCTCATTGCCCTCTCAAAAAGTAATTAACGACAATGACCAATATATTACGAATTTGCCTTGCTCAACTCGATTTTAAGGTTGCCGACCTTAGTCATAACACAAACAAAATCATTCAAGCCATTCAAGCGGCCCAAACAAAACATCAAGCTGATTTAATCGTTTTCCCTGAGCTCACCTTGACCAGCTACCCACCTGAAGATCTATTACTACGCCAAGATTTTTACCGCGCTATTAGTCAGGCGCTTACAAAAATCCGCAAACATACTAATGATATCGCTGTTATTTTAGGCTTCCCTGAAATAGAGAAAGATCAATGTTTCAATACAGCCGCTTTTATTTATCAAGGAAAGGTTCTCGCCAAATATCACAAACAATGTCTACCTAATTATGGTGTTTTTGATGAAGTTCGTTACTTTACACCAGGGAAAGAATCTGCTGTTGTCAACTTAAAAGGAGTAAAACTAGGCCTGCTAATCTGTGAGGACATTTGGAATGAGGGCCCTAGTATACAGCTAAAACAAACAGGCGCTGAAGTAATTATTAGTATTAATGCATCACCGTTCTCAATCGAGAAACATGCTAGACGAATTAACACCATAACAGAGCGCCAACAAAGCTGCCAATTGCCTTTTGTCTATGTTAACCATGTGGGAGGACAAGACGACTTACTCTTTGATGGTAGTTCTTTTGCCATCAATAAAGGAGGCAAACTTTGCCTACAAGCGCCTGCCTTTCAAGAAATTCTAAGCTGTGTCGACTATTCACTTGAAAGCAAAGAGCTCCTCCCTAGTGAAATACATACACAAGATACCCTTGCAACTGTTTATCAAGGCCTAGTAATCGGAGTACGTGATTATATTAATAAGAATGGTTTCCCTGGAGTCGTCATTGGCCTATCTGGCGGCATCGATTCTGCACTTACTTTAGCAATCGCCACTGATGCCCTAGGCAGTGAACGCGTTCAAGCTGTAATGATGCCCTCACAATATACCGCTGATATTAGTCAATCCGATGCTGCCCAACAAGCAAGTTTACTTGGTGTTGATTACCAAGTTATCTCGATCAGCTCAATATTTAATGAGTTTTCAACACAGTTAGCACCACTGTTTGCAGGTTTAGCCAAAGATACTACTGAAGAAAATTTACAATCTCGAATTCGCGGCACTTTATTAATGGCCATCTCAAACAAAACCGGTAAGCTCGTACTAACTACTGGCAATAAAAGTGAAATGGCTGTTGGTTATGCAACGCTATATGGCGATATGGCTGGTGGCTTTGCTGTATTAAAAGATATTTACAAAACTATGGTTTACCAACTTTCTAGTTATCGCAACAGTTTATCACCCAACATTCCACAACGAGTTATTGATCGTCCCCCTTCTGCTGAGCTAGCGCCTGATCAGCTAGACCAAGACAGCTTACCACCTTATGAAGAACTTGATCCTATCATTGACTGCTTTGTTGAAAAAGACCTTGGTATCGATGCCATTGTTGCCAAAGGCTTCTCTTCGGCAACAGTTAAAAAAGTCTTAAAACTTATTCATCTTAGCGAATATAAACGTCGGCAAGCACCGCCGGGACCCAAGGTTACCCGGCGTGCTTTTGGCCGTAACCGACGCTATCCGATTACTTCTGGTTTCTTGTCATTATTAAGCTAAAGCGCGTCATCAACTAGCTTAACTGATGACATACGCTTTAGTATTTTTACCTTTAGCTTTAGTTTCCAGGCCCCCTCATAGCAAAATCATTATCAGCTTGCAGATCCTGACCTGCTCCAGCTGATGCTACACCAGGAGACTTAAAAAAGCTTGAACTAGAATGAAAGACCCTTCTTGCCGAATCCATTAAGCCATTACCGCCAGTAGCATCTATCTGCAATAAATGATCACCATCAGAACCAAATCGTAAGCCAATGCCAGTCCGTGAAGCATTTGCACATTGGCTTGCATGGCCATTACCATCAAATCCTGTAAGCTGATCAAAAAGCTCAACATAATCTCCTTGAGCCCCCTCTAACCTCCATGCAATTATGTTGATCCCCACCAAAAATTGCTTCGCCAACTTCTTGCAAACGTCTAGTTGCCAACTCTGTATTTGTGATATTAATTCCTGGGGCAACTTCTGGTTGCAGGGTTGGGGTTGAGGAGCTTGTAGAACTCCACCAATTAGTCCAAGTTGAACTCCAGGTTGAAGTTGAATCTGGAGTTGGAGTTGGAGTTGGAGTTGGGGTTGAGGAGCTTGTAGAATTCCACCAATCAGTCCAAGCTGAACTCCAGGTTGATGTTGAATCTGGAGTTGGAGTTGAAGAACTGAACCAATCAGTAACGGTTGTCA
>CBDALO010000122.1:0-4416 GCA_965196985.1 Gammaproteobacteria bacterium | reverse complement strand
TTATCGTAACTATTTGCTTTGTTTACTCGCGTGCTTTGCCTTTGAGCTTCAGCGTAGATCCTTGCATTACTTACTCTATGCGCCTTGCTTGCATACCTGCTTCCAGCCTTGCTTTCCAGCTGTTTGCATGCGTTTTAGATGTCCCCCTATATCTACTATTTAAGATAGCATACAAAATAAGCTTCAAAATAAGCTTTTTTGACCAGTCATTGGCACTTTGGTGTTAAGTTAAGGGTTCGATAGTGACGTCAAAATTTATCTAATCAGGGTGTGGAAACATTAGACTTTTAAATATTACTACGAATGAATAAATTGAGAACAAACATATCCGCTGATTATTAACTGCTGCAAAAAATAGATTTGATTTCAAAGACAATACTGTAGAAATGGGAAAATTTATGAATTTTTCGCATACTAATGTCTCCTGGAGAACATGCCTTGCTTGTATTTCCGTTGAATTGCAGTCTTCTGAGTCCGAAGGTGTGAATTCTGCATTCCATCAAAAGCGCTAAAAAATTTTAATAATGAGTTTGGTTTTCTTTTCAAGTGTTTTCATAGATTCCATTCTTTTCAACAGTTTAGATTACAGCCACAGCACCAAAAGCTTAAAATTCTCTACAGTTAAGAGACAGAATCTGACAGTTTTCTTTGAGATATAAATAGAATTTACTTTGTTTACATGCAATCTAGAACGAACTTATTAAAACAAATAATCAAAATTGAAGCCAAGGTCCCTCCAACACTCGGGGCAAAGATTTTTGATTGACAGAAAAATAGACCGTGCTGTCAGTCAACATCCGGCTGTTCAATATTGAAAAATTTTTCAAAATCAGAGGAAACAATCATTATAATGCTGCTCACAGCTATAAAATAGTATATTTAGAGCTGAGTAATGTTGAATATTGCGATTAAGATATTCTTTGCAGTACATTCGATGTCCTGGTGCCAACGGTACCGTTCTTAGTAGTCAGCAGCATTCGGGCATGGCGAGGTAGCCCAGCTATGACGTAAGTGAGTTGGTGAGTCATAATGGTAAGCTTGCTCCTTCGTTGCGAGCAATCGTCACTCAACGGTTGGGTGTACGCTCATGCCTTCTAAAAGCGTTTTTAATTCCATTTTTCAATGGTTTCAACGAGAAAATGAAACTGATTGGCCTCAGAAGGCATCCAGAAACCATCGAAAGGTACGTCACATCTCTCAATACATGAAGTACTAGGCAGTCGCATTGTTTGCACGTGCTCATGTATATCATCATAATGCACGTGGGGAGGTAGCTAGCAATGTAAACAATCAGGATGATCATGAATGTTTTCGTTGCTCGTTTCTCAACCTCGGTTGCAAAGCCTCTGCTGTGCTGTGAATTGCTCTTTTCAATACCGGGCCTTTTCAAAGGTTCTGACTTAGAAACATTCTCAACTTGCCTAGTTGTGCTCGAATGGACTGTAGGAGAGCATGGTACTGGGTCTTGCTCAATTTTATCTGCAGTATAATAAACGTTGCCGGCCACGGCCCTCTTGCTAAGTTTCCTTGAGGCAGTTGCCACATTCGGGGACTTTGCGCAATTCTCTGTAGATTCCTCAACTTGTTGGTCTTTTCCTGCAGTAGAAGCATTAGTTACGATGAATGGTGTTGCAACAGAGCGATGAAAGAGATTCAGGCCATTTGAATTTTCAATGCCTACATGAACTGGCCTACGAATTAGCTTGAAGTAATACACAGAGGCAGTTATGACCATTATTATGAATGACAGAGTGACTGTCGTGGATGCAAAAATTACGAGACTGGTATAGAACCCAACCAACAGATACAGTAAACTCATCGATATAGCAAATAACCATGTGAAAATCAGTATCATAACAACAAATCTAGTTTGAATACCGATGCGATAGCTAAACGGTAAAAGTACAGCCCATTGTCGTTCAATTCCTAAAATCCCGATCGTTACAACTGAAACCGTGCCGAATATAAAGAAAGTAATGTGGCTTAGTACAACATGACTTTTTGAAATAGAGTCCTTCATTCCCTCTTTGATGACGTAGCTAAGGGTCAGGTTGTCAGCTATGAGTCCGTTTAAAAAGTCTGCAAGTATTATGTTGAAGATTATTTTGTAGAATAGCCGTTTGACAAGTGACTTGTAATTTCGTATGAAAACTAGAATCATTAGCCCATTCAATATAACTGTGGTCACCGATATCCCAACTGAAAGGGAGGCCGTACTGAAAGATAATTCGGTTATGTTATGTCTCTCGCCGCATTCCTTCGATGGCATAGTTGTAGTTAACGAGACTCACTTTATCGCACAGAAAAGTAGCCAGCAATGTAATTATGATATGCGCAAAGATGTTTAATCTTTAAAGGCTGCTTGTTTCGGCCACGATTATATATAATATCTTCAAAAGTTGTTTCATCGATTGATTCGCTGCGCTACATATTTTATTCATAACATAAGATGTCAGGACAATCTTGATTGTTTGGTCAAATTACATTGGCTAAGTTTTTGTTGATGATGCCTTTTCTTAATCTTCACTTTTACTTGAAGTTTCCATGCAAGAGGTTTCCATCCATTCGTACATAACACAAGAAAGCAAGTTACTTTCCAATTCGTAGCATTATAACAGTTTTTCAGGTTTTCAAGCAAATTGTTGTTCAGGTCTTTTTCGTTGTTGAAGCTCTTTCTTAATCACCATTTTTCTTGAAGTTTTTCATGCGAGAGAAAGAAAACAATTGAAAGCAAATTACTTTCCGATCCAAAGCAGTTCAGCAGTTTCTCAGCCTTTCTTTCCAAACAAACTCCGTCACCAATTAAACCAAAAAACGAAGCAGCTTAAAAATGCTATTCCCTTGTGTTGATAGCTGTCTCTATGTTAATACCCTTTACATTGAATGTAAATCGCTTTACTGAAACCTATGATTTTGCATCGTGTCTACACTGCATGTTTTCTGAATTGCGGCAGCTAAACGCGTGCTTCTAGTTCGTATATCAATGCTATTTGCCTTAAATCGATTATCACCAATTAGTTTCTTGACTGTTTGTAAAAGAAAAATATCGTTCTTCTAGTGCACTTTCTTGGTGGTTTCTTTGCTGCGTAGAGACTCTTTGCAAAGTCTACCAAAGCTTTGAAGCATGTAATACCTTATATTTCAATTTTAGGTATCCAATGTGTTTGCAACATTGCAGCCTGGCCTCTCCCAAATTACAAAAAGCTATGTTCGTTTTCACAATAAACCATTCTCTCTAGATATTCTTGGCAGCTTCATCCCGGTTTACTTGGATTGTTGCATGCAAGGCTCAACACAACAATTCGATACAATGCAATTCATCGGTCTACTTTTATATAGATGATTTTATTTCCGACACACTTTTGTTTATGAAATACGTCAAAGTCCTTTGAGAGCTCTCGTCTTTCTAATGCAGCTTTCAAAGAGTTGTTGGCCTATATCGATTCAACAAGTGTCTCTTATTTTCAATTGCAGATTATAAACTTAAAGTAAACAACGTGCTTGAATCCATTTAATAAGTGTTCCTTCTACCCACGATAACCAACACCTAAATTCTCAAGTCTCAAGATTTAATACCGATAGCGCCGATTCAAAGCGGCGAGAATTACCGTTGCAAACAAATCGCAAGCATTTACACGCTCAAGTGTAATCATTGTGATTTACAGCCTTGAAAATTCAATGCATATGCGCTTCTACTGTTTATGCAAGCTTGTTTAGTGCGTAGCACGCTATCGCAGCATTGACGTCTTTGCTTTAAGTAAATACAGAAGGAGACACTCAGTTCTGCAAAGAAAACCAAACTTTTGTTGACTCAATAACATATCTCGCTCTAAATTACACTCTAACTATGCTCAAAATAACTTACAGATTTGCACTGTATAGAGCAAACAACCATAAAAGCCAAGCACATAATTACTTGATGGATGTGAGGATGGGGTGCGAGTGAACTGATCAACAAATTTTGTATGCAATTAGTAAATTTCGGGCAAGCCAATCAGAAGAATAAAACCGCTAGATACAATTGTTTGCACTCTTTTTTTAACTCTTGCTAACTATTTTTCATACACATGACTTCACATATGTCTTTGCCTATTTCGAAAAAAGTATCCTTCAATCTCATCCCTGATGAAAGCGTGATAAAATAAGCCATTGATGTTAGTGGGTATGATTGGTGCCACTGTGCTATTGATGTGAAGTTTTAAGAGTCAATGAATAAATTGGTACTTTTCACCACAAGCCGTTAATTGAACCCAACTGCCTTGGCTTCCGAGATTGAAAAACGGGAAATGAAAAGGAACACCAAAGGATCAAGCTCTAGCATTCCAACAGAATAGAATAATGTAACAAAAACCAGACCGGGCTTGCAAGAAAAAAGCAGAATATTGCAAGAGCATGCTTCTATTCTCGTAGTTCGGG
>CBDALO010000121.1:0-81436 GCA_965196985.1 Gammaproteobacteria bacterium | reverse complement strand
AAGAGGCAATGAACCCCCTATCTTCTATCGCTAGAAGATTCTTTTTATCCAGAAACACAAGCATCTCAGCCGCCCTCTTTATATCCTTAAATAACTTAAGAAACTCAAAGTTCTCTTGTGTTAAACAGCCATTATTTCTTAACTTACAAACTGCCTCAAAAAAATCTAAGGATCGCGCTTCCTCTCTAATATCCATAAAATGCTCAGCATTTTCTTTTGTTAGAATCTTCCCTTGGCTAAGCATAAGTAGCACCTCTGAGATCCTAAGCCTATCAAGCATATATGAACGAACTTTACTAATAGTCAGTTTTGCTAGTAATTTAAACTTGTATAGCATCTCAACAACTTCACTACCCCCTCCCTCATCCACAATGAGCCAATTAAGCTGATCAAATATCTCTTTAGTTAAAAACCCTTCTTCATAAAGGCTACTAAATACACCCTCAGCAACCAAATATTTATCTTTATAAACATGACTTAGCACATCAAAGTAAGCTTGATGCCCAGCCTCATCTCCTTTAGGTATAGAACCAAGGAAACACGACACAACAGAAAAATCATCTATATCTGCTTCCTTTCTTTTAAGAAGCTGTTTCAAACTTTTTATATAACCTGGTTCCGCTTGCAGAAACCGGCTCCACCCCTCTCTTTTCTTATTTTGTTTATAATTTTGCAAAGCCTCTTCTATAACCTCAGCTCTCATATTAGAATACTCCCTATAAAAGTTTACTCTCTAAAAAACACTTTCCTCGTCATTGCATAGTCATTTAGAATTTAAGATGATGTGCACAAACGTTAAACAATAATAAGTTCATTTATTGTTAGTAGCTAAGCTTGTTGTTTTCAGACAAATAACTCGGCAGAAGTGATTTTCTGCTTACTTGCTATTTAGAACTTTAAGATTTGGTAAAATTGATTTTACAATTAAAAGATTATGAAAAACTTATTGAAAAAAAATCAAGTCAGGCCGGCTTCGCCGGCAACTTTCTAAGCCTCTAAGAGTTTAGTCTTTACAAAGCCACGAGTATTATTAAGTCTCAAACTAGTCAAACCTGCCCATGGAATAATAACGAATAAAAATAACACACCTGCTATAGAAATTGCTTCAGGTAGCTGAGCAATAACTCACCTACTATACGCGCTTCTCATTTTACTCTAAGAATAATGAAACGCTTTAGTATCAAACAAATCTTGGTAACCAATCAGAACTGGGCTAGTGCGCCATCCTTTCTGTAAATTCCATTGACTTGCTGAAAATAAGCAGGCGACTCAGTCAGATTAGAAATTCCTTTTAAGGTAAACTTAACCAAAAAAGAGGAATGACAATGAGCTGCTATAAAAATGAGAACTTAATCGAAGAAGCCATACATGTTTTAGCGATGGAGGGGTTTGAAGCTTTACCTAAGCTTGTCTCCAGGTTGATGAATGAGGCTATGTTAATAGAAAGGGAGCGCCATTTAAATGCCAGTCCTTATGAGCGAACTGGCGATAGAAACGGATATGCGAACGGCTTTAAACCAAGGTTAATTAACACAGGTCAAGGTCAGCTTGAGCTACAGATACCGCAGGTTAGAGACTCCAATGAAGCCTTCTATCCATCAGTCTTAGAGCGAGGTGTACGCTCTGATAGAGCACTTAAGCTGGCTGTCGCTGAAATGTATGTGCATGGGGTTTCCACGCGCAAAGTTGAAAAGGTGCTAAAGCAACTCTGTGGAACAGATATTTCAAGCACAGAGGTAAGCCGTTGCGCTAAATTGTTGGATGAAGATTTAAAGAAATGGCGAAATAAGCCGTTAGGAAAGATAAAATATCTTTGGCTAGATGCACGTTATGAGAAGGTGCGCACTAGCGGCACAGTACAAGACTGTGCGGTATTGATAGCCTATGGCTTTGATGAATCAACCGGCAAGAGAACAGTGCTAGGTGTTTCTGTTGCGTTATCAGAGGCTGAGGTACATTGGCGTGATTTTCTTCAGCAGTTGGTTGAGCGAGGTATACATGGTATTGAGTTGATTACTAGCGACGCTCATACTGGCCTAAAAGCCGCTAGAAGAGCTGTGTTCCCCAGTGTTCCTTGGCAACGCTGCCAATTTCATTTGCAGCAAAATGCTCAGGCTCACATACCAAAGCGCTCAATGAAGGAACCAGTAGCTGAGGAGATTACAGCTATATTTAATGCCTCAAACATTCATGAGTCGGAAAGACTATTGGCTATGGCGGTAGATAAAT
Organism: Gammaproteobacteria bacterium; assembly: GCA_965196985.1. GTDB lineage: Bacteria > Pseudomonadota > Gammaproteobacteria > UBA12402 > UBA12402 > 2-12-FULL-35-23. Next base: position 79,207 of record CBDALO010000121.1, on the reverse strand, counting down.
ATCAGCAAACAGCACCAGAGCTTTCTTCTTGGTTGGAAGTGAATATACCGGAGGGCTTAGTAGTGATGAACTTTGACAGGCCGCATCAAAAAAGATTAAGAACCAGTAACATAGCTGAGCGCGTAAACAGAGAGGTAAAAAGAAGGACGCATACAGTTGGAATTTTCCCTAATACTGAATCGTGCCTAAGGCTCGTATCAGCTGTTTTAGTGGAAATTGATGACCAGTGGAGCGGATCACCTAGATACTTAAGTTGAAGTGAATAATAAGGCTTCATAGGGTTTTAGGATAGATCATTCTTGTTCTTATTAACGAGATATAATTGCTATTACCTAAAAGTTAATAATTTATTTTGAGAGGAGAAAAATTTGAGGTATAAATAATTTTTTAGATTGATTAGCATAATTAATTTAAGATATTATGCGATGAGACAGGTACAATAGAGTGCCATTTAGAATTTTAAAGGTTTTTCTAAGTACTGAAGTTGGTTTTTACAGACAAAATAACGCTCTATCTACCCTTTCTAAAATCAGCAGGTCTGACTGATAACAATAGCCTCATTTGAGGCGTGAATTGCAGCATACACTACCCCTTGCAAAAAGTAAGAATCAGATTAATGGTTTCAGCATACTCCGGCTTAGGCAGTTGTAACACGACGCCATCAGTTCTTGTAATGCTAATCAGTTGCTGTGAAAGCACAACTGAATCCTGAATAGTGGCTTCAACAAAACATTCATCGGCTTGGTCATCATCAGAATTGGCAACTGATGTACTGCTGGCTAATAATTCTTTTTCATTAATTTTTTTGTTGAGCCGGTTAGAGCTGATTGATAATCGTTCAGTAATGTCCTTTTTTGTATAAGCAGGATAGAGCGCAATAATTTTCACCCAAAGGTCTTCTGGAATCTCCCATGGCTCTTTTGATGATGAACGCCATGACTTGAGCGATTGAGCAATATTATCTAGTGTTGAAGGTGTTGCTGACTTGGGTGTAACGACTTTTTTATCAAATGTTTTGCCAAACATAATAGGACCTTTCTAAATAGTTTTACTATCGGTCCTTTAGGATAAAGTAACTAGCTGACCTAATGCACACATGCTTGCCGCAAGCTCACCTCCTATTGCTGAGTCAAAAATTAAAAACTTTGATGGGAGCAGCCTCAGTTTTAATTATCTTGATCACCTCTCTAAAACCTACAAGCAATTTAAATTAACCGCGGAAGAGTTTATTGCTCGATTTATTCAACACATTCCTGATGTTGGCTTTCGTATGGTGCGTTATTATGGGTTTCTTGCTAACCGGGTGCGAGGTGAGATGCTACCCAAAGTCAGACTCCTATTAGGTGAAACTGATCCAAACACACCCCAGGTCAATTACCGCACCTTAATGCAAAATAATTTTAACATTGACCCCTATGAATGTGTTCTATGCGGTAGCCAAATGTTTTTAGCTAACTGCTGGTATAGACAACCTAACCGTTACAAATTGCTATCAAAGCATCGTGAACTCGCCTTACTGAAAAAAATCTAATAACTTCCTAGGGGGGTAGTCCGTCCAAAACAACAAATAACAGCTAGTTTTGGCTATTGTTTGTCATAACTAACCCTGCCCCACCACTAAATCGATTTTATAAAAAATACCTGTGCTAAAATTACTCATTTTAATTGGTGGTATTTTTACCAATTGACACATTGAAATTCCTTAATATCAAGATGGGGAGAATTCCTGGTAAAAGCAAAGTTCACTAGACCATATAAAGCGGTCAAGAGGAAAGCGCCAGAAGTCAATCATTTTTAGCTCGTCACGAAATATTTAACTTCTCTACTAGCAGCGTTTGACAAACTAACGTGGCTCATAAAGAACTAACTACACAGCTAAATATATAAAATTTGTTTATGCACACTTGCATAAACACTTATAAACCACATAAACCGTATTCGTATAACGAGGCATTGCAAAAACTTTGTCGACTTTATAATTTCTTACAAAATAAGGTTGTTGTAGAATTTCATTAACATTTAAATATCTCATACTCACTAAAGAATGATTAGCATACTTCATTAACACAATGAATTTTGGCTTAACCTGCTTAAGCAGATAAGGGAAATAACTCAACATTTTTCCTTTAGCGGGACCATGGATCAAAGCAAAATTATTAATGCAGTACGCATCAATAATAGGTCGATTAACACGATACCCTACCAAGCCAACGTCACCTAGGAAAATAGCATCATGGGGCTGAGTATGCTTAGTTAAATAACTAGCCAGCCTTCCTCTTAGCTCCATTTTTTTATGATAGTGAAAGGCACTGTAAGACAAAGTGCACGCCAATAAATACTGAACCGATAGTATTAATGATAAAGATACTAATAAGAACAAAATATTCTTCGCTAAATTTACTCCGCGTTGAAAAACAAAATGGCCAAGTATTTCAAGCAAAATTACAACCACAAAAAGAAATACAGCAACTAAAAAAGCAGGGAGGAATAGCAACTTATAGCCAAGCACTGTAAAGAAGAAAGGGGCCACTGCTAAGACAACAAAAAACAATGATTGATAATAAACACCATTTGCAACAGGTAACTGACGAAAGGAAGGCAACTTATCATCAATAGCAGAAGTTAGTTGAACCAGGCCAACTGCTGAAAGAATAAAAATAAAGCCTAACACCGGTATAAAATAACGATTAAGGTAAGCAATTACAGGATCAACATCATAGTAAATCAGTAATGACGCGACTAAAAGCACTAACACAACTACAACACGATAATTGAATCGCCAAACAACAGGCACAAGAGAGAAAAGCAAATACCATTTTGTGGTTTTAGAAAAACTGCTCATCACCTGAAATTTAGGAGCACTATAGTTAGCATGCTTTAATAATTTCTTACAATAGGCTGAGTTAGGAAGTAACTCACCAAAATAATGCCATCGCCATAAAAAACAAACTGCAAATGGAACCAGGAATAGTGCTGCGAAAGTTATTGCATCCCTCCAAACAAACTTCTCGTCTTTTTTAAGGAGTAAATAAAAATAACCACAACAAATTGCAGCAAAGACAATAATACCATCGCTTCGAGTTAATGCAGCAAGCAGTGAAAAAACTGCCGACAAAATGACAAAGCGCCTTGACCCGGTAACACTAACAAAAAAATAATAGACAGCAGATAACACGAACAAGGTATAAGTGATTGTTTCTAAGCCGCTCACTGTCCACCAGATAATGCCAGGCTGAAATGAAAAAACCAACACACACAGTGCTGCTAAGACAGGTGTAAGCCACAAACGTGCCAACCTGTAAAGTACGCCCAGACTAAGATAAAAAGCTATAACATTAACTACCTTAACAAATAAAATAGGCGCTAACTTTAGGCAAAGCGATAAATAAGCAAAAACGACATAGAGGAAGTTTGTATAACCTTCAACAGGGTGCCCCCCAATATTCCAAAGCAACCCATGCCCTTGATAAAGATGTAATGCATAGCGAAAAGTAATATAAGCATCATCTGTACTAAATGGCCAAGTAAGATAAAGAAGATAAGCAGAAGAAATAACCGCGTAAAGTAAAATGAATCGCGCTAATAGCTGCTTTGCTGCAACACTGGACAATAGTGTTCTATTGAACCTCATCAGACTTACTTAAGCGGCATACGACTTAGATCAGGGTTCTGTTTGTAAGCATCGACAAGCTCTTCAACCATTTGGTCAACAATATTTAAGCTAGAAGACTCTTCAATAAAACCTTGCTCTTCCTTAAGTAAGGCTAGTCGCTCCTCAACGATCTCACGAATCGTACCCCCAGGATAAAGCTTAGCAAGCACCCGGCGAGCTTCCTTAGGGCCTAACCGCTTATAAAGCTTATTACGCATACTAGCATCTTCGGCAGTAGTGCTAAATGCCCATAATTCGACAGGACCAATTGTATTAGTGAGCAACTGAATATTCATACCACCTTTAGTTGCAAATTGAGCTAGGAAAGTAGCCCCACCTTCCCGAGGACCTCTGACACGGGTTTTTAATGCTTTTTCTGCTGTTTCAGAAAGACCAAAAATTTCGACTGACTTTTTCACAGTCTGTGCTTGGCCAGCATCCATAATAAAAATTGAAGTGGCAAACTCAACCATCACTTCATCAAAGTCAGCTAATGATTGTGAGATTAATGCAATCTGAACATTCCATTTACGCCCTTCCCGCATATCTAAGATAACTTGATCGCGAACTGCACTTGATTTAGAAGTACGATGAAATTCATCATAAACAATACGCTTAGGCACTTCTTTAATTTCAGAAACACGGTCAGCATGATAGCTTTGATATTGTGCTGGCATTTGCGTAAAGTTTTCTTCCGTCAAGAAAAACTGTTTCGCTAATATATATCGTGCCAACATATACATGACTGCAGTTTGTCGATCGGCTGCATCACCACCACTTTTTGCTACCTCATCTAAATCCAGCGAAACAATGTAAGAATCACCAATATCAAAAGCTGTAACGCGTGACAAAATTGAATACTCACGCACAGCACTAGAGACCATACGACCGAAAGCATCTGTTATTGACTCTCCAGTTGAAATAGTGATTTGCCCGTAAAGATCTTGAATTGCTTGTATTCGGCAAATCGAAACAGCATCAGCTAACAAAGGTACAGCGTAACGTTGAGCGAGAATCGCTTCATGTATGAAGCCTGCTACAAACAAAGCGTCTGTAACTTCCCACCACGTTGTGTGCTCATCCTTAACAAAGCCAATATCATCAAGGATCGCATCCACAATCAACTCAACACCCACATTATAAATACGCGGACTATTACCATCAGAAAAGTATTCGTAGAGCTCATCAACTACCAAACCACACATGTCGGCCATACCGTCATAAGGCCGCTCAGCACCTAATGGAGTAGCAAGTAGCATTAAAAAGTTAACTAAGAAACTCCTTTCTTGAGCTGTTGGCTTTCGACAACCTAACTGTGTATCAAAAGGGTTAATTGAGTACTCCGGTAACATAAGTAAACGATGATAAGCGACTAAATGTCGACTCTCATTCGGTAAAGCTTCTTTTATTAAGGAAATCAATCCGCTACTTGATGGGCCAATATCAATAATTGCAATGCGCGGTAAAGCCTGAATACCTGGCGCCATACAAAGTGCCAAATTAATAGAGTTAGATAAGACAGACTTACCTGAACCAGGCCGCGCATAAAACAAATCAATCCAAGTTGTTTGCTTCGTTGAGCCTGGCTGAAAAGGCCAAGGCTTACCATCAGGAGAACGAAACAATACCGCACCTTGCTGCCATGGTGATGAAGGCCGTGCAAAAGGCAACATGTAAATTACATCTGACAAAGGTGCAACTGAAGCTGTCGCTACACTACGTGTTGTTACCGCCAAGGCGCTTGAAACTGCTCCAGCAAAAGCATCACCCGTCGTTTCAGAAACATCACAGTTCCCCCAACCTTGTACAGCTTTAGCTAATTCTGCAGTGCGTCGACGCAATCTCGCCACATCACCTTCTTTTGCCCAAGTTGATAAGCTCACTCTAAGTTTTACTACTGCATCATCAGAGCTTACGCTAATATGCTTAAGCATTTTGGCTGAATCACTAATAAGCCGGTTTTGTGCTGACGCAAAACTTAGGATAGTAGCTATAACAGATTTAAATTTAATACCTCTTAAACCGTCACTTTCAACGAAAAATGAGATTCGCCAAGGGATTTGAGTGGCTAATACACGATTAAATAGCTGAATAAATGGCCTAACTTCTTGTGGAAATAAATCGATGTAAACAGTCGAAAAAATCTTATCGCCAATTCGACAAGTCCGCAAATCTAAGTTCTCACAATCTCTAGGAAAAATCTGACTACCTAACGATGGCCACATAACATCAGATATATCGCCCGCCGTTGACTTCAAGTCACGCACAGGAATTGTATCGCCAGGCAAAACAGCTCGCCAATCATGTGAGGTAAACTCTGAGTCGACTGACTCACGTATAGCCTTAACTGCATCATGAGCTTCTAATAGCTTACCAACAAGTCCTGCTGATAAAACATCATTAACTACTGAACGCACAAAAGAGTCATGCTCATCTCTAATATCAGGCAACCCTGCCAGAACATTTTGGCAATTAACCATAGGAGGCATTTTATTCTCGCGCAGTTTCCGAAGCTTATTTTTTTGCGCTTGTTTTAGCTGCTCAACGTTTAACAGTGCAGGGTGAGTCCACAGCACCAAGTACATTTTTTCTTCGGCGCAGTAGCTAGAAATATAGTTTAAACGCTCTTCGAATAAGTCATTCAAATCTAAATTAAGACGCTTCGCTGTGTTGCGCGCAGGCTTTAAGATTTCATTAATCTTATCTTTAATAGGATCCCTATCATAAGAAAACAAAAACTGAAAAGAGTGGCCGGCATGCTTCATATTACCTTGCAGGGCTAAACTTAATCGCTCATGAATAGATTCAAACTCATCAGCACCAATCAATTGAGTTATACCATCTAGCTCAATAATAGAAACTAAAGAACCATCATAAGCAACTAACGTTGTTTCATTTTCTGCAGTTTCCAGCTCACAATAAGAAATAGTAGTTTGCTTTAAGCTACTACAAAACCAAGCTAAGAATGAATCAACACCATTAAAAAATGAATTAACTATATTGCTCATATCGCCCCTATGATAACTCTTCTACTGCGGCTTTTGCCCAGTTCTCCAACTCAGCTTTAAAGCGAGCATAAGAAGGAAGTAAGCGGATGTTATTAAATAAATTCAACTTCGCTGGATTGCAGTCATTATTTAACAATAACTGACAAAAAGTTGCCGGAGCACTTGATCCTTCACCAAATTTTTCTTCAACAGGGTGAGATCGAAGCCGAAAATTCCTATAGGCAGTTTGGGCTGTATTCATATAGCTTGTTTTATTAGTCATCGCACAAAATAAGACATGGCAAAAACTATTCAGCTCAGTTTGCGAGAGCTCTGGCAAATAAACAAGCTTGCCACCACCATATGAAGAACCCACCACCTCTAAAAAACCTGTTTGTGCGCAAAATATGCAAGATGTAACTAAGTTATTTAAACGATTATTACGGTAGTTTCCGTCTAGATTAATGACTTCTTGATGCTCTTGTGCTTGAAAGCCACAAAATTGACAAGTGTAATAGTCCCTTTTAAATACTTGATCTCGTAACGGAAAGAAGCCTGAGTCAGACTTCCTTCCATTAAAAATGGCCCAATTACCAAGTTTTACCGAAAGCTCTAGATTGTACATTAATACTCCCCGGTATACTTGGCCAGCAAACTTTATAGTCCAGGAACTGAAGCTGTTCCAGAAATTTTACCAGCTCTAGCTGCAGAACCGAATACTGTTGCTCCTGAAACAGAGAAAACAGACGGTAAGAAAATTAATGCCACTGCAACAAATAACAAAGCAATAGGCGTACCTACTGGTATTTGAGTAGGGTTATCTTTGTGTGCTTTAAACTTTAAAATAGCAGCAAAGGCAAAGCCAAACCCAGCAACATAAGCTGCCGCTGTAATTAGTTTAGCAAGTGCACCAAATGTATCTCGAATAGTATTAGCAACTGTACCTAAGTTTTGGCTACTTGCAGCCAATGCTACGCCTGCTCCTAAACAAAGTAAGACAGTAACGATAGCAATACCTGTTTTTCTTGATGTTAATTTCATAATGAATCACCTCCCCCATAAAAGCAGATAATAGTCCTTTAAGCTAAAAGCCTAAAGTATTTTTGAGTATATTCCAAGTACCAAATATATTTACTAATAAGATACCGCCAATAATATGTGTTAATGCCTTACCAAAGGTACCGGGCTGTGTTGCTTGCCCTGCTAGCTGAGTCAAAATCAGCCATCCTCTAAAGAAAGCAATATAACCAATCAAACGTAAAATAGTTGCCAAGTCTTTTACCATTTGGTTGGTTTGATCCGTCCAGTGAGGGTTAGGGACATAAGCAACCAACTCATAACCTTTACTACCATAAATGGTATTTAACGAAAAAATAGCCATTGACGGATAGAACAGTAATGCAGCCCCAACTAATAAATAAATAATCGGCGCCTTTAAGTCCGCATTTACTGACATCATGGTACGTAACTCACCATACTGTTTAAAAGCATAAATAGCTCTAAAAATCAGCAATAGCCCTGCAAAAAACATGACCCCTTTTACAAGGTCACCTAACTGAGGCACAACCTGCGCTAGATTGGCCAGCATTGATGCAAAGGTTGGAGTCGCCACTGTTAGTCCTTAACCTCGTAACTAGCGCTAATCCGATGACGCGCCATAAGGGATTGTCCCACCCTTACTTGTCACCACATCGCCACTATATGAGTCAATACTTGTTACCTTACCATACCCAGGTAATGGGTCACCTACTGTTACAGTAATTGTTGACCCATCAGCTCCTTTTAGCCAAGCCCTGCCAGGAATCACCGCATCAACAAAATAACTTTTCTTCATGCGAGTAACCTGCTGAGCACGCTTAAGTTCTTGAGCTTGCTGATAAGCCGCTTTACGCTGTGCCTGTAACTGGTTATAAAAGGCTGAAGACAATGACTGTACTGATTGTGAAACTTTACCAAGCTGAGCACTCATATTATTAATATTTTCTTGCATATTCATAATTGTTGCTTGACGTTGGTTTTGCTGCTGCGCAATTTGATCCGCCAAATTTTGATTAAGCGTTTGCAGTTGCTTAAGTTTATCAGACAGTTTAGTTACAGCCTGGCTATCCAGTGTTTGTTGCCCTGAAGCTGCCGGCAGTTGTGTCATACCAGCTTGATTGTTAGCCACTGGAGTCGACTGACTCATACTTGGTAATGAAGCACTTGTCGGTGCAGAAACTTTTTGCTGAGGCAAACTTTGAGATACAGACGTCGTACTTTTTTCTACTTTTGAGCTAGTACCGCCGCCCACTATAGCGTGAAAAATAAAATACAAGATAATTAGCACGACTATCACACCAACAATAATGGCGGGTTTCGATTTTAAATTAAATCGCTTACCACCGCTTTTTGCTTGCTGTTGTGGTGACTGCTCTTCGTAGTTATATTCAGCTGCACCGTTATCTTCATCACCGTGAAACTGATATTCACCCCCTTGATCATGCGGTTCCTGAGCCATTACCACTCTCACTCCTCTGTTGCGTTGCATTTGAAGTATTCTTTGCTGATGACGAAGCACTAGAATCATCTGCTGCAAAATTAGGCAGCTTCACATCAGCCGTAAACAATATCCCCATCCCTATTCCTGATTTGACCTTAACTGTTGGTTTAATGTTCATGTAGGTGCTGAATTCTTTACCAAGCGTACTACCTACTTCACCAAGGCCAACCAATGCTTTTTCTGTTGTATTTAGGTCCGCAAAGGTTTGAGTTGAGGTACCGGCATTATTAGTCGTTGTAGAACCAGAGTTCTGAATTGCATTCCCTAACCCCTTCATAAAGGATGCAGCAAAAACGGCACCAAAGCGTTCTAAATAATGGTGGTTAACGCTACTTGCTAATGCTGTTCGAGCTGTTTGTGGGTTAATAGCTACCGCTGAAATAGGCACCGATTTAGGCCATCCCGGATAATTCATAGTAATAAAACGCAAGATAACAGCTTCAGAGTCTGGTGTTACTTGTAAGGAACCAAGCAATTTAGCCCCCTTATATTTACCAGTCACGATTGTTGCCATAACTGGTCCAGGTTGATCACTATCAACAGCAGTATCTAGTGTTGCAAACATAATATCACCAGCCCTAGCGATAAGTTTACTTGTTGCTGGCTGAGATGAACCACTATCACTATGGCCAGCACTTGAACCAGGCAAACCAAGCGAGTTATCTCCACCTGATGATGACTTAGGCATAGTAAAGCTACCTGAAACAGCCTGCCTAACAGGATTCCATGCTGTTAATATTTGTCTTGCCTGTGCCGATACAGCATTCTCTGCCGCCTGTAGTGCTTGCTTTTGTTGGTCTTGAGCTTGTCCAGCTAATTGAGCTTCCTGTTCGTTCAATGCTTGCTGATCCGCTGCTTGTTGTGAAGTTTGTTCAGCTGCTTGTTGAGCCTCCTGGGCAGCTATTAATCTACCCAAGCCACCGGAAGCAGCTAGCTGATGCTCACGTGTATAAGCTTTCATAAGCTCTTTCGCTTGCTCCGGTGTTAACTTACCTTCTTTAACTAATTCGTTAAGTTTCTGCTGATAAGCAGAAGGAGTTAACCCTTCAGAGTTTAATGCCTGTAATGCAGCTGCTGTTTCAGGACTAATGCTACCACTACGAGCCAGTTTAGATATTAGCGAATTAGTTGATGCCCCTTTGCTATGAGCTGCTGTATAAGCAGCTAACAAACGTGATGCTGCAGCAGGAGATAATTTCCCCTCTTTAACTAATTGTGCCAAACGTTCTCTATATTGTTCCGGGGTAAGTCCTTCTGCATTTAGGCGCTTTAAAGCAGCTGCAGCTGCAGGAGTAATTGCCCCACTTTGCTCGAGTTGATTAGTCAAACTATCAGGACTTGCTCCACCTGTTTCTGCCCCTTGGTGAGTCTTGTTGTAGGCAGCTTCCAATGCTTTTGCTTGCGCAGCTGTTAACTTACCTTCTTTAACCAATTGAGCTAGGTGCGATGCATACTGAGAAGGAGACAACCCTTGTGCGTTAAGTTTTTGAAGCTCAGACGCTGTTGCAGGTGAAATGCTACCACTTGCTAACAAACCATTTACCGCGCTATTTGCAGGACTTCCACCATGAGCCTTATCGTAGGCAGCCATTAATTCCTTGGCCGCAGCAGGTGACAACTTCCCTTCCCGAACCAAAGCTTGCAGGCGTTTTGCATAATCAGCAGGTGATAAACCAGCAGCATTAAGTTGCTTTAAAGTTGCTGCTGTAGCCGGTGTAATGGCACCACTTGCTAACAAACCATTTACCGCTTTACCTGTTGTGGTAACACCATGGGCCTTATCGTAAGCAGCCATAAGTCTTTTAGCCGCTGCTGGTGACAACTTACCCTCACGAACAAGCTCTTGTAAGTGCTTAGCATAAGCTGCAGGTGATAGATTTTCACCATTTAACTTCTGAAGCGCTGCTGCCGTTGCAGGGGTAATATTGCCCGATGAAAGCAAACCTTTAACAACACTAGCGGGAGTTTGATCTGCCGCGGCTCCACTAACTCCGTGTGCTTTGTTATAAGCCTTTTCTAAAGCCGCAGCCTCAGCCGGCGTTAACTTTCCTTCCTTAACTAAACGTTGCAACTGCGCAGCATATTCTGAAGGCGTTAAACCATCCGCTTGCAACTGCTTAAGCTGGCCAGCAACGAGTGGCGATAGTTTTCCAGCAGCCTCTAATTTAGCAATTTCTCCACCGGCATCTGTTGAGCTAGCTTTAGCTTCACAAACCCTACAACAACAGCGACAAGGCTCTTGCTGTACTTGTGGCCCTGCTGATAGCTCACTGCCTCGTGCTTGGTAAGGTGCAGCAATAATAGAAGGCACCTCTGTTCTATTATCGCGCAATGCTTGTTGGGCAGCTCTTTGATTTGCAGCAAGTAAAGTAGCTAAATATTCCTGATTTTGCTGCCCACCGGTAATCGGCGTAGATTGAATGTTGCTCGGTACGCCACCAATACTGGCACTGCCACGCCCTTCCCCACCCTTACTAAAATGTTGAAATGCAACAAACAAAATACCAAGGACAATAACAGCAACAATAATAATGACAAAGGCCCGAGCTTTTCCGTCCATTAGTCCTTTTAGATTCTGAAACCACTTAGCCATTAGTACCCCTTAATTTGCAACGTTGTGGTACTTCCATAATCAGAGACGAGTAAGGAAGGTGTTTTCTGCATGACATAAGCGTGCATACCATCTGAACTTTGCATCTGTGACATCCACCCTGGAGAAAGAATTGCCATAGGTATTCTGACATAAAGCTGGTTATTCGCATACCAAGCCTGGCAGTTATTTGACATTGTGCTACAGCTCCCACCTGTTACGGTCAGTGTTTTTGCTCCAGTAGGAGGGATCGCATTAAGAACATTCAGTAAAACATTAGACGCTTGCGATGGTAGGCTGCTACCAGAAGCATCAGGAGCCAAAGGTGAACGCCCCTGAACATGAATATCGACACGGTAGTCAACTGACTTCTGCCCTGGAACCAGGGTCAACATTACCGGTGTCGTCAGCCCTTTCAACTTGACTGCCAAATTTCCATAAGTAAATAACGTATTAGCCTCAACCAATAAAACATTAGTCGCACTACCTTGCTGCCATTGCACATTAAATGCATTAGGATTGCCAACGTCTATTCCTTCTATTGGCCATGGATGACCAGCTGTATCAACAAATACCATTGAGGTAATAAATCCTTGCTGCAATAAAATAACTGGCGGCGTTGCACCTGGCGCAAGGTTAACAAGTAATGAAGAAGTAATCGGAGTTGGTGGTGTACCGGCTGGCGTAGCAACTGCTTTTTTAGTCGCTGTTAACATCCTTTTCAATTTATTAATTTGATAAGGCGTCATTGGCATTGCCTGGTGGCTAATAGCACCAAATGCTGCTTTATCTGTTGCAGTAGGAGTAGAAAACAGCTGGTTGGGATCCAAACTTTGCTTGCTAGGAATTACGACCTCATTTTTAGCTGCTGGCTGCAAGGCAGTAAGGCTTAAACTATTACCGCCAGCTGTCATTGGTAACGACTGTGCAGACACAGCAGAAAAAACCAAACAAGCTATACAAAATACAAATAGGTTTTTTAATAAGCCCTTTAAGCTTTGCTTCATTTAATACTAGTCCTACTGTTGCTCTACAACTAAATTTGAAATTCCAATACCATACTTAGAGTCTAACGTTGATAAACGCCGAACCCGCATGATTAACATTAAGCTAACGTCACGTTTAGTACTCATACTTTGGTAAGTCACAACCATTGGGACCTGTATAGTCCAGGTATAAACACCCCCAACGTTATCTTCTGCAGTAATTACTGGAGCGCCAGCTGGCACACCAGTCACCATAAGCTTCTTCGATGTCACCGCGCCTAAGTTTCTTGAGTTACTAACCTGCCTCAAAAAAGCATCATAACCGGCCTTGGTAAAATACTGTGCATTGCTACTGAAGATCTGCCTAAAGTTAACAAAGTTGTACGTATAAAGAGAAGAAGCTGCGGTTGCAGCCCACTGTATAATAGCTCGATGACTTAAGTTAGGCTGTTCCAATGGAATCATAGGAATAAGCTTGCCTGAGCTGGTTGTAGCAAAATATTTAGGCGTTGGCTTGTGTGTATCCTGATAAAAAATAATACCCACTAATATCACAATAGCAATCAAAGCAACCATCAATAATATGGCCATAATACGATAGCTATCGCGGTAAAAATTACGCCTTAGCTTAATGACCTCTAATGCATCGTGTCCCATTTCCCACCCACATTTTTCATTTAACCCTTCCGATCCTAATTCAGTGTAACTGATTTGTCACGATCTCTATTCTATTTAGACGACAAAACTGACACTTATTAGCAATAGGAACACTGTACTGGTAAATCAAACGAGTCATGCCTCTTGATAACAAAATACTCGTTATTTGCTTAGCGCGCTGTGCACCTAATGCTTTATTTTCAACTGGGTGAGGCAACACACCTGTATAGGCCGTTACTCGTATTGCCTTTGTTGTGTAACAGCTCATACGCTGAGCCACTTTTAAAAGTAAGTGACGCCCTTTAGCTGTTAAGTTTGAAGAGTTTGCTTTAAAAAGATACCAGGCAGGTATATCAATGAACACTTGATCGCCCAACTCGACATACTGACCTCCAGCTTCAGTCTCTATAGTCTGGGTAAGTTTTTTTAGGCCTGCAGAAGAACAAACTGAAACAGGTGGTCTAACACAACCAACCAAAGCTGATACCAGCAAACCCATTACTACCCAACGTAATACTACCTTCATCCAATTTCCTTTCTTAAGAAAATTATAAGTCATCCAATAAACCAGCAAAGTCGTCGCCACCACCTGCAGTACCTGAGTCAGAAGAACCTCCACTGCTATCCTGAGCTCCTCCTTCCACCATGCCCTCAATAGATTGAGCTAAGCTATTAATCTTGCCGACAACCTCTGAAACAGGCAACAAGTTTTCAATCACAGGCGGGTATTTAGTAGCTATTTCCATATCTCTGACTAATTCTTCAGCAACATTTTTGGCATACTGATCACTTTTACCCAATAACCGTAACAAAAAGTTAACACTTTGGATTGTTTGAGATTTAAGCAACAGAGGCGAAATCTTTCCTTGCTCAGCAAGTGAAGGAACCAACTCCTTAGCAATTGGATGCAACTCAACCCGGTTAAAGACACCTAACTCACTTGATAGCTCAAGCTGGGCCTCCTCTTCTTGTGCCGTAATCTCAGAAACATTGCTTTGGCTATAACTTTCAACTAATGCCGAAACACCCCTTTCAATTAGTGGTTTGTCTTTTTCTTGTTGATAAATGCTTTTTACAAAACTAATCGCATCACTGGGTTCAACTGCGGTAATTGTGATATCACCGACACTCACCAAATCAGCAAAGTTTTGCAGACGCTTTTCAAAGGCAACCAATGCTTTAATATCCATCTCAGCCACTTTAATAAAGTGATTAAGTCGCATAGCCGGAACGGGTGCGGGATTAGCGTAGAACATATTGGCACGTACAATTTTTGATTTAAAAAAGATATGCGCTTCACCTTCACGCTGATCTTTAAGATCCAGCAAGTCAATACGTGCTCGCTTTTCAGCCGATGCACTACGGGTATCCATATAGTTATTAAACATGCTAGCACTATCAGTTTGAAAAGAGTCTACTTTGGTAACATAAGCTTCACCCGCGGTCTTGGCAAAAAAGTCCCAAGTCTCGATTGGATCCTCAAGCTTCATTGCAATTTTAATATTGGTGTTTGCACCAATTGATAAAGCTTCTTCTTTAGACGCTTTTTGGAACGCAGGTAAATCTTGACCAGCAAAGATAGCAGAAAAACCTAATGACCGAGCCTGAGCAGGCACTACCGCAAATCCTGGCACCGCATAGTAACCATACTCATCCATAATACAAATAAAAGGTGTGGGCGCATTCGTTGGTTTCTTCTCAATGACATCTGCATACGTACCTTCTACTTTTTCCCCTAAACCAGAAGCCATCATCGCCTTTAAAGTAGCAATAATAACTTTACCTAAGTTTGATAATTCATCAGGAGACTTTTCCAAAGCCGGCAACAATACAACTAAAATACGGCGATTAAGCACCACGTCTCTTAAGTCCACCTCAGCCAAGTTAGTACGTAGGATATGACTGTAAGTATCGGCAAGCGAGGTGAATACACGAGTTAACTGCATGGTAATAAACCCATGCTGCTCTAAAACCTGCGAAACTTGCTTACCTTTTTTCTGCTTGTTATAGCCAGGTAAGTTCACTACATAGTTATAAATTGGCTCAAGAATAGCTGGAGGTGCGCCAGCTAAGCTCACTGACTCCTGACCGTCACGGATAAAAACCTTATCCATCGTCATTGCCTCAAGACGCTCCAAACCAAAATAATTTCGAATGGTATTAGCATCTAAAAGGATCTTACCATCGTCACGCATATACACTAACACTCGCATTAATGCCTCAACAAAACCAATTGCTCGACCTTTCCACATATCACCATCAGGTGACTGACTAGAAGAATCCATCAGACTCACTACCAACTGAGATAACATACTGGAAGATCCATCAGCAAAAGGGTTTAAGGTATTTGATAATCGCGTTTCTTGTGGACCAGAAATATCACGCGCACCCGTCATGAAGTTGATCACCAACACATCATCTTCACGTCCTACTGCCCTCGCCATCGAAAAGACTTTTGCAAACAGTGAATTATCACCTTTACCATCAACGTAAATAAAACCACTTCCCTGACATAAAGCATTAAAGGCAATTGAAACTAACGCTTCTGTTTTACCAGAACCCGTAGATCCGAAAATCAATACGTGCGTACGCATATCCTCATTATTAAACCAAAGCTCTTCATTGGTTTGGCGCTCATTACCAAAAAAGCAAATACCTCTTGATAAGTTAGGCGTTTGCCCACCCGGTTTTATATCATTGTAATCTTTAATGTGAGCCCGCTGTGGCATGCGGAATGGCAACGTTGGTTTGCGTGTTAACGAATAGAAAAACAGCCCTGTCATAACGAAAAATAGAATATCGGCAATAGCACGAATAAAAAACAGCCCGACTAGTGTAACGATAATAATAATGGCAACGTTACGAGGCTCTTCAAAAAAGTCATGAACACGTTGCCCAAGCGTTCGAGTATCTCGTATTAGCCGACTCGGATCCTGTTCTTGTGTTTTATCTAAACCTCGATACATATCTAGTTTCCAAATAACATTTGGGCAAAAATAGCACTAATCATCTTCACGATACACCATTTCACTTAATGCAAACTCTAACCCTTTCACCGCTTCATCAATCATTGGCGTTACAATTTTACGCTGCAAACGCTTTTCAACCAACCAATGTGAAAACACTCCAGCCACCTCTACAGAGGGTGTTCTTCTACCTACACCATTGAGCACAAACCATAATCGCCGATCTATGGACTTTAACCATAAAAAGTCAGCACTGGCCTGCACCCCCGAAGTGCGAGCCAACTCCAACATAGTAGCCATCATAGTTAAAACAAAGGCATGTTGGTCCTTGATTCGTTGAATCAACGGTGCATTACGGTGCTTTTCTAACAACTCTTTAACGCCAGTAAAGTCTATTTTTTTCCGCTTAGAAGAAGCTGCAATAGAAGCTAAAAGCTTACTAGCCCCTGAAACATCATTATTAGCCCGTGCAGCAAATACAGCATACAGTGCCTTGGTATGAATATTAAGTGCATCAGGGCCTCGCCAAATAGGCCCTAGCTGCTTCACGAACTTTTCAGTGGCCTTCGATTTAATTAAGGTTGCTTCCAAGCGAGCATCTCGGCTTAGCGCACCTTCTTGAGCTGCTTGCTTTTGCACTAACAATAAACCGTGCTCCTTTGCAAACTGCATTGGCGTACGCCCCATTGCCCACACACCTTGTTCTATATTCGTATTGACCAAGTCGACGCCTAATATGGGGGAGGTTTGTGGCCAGTTAGCATTTTTTTCCTTTAGCAAAGTTTTCATTGAGTAAGTGCTTCTAAACCGAGAAGCAATATTTTTTCGAAACAATATGACTATATAAACAACAAATAATACCCCTGACGGAAGCACCAAATAAAAACCGATAGTGTCAACAATAACCAACAGCTCCCGCATAGTAACATTGTCACCATTGACTACTTTAAGCAACTGTAAAACGCTAGCCAGTTTAGCAGAAGGCCAAATGGAATAGATAAGCTCTGCCTCTAAACGTTTAACTTCAAGTATGCCATTAAGGATAGGTACCCGGAACAAATACCAAAGGATAACGACAATGACAAATAAACCTATAACAATCCACATTGCTGCCATGTGGTTATCAGTGCCTTGCTGCTGCGGGGATGGGGGCATAACTCTTTCCAAGTGACTGATTCTATGACTAATATACTCAACCTACCCTTGATTGACAACGCTTCATTGGTTTTTTGGAAAGGGCTAGAAGTCCTGCTAAACTTCCTGTTAAACTATTGCCAAGTAAGTGCTACCCCCTATTTTATCAACTTATAAGCTTATAATTGTTGCCGCAATGAATGTATTAGACCAATTACAACCAAGCAAACACTGCCTTGTGTGCGGCAAAACCAAGCCTCTCACCGAATTCCTTATTGGCTATACTGCGACAAACAAACCAATCTACAGTCAAATTTGCGCCCAATGTCGAACCAAACAAGCTGAAGAAGATGAAAGAGAATCAGGCGGCAGGAAAAATCGCCTAACCCTAGATAACAATGCTCGACGAAGTATCCTCGATAGCCAAATTGACAATCAAGAAGAGCTTCAGCTCGACAAAGAAGACTATATTGAAAAACTCGATGAAAAAGCACGTGACCGTGATAAAGACCAAAAAAGGCAAGAGGAAGAAAAGCGCCATAAAGGATTTTTATCAAACTTCCTTGATCGTGAAGAAAAACGACAACAAGCACATACAGATGCTGACACAACCTGGGCTGACCGCAAAGCAGAAACCCATAGCACAGCCTTCGGGTTTGATGCAGATATTCATGACCCCTTACGCCAAACTCCCAATGCCACCCATCACTTTCTTTATGTCACCCACCCCGATCGGATGGATGTTAAGTTTTTATTAGAATACGTTATCAGTGGCAAATACACCCAGCTTCATACACCTTCTAAAAACAGCTCACTAAATCAAGCTACTAAGCCATCAAAACACGCCCCTACTAACATTAAAGGAAGCACTGCATCCTGGACAAACTTTGACACGGCTACTTTGCAAGACAGTTTATCGACACCTTCTCAAACAAACTACCAAGGCAAACCCGCCTCCCTAACTACAACCCCAACTACAACCCCAATAGCGCCACCTCTTGCAAGCGCAGCTACGTTTTCACAGCTCAACCCAACAAACACCTCTAACTTTAGAAACAACCCAGCCAGTTTTACCTCTACCAGTACTCAAGCTGCACAACTGCATAATAAATCTCAACCAGTCGGTTGTGCCTTTGTTCAAAACGCCAGATTTTCAGCAGGGACATTTCAACCAGCTAGGTCAGAAAAGGCTGCAGCATCACAACCATCAGATAGCGAAAATCGCCTAACAAAAGCTTTCAAAGCAACCTGGGGAAGAGGTAGGGGCTAAACATCAGATAATGGAGAACCATTGTTTAAGTCAAAATCGCCATTAACACCTCGTTGGTAACATTTACCACGATGCACAAATTCAACGACGCTCTGCGCCTTAAGTGCCCCATGCTTAATCCGAACAATGGGATTACCAAGCTTATCTTGTAAAATGCTTTCTGATTCAGACATTAATACATCTGCTTTATTAATCACTGCTTTTACATAAGCATGTTGCTCTGGCGTATTTTTACTACGAATAAGCTCCGATACATAAGCTTCTCTGGCATAAATAGGCCGATTAATACTGTGATCAATTAGTGCTCTAGCACTAAGCAGGGGTTTCCAGTAAATTGCTTTTGTTCCATTCGCGTTAAATAAATAGATATAAATAAATAGCTCATCTTCAGCAAGCTGTTGCTCTTCTTCATGAGCTAAACCTACCTCTTCAACCACTGAACAAGAGTCACTATACCAGTGTTTTAGGCTTCTTAGTTGAGTTGCAATAACGCTAAACCGGGCGCCAATCCCGTAAGCCTCTCTCTTCTGCACCTCAGCTTCTAGCGCTTTTGAAATAACTTGCTCCAACTGCGCCACAGCTTCTGGTGATTGCTCATCCAGACCAGCAACCTCCTCGGCTAAATCGAGTAAAACTCGCTCAATTTCGACTAAGTACTGCTTTTCATTGTTCATGTTTTGATCTTTGCGCCACCCGTAACCACTGAACCAGCGATACTAACCTATTGCTTACGCCATAGTAAGGATTAGTCGGTTTTTTTTTGCTTTGAGGAAGGTGGCCTTTTTTGTCCTGTTTTTTGTGGCTGATCTGTTAATCGTGCCGAAAAAGTTGCAGCCAATCTCGCTAAGTTTTCAAGATCTTTTTTTATTTTCTGCTTAACTTCTAACATGTTATTTGTCATAAGAGTAACCACTAAATTTATTATCTAAGTTGCACTAATCATACATTAGCTCATCAAGGGCAACAGACTCTGGCGTCGGAGAGACTTTAACAAGCTCATTAAGCACATCCGTCATACATAAATAACGTAAAACGTCAGGTGTCACACTATCAAAGCTAACTTTAACGCCTAGCAAGGTACCCTTCTCATCTTCAAAATTCGCACCAATACCATAGCCCAAACATAGCGAACAAAGCTGATCAGCTCGACGAGCAATAGCTGGCAATAAACCTTCATTAGAAAAAACCTCAGCATAGGTCATAGGTTTACCATTAAGAGAAAAACCAACTCGCATCCCTTTCATGATTGCTGACATTACATTTACTAGTTTATCTGTTTCAGCCATCTTTTTTCCTAACAGTTAATAGTCAAAGCCACCAAGGCCTAGATAACTTACGCCGCCCCATCAACACACCTCGAAACCAACGGAAAAATACAACTAAACTAAATCCGTAACGCTCCAGTGCAGCAAAAAAAGCAGTAGCAATCAATGCTAAGATAAAAGTCCACAATCTAATGTGCAGTAAAAACAACAAGAGAGGAAAAGCTGCTCGTGCATCAATCATAAAAAAACGCGGGGTTCGCGCTGAATCACGCCAATATGCTGCCATAGTCTTACCATCCTTAATTTGCTGACAATCTTAGCAAAGTTATTCGCCTATGTAAGTAAGCGCAAATAAAATAGCTCCTTAACTTTCAAAATTAAGCCAAACAAAGCACACTAGGGACAATAATCAGACACTGAAAACCCAAACTACAATGGATCAAATTTAAATCACAAAATAAAGACTGCTAGTAAAAATCTCACTCATTTCACTCAAAATTGATCCGCTCTGTATCAAGTCAGGCCGGCTTCGCCGGCAACTTTCTAAGGATAGAGCGTTATTTTGTCTGTAAAAACCAACTTCAGTACTTAGAAAAACCTTTAAAATTCTAAATGGCACTCTATTGTACCTGTCTCATCGCATAATATCTTAAATTAATTATGCTAATCAATCTAAAAAATTATTTATACCTCAAATTTTTCTCCTCTCAAAATAAATTATTAACTTTTAGGTAATAGCAATTATATCTCGTTAATAAGAACAAGAATGATCTATCCTAAAACCCTATGAAGCCTTATTATTCACTTCAACTTAAGTATCTAGGTGATCCGCTCCACTGGTCATCAATTTCCACTAAAACAGCTGATACGAGCCTTAGGCACGATTCAGTATTAGGGAAAATTCCAACTGTATGCGTCCTTCTTTTTACCTCTCTGTTTACGCGCTCAGCTATGTTACTGGTTCTTAATCTTTTTTGATGCGGCCTGTCAAAGTTCATCACTACTAAGCCCTCCGGTATATTCACTTCCAACCAAGAAGAAAGCTCTGGTGCTGTTTGCTGATATTTATCTACCGCCATAGCCAATAGTCTTTCCGACTCATGAATGTTTGAGGCATTAAATATAGCTGTAATCTCCTCAGCTACTGGTTCCTTCATTGAGCGCTTTGGTATGTGAGCCTGAGCATTTTGCTGCAAATGAAATTGGCAGCGTTGCCAAGGAACACTGGGGAACACAGCTCTTCTAGCGGCTTTTAGGCCAGTATGAGCGTCGCTAGTAATCAACTCAATACCATGTATACCTCGCTCAACCAACTGCTGAAGAAAATCACGCCAATGTACCTCAGCCTCTGATAACGCAACAGAAACACCTAGCACTGTTCTCTTGCCGGTTGATTCATCAAAGCCATAGGCTATCAATACCGCACAGTCTTGTACTGTGCCGCTAGTGCGCACCTTCTCATAACGTGCATCTAGCCAAAGATATTTTATCTTTCCTAACGGCTTATTTCGCCATTTCTTTAAATCTTCATCCAACAATTTAGCGCAACGGCTTACCTCTGTGCTTGAAATATCTGTTCCACAGAGTTGCTTTAGCACCTTTTCAACTTTGCGCGTGGAAACCCCATGCACATACATTTCAGCGACAGCCAGCTTAAGTGCTCTATCAGAGCGTACACCTCGCTCTAAGACTGATGGATAGAAGGCTTCATTGGAGTCTCTAACCTGCGGTATCTGTAGCTCAAGCTGACCTTGACCTGTGTTAATTAACCTTGGTTTAAAGCCGTTCGCATATCCGTTTCTATCGCCAGTTCGCTCATAAGGACTGGCATTTAAATGGCGCTCCCTTTCTATTAACATAGCCTCATTCATCAACCTGGAGACAAGCTTAGGTAAAGCTTCAAACCCCTCCATCGCTAAAACATGTATGGCTTCTTCGATTAAGTTCTCATTTTTATAGCAGCTCATTGTCATTCCTCTTTTTTGGTTAAGTTTACCTTAAAAGGAATTTCTAATCTGACTGAGTCGCCTGCTTATTTTCAGCAAGTCAATGGAATTTACAGAAAGGATGGCGCACTAGCCTTTGAAAAAGAACCTTACGATAAATGGGTTGCCTATGGACAATCTAAGACGGCAAATGCTTTATTTGCACTTCAGGTTGATGAGTATGGTAAAGCTCGCAATATCCGAGCATTTTCGTTGCATCCAGGTAAAATATTTACACCATTGCAAAGACACCTTGAATCTGCAGAGATGATTGATGCCGGTTGGCTTGATAAAAAGGGCGAGCCTGCTGACCCAACCTTTAAAACGCCTGAGTAGGGTGCTGCTACACAGGTTTGGGCAGCAACTTCACCTAAATTAGAAGGACTGGGTGGGCTTTATTGTGAAGATTGCGAGGTGGCCAAACTTGCTTCGGAATATGAAGAGGATTTTCGAGGTGTTTGTAACTATGCGGTAAACCTTGATGAAGCACGAAAGCTATGGCAACTTACTGCAGAACTGACGGGGGTTAATTTATTATGCAAGTAAACTTAAAGGGTAAGGTTGCATTAATCACAGGGGCACCAAGAGGGCTCGGTGCGTATTATGCAAAGGTTCTGTCCGCAATGAAGCTTACGTTGTGGTTTCAGGTAGAGAGAGCTCCACGATCAAGCTTAGCTGTGTTGTTGATGAAATAACGGCTGAAAGAAATAGTGCGTCTTTGGTAACTTTGAGTACTCAAACCGAATTCCAGCCAAGCGAGCCGGGGAGTTTGCTGATTTGGAAGGCCCTTTGTTGTTATTGGCTTCAAGCGCTTCTAATTACATGAACGGCAGTGTCATTCATGTGGGTGGGGGCTTTTCTTCTGATGTTTTTATTGACCTTGAGTTACAGCATTCTAATCGGTGAGTGTAGGTTGCATTATGTTGTCTAAGCCAATGCTATGCATTTACCCCTAAGCTGTAAGGCTTAGAGGTAGGTTGGATTATTTAGAGTGAGTAAATAGAGCTTTTGGTAATTGTGAAGCGGTTAAGCTAACAGGAGAGGTTACCGTACAGCTTCCATTTTTAGGGCGATAAGTCATGACAGTAATCAAGCCAATCTTCTCAATGCTTGGGATTTTGTCATAAAAGCACATAGTTGTGTCTTTATTTGGTTCTGAGCGAAATAGAACAGCTTTCCTTAAGATAGCTTGTGCTAGAGCCTGTTTCGGTGCAACGATAAATAAGGCAACTGAACATTGATTGGGTTTTGTAAAACCAGGGCTTGAATAAAGTAGCTTAGGGGCTGATTGCCCTGCTACTTTTAGCTTAGCGAGCTGTTGCGCTGTTGGGCAGAGTAAAGGGTTTAGGGCTGAGGCAATGGTGGTGCTAATGAGGGTTGCTATTAAAGTGGCTGAGATTAGTAACATTTTCATTTCATTTGATTTCCTTTCAAGTGAAGTAAAACTACAGTAGTGAGCTTTTTTTGATAAAGCAATGGAGCTGAAAGAACTTAACTCTGTCAACTTATGTGGTTTATTTTTTAATTTAAAAGAGTTAGAGCTGGATAAGTACTTATTTCTGGAATAAACCCTAGTGGGCATGCAATGAAATTAAAGTTTTCCTTAATTTTTTCTACTTATTCTAAAGTTAAGTAATCCAACAGGAGAGGGTTCGATGCCTACAGTTACTGAGTTCATTGAACAATATATTACTCCCTATATTAAACAGAAGGAGGGAAATGCAGGCCAGCTAAATAGATTGGTTGAGGCTCATGCTATAAAGCTTTGGTTAAGCCAGCTTCCACCAAATAAAGAGCTGGGCGATTTTGATGAAAGTGAGATGCGCCAGGTTGCTATTATTGCTGAGTTTGCCGACAGATCAACATCGCCCGTTAAAAGTAGACTCGTTTCTAAGTTTAAAAGGGATCCGCGTCTGTATAAATGGTCAATTGAATTAAGGCAAGCTATTGGATTAAAAGCTGCTTCGATAGATAGTGATGTGGATGATGAAGGGATTGATGTTCTTGCTAAAGATGAAGATAGTTTAAGTTCGTTGGACCCTGATGAAGGTTCTTCAGAAAATGATTCATTAATTAGCTTTTCCCCTGAATTTGAAGCGGTGAGTTCTGGTCAAAGCTCTAGAAGAATATTTCAAGATAAAAATGATTTTTTAGAGGACATAACCTGTTTTTTTTCACAGAGTGCTTTGAGGCCAGCGTTAAGCTCCCATGAAACTCAGCAAGTATTAGCAACATTAAGGGAGTCTATCAATTTAGTAAAAGGGGAAGAGCGACAACAAGCAAATAACGGTGTAAATGCTATTGATGCCATTGACTCTGCTTTAGAAGCGTTGACAGATAGCAGTATTATTACTAGACCTCAATTTTCTCATAGTGAAAGTGTAGAAAGTGGTGTTGGTATGGACGAAGGCAGAGACGCTTCTGTAGTTGATACTACAGCTGTTGAGGTGTCTGTTCCGGGCTGGTTGGCAAAAAAGTTAACCACAGTCTTCCAAAAAACATTGCGTCAGGGGGAAGACGCTGTGGAGGCCGGGCAGTATGAGGCATATAAAGACTGGGCGAGAGGGAGTGGAGGTAGAGCGCTTCAGCTTAAAATTTCTAATGAAGCTCATAGATTTCCTTTGTTATCCATTGGGCGAGATGGAGATAGAAAGCAGCTGAAAGATGGTCTATCGCGTTTGCGTAATGAAGTTGAAGCTAGAGATCTAAAACAGAGTCTTGCTTTTTTATTAAATTATGGAGGTGCTGGTTGTCTATATGGTTTAGCCGAGTATGCTTTGAGGCAGAACTTTACGGAGGTGACTTCAGCGGGTGATTTTTCTTTGCGTAGTCAGTCGGTAAATTCTCAAGTGCCAGTATCTTCATTTCAGCTACGAGAAGATGGTCAAATTCTTTACCATGAAGCATTTTCAATGGATTGCTGTGAGCTTGAGTTAGATAAGAATTATCCTATTAAACTGACAGTTGATTATCTGATTAATCCGCAGAGTCACTCTATAGAGTGCATAGGTTTTTCTGAGGAGGGGCTTGATGCTTTTGAGACTAGAGTAGGCATATACAAAGCATTTTACCAACAGAAAAAACTTATTGAAAAAAATAGTAATGACTTTAGTGAAAACCTTAAAAAATATCAGCAAGCTGTTAATGAGCTCTTAGAAAATATTCAGGATCAAGTTGATGGAAATGGTGCTAGACAAATATTAACTGAGCTTGTTAGTACTGTGGAAGCTATCCAGGAACAGCTTCAAAAACAAGTTAGGGTGGATAGTGCAACGGTTGATACTATAGGTGTACAAGAAAGTGTGTTAAAAGGATTAACAGAGCAGTTTGAAAGGTTACCGAGTTTCAGTGCCTTTGAAAAGCTAAAGTTACTTAAAGCAAATGAAAATGAGTTTTTGAGAAAGTTAGAAGCTTATAAGGAAGAAGTTGCCAGAGTTCGTAGTGAAATAAGAGGTGATGAAACAGTGTGGCCTGAATTGGCACATGGTTTTGAGGCTCTTAAGCGCGTGTTGGGTACATTTATTGACAAGGTAGGTTTTCTTCAGGAAACGCTAATAGGTAATGTGGATCCAGTGTCACTGGATAGTAAGGATTTATTTGAAAAGAATGCAATATTAGATAGTTTGAAAAAGCAATTTAAGCAGTTGCCAAATATAAGTGATATAGAGAAACAAAAAGAAAAAGCTCAAGAACTTAATCGGCAGTGTAAGTCTAAGCTAGAGGAGCTTGATCGAAATTATGATGTAAGAGCTGTTGAGTTAAAGAAAAAAAAAGCAGACACAGTCCAAACACTTTTAAGGTCTCCATTAAGCATTTTTTCACTAAAAACTCTGCCGAAAGCTAGTTTGCAGCTTAAGTCAGCTAGTGGTGGGATAAATCAGTTTGCTGCTTTGCAACAAACGATGGACCTTTTTTCTCAAGATGCGGCAGCGTTGCTTGGTAAAGATCGTTCCTTGACTGATTTAATTTCAAGATTAGTGAAAGAAAATCTAGGAACGGTTTTGGGCTCTTTAGGGAGAGGGAAGAGTAGTGGGGAAGTTTTTGATAATCTTTGTCAAGTAATGAGGGGAGACACTGGGGCACAGCAGTTTGCTTCTTCCTTGCTTGCAAAGACCTCTGAAGTAAAACTGAAAAAATTAGCCATTGTTACTATGCTGGGTTTATTGGCTAGCCAGTTAAAAGAATTAGCAATAGATAGCAAACAGAAACTTTGTTTATTGGATCCAGGTCAAACTGAAGAGCAGGTGGGTAAGGGTGTTGTACCTTGTTTGAGTAAAATGATTGATATGCTTGATTACTTGCAAGCCCAAGAGATGAATGAATTGCCATCAGGTAATTTTATAAAGCGCCTATTTGGTGGGCGATCAAAATTTCAATCGCAAACTAGTGATGCTACTGTGAATCTACGTGAAACAGTCAGCGGTGTGAAGCTTAGAGTTAGTAAAGCTCAGTGTACTATTGACAGTCTAGGGGAACAACTTACTCGCACTGAAAGTGACTGTCATCAGCGCAAACAACAAGCGCTTTCATTATGCGCGCAAGGGATAAAAGAGATTGCCATTGCTCTTAAGGGTGAAGGTCTTAGTGTTAATCGACCCTATTATTCTTTATCAAGTTGTCAGGCTACACTGCACTGTCAACCTAAGTCAATTGAACAGGTTGAGAGTGAGCATGAAGCCAGGCTGTCAGTTAGTATGAGGGCAAGCTAATTTACGGGCGTTTAGAGGTTCTTCCGAATAAAGCCTTGATACTTAGATAAGCATAAAAAAGTAATAAAGGGATAGAGCCAACTAAGCCAATAAGTAGCACGCCATCTAGCCCTGTGATGGCGATAATGCCAAGCCAGGCTGGTACTAGCAACCACACTAAACGAGGGCTGGTGACACGAAGCTTTTTCATGGGGCGGTTAGGTAGGTAGCCAAACCAAGTGATTTGGTTGGTGCTTGGTTTGCGCAGTGCATAAAAAAATAGAGCCAGGCTAATAAGGTAACCAATTAATAATAAACTGTGTTGCGAAGTGAGTTTTTGAAGCTGGGTCGGGAATAATGTGCTGAATAACCAGAGAATAATACCTGGTATCAGTGTAACCATAATCATGCTACGAATTGACTTGCCATTAGAAAAATAGCAAATGAAGCTGCTTAATATTGGCAATAAAACAAGCCACCAACTAAAGCAAAATAGCTGTATTACTGTTTTGCTAGTAGCTTGATGAATAAGTGGTAGAGTTTTCCACTTAGCAAGCCAGTTACTTTCATTGGGCAAGATAAAATGATGAATTGCCGCGCTGAATAAGATAACCAGTGCGGTAACTAAGATAAGCAGAACTAATAAATGCTTAGCTGGAGCTACTTTTTTTGATTGTATAGATTGATAGAGGTTCTCACTTTGCTTTAGCGATAGGATGACTAAGATAATGGCGGCTGTTGTCATGCCTGGAAGTGGGTGGTGTAGATTGCTGTAAGTGGGGTAGATATAGTAGCTTAAGTTCATAACAGCAAAGCTAATTATAATAGCAAGCACACAACGAGCCGTGATCATCAGGTAGTAGTCACCAGTTCGTCGTATTAACCAACCATGGAGCTTCTTACTTGAGTTTAATTCATGAGTTAAATGGTGTGGTCCTGTCTGTTTTAAGGCAGTTTTTATAAAGAGAGCGCTAGCCAGCGCTAATATTGTAACAGGGAATAGCCCCCAATTAGTTAAAGTAAAAACAGTGGTGTGAGTTAGCCAAGTAGTGTGTGAATTGAGTGTTGAGTGATTGTCAGTAAAGTAGTTACTAAGCGCAAGGTTAGTGCCAATAAATAAAAATAAAGCGGTAAACTCAATTAAAATTATAACAACTATCCAATTGAGAAGTGGTAAAGAGCGGCCAGAACCGCCTGTAATTATTTGCTTGCTACTGGGTAGAAATAAATAAAGTACGGCTGCTGGCAATGCTAGGTAACTTAGCTTAAAAAACCAAGGTAGCTGATTTGTTGCAAATAGGCTAAGTAAAATAGGGATAAAAAATGCTAATGGAAAAGCAAAGCTAAGATAAAAATAAGCCGCAGGTTTTCTGCGCATTACAGCCCTGCATCTTTATCTGCGCGTTTTGAGTAGGCAAGTAAAAGTTTATAGTCTCGTTCACTAATAATGCCAGCATCAAACTTCTCTTGGGCTTCAGTTTCCATGGTGCGGCCATATTTTTTGACTAACTGTCGTGTAACAGCAGTTGCTTCTTCAGGTTCAGCAGCAAGCAATGCATCACGAACTTTCTCATTAAAGACAAGGTATTCTCGTAAGGCAACGCGTTTACCATCTAAAGTTTGTACTAGCTTCTGCCAGATTACAACGCGAATTGTTTCAAAGAGATCGATAGTTCTACCTAAGCGCTCTTCTTTAGGAAAAGTGTTGACTAATCGGCGAACAGTTTCGGCTACACCATTACTGTGTAAGGTTGTATAAACAGGGTGCCCTGTCATAGCTGCTTCCATAACCGCACTAATTGTTTCTTCATCACGAGCTTCCCCTACTAAAATTAGGCGGGGTTTGCGACGTAAGGCGTTGCGTACCCCCGTTGCGAAGCTGTTTAGGTGGCGGGGAATTTCTGATTGGCTAACGATAGAAGAGGGCTTGTCAATGCTATCATAAACGAACTCAATCGGTGATTCATAGGTTAGTACTTTGCGGTGGCTATCTGCTCGCTTAATAATGTCTTTAATAATGGAAGCTAACAAGGTGCTTTTCCCTGAGCCAGTTGCCCCTGTAACGTAGACCACACCCTCTTCGGGAGCCAGCGCTTTGAGAAGTTCGTCTGGTAGTTGCATTCCATCAAGATCAGGTGGTTCATTGGGAATGGAGCGGGCTGTGATTTGAATTCCATCGTACCCTTCTACCATGCAGCCTGTTGCATTGATACGAAAGCGATAGCGCTCGTTTCGAGTTGGGCGAACTTCATAGTGTGTATCAACATCTTTCCCACTTAG
The DNA here is from genome assembly GCA_965196985.1 of Gammaproteobacteria bacterium. Lineage (GTDB taxonomy): Bacteria > Pseudomonadota > Gammaproteobacteria > UBA12402 > UBA12402 > 2-12-FULL-35-23. The sequence goes on along the minus strand of CBDALO010000121.1, from coordinate 50,208 downwards.
GATTTGTGTGGTGCCATTAGGGCCATAAATAGAGTTTAAGATTTCACTGATTTCATTGTTGGTTAGTTTGCGTTTAGTGACTTTAAGCATTCGACCATATACTTCAGCGAAGATAGGCTCGTTTGTTTGTAGTGTAATGTCAGAAGCTTGCATTTGATAACACTTAACCAACAACTCATCGATTTGAGCTTGTACAAATCGAATGGGTTCGTGATCAAAAATATAAGAGTCAGTCATTGGTTATCAAAGCGCGCCATTTTGAACTGTTAGGGTTTAAATGAGGTAGAGCTGTAATGCGTAATACCTTATCGCCAATATAAAGTTGTGAATTGTTATCTTCACTAGTTACGCCAAGTGATGTTGTGGCTACGTAAGGTTTGCTTACCATGTTTTTAGCCAGTAACTCACGATAGAGCAGCATACCTTTGTAGTCGCGCTCAAGTCTGGCTAGGTTAGATAAATAAATTGTTTTTGCTTGTACTAAGCCATTTTGCCAGCCTTGACGAATGTACTTGATCCAAGCTTGGCGCTCTTGAGGTGTGCGTGGTAAAAGTGTTCGGTCTGGAACTTGGGGTTTTTTAAAGTTCATAAATAAATATTGGCGCCAGTTAGGTGGTGCTGTAACAAAGCGTGCCTGTGAGACTATTTTGTAGGTTTTATCTGCAATGCGAATGCTATCAGGAGACGCTAAGTTAAGTAATTGGTTGCCCTGTGTAAGCACTGGTGGTAGTACATTGTGATTAAGCAGCAGCTCTCGGAAATTGTAAGTTCGGTCAAGCTGATAGGTGTTTCCTTTTAAAACTTGGTTGATTTGCTTGGAGCGATAGGCTAGTGCTGCTTGAGCACCAAAGGATAAGGCTGTTTCTTTAATCGCTTGTAGGCGAATATTGCCAATGGTGTTTGCTGCGGTTGAGGGAGCGTTGGCAATGCTAAGCTGTTCGATAGCCGCTAAATTAGTAGTGTCAACAGCAGTTGGTTCTTCGACACAGCCGGCTAATAAAAGGCAACACATAATGAGTAGTAAAAAACGTTTTAGCATTTGTTAGCTGCTTTCAGTGTATCGTAATTCGATGATTTTCGATTTTGGATAAATGATTACCTGAGCATAGCGTTTACACTGTAAACCGATGTTGCGCAAAATGCTCCCCAGTGTTGAGTTATGCTGGTGAACTGAAACCAAAACAGGCATGGAAGGTTTGGTTCCTGTAACTTTAAACTTGTAGTCAGAGGCAATAGCAATCTGTTTAATAGCGGGTTCAGCAGGACCTGTCCAGTCAAGTGAGGCAGGGATAGCCATGCCGTAACTTGCTGGGTTAGGGGGTGCAGCAACACTTAAGGGTGGGTTGGCTGCTTGCTCAGTGGCGTTAAGTTGAATAAGGGAGTGGTTAATTGAAGCGGCCGATTCGGCTAAGGCGACAGTTGCTTCAGTGGCAGTGCTTGGCTGTTGGGGGCGCGGTTGTTTTGCACATGCGGTAAGGCCAATTATTAGTAGGCATAATAGTAAAATTCGCATGTGGTCGCGTTCCTTCCTATTAAATTAACTCAGACATTGAAGCAAGACCACTACCTAATGTCAAGCACTAGCCCCCCATTTTGGTTAGCATTAATTTATTGAAAAATAGCTATATTCTGTAGCCTCACTGGGGCGGATGTTAAGATGTTGACCTTGATATTAAGGAATTTCAATGTGTCAATTGGTAAAAATACCACCAATTAAAATGAGTAATTTTAGCACAGGTATTTTTTATAAAATCGATTTAGTGGTGGGGCAGGGTTAGTTATGACAAACAATAGCCAAAACTAGCTGTTATTTGTTGTTTTGTGAGCTTGCGGTAAGTATGTGTGAACCAATAAGTTGGATAAGGTAAACTTTCGTTGCCGAGTACTTTATTGGGCTTGATAATTATCCATTATCTTCATTAACCTATTGACTTAGAAAAGAAAATTATTTTATTGTGACGACAGTTTCTTACGCGTCACGTGAAATAATTATGCCAACCGCAACTGAAATACCGGATATAGCGACTAAATCAGAGCATGAAATTGCAGAATTTCGTGCTCGCTTGAATCAGTCCAATCTTGGTGATGAGGATAAGGAGCTTGCAGGTGGTTGTTTGTACCTTGCTCTTTGGTTGCCCGAGGTGCTTCAACAGCAGAAAATTACAATTAAACAATTACGTGAACTTATTTTTGGAGCTGACAGTAATCAGTCACCCAAGAAGAATCAGGAGAATAAGGGCCAAGAATCTGAAAGTAATATTGAGGGTGTTGGCAATAACTCTGACGATAATACATCAGGCAATAAAAAAGGTGATAGTCAATCAGATAAGAAAGGGAAATCCGGTCATGGCAGGCGAGGTAATCAGGATTACCGGAATGCCACTGATGTTTATTGCCATGTTGCTGACCATGCATGTGGCGATGCCTGTCCTGGAGGATGTGGTGGGAAACTGTATAAGGTTAAAAAAGCCGGTGTAGTTATTCGTATAACTGGCAACTCATTAGGCACGGCAACACGGTATCATTTGGAAAAGCTTCGCTGCGCCTTGTGTGGGCTTATTATCACTGCCCAGTTACCCACGGATGTTAGGAAGCAACCAAAGTATGACGCTAAGTTTAAAGCAAAGCTGTGCTTGCAAAAGTATTACATTGGCGTGCCTTTTTACCGTCAAGAAAAGTTCCAAGAGTTACTAGGCTTTCCGTTACCCTCAAGTACACAGTTCGAGCTTTGTGAGTAGGTGGCTGATATCGGCTATCGTGTGTTTGATGTTTTAGAACAGTATGGCGCGAACGGTGATATTATTCAGCATGATGACACATTCGCAAAGATACTTTCGATACTATCTGATAACAAGGCGAACCTTAATAAACCAAGAAAAGGGATGTATACAACAGTCATTTTAAGCAAGACTATTGGTGCTCACCAGGTTGCTCTATTTTATGCAGGCGAGCATCACGGCGGCGAAAACTTATCACAACTATTAGCAAACAGGGTGGCTGAAAAAAAGAAGGTGATTCAAATGTGTGATGCGTTAGCAGCCAACATGCCGAAAGAGTTACAAACTATCATCTGCAATTGCTTAGCTCATGGTTTTAGAAAGTTTCGTGATTTACTTGAATATTATCCTGAGCCTTTTTTGCACGTTATGCAAATCCTGGGTGAGGTTTATCGAAATGATGAGCAAACAAAGCAAATGGACCCACATCAACGCTTACTTTATCATCGAAAGCATAGCAAACCATTGATGCTTAAACTGCATGGTTGGCTCAATAAGCAATTATCTAACAAAGTGGTAGAACCAAATAGTCACCTTGGTAAGGCGATGAAGTATATGTTAAAGCACTGGAAAAAGCTTCGGCGATTCTTAACGACACCAGGAGCGCCACTAGATAACAACATTGTCGAGGCGATACTAAAGATTCCTATTCGCATTAGAAAAGCTGCAATGTTTTATAAAACTCAGCATGGCGCTAACATCGGTAGCATCTTATTATCTCTTATTGTTACAGCTCAATTGTGCGGGGAAAACCCACTCGATTACTTAGTTGCCTTGCAGGAAAATAAATCAAGTGTTTTTAAGGATCCCTCCTTATGGTTGCCATGGAATTACCAGATTGAAGATAAAGGAGGTTTGGTCGATGAAGAGGCCGCTTGACTTATTACAGGAGGTTGACTAGCGAGCCTTCTCCATGGCTCACCGAGATGACTAGTGATAGGGTTACCTTGGTTAAGCAGAATCATTAGCTGCGTGCTATCGATATGGTACGTGGCTGAGTGGGAGTTTGGCCACCATTGTAACTTTCCTTGCGAAAAACGCTTTAGACAAAGCCAGAATCCATTGCCATCATAAACTAGAAGTTTCACTGAGGTACGGCGGCTATTCGTAAAAGCAAAGACCGTACCAGAGAATGGATCCTCACCCAGCGGTTGCTGGCAAAGCGCAACTAAAGCATCAATACCCTTTCTAAAATCAGCAGGTCTGACTGATAACAATAGCCTCATTTGAGGCGTGAATTGCAGCATACACTACCCCTTGCAAAAAGTAAGAATCAGATTAATGGTTTCAGCATACTCCGGCTTAGGCAGTTGTAACACGACGCCATCAGTTCTTGTAATGCTAATCAGTTGCTGTGAAAGCACAACTGAATCCTGAATAGTGGCTTCAACAAAACATTCATCGGCTTGGTCATCATCAGAATTGGCAACTGATGTACTGCTGGCTAATAATTCTTTTTCATTAATTTTTTTGTTGAGCCGTTTAGAGCTGATTGATAATCGTTCAGTAATGTCCTTTTTTGTATAAGCAGGATAGAGCGCAATAATTTTCACTCAAAGGTCTTCTGGAATCTCCCATGGCTCTTTTGATGATGAACGCCATGACTTGAGCGATTGAGCAATATTATCTAGTGTTGAAGGTGTTGCTGACTTGGGTGTAACGACTTTTTTATCAAATGTTTTGCCAAACATAATAGGACCTTTCTAAATAGTTTTACTATCGGTCCTTTAGGATAAAGTAACTAGCTGACCTAATGCACACATGCTTGCCGCAAGCTCACCTTGTTTTGGACGGACTACCCCCTAGGAAGTTATTAGGTTTTTTTCAGTAAGGCGAGTTCACGATGCTTTGATAGCAATTTGTAACGGTTAGGTTGTCTATACCAGCAGTTAGCTAAAAACATTTGGCTACCGCATAGAACACATTCATAGGGGTCAATGTTAAAATTATTTTGCATTAAGGTGCGGTAATTGACCTGGGGTGTGTTTGGATCAGTTTCACCTAATAGGAGTCTGACTTTGGGTAGCATCTCACCTCGCACCCGGTTAGCAAGAAACCCATAATAACGCACCATACGAAAGCCAACATCAGGAATGTGTTGAATAAATCGAGCAATAAACTCTTCCGCGGTTAATTTAAATTGCTTGTAGGTTTTAGAGACGTGATCAAGATAATTAAAACTGAGGCTGCTCCCATCAAAGTTTTTAATTTTTGACTCAGCAATAGGAGGACGTTTGGTGTATCGACCTAAGTATTTAACGTTTTGTTTGTGATTCTTTGAGGGCTTTGCGCAATGTACTACCCATCGTTTTTGGTAAAGCTGATCAAGCAGTTGATTAAAGTTGAAAGTGTGGTTCAGTGTAGAGGCTAACTGATTTGGCAGAATAAGCCCTTTGTCCTGGTGGTGGTTTCTAAAAAGGTTAATGACCTCATAACGCCACATGGACATTAGTGTAGGTTGATGGAAGTAGAGGCTTTTCCATTGTGTTAACTCTTTGTTGATACCACCCAGAGTGATTGACGCATGAAGATGCACATTGCGCTTTAGATCTCTGCCAAAGGTGTGAAGCGCGATAAATACACCGGGTTTAACCCTCTTGTTTTTAGCAAGCTTGAGTAACACCTTTGCTGCTAATGGTGGGAGTAAATTAAGAAGCTCTCTGTTTGTCCAAAAGCAGTCCCAAAGAGTAGAGGGCATGGTGAATGTGATGTGTTGCCATGCAGTGTTGGGTAAGATTGCCATTTGTTGTTGTATCCATACTTCTGTGGCTTTTTTACCACACGATGAACAGCTTTTAGCTTTGCAGGTATGGCGGATGTATTTGACGTGTGAACAGTTTGGATTACTGCAATGATACTCTTTATGGCCACGCATAGGATGTTTGCAGCTAAGCAGCTTAACAATGCCAATGACAATAGCTTCTCTGATTTTATCTTTGTACTTGGTGTGAAAGTTCCACCAGTTCTGATTGGTTACCAAGATTTGTTTGATACTAAAGCGTTTCATTATTCTTAGAGTAAAATGAGAAGCGCGTATAGTAGGTGAGTTATTGCTCAGCTACCTGAAGCAATTTCTATAGCAGGTGTGTTATTTTTATTCGTTATTATTCCATGGGCAGGTTTGACTAGTTTGAGACTTAATAATACTCGTGGCTTTGTAAAGACTAAACTCTTAGAGGCTTAGAAAGCTAGTGCGCCATCCTTTCTGTAAATTCCATTGACTTGCTGAAAATAAGCAGGCGACTCAGTCAGATTAGAAATTCCTTTTAAGGTAAACTTAACCAAAAAAGAGGAATGACAATGAGCTGCTATAAAAATGAGAACTTAATCGAAGAAGCCATACATGTTTTAGCGATGGAGGGGTTTGAAGCTTTACCTAAGCTTGTCTCCAGGTTGATGAATAAGGCTATGTTAATAGTGTAACGTCCCACAATAATTTAGAGAAACCATCTCAACCTATTTTGCGTGAGATGGTGTCAAATAGTTAACCTTTTAGCTCATGAATTGCCTGATTAATGACATCATCCGGTATATGGTTTAAATTCATATTAGCGGCGATTAGCAACGCATGTCGCATGAGCCTATCAACATAACGAAGCCTACCTTTTGTGGCCATGTGTACTGCACGAATACCTGCTTCAGTGAATAAGCTGCTGCTCATTCCTGCCTTCTCAAAAGCAGCGTGAATAATGCTCTCAAAATCCCTGCTATCTTCAATTGCATGCCACCTAATAAAGCACTGAATTCTAGAGTTGATAGGTTCATAGGCTGGTCTCTGCAATGTTGCTAGAAGTGATGGGAGTCCACATAAGATAATCGTCATGACGTCTTTGATGTCAAAACTGAAATTAAGGAAGTCAGGTAATCGTAGAATGAAATCATTACTAAGCTGATGCGCCTCGTCTAGGATCCAAATAGGCTGAACGTTTTTATCATGGTAGAGCGCGATCAAGCTCTGCTTCAAGTCTCTCCAAAGTTTAGAGAATCGGTAATAGTTTTCTAAACCTAGATTTTCGGCAAGCTGAGAGTACACATCAAATGACCGAAAGTGAGTGTCTGATTGATAAATGACTTGATGGGTCAGCGGGTTGAGTTTATTAGACCTTCTGCGTAACTAAGGGCAGTTCTAGAAACTAGCTAAAATTTGCTTATAATTACCTGATTAATAATCATTCATGGAAAGGCATATGCTATTAAGCTATCAGCAACTCAGTAACCGCCCGCGTATTTTTAAAAAGTTAACTGGTTTGACCCTTGATGATTTTGAAACGATACACCAACAAGTGAAGTCATCACTTGATGATGAGTTTAGTAAGCTGGGAAGGCGCCCGAAACTCACCACGCACCATGATCGCCTTTTGCTTCTCATGATGTACTATCGCACTTATGTAACACATGAATTCTTAGGTTACTTTGTTGGTTTGGATGACAGTAATGTCTGCCGCTTATTTAAACGCTTAGAACCCTTAGTGGCCAAGCATATTCATATTAAAAAAGACAGAACCCTAACAGAAGATGCGGTTTGCGCTATATTAATGGATGTAACGGAGCAGCCTATTCAGCGCCCCAAAAAGAAGAAGCCACGTAAAGATTATTATTCTGGTAAAAAGAAAAGACATACTCAAAAGGTGGAGATAGCAATGAGTACATCCGGAAAAATAATCAACGTCTCTCAAACAATGCCTGGGAGGGTTCATGATATTAAGATCCGACAACGTGGCAGCCCACTGCCACCAGCAGAAAAATATGCTGATCTAGGATACCAAGGAATTCAACATACTGACCCCTTGGTTAACTTACCTCATAAAAAGCCCAAAGGCGGCAAATTAACTACTCAACAAAAAGAGGATAACCGTAATCACAGCAAGATCCGTATTAGGGTTGAACATCAATTCTCAAAATTTAAAAAATTCCGCATTCTTGGGGAGGTGTATAGGAATTTTCGCAGAAAACACAATATGAGATTTAATATTATTGCTGGGATTCTCAATCTTCAAGCCGGATTCTAAAACTACAAACGAGCATAAGCTCGCCCAGTATTTAGTTTCGCAGAAGGTCTATTGCTCCAGTATCTTAGCGCCGTGGTCTTTCCTGTCCCTGAGTCGCCAGTAATCACTGCTAAGCCGCGTGTTTCTAGCAAACCATTAAGTTGCTGTTCTAGTCGCTTTGACTGCGCCAATTCAATAATGTTTGATTTACCCAATGGATCAAATTTCAAGCCAAAATGTTGAAGATACATCTTACTCATCCTTGTATCTTAAATAACTGTAGAGATATGACAATATTGCTACAATCCCAAGGATGCTTGGGTAGGCGGAAGGTGAAGCCGTGTTCGTCCTTAGGATTTAATCCTGTTGAGGAGATTTAGCTCCCTTCCACCCTCATAAGTTCATGAGATCGAACGGTATCTTAGGCCATTGTGAGCCTGTATTTGCAAGGTTGATCCGAACTATGATTTCCCAAGTTTGTTAGTGTAATAAAATTTAAGAGGCTCTAGCAAATGAAAAAAAATTGTGTTGGTATTGATATTGCAAAATCTGATTTTGTTGCTGCTATCACCACTAGCGGAAAAGATCACGTTAAACATTTTAATAATAATCCTGAGGGCTTTTCTGAGTTATTAGAATGGACGCAATCTTTATCTGATCAGTCACTTCATTTTTGCATGGAATCAACAGGTAAATACGGTAATGCATTGGCTCTTTATTTACATAGTGAGAAGTGTGATGTCAGTATAATTAATCCTGCACGAATAAAGTTTTTTATGAAAGGACAGCTAATACGAAACAAGACCGACAAGGCCGATGCGGTCAGTATTAAGGACTATTCAAATCATTTTACTCCAACGCTATGGCAGCCTTTGCCAGCTAATATAGAGGCTCTAAGAGCTTTGATACAGAGATCTGAAGTATTAACCTCCCAAGTCAGCAATGAACAAAACAGGCTGGAGCTAGCGGAAGAAACAATTATTAGCTCTATACAAAATCATATCGATTATATGGAAAAAGAAATTTTACGACTGCAGGAAGAAATTAGTAAGCTGATCGCGAGTGATGATGATCTGAAGAATAACACAGAGCTGCTTAAAAGCATCCCAGGCATTGGTGATAAAACCGCTCAAACACTAACTGCTTTTTTTAATAATATTGAAAGATTTTCTGGCGCAAAACAATTGGCTGCTCATATTGGTTTAAATCCCAGCCAGTCACAATCAGGCACTTCATTGAATTCATCACGGCTCTCAAAGGTTGGTAGTGCTTGGTTGCGAAAGGCGCTTTACATGCCGGCATTAGTGGCTATAAGGCATAATCCTATTTTGAAGAAATTTTATGAAAAGCTGCTCAAAAAAGGCAAGCCAAAGAAGCTAGCCATTTGTGCTGTTATGAGAAAAATGGTGCATATGATTTATGGCATCCTAAAAACACAGCAGCCATTTTCAGCGGATGCCTAGTAAAAATTTTACAATTTATTGTTGACGTTTATGACGGTATCTCCTCAGTGATATCCAAATCCTCTTTAACTTGGTTATAAACAATCTCAACTAGCGAGGTTTTTCTTGCTGGTTGTTCCGGCATCTGAGGTCTAGCTCGGGTTCTAGAAAGGTTGTTATGTTTGTCCAGCTCTCCCACTGCACCAAGGTATTGATATTCCAATGATTCGACGTGACGGGCGGAGTCACTATGCGGATCAACCACTAAATAAACCTCTTGTTGAGCCAGTTCAAATGGAACTTCAAAGAGTCGATTATTCCAGCTTACCGTGCCATCCTTCCTGACTCGGCGCTTAATGCGATGCAGGAAGTAATCATCTAGCTTATCGGCCAAACAACCTAACGGCTGAATTTTAGTGAGGTCTTGCTGATAGCGTTGTAACGGGGTCATCTTGTCAGGCAGGGCGCTTTGCGAGGCTTGATGATAAACACGCTCAACCCAAGCCCAAAATCGATCATTCAGCGCATTGAAACTATGAATGGAATCCAGGTTGCATTCAGCTAGGAATTGCTCGCGTACTGTTCTATGCCAACGCTCTAGTTTGCCTTTGCTTTGCGGTTCATAGGGCCTGCCGTAAATCAATTGAATTTTCAAACGAGCACAAATGGTTTGCAACGTTTTAGCACGGTAGGCAGGGCCGTTGTCAATGATGAGTTTAACAGGAAGCCCACGTTTGAGTAATGCCTCTTTCAACACATGCTCAATAGTAATGGCACTCTCATCAGTATAAAATTTACTGTGACAGACCAACCTTGAGGCATCATCAAAAATACTCACCAAATAGCTTTTAACTCTTCTTTGGCCATCGTAAATCGTTGGACCATGCATGACATCGCCATACCAAATATCACAAGCTGTGAGCGCCTCAAATGAGCGGCGCTCAATTTGGTTAGAAGGTGTGACTGTTCTTTTAGACAGGCCGTGTTTTACTAATAAGCGGTGAACTGTTGCGTGAGATAATTCACCTCGTGCTACCTTCCCTTGAGTTTCTAAGAGTTTAATCACGGTCGGAATTGATCTTGAAGGGCTTTCCTGTTTAGTGGAAATAATTAACTCTTGTAGCTCTGGATTGATGTGACACTGGCCTTTGTCTCGTCGAGTTTTAGGAACTAATCCATCAATACCCTGCTTTAACCAGGCGTAATACCAATTCTCAATTGTTTTAGCACTGAGGTGAACACGCTTACTACCTGGAATGTTGTAGGTTTGCTGGGACAACCTTTTAATAATGCTCTTGAGCTCACCATGCTCAAAACTATTTCGGCTACATAGCTCACCTAAAACACTTAGGCGAAACAGTGCTGTTGGGTGAATGGGCTTGGTCATTTTGCAATTCCTGTGTGATTTAACTACTTGCAATGAGTTAATCACAACTTGAGTTGAGAATGCTACGCTCAAACTGTGTGGGGTCGTGAGGTTTACAGAAAATATCCATCTCAACTTTTTTTCACGTTAATTAATTATGGGATGCTCACTCCTGTGTTGTTAAGAAAAAGCATGATGCTCGATAAATCATGCTCACCAAGGCAGGCCAACCAAAACGCTTGTGGATCACTATGTCGCCCAAGCTGTAACCACAACGGATGTGCTTTGATATGGAAGGAGTAATCAACGAAGTGGTCAACCAACCAGTGAAACCACCTAGCAACGGTGTGTCGACTAACACCTTGCTCCTGACCTGATGAGCTAATACTTTTCCCAGGAGCACGCTCATTAACACTGCCTGCTGAACTGACCAGCAATACCAACGCTTTGGAGAAAGTATCTCAGGTAGGGTTGAACAAGTACGTTTACATTGATGACAATAAAATCTCAAAACAGGGGTGGGATTTAAAGAGCGTCCTTTACCTGGGTTCCTATCTGGTTTTCGATCATATGATCCATGTGACCATAGTCCACCTGCACCGCAATGGCTGCACTGCTCTGGCCTTAGTAGCTCTGGATTTTTTTTCAGCAGGATCAGGTAATCACTCAGGCTTTTAATCGCTTTTATGATTCTGCGCATGACTAATTTCACTATAGTTTTTATATCAAGTTATTTTACCTTGATAGGTTACTAAAAACCTTGTTTATTATGAGATAAAACTAGCTCAATTCCCCTAAATAAAGATAGACGTAACAAGGGAAACTTAAGAAAACTTGTATTATTTTCACCCACCGCCGAGTAGGCTCAGGGGGAAGTTCCCCGGGCCTACTCGGCGTTTACCTACCGTGAAAACAAAAGCACTTGCTTAAAAATTGATTAAATGCCATTTTTGATTTGACACCAAGAATATTAACGAGGAAACTCGGCAATGCCGTATGGCTATTTTATACACTAATAAGGAGACTACACGAATGAATAAGAAAAAAACTGAAGACAAGCAATTTAACATTAAGCGCATTTATGTAAAGTCATCAAGCTTTGATATAACTGACGCGCCGCTTGTTTTTGAAAGTGAAGAAGAGCTAAAACCAGAAGTTCAAATGGAAATGCGCCAAAAAGTAGACCGCGTATCCGAAACGAAATATGAACTCACCTTGCATACGCGTTTAACTGCCAAGCAAGAAGAAAGAACCATCTACTTGCTTAATTTACAACAAGCAGGGGTGTTTGAGATTACAGGGCTTGATGAAAAAGAAACACAAGCTGTTTTAAGCACCTATGCACCAAATACTTTATATTGTTATGCTCGCAAAACAATTGCTGATATGACAATTAATGGCGGCTTACCACCATTAACACTAGATCCAGTAAGTTTTGACAGCTTATATGCGCATCAACAACAAACTGAAGCTGCTCAGAAAGAAAAAGAGCTTGAAACAATTAATTAGTTGGTAACTCAAACTCACAAAACCTTAGTTCGGTGTTTTTAATCTGGACTAAGGACTTAAGAGAGCTTAAAGTATTTTTTAGCTAATAATGAAAAACCCCTGACAAACAATGCCATGGGGTTTTGCAATAAAGATGTGAACTTAAAAAGTACCTAACGAATTAAACCGTTTCAACTTCTTCAGCTTGCGGGCCTTTCTCACCAGTACTTGCTTTGAACATAACCGAAGCACCTTCAGCAAGAGTTTTAAAGCCATCACCTTGAATTGAACTAAAGTGAACGAAATAATCTTTGCCTTCAGCTTCGATAAAACCAAAGCCTTTGCTGTCATTAAACCATTTCACTTTACCTTGTAACTTTTCTGACATGGAACTGATCCTCTTTTTACGACCAGCCATTCTACCACGTTCACAAGGCTTTACTAGCCAGTTAAGCTCGAAAATCCCTATAATTTAAACAAAAAATTATCAATAACCATGCAATAACCAACTTAGCAACTGTGGCTTATTACTGCCCTCTAGTTTTTTCAGCATAAATAACAAAATCCCACCAGAGGTGGGATTTTGCGGATTGGTATTGGTACAAAGAAGAATTCTTTAAAAGTTGCCTGCAGTAGTTGACCAGCAGAGCATGGGGATAAAGTTGCTCAAAATTTGCGGTTCAGTCCCCTACTGCAACAACCTTAAGCGTTTTATGGGTGGCTTTTCATGGTTATCTGCTACTAAAGGAATACCCATAAAACTCAATGCAACATCCTTATTACGTTGTACAGGATCAGTCTATCAGCAGAAAGTAACAGCTTTATATCGGCAAAAGGTATTTTTGTAACAAAGTGTAACTCTTGGGGAAGTTTTAACCCTCTGAGTCAGAAACACGGATTCTCTTTCAGAATCTATGGGTAATGTAAGTTTCGACTTTTTCAAAACCTTTACGACTAATGGGTCCTGCCTGTAATCAGGGTTCAGCCAGCAATGCGTAGCCCAGATTGAACGAAGTGAAAATCCGGGGCTGAGTATGGCTTAACCCCGGATTATCAAATGCTTCGCATTTTCAATCCGGGCTACAGCTCGATTCGCACCACCCGTTCTGCAGCACTGAATAATCAACTTGACCCCCACCTAAAGGTGGGGGTTTGGTACAGAGGCTGAAGCCTCATTACGGCTAAAGCCGTTTAAACGGTTCGGATTAATCCGACTTAAGCTCTTCCTCATCCCATACCTGAAAACCCTCCGGCGTATCATCTTGATTCTCTATGTAGCGTTTGACCTGCTCTTCTGTTACAGAACCAACCGTTGCGCAAAAATACCCTCTCGACCAGAGATGATTGCCCCAGTATTTCTTGCCAAGCGTACTCCTAAATTCTCTCAATAGTCGATAGGCACTTTTACCTTTCAAATATTGAGCCATCTTTGATACCGATAAGTGGCTCGGCGCCTCAATTAGAAGGTGAATGTGATTCGACCTCACATTCCCCCTCAATATCCTCATCCCCTTCTCAGCACAGATCTCTCGCAAAATGCTTCTTGCTCCTAAACCTATATTCCCACATAGCTAGTGCGCCATCCTTTCTGTAAATTCCATTGACTTGCTGAAAATAAGCAGGCGACTCAGTCAGATTAGAAATTCCTTTTAAGGTAAACTTAACCAAAAAAGAGGAATGACAATGAGCTGCTATAAAAATGAGAACTTAATCGAAGAAGCCATACATGTTTTAGCGATGGAGGGGTTTGAAGCTTTACCTAAGCTTGTCTCCACGTTGATGAATGAGGCTATGTTAATAGAAAGGGAGCGCCATTTAAATGCCAGTCCTTATGAGCGAACTGGCGATAGAAACGGATATGCGAACGGCTTTAAACCAAGGTTAATTAACACAGGTCAAGGTCAGCTTGAGCTACAGATACCGCAGGTTAGAGACTCCAATGAAGCCTTCTATCCATCAGTCTTAGAGCGAGGTGTACGCTCTGATAGAGCACTTAAGCTGGCTGTCGCTGAAATGTATGTGCATGGGGTTTCCACGCGCAAAGTTGAAAAGGTGCTAAAGCAACTCTGTGGAACAGATATTTCAAGCGCAGAGGTAAGCCGTTGCGCTAAATTGTTGGATGAAGATTTAAAGAAATGGCGAAATAAGCCGTTAGGAAAGATAAAATATCTTTGGCTAGATGCACGTTATGAGAAGGTGCGCACTAGCGGCACAGTACAAGACTGTGCGGTATTGATAGCCTATGGCTTTGATGAATCAACCGGCAAGAGAACAGTGCTAGGTGTTTCTGTTGCGTTATCAGAGGCTGAGGTACATTGGCGTGATTTTCTTCAGCAGTTGGTTGAGCGAGGTATACATGGTATTGAGTTGATTACTAGCGACGCTCATACTGGCCTAAAAGCCGCTAGAAGAGCTGTGTTCCCCAGTGTTCCTTGGCAACGCTGCCAATTTCATTTGCAGCAAAATGCTCAGGCTCACATACCAAAGCGCTCAATGAAGGAACCAGTAGCTGAGGAGATTACAGCTATATTTAATGCCTCAAACATTCATGAGTCGGAAAGACTATTGGCTATGGCGGTAGATAAATATCAGCAAACAGCACCAGAGCTTTCTTCTTGGTTGGAAGTGAATATACCGGAGGGCTTAGTAGTGATGAACTTTGACAGGCCGCATCAAAAAAGATTAAGAACCAGTAACATAGCTGAGCGCGTAAACAGAGAGGTAAAAAGAAGGACGCATACAGTTGGAATTTTCCCTAATACTGAATCGTGCCTAAGGCTCGTATCAGCTGTTTTAGTGGAAATTGATGACCAGTGGAGCGGATCACCTAGATACTTAAGTTGAAGTGAATAATAAGCCTTCATAGGGTTTTAGGATAGATCATTCTTGTTCTTATTAACGAGATATAATTGCTATTACCTAAAAGTTAATAATTTATTTTGAGAGGAGAAAAATTTGAGGTATAAATAATTTTTTAGATTGATTAGCATAATTAATTTAAGATATTATGCGATGAGACAGGTACAATAGAGTGCCATTTAGAATTTTAAAGGTTTTTCTAAGTACTGAAGTTGGTTTTTACAGACAAAATAACGCTCTATCCCCACATAACACTGGATATCCATATTTTGTCTTCCATACAAAATGATATTTTAAATCCAGTACCGTATGCGCGCCTTTCCTATAGTTGTTTGCTCCAGTCATTTAGATCGCTCCCTTATTAAAAATAAAAAGCGATTCTAATACATCACATTCTGGCTGGTGATAGGTTTGCTAAAGACATTTCCGCCTAAAGGCGAAGGTTTATACCCTACCAAGTGGAAATAAAAAGTCGAAATTTACTACTGAAGGACCAGCACCAAATACCTACATCATTTGTGTGTTGCTTTTGCGCAAGTAAAGCGCAGCGTAGGGAGCCATGGAGCAAAAGTAACACACAAATCAGCAAGGCAAAATGTGAAAAAGGATTTATGCAACAACGCCTTCAACAGCAAGGGGATAGTTTTTTAGAAGGAGGATCAATCCAATACTCGTAAGAAAGGAGCTCCTTTAGACTTACCCCCTTCTTCAGGAGGCATGTCATCTTCGGACTCATCTGTATCAAACATCATGCCTTCACCATTTTCCATGGCATAGATTGCTTTAACAGCGACCACAGGAACAATAAGCTCTTGCTCAACACCACCAAAAGTCGCTCGAAAGCTAATAGTACGTTTACCTAGATCTAAATCACGCACGGCTTCAGGCTTAAGGTTAAACACAATTTCACCATTCCGCACGAACTCTTCTGGCACCTGTACTCTTTCTCGTTGTGCATTTACCATTAAATAAGGGGTACAGCCGTTATCAACTATCCAGTTATAAAAAGCTGTAATCAAGTAAGGTTTATTAGAAAACATCCCTTGCTCACTCATCTAAAAACTCCAAGTGTAGTTCTTTCTCTGTTTCAGTCAGGCTTTTCTGGAATGAAGCACGCTCAAAAATTCGCTCAGCATAAGTCTCTATCAAACGTGCCTGCTTAGGTAATTCAATATCCAGAGCTGGTAAACGCCACAAGATAGGGGCAACACAGCAATCAATTAATGAAAACTCTTCACTGCAGAAATAAGGCGTTTCCTGCAAAATAGGTACGGCACTAACAAAGCTCTCTATCAGCTCTTTACGTGCTTTATCAGCCGCTTTTTCCTTACCCGTTAAAATCTTATCAACCAAAGCATACCAATCTGCTTCAATACGATGAATCATTAAACGAAATTCAGCACGGGAAACAGGGTAAACAGGTAACAGTGGTGGATGAGGAAAACGCTCATCAAGGTACTCCATAATAATACGAGACTCATAAAGCACCAAACTGCGATCAACTAAAGTAGGTAAGGTGCCATATGGATTAACATCTAATAAATCTTCCGGCTTATCATCCGGATCAACCTCAGTAACCTCTGCTGAAACACCCTTCCCAGCGAGTACGATCCGAGTGCGATGACTATAGATATCATCTGAACCCGTATAAAGAACCATAAGTGATTTTTTGCTTGCCGTCACAGCCATATAGCATTACCTCGTTTAAAAAAAGAAAGCCCAGCTATCCAGAATTAATAACTAGGCTTAGGGTCTGTTTACATTTACTCTCCCGGCTGCAAAATCCGTTGGACTTGCTCAAGAGGGATTAAATTCTCGTTAGATAGTCCTTGCTATCCGCCTCAAATTTAATCCCTCTTGAGCTAAGTCTCCGTATTTTTCGCTTCGGGTAAGCAAATGTAAACAGACCCTAGCCTCATTGGTTATTACCCATTGTCATACTTGAAAATTAACGCTTCGAGTATTGAGTTGCTTTACGCGCTTTATGTAAACCAACTTTCTTACGTTCAACTTTACGTGCATCACGAGTTAATAAATCATGGCGACGTAAAATTCGACGGAATGAGTTTTCAGCAGTACCTGATCCCTCATCACCACCTTCTTCATCATAAGCAACTAAAGCACGTGCAATACCCAAACGAACCGCGCCAGCTTGACCACTATCGCCACCGCCTTTAACGGTGATATAAACGTCAAACTTACCATTCATTTCAACAGCATCAAGCGGTTGCATGATCACCATACGAGCAGTTTCACGAGTAAAGTAATCTTCTAATGAACGCTTATTAACTGAAAATTTTCCTGTACCAGGACGTAGAAAAACTCGAGCAACTGAGCTCTTACGACGACCAGTACCATAGTGTTGCTTCACTGTCATAATTCTCTTACTCCGCGATATCAAGTTGTTGTGGTTGTTGTGCTTGATGCTCGTGACTAGCACCAGCATAAACCTTTAATTTACGAAACATTTCGCGACCAAGTGGGCCTTTAGGGAGCATACCTTTAATCGCTTTTTCAACGATAGCTTCAGGCTTACGCTCAAGTAACTTCTCAAAAGTCTCTGATTTGATACCACCTGGGTAACCAGTGTGGCGATAATAAATCTTATCTTGAGATTTCTTCCCACTAACTCGAACTTTGTCAGCATTAACAATAATAATAAAGTCACCTGTGTCCATGTGGGGGGTATATTCAGGCTTATGCTTACCACGCAAGCGCATAGCAACTGCAGAAGCTAAACGACCTAGCGTCTTGTCTGTTGCATCAACGACGTACCAACTACGTCGAATGTCGGCTGGTTTTGCCACATATGTTTTCATTTTTCACCTCAATAAAGCTCAGCCAGCCCCTCAACAACGACGAGAGACTTTACTGCCATACTAAAAGACGCCAGATTTTACAGGAGTGTTCAAGAACATACAAGCTAGTTGAACCTGAAAACCACCTTATTTGCCCGCTGGCAGCGTTGGGCCTGCGCTTCCAGCGCTCAATATTCCTTAGAAGTTATCGCGCAAATTATTTCTTTTATCTAAATTCACACTTTGTTTGTTGATTTGCGCACTGCTTTTGCTCCATGGCTCGCTACGCTGCGCTTTACTTACGCAAAAGCAGTGCGCAAATCAACTGAGGTCGGTTTACTCCCCTATTCATACAACAACGCTATTTACCTGCAGGTGGGCTGCCAGCCTCTTTTTCCATTAGCAGACGCTCAACAATTTGGCCATTCACAATATGTTGGTCAATGATCTCATCAATATCCGCTTCATTGTGATAGCTATACCAAGTGCCCTCTGGATAAATCACTAACGCTGGCCCCTCCGCACAATGCCCCAAACAACCTGCTGCATTAACTCGAATTTTATCCGGGTCGATTAACCCCAGCTTAAGCAAGCGACTTCTTGCATAAGCTCGAAGCTCACAAGCACCTTTGTTGTTACAACAGTTACGTCCACCTTCACGTTGATTCGTACAAAAAAACAAATGCTTACGATAAGCCATAATTAAGCTTTAGCCTCCGAATCAGTCGCTGGAGGAGTGGCAAGATTGGTAGATTTAGGCTCGGGCTCTGCACTGGCAGCTTCTTTTTGCGGTTTATCGGCCGGCTCCTTTTTTGCGCCTTCATTTTTATCCTCATCCCAATCCTCAGGTGGACTCACTGGCTGGCGCTCCATAAGCTCTTTAAGCTGTCCTTCATCGATAGTTTCATATTTCATCAGAGCATCAGCCATTGCATGTAGAATGTCGATTTTCTCTTCCAAAACCTTAGTGGCACGCGCATAATTACCATCCACTATCTTGCGCACTTCTTCATCAACCTGTTTGGCAATGTATTCAGAAACAACCGTTTTCTGCTGCCCCATTGAATACCCTATAAAGACCTCTTCACCCTCATCGCTATAAACAATCGGGCCCATCTTGTCCGATAAACCCCATTTCGTCACCATATTGCGTGCCAATTCAGTCGCACGCTGAATATCGTTCGAAGCACCAGTTGTCACTCGCTCCTTACCAAAGATCATTTCCTCAGCGATACGGCCACCATAAAGTGAACATAACTGACTTTCTAAGCGCTGTTTGCTATGGCTGTAACGATCCTGCTCTGGCAAAAACATTGTCACACCCAAAGCCCTACCCCGAGGAATAATAGTTACCTTATAAACTGGGTCATGATCAGGCACAGATAAACCAACAATAGCGTGGCCGGCTTCATGATAAGCTGTTAATTTTTTCTCTGACTCATCCATCACCAATGAAGAACGTTCAGCGCCCATCAAGATTTTATCTTTTGCTTTTTCAAGCTCTGCCATGGTCACAACACTTTTATTAGCCCGCGCCGCAAACAATGCTGCTTCATTAACCAAGTTAGCTAAATCAGCACCTGAAAACCCGGGAGTACCCCGCGCAATAGTGCTTAGCTTAACATCATTATCTAAAGCAACTTTACGAGCATGAACCTTAAGAATCTGCTCCCGACCCTTAATATCAGGCAAGCCAACAACTACCTGGCGATCAAATCGCCCTGGACGTAATAATGCCGGATCCAAAACGTCTGGTCGGTTAGTTGCTGCCACAACAATCACCCCTTCACTACCAGCAAAACCATCCATTTCTACCAATAATTGGTTCAAAGTCTGCTCGCGCTCATCATGGCCTCCGCCCATACCGGCACCACGATGACGGCCAACCGCATCAATCTCATCGATAAAAATAATACAAGGCGCTTGCTTCTTTGCCTGCTCAAACATATCACGTACACGTGAAGCCCCCACACCCACAAACATTTCAACAAAATCAGAACCGGAAATACTAAAGAAAGGTACTTTTGCTTCACCGGCAACCGCTTTAGCCAACAAAGTTTTACCTGTACCAGGAGGGCCAACAAGCAATAAACCACGAGGGATCTTACCACCTAGCTTTTGGAACTTACCCGGCTCTCGCAAGAAGTCCACTACCTCACTCACTTCTTCTTTAGCCTCATCACAACCAGCCACATCAGAAAAAGTGACATGAACCTGCCCTTCGTTCATCAGCCGAGCCCGACTACGGCCAAAGGACATGGCACCACCTTTACCACCACCCATCTGTTGTCGCATCAACCAAATAAAGAACACAAAAAACAAGATCAACGGCAACCAAGAAATCAATATTCGTGCTAGAAAGCTATGCTGCTCTGGTGGTTTGCCCGTAATAGCCACATCCTTTGAAGAAAGAGTTTTTAGTAGGCTAGGATCTTCCATCGGCATATAAGTGGCAAATTGTTCGCCATCTTTAGTTAGGCCAGTAACCTGCTGCTGGGTGATTGTAACTGACTTAATATCACCTTTTTTTACCTGAGAAATAAACTGTGAGTATGTATATTGTTTAACCGCGGGCTTACGTGGACCAAAAAGATTGATCACTGTAATCAGTGCTATCGCGATAATAAGCCATAAAAGAATGTTTTTAATCAAATCGTTGCGCAAAGGTAGGGCCTCTTGTAGGGTTTAAGCTCATGGATTATCTAGAAAATACCCAATAATTCAGCCTGCCATGATACAAGAGGCCATAGTAATGATCAACGGTTCTGCTACAGCTCATAACCAACAATCTAACCACTAAATAAAGTTAAAACCAGCAGCTTCACCTTGCCTGCCCAGGAGAAGGAGGCAATGCACCCTGACTCTCTAGCTGACTAGTAAATTTACCTGAAGCACCAAATTTAGACCATAGTGAAGCTGTATTACCTGATAACTTATATAAGGAAGCATCTTCCTGATAAAAGTAACCACACGAAACCCTATTAACTAACCGCTTTAGAACCCCCTTTATAGACTCCCAGACACTGTTTTGTTCAGCTCCTTCTACAGTTTTTTGTATCTCTTCACATGAATCTATCGTTTTAGATAAAAAATCCTCATGGCCCTGCTTTAATTGTTGAGCAGCCTGCTTCCTATCCATACTGATACTTGCGGATACAAACAATCCTTTTATAGAGCTGGCATATTCACTACTCGCGCCAACCCTCTCCTCAACAGAAGCACGAACCTTCTCCACTCGACTGAATTCACCAAGTGAACTATCAACTACGTCTACAAAATCTATCGATTCAGAAGTGCTATTACCCAAACTAGAAAAAGGCCTAACCAGTTCAGCACATCCAGAAAAAGTACTATGTACCTCTTTAGCATCATAACAAATTTTTTGATGAGCAACTCTTAACATTTTATGCTCTGCACATAAGCTTTGAACTTTCTGAACTCTATCAACATCCTCTTCTGTGGGACGATCAAGATCAGAGACAGCTACGTTTACTGCCGCAATGAAGTTCAACTTCAGCTTTGAGCTTTGTCCTTTAAGCTGCTTATGTTTTTCCTCAAGCTTTTCTTTGTAAAAAGCTTCAAATTGCTCTGTATAGACATGATTAAATTCTTCATCACTTTCACATTCGTGCCGCAACTTTTCTTCATATTCGTCCCTAAACTGCTGTTCACAATCAAACTTAAACCTTCCCCCAACTTTGCCTGCAACAAAATCTGATATACGACTGTCAATTAAACCACTCAACTTACGGTTAAAATCACTTAGCACCCCTGTTAAAGAAGAGCGCCTAACGCTTATAGAAAATATGTCTTCACTATGCAGCTCAAGTAAATCACACTTTAATGCCTCTACTTCCTTTGCAAAATCTCTTTTACCATCAAACAGTTCATACTCACCAGAGACGGAGTCACCTTCAGAAGTAAAATATTCAAATGGGTTCAGCTTTGTAAAGAGGGTTTGCAATATCACATCAATTCGCTCTCTTTCCAATTTCGCAAGCCACGTTGCTTCAGGCAATTCATCTGCAAAACCATCATAGCAACTTAATACCAATCTAGATCTCAAACTAAGCAACACGTCACTTTTATATTCAGCAACTTCACTTGTTAACAACCCAACTTGTTCAACCAACCATTCATCATTAATATTGCTCGCAGCCAGCGCCTTTACCACCCGGGCAAACTCAACCTGAACCACACCTTCTTGATTAAACTGAGGAGAAAACTGAACGGCAAATAGTTGATCTAAAACCCCACCATCTTTAATCAACTCCTCCCTAATTGTGCCAAGGAGTTGCTGGTTTTTGTTGAGTAGTTTTAAGTCTTCAATAGGCCACTCTTTGATAGCGGTACGTATAGCTTCCAAAAAACTCCTGCTATTAATCTGAAAATTCTCCCCTCGCTCAGCTAGCAGCAACTCAAATAAACGCCGGCCTAAACAACCTTTATCGATATAACCACTGTTCGCCACAATCTCAGGAATGAAAACCAAGTACAAATAACGCTGCAAAAAGGGCCTTGCGTCTGACTCAAGCTGTGCGGTTATTGCTTCTGCCAAAGAGGGAGGTGGTTTTCCTGCTGCAAGCCATGATTTTTTAAGTGACGACAGGCTAAAGCTCCCCCCTTGAATAAGGTTTTTTAAAAACTCACTTTCCGTATTGTAACTTAATACAACAAAACCATCGTTTTCTAGTTTAAAGTCAACCTCGAGGCTACCTGGTACTTCAAAGATATGCTCGTCAGATAATGAACCTTCCTTACCAAGCTGATCTGGGGTCCATAATCCAAGGCCGCCCCTAACACGAAGATAAAGTTCCTCACCTTGCATTTCAAAATAAAAGCACACGCCCCTCGGTGTAGGGAGATAGGGCTCACCAATCAAACCATCAACTGGATCCATAAACTTCACCAAAGCAGACATAACCTGCTGATTCCAATTATTGATTAATTTAGCGACACAAGCTTTAGGGAAAAACTCTTCCAGAGCTCTTTGGGTACACTCAGTTTCTATTTTCTTGCGTTCTTCCTCCTCCTCAATCCTCTCCAAGTTGCCTGTTTCTATCGTTAAGGTGACAAAGTCACCGGCTTTGTTTTTAAAGAGAAATCCTTTTTTATCCCTTAGCCAATCCATGTAAAAATTACCTAACTGTTCCGGCCTAGGCTTACCCTCTTCACCCACAAAACTAGCTGGTTGAAAAATTAATCGAGGGTTACTCGCTTCAGAGTCTGAAGAGCCTGATTCTGAACTAGCACTATAAACAATGCTGTCTTGAAACTTAGGGTTTGTAATCAAACCAACAGGAGTAATGCTATGAAACAGAAACGTTTGTTCTTTATTCACTCCGCCACTAGATGAGCCTTGTGGTATCGTTGCGAAGATCTGATCGCTTTGCTTTTTCAGGCCCATAACAAAACCTCTATAAAGTTTTTACACCTATATAGTACCCACAAATTCATGAACGAAATATAAACAGCAAAGCAAGGGTGGTGTGGAAACTATGATTTATAAAAAGCAGCTAAATTAAACGCCCTTTTTACCAATCATAAACAAACGCCGAAAAGGGAATAGTACTTTTCCGTTAGTACATAATGGATAAGCTTAGTGCAATGCTCCAATGTAAAACAAAGCATCTTCAACCCAGAAAACCTCGCGCCAATAAGTAGACCTCTCGCGACTTAGGCCGCGAAGCTTCTGGCTTGCGGATGATAACCTTCTTAAAATGAGGCCGCAGGTTTTTTAAAAACTCATCAAACTCCGCACCTTGAAACAGCTTAATTAACAAATCACCATCTGTTGCTAAAGTCTTTGCAGCAAAATCAAAAGCCAACTCAGCAAGATACATCATCCGCGGCTGATCAACGTGCTTTTGACCACTTAAATTAGGCGCCATGTCAGACATCACCAAATTAACTGCTTGATCGCCCAGTGCAGTAAGCAGTTGCTGCATAACTGCTTCTTCGCGAAAATCCCCCTGGATAAACTCAACGCCCGCCACACCATCCATTGGCAAAAGATCCAAGGCAAATAATTTGCTCTTACCCTTAGTCAAATGGGCTGCCACTTGCGACCACCCGCCTGGAGCAGCACCTAAATCGACAATTGTCATACCAGGATGAATGAGCTGGTCTCGCTCTTGAATTTCCAGCAGTTTAAAAACCGCTCGCGAACGCCAGCCTTCTTCTTGAGCCTTTTTAACGTAAGGGTCATCAAAATGACGATCCAACCACTGTCTACTACTCTTTGATCTAGCCATTGGTCTATTTTTCCCCTATACTCGCTGCCCATTTTATTGAAAATAGCTTTAGGAAAGAACCATGCTATCCAAACAACGCAAACGAGAGCTTGCCGCCAAGGCCCATTCACTAAAACCGGTTGTTTTATTTGGAAGCAAAGGCCTAACCGAAGCAATTCTAGCAGAGATCGACGTTGCCCTAAATGCACACGAACTAATAAAAATCCGCTTAGGGGCAGGCGATAAAGAAACCAAACAAGCGATTACCGAACAAATTTGCAAGGAGACAGGCGCTGAGTTTATTCAAGCAATTGGGCATATTCTCACCATCTATCGCCAGCGTCCTGAAAAAAATTAGCAGTTAGTAAGGCTATCGTTACGTAGATGGTAAAAACTCAACAAACCCCATATAAGCTTAAAAACTCTTATTTCTCTATTTATGTAAATTTTCCAGTTTAATCGAAAGATTTACATGCTCAGGTAATAGGCAATTAGTTTATTCATACCTAACCGCGACAATTTCATATTGCTGTAAGCCACCGGGCGCCTGAAAATCAACAGTCTCATCAACTTCTTTACCAATCAAAGCACGGGCAATGGGTGCTTTATAAGAAATTTTACCTTGCTCTAAATCAGCCTCATCGTCACCAACAATTTGATAGGTGATTGTTTCTTCCGTATCAAGGTTATAGATTTCTACCGTTGTGCCAAAGATTACTTTGCCGTTATTAGGCAGCTGCGTTACATCAATCACTTGCGCACGCGATAGCTTACCCTCTATTTCTGCAATGCGTCCTTCTAGAAAGCCCTGTTGCTCTTTTGCAGCGTGATACTCAGCATTTTCTTTTAAATCACCGTGTGCACGTGCTTCTGCGATTGCATTAACTACTCGAGGACGGTCAACCGATTTAAGCTGCTTGAGCTCTGCCTCTAGCTGAACTTTGCCTTGTGCTGTCATTGGTTCTCTTTCCATCACACACCTCTAGTTCGTCATATTTTCAAAGAATTTTTTCACCGTATCTAACCAAGAACTCGACCTTGGACTATGGTCGACCTTATCACTTTGTAATAATTCGTGAAACTCATTTAGCAATGCTTTCTGCTTTTTGCTTAAGTTTACTGGTGTTTCTACCACAACACGGCAAATTAAATCACCTATAGAACGAGAGCGAACTGACTTCACCCCCTTGCCTCGCAAGCGAAATAGCTTGCCTGTTTGCGTTTCTGCAGGAACCTTCAAGCTTACTTTACCATCCAAAGTAGGCACTGCAAGCTCTCCACCTATTGCTGCTGTATGAAAATCAATGGGCACATCACAGTGCAAGTTATTGCCGTCACGCCTGAAAACTTCGTGTTGGCGCACATGCACCTGCACATACAAATCCCCTGATGGACCGCCATGCAACCCTGCTTCACCTTCACCAGCTAAGCGCACACGGTCACCACTATCAACGCCACCCGGAATTTTAACAGAAAGATTCTTCTGAGTTTGCTTGCGGCCTTGACCATGACATGCCTTACAAGGGTCTTTAATAACTTGACCTGAACCATGACAAGTTGGACAGGTTTGCTGCACGGTAAAAAAGCCCTGCTGCATATGAACCTGGCCATGCCCCTCACAATCCTGACAAGTTGTAGAACCCGTACCTTTCTTAGCACCACTACCATCACACTCATCACACTTAACCCAGTTGGGAATAGTAATCTTTTTGGTAACGCCGCGAATTGCTTCCTCTAAAGTAATCTCCATATCATAACGTAAATCAGCCCCGGGTTGCGCATAGCTACGTTGGCGACCGCCTCGACGCCCACCACCGCCAAAAACGTCACCAAAAATATCTTCAAAGATATTACCAAAATCAAAGCCTCCGCCCCCAAATCCACCAGAGCCGCCTTGATTAACACCAGCGTGACCAAACTGATCATAAGCACTACGCTTTTGCTTATCAGAGAGTACTTCGTAAGCTTCTTTGATTTCTTTAAACTTTTCTTCAGCTTCTTTGTTATCAGGGTTACGATCGGGGTGGTGTCTCATCGCCAAACGACGAAATGACTTTTTAATTTCAACTTCGCTAGCAGTTTTACTCACCTCAAGCACTTCGTAATAATCACGTTGGGCCATGTTGTTATTCATCCGTATAAATACCAAAGGCGCAACAACTGTTGCGCCTTAGATTAATCAATTGGAAAGGATTATTTATCCTTCCCTTCATCATCTTTAACTTCTTCAAACTCAGCATCAACAACGTCGTCATTACCACCTTTTTGTTGCTCATCGCCAGCTTGCTGCTGCGCCTGCTCAGCGCCCGGTTGCTCACCGCCTGCAGAGTACATACGCTCAGCCATCTTAGAAGATGCTTCAGATAACGCTTTGGTTTTTGCTTCAATAGCCTCTTTATCATTACCCTTCAGCGCTTCTTTCAAATCTTTAATAGCCGCTTCGATTGCAGATTTTTCTTCATCAGTGACTTTGTCACCCGCTTCTTTCAGACTCTTTTCAGTGGCATGCACAAGTGCATCACCTTGGTTACGCGCTTGCACTAATTCATCAAATTTACGGTCTTCATCAGCATGCTCTTCAGCATCCTTAACCATTTTATCGATTTCGTCATCGCTCAAACCGCTCGAAGCTTGGATCTTAATTTTCTGCTCCTTACCAGTAGCTTTGTCTTTTGCTGACACGTGCAAAATACCATTCGCATCAATATCAAACGTCACCTCAATCTGTGGCATACCTCGTGGCGCAGGAGGAATATCAGCCAAGTCAAAACGACCTAGCGACTTGTTTTGAGTTGCCATCTTACGCTCACCTTGTAGCACGTGGATAGTTACTGCAGTTTGGTTATCATCCGCCGTTGAAAAGGTTTGGTTAGCTTTCGTTGGGATAGTAGTGTTTTTATCGATCAATTTTGTCATTACACCGCCTAAGGTTTCAATCCCTAGCGATAGTGGCGTTACATCTAGTAATAAAACGTCTTTAACATCACCGGATAACACCGCACCTTGGATAGCAGCACCAATTGCAACTGCTTCATCAGGGTTAACGTCACGACGAGGCTCTTTACCAAAGAAATCTTTAACCGCATCTTGGACCTTAGGCATCCGCGTTTGACCACCGACTAAAATCACATCATTAATATCAGAAACGTTTAAGCCCGCGTCTTTTAATGCTGTCTTACAAGGATCAATTGTACGAGTCACTAAATCTTCGACCAATGACTCCAATTTAGCGCGAGTCACTTTGATGTTAAGATGCTTAGGACCTGAAGCATCAGCAGTTACATAAGGTAAGTTCACATCGGTTTGCTGTGAAGAGGATAATTCAATCTTAGCTTTCTCAGCAGCTTCTTTAAGACGTTGTAAAGCTAGTGGGTCATTACGAAGGTCAACCCCTGAGTCTTTCTTGAATTCATCGATTAAGTAATCAATCAAACGAGCATCAAAGTCTTCACCACCCAAGAAAGTATCACCATTTGTTGCCAACACTTCAAACTGATGCTCACCTTCAACTTCAGCAATTTCAATAATAGAAATATCAAAAGTACCACCACCTAAGTCATAAACAGCAACGACTGAATCACCTTGCTTCTTATCAAGACCATAAGCAAGTGCCGCAGCAGTTGGTTCATTGATAATACGTTTAACGTCTAGACCAGCAATTTTACCCGCGTCTTTAGTTGCCTGACGTTGTGAATCATTAAAGTAAGCAGGCACAGTAATCACTGCCTCAGTAATATCTTCACCCAAGTAAGCTTCAGCAGTTTTTTTCATTTTCTTTAAGACTTCAGCAGAAACTTGTGGGGCAGCCATTTTTTCACCACGCACCTCAACCCAAGCATCACCATTGTCAGCTTTGACAATCTTATAAGGAACCATATCGATGTCTTTTTGTACAACATCATCGTTGAACTGACGACCGATCAATCGCTTAATAGCGTAAAGGGTGTTTTCAGGGTTAGTCACTGCCTGACGCTTAGCAGAATCACCCACTAAGATTTCTTTATCTTCAGTAAAAGCCACAATTGAAGGCGTAGTGCGACGCCCTTCGGCATTTTCGATTACTTTAGGGTTTTTCCCATCCATAACCGCTACACAAGAGTTAGTAGTACCTAAATCAATTCCGATTATTTTCCCCATTTTTCGACCCTCTGTTAATTCGTTAGAGGGTCATATGGGGTTAGCAGCAAGCTTTTCAAGCTTAAAACTTAAAAAACAAGGCAGATTATTATTTGCTCACAATAACTCGTGCTGGACGAATCAAGCGGCCATTAAGCTTATAGCCTTTCTGAACAACCATAATTACTGTATTTGGCTCGACACCTGTACCAGGCTGCATGCTCATTGCCTCATGTTGTTGAGGATCAAAGCGCTCGCCTTCCGGATTTATTTGTTCAACTTTAAACCGAGCCAACGTGTCAATTAACATCTTTAAGGTCAGCTCAACCCCTTCAACAACAGGACTACTGTCATCTTTATTCTGTAAAGCTTGCTCCAGGCTATCTGCCACTGGCAACAACTCTTTCACAAACTTTTCAATAGCATACTTATGAGCCTTAGCAACATCTTGCTCAGAACGACGGCGTATATTCTCCATTTCGGCCTGCATTCGAATCAGCTGTTCTTGGGCCTGCATCAACTTATGGTGCACTTCATTACCAGGCTCAAGCTTTTCGTCTTCAGCAGCTAATGCCTCTAACTCTTCGTTTACTTCCTCATCAAGGTGCTCATCGCCAGAATGTAGTGGTTCATTTTCTTCTACCATAGGCTCATCATGGCGGTTTAGCTCTCTATCTGCCCAAGGGCTACTAGGCTTTTTGCTAGACATTGGTCTGCTCTCCGTCTTATTTTTGAATAGCTGCTATTAATAAGGCTTCGGCTCTTCCTTTTCAAGTAAAATCTAAAACAAAACTAGATCTCTTTTAGAATATAGGAAGAAATAAGCGAAATGAGCTTCGTATTTTTACTGTTCGATATTGTGCACGAGTCGAGGGCTCCCAGCACTATTTTAATGCATCGTGGAGACACGCTTAGCCCAGGGTTTGCGGTACAGGGATGTAAAGGATGCTAAAGGGCAGGGATGCCCGTCCCTGGGCTAAGCGTGTCGTAACAATGAGCATGCTGGGAAACGATTCGTGTCAGCACCCGTTAGTCGTAAAGATTTTGAAAAAATCGAAACTCATATTACCTATTCTGAAAGGGTCCCATAAAAGTAAAGTTGAAAGGCATAACTGGCTTATTTATGATTAGAGCCTGACTACATTTCACTCAAAAAAACGGATTACTCATGAGCCTTGCTTTTACCCACATTGGTCTAATCAGCAAAAATCAACCTAGCGCGCAGCTAAGCGAAACCTGCAAAGCATTACTTGCTTATCTAGAAACGCTCCCATTAACACTATTAATCGATCAAGAGACAGCTCAGTCATTCAATAGAAACGATCTAACCACATTAAATAGAGAAACACTTTGTCAACAAGCTGACTTAGTCATTGTTGTTGGTGGTGATGGTAGTTTACTACAAGCTTCTCGTATAGCAGCCTGTTATGAAACACCAGTCGTTGGCATTAATCGAGGCCGATTAGGCTTTTTAGCTGACATCAAGCCCAGCGAATTAGAAACCAAGCTTAATGACATCTTGCATGGTAACTACTTAAAGGAAGAACGTTTTTTACTTGAAGCCCAAGCCCCGGAAAAACTCCCTGCACAACCCGCACTGAATGACATCGTCCTTGCCTCAACTGACAACGCCCACATGATGGAGTTTTCTATTTATATTAATGATTGCTTTATGTGTAGCGAGCGTGCTGATGGCCTGATTATCACTAGCCCAACTGGCTCAACAGCCTATGCCTTATCAGGTGGCGGACCGATTGTTCACCCCACTCTTGACGCACTAGTTCTAGTACCAATGTTTTCACATACTTTAACCAGTCGCCCCATTGTTGTGCCCGGTGGAAGTACTATTACCTTAGTTATTGGTGAACAAGTAGAGATACCTGCTAAACTCAGTTTAGATGGGCAAGTTGCTTGTCAGCTTTCTTGTGGTGATAAGGTTTCAATTAGCAAAAAATCGACCCCATTATCCCTGTTACATCCAACCGATTACAATTATTACGATAACGTACGCAGCAAACTGCACTGGGGCAAAAAGATTAATCGTGAAGACTAAATTTAGTCTAACTAACTCACTTTTTAAAGCTATTGACAATAGCTTTAACTCTATGAACGGGGTGCTGCCTCGCGGTAACTTACCGTTATAGCCTCTTCCTCCGTATCAACCACCGTTTCACCAGGAGCAATAACTCCCCCCGAAAATAAAGTTGCAAAATCTTTCGGTCGTGGTTTACAACTTACTTCAGAAATCAAGGCGTAAAGGCACAAAAGAAACAGCGCACTCTGACTCAAAGCTCCTAAAGTTTGCCCTGCCGTATCTCCATAGGTACTAGACTCAACTGTACAAGAACATACTTTCTGTACCTCGTCATCAGATGCATCACAATACCCACTATAGTATTTGGGTCCCGCCTCCTTTGCTTGAAAGACATACGCAAGCGTCGAAAGCGTCATACCAAGTAGCAATATTAAGACCTTACCTGCAATTTCAGCCCTACTTACCCGTGTTGCCGGTATTCGAATTTCTCTAACTGGTCCCCTTGCATCTGGTACAGGTTGCATAAGTCGTTCAGATAATGGTTCTCGCATTTATCTGTATCCTCCCATAATTTGATACAAAAATTTTAATTATTTCAACTAAATGTTTTTGGCCAGAGACAGGATATTGTAACTAAACCCCAGTTCGGAGTTATGGCAGCCTTGGATTTAGTGAAAAACTTATATAACCTTTTGAAATTATTACTAATAATGGATGTGGTTATGATACATGAGCGCGAGGTTATAGAGTTATTTTGTCGCATAGATGATTTTGCTGAGGAATTTGCAGCACTTGAGCGCAAAGATCTACTCCCTTCATCTGCAGAAAAAAAGTCAGGTCCACCTTGTTGTTTAGCTTATAGCGAGATTATGGCAATCATGATTTTGTTCCAAATGATCGGCTATAGAAACTTTAAATATTTTTATACTGGCTTTCTAAAAACATACTGGGGACATTACTTCCCTAATTTACCCAGTTACTCACGTTTTATTGAATTGATGCCTAGAGCGCTAATGCCACTGACAATTTTTATTACTCTTAACGGTGGCAGGCGTAGTGGCATTTACTACATTGACTCATGTTGCCTACCAAACTGTCACATTAAACGCACTAAACGCCACCGCACATTTAAAGCGGTTGCAAAACTTGGAAAAACATCTGTTGGTTGGTTTTTTGGTCTGAAACTTCATTTAGTAATCAATGACATAGGTGAGTTAATCGCCTTTAAAGTCACGCCCGGCAATCATCATGATTTAGCTGCAGGTGTCTCATTGTTTGAAGGGCTGGAGGGTTTGGCTTTCGGAGATAAAGGCTATATTGGGAAGGCTGTTTTTGAAAAACTACTTGATAGCGGTTTGAAGTTAATTACACGCAAAAGAAAAAATATGAAAAATGCGCAGCCACTTAGCGATCACGAGCAACAGTTATTAAATCAGCGAGGGATCATTGAGACTGTTTTTGGCTGCTTGAAACATAAGTTTCATATTTGGCACACCAGACATCGCTCGGTTGCAAATGCTATTACACATCTTGTTGCTGGGTTGGCTGCTTATATTATTGAGCCATTAACAATTACTGCAGTGAAAAGGTTGCCAAGCAATTAGAATTTAATTACTTGATCACTATTAACTCCGAACTGGGGTTAACTAAACATTAGGTAACACGCTTGGCAGCCTTCCTCTTCTTATAATTCTCATCTACCATAAAACTCTTTTTTCGCCCTGGCAAGTAAAAATATTTTTGTATGTAGGGTCTGTTTACATTTGCTTACCCGAAGCAAAAAATACGGAGACTTAGCTCAAAATAGATTAAATTTGAGGCGGATAGTAAGGGTTATCTAACGAGAATTTAATCTATTTTGAGCGAGTCCAACGGATTTTGCAGCCGGGAGAGTAAATGTAAACAGACTCTAATATATCGTTGAAAGCAGCATGGAAACTCGTATAAGCTCTGTTGAAACTCGCCTTGGTGAGCGCATAGGGGCTCTTGAAAAAACGATGGAAACTCGTATAGACGCTCTTGATAAAACCATTAGAGTTCATGATGCACATATAAATAGACATATGTCTACTTTGAAATGGGGCATGGGAGGACTAGGTGGCATAAGCGCTTTTTTTGCATACCAAATTTCTGAAAACACTAAGGGTGTTGCAAAGCTAGATGGAAAACTAGGTAGTAGTAGCACTCATCCTAAACGCTGATGGCTCTCCCGCGCAACTTAATACTAATTGGCATTTAGAAATGCTTTGTGTGCAAAAATAGCTTTAATAGAGAAAACCAAATAAATAAAGTGGAATCTCTCGTTTACGGCCAACTAGTAGATCGTCCTTTACCACATACCGGTCTCCCTCCGCCTCTCGTAACTGCTGAGCTGTTTTATTTTTACCACCAATTTCAAAAACACTTTTACCAAGCTGAAAATCACCTTGCTTAGGATAAACCGGGCACAAACCAACGTCTCTTAGCATTTGAAAAAAAGCCAACTCACGTAACGTCCCTTTATCAAGTGGTTCAGATAAAAAGGCATTAATCGCAGCCAGCAAGGTCGTATTACCTAAATAAGCTTTTGCAGGCTTACTAAGTAGCTGTGCCCCATGAGCCTGCACAGCTAACAAGCTAACCAAACCTGTTTGACTTAAAATAAACAGATAGTTCTCAGCAGTTTTATTATCCACGCCTAATCGTTTAGCTAAGTTATTCGCATTAACTTTACCCGGAGGAATCGTTGCTAAAAAATTTAAAATGCGTTTAAAGTGATGCAAGTTCCCCGTTTTTAAATTGTAGAACTCCGCAACGTCCTCATAGACCACCTTATCAATTACCGTATTTAAAATTTCATAAACCTCTTCCTCTTGGAAAACAATCGGGTAATAACCAAACAAAAGATATTCTTCAAAGTGTTGCAACAATCGCGGAACTCCTGAAAGCTGCGCAGATAACTGTTGAGCATCCCGCAATAGCTGCTCCAAAGTAAAAACAGGAAGATGCTTCCCAAGCTTGAGATTTAAGTATTCACGAAATGACAAACCAGGAAGCTGCCAAAGCTTCGCTCGCCTTGAAAGGTCATAAGATCCCTGCACCAAATCAATACTAGAGCTCCCTGAAAAAACCACCGAAACAGAAGGAAAAGAGTCATAGATATTTTTTAACTCTTGGTTCCAATTAGGGTAGCGATGTATTTCATCAATAAAAAAGTACCTCACCCCCTCTACTTGAAACAACTGATCAACAAAATCAAGCAAGCGGTTCTCACTAAAGTAAACGTTGTCTGCTGAAACATAAAAAGCTTCTTTCTTTTGATAAAAATGCTCTTTAATAAACTGCAACATAAAGGTGGTTTTACCAACACCACGAGCACCAACAATACCAACTAAACGTTGCTTCAGAACGAACTGATCATGTAAAAAGCGCTTAAAATCAAATGATGTTTCTGCTATTAAACGATGAAACGTACGCCATAAAAAGTCATTTGCCACTTAACTAAACCTCACATACTATGAGAACAGACTCCAATTATTTATGTAAATTATATGAATCTAGTCTATTAATATCAATAAAAATTGGAAAAATCTGGATTACACTCCAGGTTTTCAACGATTTTTCTGGGGTCTACTCCAGACCAAGCATCTCCTCAGCATGCGCTAAGGTCTGCTCAGTGATTTTGCTACCACCCGTCATGCGCGCAAGCTCAGCGACCCGCGCTTTTTTATCAAGCTGGATCAAGGTTGATAAAGTCTGCCCTTTTTGCACTGATTTTTGAACTTGCAAGTGCTGGTGACCCTTAGCTGCAACTTGAGCTAAATGGGTAATACAAAACACTTGCGCTTGACCAGCAAGTTTTCTCAACAAAGTACCAACAATATCGGCCGTTGCACCACCAATACCCACGTCAATCTCATCAAACACCAATGTCGGCGTATTACTTTGTTGCGTGGTAATTACCTGTACTGCCAAACTAATTCGAGACAGCTCACCACCAGAAGCAACTTTGCCTAATGGCTGCAACTTCTGCCCTGGATTCGCACTCACCAAAAAGTTTACTCGCTCACGACCATTAAGATGTAATTGCTCAGCTTCCTTTGCTTCTAGCTCAATTGAAAATACCCCACCAGGCATCCCCAAGGTTTGCATATTGGCAGTGATTTGTTGGCTAAGCTGCTTTGCTGTTTTAGCACGTTGTTTACTTAATTTTTTGGCCTGTGCATCATAGTTTTTTACTAGCTCAGCAAGCCGTGCTTCCAACCTAGCCAAAGTCTCATCGTAGTGAGTTAAACGCTCAAACTCCTCGCTCATTTGCTTAGTTAACTCAGGTAACTCAGCAACCTCAACCCGATGTTTTCGCGCTAAATCATAAGCACAACTCAAACGCTGATCTACTTCTTGTAAACGTTCAGGGCTTAGTTCAATTTGACTAAGGAAATGTTGTAACTCACTGCCCGCCTCCTCAGCCTGAATCGTGGCATTATTAATCAATGCAATAATTTCTTTTAGCTGTTCTGCGTAATTTTGCATTGGCTCTAACTGTTGCGCTACCTGAGCTAGCTGATTCAAGACACTATTTTCTTGCTCATTAAGCAAGTCTAACGCACCTCGACAACTAGCAAGCAATGACTCTGAGTGACTTAGGCGCTTATGTTCTTGCTCAAGCTGTTTTAACTCAGCAACGGTTAAGTTTAATTCGGTTAACTCTTGCAACTGAAAACTTAAGTAATCGGCACGGCTTTTTGCTTCATGGTTACTAGCCAGCAAGGCTTCATACTCAGCTTGTTTTTCCTGCCAATTTTTAAAAATCTCATTCAACTTTGCATTAAGAATTTCTGTATCGCCATATTGATCCAATAACTGACGCTGCTCTGCTGGTCTAACTAGCGTTTGAAATTCATGTTGACCATGAATATTAATCAACAAACTTGCTAACTCTTTCATCCTTGCCAAAGTAACTGGTGTATCATTAATAAAACTTTTCGAACGCCCATCCTGACTAACCAAACGCCTAACTAAACACTCTTCACCATTATCTAAACCTTGTTCAATCAGCCAAGCTTTCGCCAAAGGAATGCAACTTACATCAAAACTTAAAGTAATCTCAGCACGTTCACTGCCTGGCCGCACCACCGCCGTAGTAATACGCTGCCCCAAAGCAAATTCAATTGCATCAATAACAATCGACTTCCCTGCCCCTGTCTCACCTGTTAACACAGTCATACCATCAGCAAGGTCAAGTGCCAAATCATCAATAATAGTAAAGTGACGAATATGTAGGTGGTGCAGCATATCATACCCTAGTGTTTTAAATTCAGTTAAAAAGTTTATCAGCTCCAATTAAGGGAATCAGTCACGCAAGCACTGCCTCCATAACCCCTCTAGAGCTTTAGCAATAAACTTCACCTTACGCTCTTTCCAAGACAGTGTTTGTATCAAGCTTGCTGCAACCACACAAGGCTCAGCTAAGTTTTCAATAGCAACCTCGGTAATATAACCACGAATACTGGTGCTAACTGGACAACAAATCAATAAACCCGTCTGCTTGTTATAAGCTTTTGAAGATAAGACTAAAGCCGGGCGATATTTACCAACTTCCCTACCTTTCTTAGGATCAAAATCCAACCAAACGAGATGGTTTCTATCAGGGATATACTGCTTTGCCATTAATGATCAAGCTCCCTGTTAGTCAAAGACGCCAACTCATCGGCATGAGAACTATCCTCATTAAGCCCTTTTAGTAAATTAGCCTCTGAAAAGGGCAAGCGTTTTCGCTTTTTTTTGAGAGGGCGAATTGTCAAACCTTGCTCAGTTGCCTCAATCTCAACCAACATATCTTCTTCAAAATGAGGAACTGTTTTCAATGGGCCTGACAGACGCAAACCTAAGCTATTCCCCCATTTTTGTATTTTTGCCTGTACTCTCATATTGCACCTCTAACCACAAGTATAAACTATGTATATACAATTATTCAAGCAACCATATCGCCTTCCCTTACCCCTCCCCATAAAACCTGCTAAACTCGCCCAAGCTTAAACAATGAGAGCAACCACTATGAACATGGTCACAGAACTCACTAATGCTGGTGTAATTAAACACGGCGACTTCACTTTAAAAAGCGGGCAAAAATCCTCAGTCTATATCGACTTACGCCAAATCATCGCCTACCCCAAGCTACTAACTGGTGTAGCCAATGATCTCTGGGAGAAAATAAAACATTTAGACTCAACTCTGCTTTGTGGTGTACCTTATACTGCACTACCCATTGCCACAGTTATTTCTACGCAACATGATATCCCCATGCTTATTCGCCGCCGTGAAGCAAAAGACTACGGCACGAAGAAAATGATCGAAGGCCTTTATCAACCCGGACAAAACTGTGTCATCATTGAAGACGTTATTACAACAGGCAGCAGTGTAATTGAAACTATCGATCTACTTAACGAACATGACATCAAGGTTACCGATGTTGCTGTTTATGTTGATCGTGAACAAGGCGGCAGGGAAGCTTTAGAAGCAAAAGGTTGCAATGTTTATTCCGTATTAAAACTTTCTGAACTTAAACAGGATAGCTAACGTGCCAATTTCTTACGCGAAACGTGCCAAACTTTGCCAAAACAGTATCGCAAAAAAATTACTAACCCTAATCGATAGCAAACAAACTAACCTTTGTGTTTCTGCTGATGTAACAACAGCAAGCGAGCTACTAGCACTTGCTGAACAAGTTGGTCCTGAGATCTGCTTACTTAAAACACACGTTGATATTATTACTGACTTTACTCCAACGCTAACAAAGCGACTGCGCGAACTTGCAGAAACACACCAATTTTTGCTATTCGAAGATCGAAAATTTGCTGATATTGGTAATACGGTTTTACACCAGTTCCGAGATGGTATTTATCACATTGCTAAATGGGCCGATATTATTAATGCACACATCCTACCAGGCGCAGGCATTATTCAAGGTCTACAGCAAGGCAATCAAAGCGGTGGTTTATTGTTACTTGCGCAAATGAGCTCAAAAGGCAACTACCTCAATGATGCTTATACACAAGCAGCTATTGAACTTGCCGAACAACACAGTGACTTTGTAATGGGCTTTATTTGCCAAGAAAAGCTCAGTGATAACCCTAGCCTTATCCACATGACTCCCGGTGTTAAACTTACCGCTAACACTGACGACCTAGGACAACAATACAATAGTCCTGATTATACCATCAAAGAAAAAGGCACTGACGTTATTATCGTTGGGCGAGGTATCTACCAAGCCGATAGCCCACAGAAATCGGCTGCAACTTACCGCGAACAAGCTTGGGCTGCTTATCAACAGCGCTGTTAAGCAAATCAGCTTTTTAGAGAAATTCATACTGTACTTATTAATTTACGTGTTGCTTTTGCGTAAGTAAAGCGCAGCGTAGCGAGCCATGAAGCAAAAGCAACACGTAAATTAATTATTTCTCTAACCTTACTCATTTATACAATAGGCATTGCGAGTAAAAGCCCACATGTAACCGCGTCTAAATTTCATTGTTATTTAACTTTTCCGAAATATCCTGACTTATATTGGTAATATAAGGAGCTAAACAATGGAAAATAGAAATCTAGACAGACTAGCTCATTGGTTAACGCTTGCCAGCCAAGGCAACCAACACAATATTAATGACCCCTACTACCAACCACTATATTTCGAAATTTTCTTCAATGAACTAGATCGAAATAAAACCGCTCTTAACAGTGAAACTTTCACACCACATCTGATTGAAAAGCTACAAAAACATGCCATCCAGGAACAAATTATTAAAGACCAATTAACTAACTTCCAAAATACCTGGAATGCTTGGGTTGACCTCTACCAAGAACTGAAAAAACGCAGCAAAAATTAAAAAACCACACCTTTTGCTTGCCTAAACTCGCCTATTCACCTTAGAGTACTGAACAACAAACCTCAGCAGGCAAGTAGAATATGGATCAACACACACCTAAACATTACCAACTTAAACTCCTTAACGTTAGCTGTGCCGGTTGCGTCAAAGCCATCGACGCAGCATTAAAGGAGACCGATGGTATTGATAATTTTGATATTAATTTTGCTTCACGCACAGTAGACATTAAAGGTACAGCTTGCCATCACACCAGTATCGAAGCAATCAAAAAAGCGGGCTATGAAAGCATATTGCTAACCGAGGAATCAGAGGACCAGGAAGCTCAAGCAGAGCAAGCTCATTATAAAGCTCTTATTACTAAAGCGTTTGTTGCTGGCGTCCTAGGCATCATCGCTTATGTGCTGGGATTAACTAATTGGTTACCTGATATCGCCACTTTACCCGGCCAACTAAGCTGGGGAATTGTTGGCTTAATGTCTGGCTTTGGAATTATTTATTCAGGCTGGCATTTGTACCGAGCTGCTTGGAATGCCTTTTTCCATCACTTAGCTACCATGGATACTTTAATCACCTTAGGTACTGGAGCTGCTTGGATTTACTCCATGTTATTAGTGCTTTGGGCCACTTTAGTACCCGCTGGCTCTCGTCACGTTTACTTTGAGGCGTCATTAATCATCATTGCACTTGTTGATTTTGGCGCTGCACTAGAAATTCGTGCTCGTGGAAAAACCTCACAAGCCATTAAACGCCTTATTGGCCTACAAGCCAAAACAGCACGCCGAGTTAATGCGCAAGGAGAAGAAGTTGATGTACCACTTGAGGCATTACAAGCAGGCGATATTATCCGTGTGCGCCCTGGCGAGAAAGTTCCTGTTGATGGCCAAGTAACCGATGGCCACTCAAGCATTGATGAATCCATGCTAACCGGTGAGCCTCTTGCTGTTAATAAGCAAGTAGGTGATGAAGTTTTTGGCAGCACTTTAAATAAATCCGGCAGCTTTTTATTTAAAGCGACTAAAGTAGGTAAAGACACTGCACTAGCTCAAATCATTAATCTAGTGAAAAATGCCCAAAGCACCAAACCACCTATCGCTAAACTTGCTGACACCGTGTCTAGCTATTTTGCCCCAAGCGTTATGCTAGCCGCTATCGTCACTGCCATGGTCTGGTTTAACGTTGGCGCTACTGCTGGCTTTATTCTAGTTGCCGCTATGACTGTATTAATTATT
The DNA here is from genome assembly GCA_965196985.1 of Gammaproteobacteria bacterium. Lineage (GTDB taxonomy): Bacteria > Pseudomonadota > Gammaproteobacteria > UBA12402 > UBA12402 > 2-12-FULL-35-23. The sequence continues at coordinate 11,012 of CBDALO010000121.1, read as the reverse complement.
GCCTGCCCTTGTGCGCTTGGTTTAGCTGCGCCCATTTCTGTAATGGTAGGCATGGGTAAAGCAGCCGAGTACGGCATATTAATTCGTAATGGTGAAGCCTTACAACTCGCCAGTAAACTACAAACGCTTGTTTTAGATAAGACCGGCACGATTACCAAAGGCCAACCTGAAGTCACGGAAATTATTGCCAGCAATGGCTTTACCAACGAACAAATTATCCAAGCTGCAGCCAGTCTGGAGCAGCAATCAGAACACCCTCTAGGGGCAGCTATTTTAGCTAAGGCAAAAGACCTAAAACTAACTCTAAGCAAAGCTGAGAACTTCCAAACTCTTGCTGGACGTGGAGTAAGCGCCTCCGTTGATGATCACACCATTCACCTCGGCAATCAAAAACACCTACAACAACTAGGAATTACTATTGATTCTTTGCTCAAACAAGCAGATGAACTTGCCAACAAAGCTCAAACACCTATTTTTATCGCCATCAACCAACGAGCAGCAGGCATTATTGCAGTTGCTGATCCAATTAAAGCCGACTCTGCTACTGCGATAAAATCTCTACAACAGCTAGGCATCAAAATTGTGATGCTGACCGGTGATAACAAAAAAACTGCACAAGCAGTCGCAGCTCAAGTTGGCATTGACGGTGTCATTGCTGAAGTTCTCCCTCAAGACAAAGCCAGACAAGTCATTGCCTTGCAACAACAAAATCAAATCGTTGGGATGGTAGGCGATGGCATTAACGACGCCCCTGTTTTAGCTCAAGCTAACGTTGGCTTCGCTATTGGTGCCGGCACTGATGTTGCTATTGAGAGCGCTGACGTAACTTTAATCAGCAACTCTATTCATGGCGTGGTGAATGCCATTGCAATATCAAAAGCCACCTTACGAAATATCAAACAAAACCTACTCGGTGCATTCTTTTACAATGGCATTGGCATTCCAATTGCTGCGGGGGTACTTTACCCTCTTGTTGGCATTTTGCTAAGCCCAATGATTGCTGGCGCCGCCATGGCTGCCTCTTCGCTTACTGTCGTTAGCAATGCGAACCGACTACGACTCTTTAAAGTTAAGGAAAACCAATCATGACCAGCGCCATTATTTTTAACCTTATCGCCATCGTTGCAATTGTTTTTATCGTTTGGTGGTTTTGGATTGCCAAAGGGAAAACTGCCAGCAGCAAAAACAATGAAGTTACTATTAAAGTAGCTAATGGTGCTTACGACCCCCAGCCGAATAGAAGTCACCGCAGGACAAACCATTACTTTAAACTTCCTTCGCACCGATGCTTCACCCTGCTCAGAGTACGTTGTTTTTGATGACTTAGGCATTCATGAACAACTACCACTAAACCAAACTCACACAATCAAGCTTAACAACGTTAAAACCGACCACTACCGATTTACTTGTCAAATGGGTATGTATCAGGGTGAGCTGATTGTGAAATAAGGATCCCTTTCAGATTCTATGGATAATATAAGTTCGGCTTTTTCAAACTCTTTACGACCAACAGGTCCTGTCACGAATCGCTTCCCAGCGTGTAGCCCGGATTGAAAATGCGAAGCATTTGATAATCCGGGGTTAAGCCACACCCAGCCCCGGATTATCACTTCGTTCAATCCGGGCTCGACTCGTGCCACCCGCTCTGCAGCATTGAACAATACAAATATGACACTTACTGCTAAAGGGCAACCATTAAATACTTACACCAATTGCTGACTTACCCACACATTCTGCAAGGGAACCTGAAACAAAACCATACCAATCTGTAAACTTAGTTTACAGTCGTTAAAATTCAACTTATAATCACCTCACTACTTGAATAAAGGTAACTCGTTTTGATAAAAAAACCTGTCAAGTTGAAAGACAAGAAACTCCTAGCTTTAATACAGACTGCCATACGGAAAGGTCACTATGTTTTTCTAAAGCATGCAAAACAACGATTATCGGATAGAAAAATACTAGACTTAGACGTACTTGACATCTTAGAAGGGAAAAAAGGCAGGGGTAGAAAGCGCAACAAAAGCAAAGATAAATATGTGGAAGGGTATCAAGATTGGAATTACTGTATCGAGGGTGAGAATATTGATGGCATAAAAATACGAATTATTATTTCTTTCATGAATGAATTAATGTCAATTATTACTGTCATTAGGTTAAATTAAAAAAGAGGGGTTAATGTGGAAACGAAGACTGTAAAAAACTTTATTTATACTGGACTTGGCTTTCCAGTTGGTATAGATCAAGTTGAAATGATAAAGCTTGAAGATGAATGGCACCCAAAAATTGATGTGAAAAGAGTTGCTGACCTAACAGTTAAAATGCTTGCAACTCACAAAGAGCGGCTAACGGGCAACCAAGTCAAGTTCATAAGAACTTATTTTTCAATGTCACTGAGAGAGTTCTCCAGCCAAGTTGTTCATGAATCTCATACAGCGATAAGTAAGTGGGAAAAGCTTGGAGATAAAGTGACGAACATGGATATTAATATTGAAATGATGTTAAGGCTTTATATTATTGAAAGGCTTGAAGCAAAAACCGTAAAACAAAGAAATAATTTTTATGAAAAATACCTAGAGCTAAAAAAAATATATGCTGCAGGAAAAACCACGGGGAAAATCAACTTAAAGCAAACCCTATTAGCTTCATAAAAACTAGTAGGTTTCAGACAAATTCAAATTAAGCCTATTAAATTGCACACACCAGCTTCAGGCTACAACAATCTGCCGCAGTTTTTTATCCCCAAAAATCACAGTCGACGAATAACCGCAAACGTTGTTCCTAATAAAACACACCCCATAAAGATAACGGGTAATGGAATGTAAATAGCAGCAAGCAAGCCACCAATAGCAGCGGATGAAGCTTCCCCTAAAACGAGAAGCGCTTGATTATTACCAAGCACCTGTCCTTGTTCGTTAGGGGACGCTTGTTTTGATAATAAAGCCGTACAGATTGGCAAAGCCATCACTGTTGGAATCACGGCCGCACCATAAGTTAGCCATATCCAATGGAAATTAACGGGAAGAACAATACTAATAACTAATAGCCCGCCAATAGCCAGCAAGGAAACTAGTAAACTTTTGTTAGAAAAAAGCTTGGAAGCTCGATCTAACAAAACTAAATTAGCAAAAAAACATAATAGTGATACGTACGAAATTAAAATTGAAAACGTCAGAAGAGTTGGATGCCATGTATCAACTGTGTAGAGTGGCACAACCCGATATAAGCCTTGCACCGCAAAGAAAATTAAAAAATTAATCAAGTAAAACTTAAATAGTTTAGCGTCAGTAAAAAGTGACTTAATTGCTGTAATCGACTGAAATAACTTGAGGCTTTGCCGTTGGCTCGGTTTGTAACTATCTTCAAAACTAATACCAACCCAAAATAAAACAAACAAAACACCCAGCCCCGTTATCCAAAATGGAGCATCGTGACTTACCGCTGACCCAAAGCTACCTCCAATAAGCGGCCCTAAGAAATAACCAAGGCTAGATGCAGAATAGGCGTAGCCAATTAACTTATTTTTTTGCCTTTCATCAACAGATATATCTGCAATTACTGATTGAGAAATTGCCATGTTGGATTCACACAAGCCTGTAAAGAGCGCACTAATAAATAGCCATACAACTTGCTGGAGCTCAATGCTAATTGCCATTCCTAAAAAACCAATCGAACACCCCAAAAGGCTTATCAACAATATCTGCTTACGGCCAAATCGGTCAGACAACTTACCAATGATAGGGGAACCGAAGAATTGCCCTAACGGATACATTGCCAATAACAGACCTGATAGTGTGGCTCTCACCGCCTTTGAAGTATGAGCAGCCAAAAACCCATATATGGACTCGCCCCGTATTGTAAAGATTATTTTCTGACGACAATGGTAGAAGAGATGCGCTCATATATCCGACATCTGAAGCAGATGACTGATTGATGCATCACCTCTTCGTGCCCTGATGGAACTACGCATGTTTGTGCCTCATCACTGTTTAGACTCAACTACCTATTACAGGCTGGTTAGCCTTGGGTTTTTCAGGCTCTCAAACATTGGTCTTACCCACTTGTCATCATTCAATACTCTTTGCAATTCTCCTGACTGTTAAACTCAACTAACTACTAAGCAGCACGTCGATACTCTTCGCCACTTTTTAACATAGCTAGAATTATCCGAGCATTTTTATTGGCGACAGCAACACTAGCCTTATTGCTTCCACGCTCCATTTTAATACGCTTAACCCATACACTTCTTGGATCATCCTTTTTTCCGCACCTGGTAACTACAGACCTACCGCCATGGATAAGCAGGGTTCGTAGGTATTTATCTCCTCGCTTACTTATTCCTCCCAAATACTCCCTATTACCACTTGAGTGTTGCCTAGGCACTAGGCCTAGGTAAGCGGAAAGATGTCTGCCATTTTTAAATTCACTCCCATTACCCACCTGAGCAACCACTGCCACCGCTGTTATTGGTCCCACACCCTCTATCGCCTGAATACGCTGGCAACTTTCATTGTTCTTGGAAATGCTATTAATTTCAAGTTCGTAAACATCGATGTTCTCATCCAGAACTAACAAGGTTTCATATTGCCTCTGAATGTAGGCTTTCATGCGATCTGTCAAACCATTGTCATTTGTACGATCGAAAATTGAAGGCAACTCGGCCCTTAATTTATAAATACTTTTTGCAATGACAATACCGTTCTCTGCTAGAAGACCTCTCAACTGATTACATAGTGACTGACAGAAAACCCGCAAAGCCTTTTATTTTCAATGTTTCGGGGCGAACTGGTCACATGAAGATTTTCAAAAAACAGCACTAAATACTCGTTTTCCAGCTATTTACAGCTTATTTTCGATATAATGCCTTAATCTTCGATGATTTTTCGCCACAGCATGGTAACTCTTCACTGGAAAGCAAGAATGACAAGACTAGCCCAAAATCCACAAATGCAAATTGGCCAAGTAGATATTTCTAAAATTCAAATCAGCTCTAAATCACGGGATGACATTTCAAAATTATTAAAAGGGCTACAGTTTATTTATAGTACACCCTCTGTACGGAAGGAGATTTTCGAACTACTAGAGGCTCAGATTGCACCTGAGGTTGACAAGAATAATGGACGCCCTGGTATGGAATTATGGAAAATATTGGTCATGGGAGTACTCCGCCTGAGTCTAAATTGTGATTATGATCGACTGCATGAACTTGTGAATCAACATAAAACCATTCGTGAAATGCTAGGGCATGCTGATTTTTTCGATAAAATAGAGTATCAGCTGCAAACAATTAAAGACAATGTCTCGCTACTCACTCCCGAGTTGTTAGATGAGATTAATCAAGTTGTTGTGAAAGCTGGTCATTCATTGTTAAAAAAAAGTGAGCCTCTGCGAGGCCGTTGCGATTCCTTTGTGGTTGAAACAGACGTACATTTTCCAACAGACATAAGCTTACTGTTTGACGCAATGCGCAAAATAATTCAGCAGGTGGCCAAGCTGTGTGAACACAGCGGATTGAGTGACTGGCGTCAATATCGATATAACATCAAGCATCTGAAACGGCTCATGCGAATAGCTCAACTAAAAAAGCGCAGTAAGAGCAAGCAAGCAGATCAACAAAACAAAAAGGACAAGGCAATCAAGGATGCTCATCAGGAGTATCTCAATATTGCGCAAAAATATTTAGATAAAGCACATGCCTCAATAAACGCTATCCAGAAAGCCGATCTACTGAAGCCGCAAGATGCGCCACTGGTTGAAAGTATAGAAATGTTCACGGTTCATGCAGATCGCCAAGTTGATCAAATTAAACGCCGAATATTATTGGATGAAAAGATCCCGCATGAAGAAAAAGTCTTTTCTGTCTTTCAGCCACATACTGAATGGATTGTAAAAGGAAAGGCTGGTGTACCAGTCGAATTAGGAATGAAAGTCTGTGTCTTGGAGGATCAACACCAATTTATATTGCATCATCGTGTGATGGAGAATGAGACTGATGACAAGGTCGCCGTATCTATGGTTCAAGAGACCCAACAAAAGTTCCCAGAGTTAAACACATGTAGTTTTGATAAGGGCTTTCATTCAAAAGAAAATCAATCTGCGTTAGCAGATATTTTGGAAGTTGTTGCATTGCCGAGAAAAGGTCGACTCTCAAAGGAAGCACAGGAAATTGAAAAGTCAGACTCGTTTGTGAAAGCGAAACAAAAGCATTCTGCGGTAGAATCCAGTATTAATGCTCTTGAAGTTCATGGGTTGGATCAATGCCTAGATCACGGCATTGATGGCTTTAAGAGTTATGTTGGCTTAGCGATTGTTGGAAAAAACATAGATCGTATCGGAAGTCTTATACAAAGAGCTGAGCAAAGGAAAGCAGCGCGACTAAAAAAACGCATTCGAGGTCGCAGCCCACCGTTAGCTGCCTAGTCAGCCTCAGAATATCCCATTGTATTCCAGAAAGCAGGATGCTTTTTTTCGTATCAAAACAGCGAGATTTCATTTTTTTGTACGCGGCCAGGGCTTAACATGCTATTTTTATTATGATCTCGCGCGGATATAAAAAAATGAAAGTGTAATAAAACAACAAAGACTAAGAATTAGTAGGTTTTCTGTCAGTCACTACATAGCTTAGTTCGAGCTTCTACTTGACCTTCACGTATACGTAACAAGCTTTGCATGTCTTGCTGCTCAACTGTTTTCGGGGTGACAAAATTCATGGTTGGCCGTTGAGCTGCTTCAGCTATTGCGCGAGCATCTTGTTGATCATTCTTATTCCCTTTTAGATAAGGTTTCACGTATTGGGGTGAAATGAGTTTAACCTCATAGTTTCGTTTAATTAATTCACGCGCCCAATAATTTGCACTTCCACAAGCTTCCATTGCTATCACTTTGGGAGCAAGCTGATTAATCACTTCTAATAATTTTGCACGCGTTACTTTTTTCTCAGTTAAAATTGCCCCCTGCTGATTAACGCCACAGAGCTGGAAAACATTTTTTGCAATATCAATGGCTAACACGTTAATATCCATAGTGGACTCCTTCGCTTTCGTTAAATTTAATAGCTTAGCTATTTAGCACTTAGATGCCGAGAACCATTTTTTTAGAATGGTTCAAAGTGGAGCGAGTCCATTCCATTACTATGCGGGCTTATTAGCAAAGGAATAAATAAAGTAATAGTAAGTGCATACCCAATAAAACCTAAACAAATAACTGCATAGAGGGGTAACAAACGCTTGAACCGAATCATTAGTAAACCTTAGCTTCCAAAAGATAAAAGAGCATAACTTATTCAAATCACTCCATGAATAGCTTATACTGAACCATAAAGTTTCCATATAGAAACAATTACTGAGAAACTTATATGCTTTTAAATGAAATGGAAATATTCTATCAGGTTGTTGAGCAACAAAGCTTTTCAAAAGCCGCCGATAGGCTTGGTGTTTCTAAATCTTATATCAGCAAAAAAATAACAAAGCTGGAAAACCACCTGAAAATAAGGCTTATCACACGCAGCACACGCAAACTTATCCTCACAGAAGCAGGAAAAAGCTTTTATATTTACTGCACCAAAGTTGTCGAAGAAGGTAAAAAAGGGCTTTCAATGCTCGATGAGCTGCAGGGCAAACCTTCAGGCCTACTTAAAATATCGATGCCACCAGCACTGGCAATGAACCTGATCAAACCAATGTTGTCAAAATACCTAGAACGCTACCCCACCGTAACTTTAGACGTAGAACTAGAGAGCCATCTCACCGATTTAGTCAAAGAAGGTTATGACTTAGCATTAAGATCTGCCAAGCTTGAATCTTCAAATCTTATCTCTCAACGTATTTACACAATAGAAAATGTTATTTGTGCATCAAAAAGCTACATCGAGCATCGCGGCCAGCCTATTAAGCCTGAGGACTTACAGCAACACAATTGTGCAGTCTATAGTAAATCAAAAACTTTAGGCCAAATTACTTTACAGCAAGGAGAGCATACTAAAAACATAAAAGTAACCGGTAGCTTTATGTCGAACCATTTAGACTTAATAAAACAACTCATCCTCAGTAATACTTGTATTGGGTTTTTACCTAAATTCATGGTTATTGAGGAAATTAAAAAAGGACAACTTATTGAATGTATAACAGATTATAAATTACCAAGTAATAACCTCTATGTGATTTACCCTGAGCGTGAGTTTATGTTACCAAAAGTAAGCTGCTTCATAGAGCTTTTAAAATCCCATTTAGCAGATCAGGCCTGACATACCCGCCCCAACCTCTAAGCAATACAAATCGGTATCCAATCGTTTTGACCATAAGCTTTTAACATTTCAGCCAGCCAAATATTAGTAGCTTTTGCTTTGCTTAAAACTAAAAACTGGCTCTCTTTCAGGATCTATGGGTAAAAATGGGTTTTGCATGTTTCAAAGCTTTTACGACCAACGGGTCCTGTCACAAATCGCTTCCCAGCCCGGATTGAACGAAGTGATAATCCGGGACTGGGTGTGGCTTAACCCCGGATTATGAAATGCTTCGCATTTTCAATCCAGGCTACAGCTCGACTCATGCCACCCGCTCTGCAGCTCTGTGGTAAATGGGCGCAATGTGTACCAAAATCTATGCACTACCGCTTAGTTGAACAAGCAAAGCGTGAAGGCGTTAGCCTCAACACTTTAGTCGTATCAATAGACCTTCTGCGTAACTAAGGGCAGTTCTAGAAACTAGCTAAAATTTGCTTATAATTGCCTGATTAATAATCATTCATGGAAAGGCATATGCTATTAAGCTATCAGCAACTCAGTAACCGCCCGCGTATTTTTAAAAAGTTAACTGGTTTGACCCTTGATGATTTTGAAACGATACACCAACAAGTGAAGTCATCACTTGATGATGAGTTTAGTAAGCTGGGAAGGCGCCCGAAACTCACCACGCACCATGATCGCCTTTTGCTTCTCATGATGTACTATCGCACTTATGTAACACATGAATTCTTAGGTTACTTTGTTGGTTTGGATGACAGTAATGTCTGCCGCTTATTTAAACGCTTAGAACCCTTAGTGGCCAAGCATATTCATATTAAAAAAGACAGAACCCTAACAGAAGATGCGGTTTGCGCTATATTAATGGATGTAACGGAGCAGCCTATTCAGCGCCCCAAAAAGAAGAAGCCACGTAAAGATTATTATTCTGGTAAAAAGAAAAGACATACTCAAAAGGTGGAGATAGCAATGAGTACATCCGGAAAAATAATCAACGTCTCTCAAACAATGCCTGGGAGGGTTCATGATATTAAGATCCGACAACGTGGCAGCCCACTGCCACCAGCAGAAAAATATGCTGATCTAGGATACCAAGGAATTCAACATACTGACCCCTTGGTTAACTTACCTCATAAAAAGCCCAAAGGCGGCAAATTAACTACTCAACAAAAAGAGGATAACCGTAATCACAGCAAGATCCGTATTAGGGTTGAACATCAATTCTTAAAATTTAAAAAATTCCGCATTCTTGGGGAGGTGTATAGGAATTTTCGCAGAAAACACAATATGAGATTTAATATTATTGCTGGGATTCTCAATCTTCAAGCCGGATTCTAAAACTACAAACGAGCATAAGCTCGCCCAGTATTTAGTTTCGCAGAAGGTCTAATGATAGCTAAATCACTAAGGTCTCATCATTAAGATTCAACCAAACTCAGCATAATACTCAGCAAGAATTTTCTTCACAGACAATCCGATAGTACGATAGTCATGTTCGGTTAGGTTAGCTAGCGAAACCCTAGCTGAAGGGTGGTCAACGTCAAAACCCTTACCTGGCAATAAAACCACGCTAGCTTCTTCAGCCAAACGCATAATAAACTCATAGCCTGAGGCGCTCTGCATAAACCAGCTTGAAAACTCTTTACCATAAATTCTCTCTGACAAATCTTCTAAGTCAATCACCGTATAGTAATCAACACTATTTTCATCGCAGCTTGGCTCCAAGCCAATTGCCCGATACAAAATATCATAACGACGGCGAATCAAACGCTTTGCTTCTGCCTTATAGACCTGTCCCTCATCTAATACATTCGACATGGCCAACAATAACATTTGCAACTGCTGTGGCAACGACAAACCTGCAGTATGATTTAATGCCACTGAACGACTATCAGCAACTAAGCGATCGATAAACTTCAAACCAGCCGGGTCGTTGGTCAAGGGACTATAACGCTTATCGAGTCGGTCCTTTTCATTATCAGGGAGCTTCTTTAGTAAATCATCAAACACGTTATCCACATGCAATAAAATAGTTCCAAGGCGCCAACCCGTCACACCAAAGTATTTAGAAAAGGAATACACACACAGTGTATTGTAAGGACAAGCGGCAAATACTGAGCGAAACTCATCAGCAAACGTTGCATAAACATCATCAGTAACAATCATTAAATCAGGGCGCTTATTGACTACTAGCTTTGCCAAGCTTGCTAGAAACTCTTCATCCATCTTAGTTGAAGGTGGGTTGCTAGGATTAACCATAAATAACAGCTTCACAGTGGGGTCTAGTAACTTTTCAAGCTCAGATTCAGGCACCTGCCAGGCTAGCTCCTCTTGTGCTTTTACTTCGACAACTTCCAAATCGTATTCAGGAATGACAGGAATCTCCAGATAAGGTGAAAAAATAGGTGTAATAAGAGCCACTTTATCCTTAGGCTTAAGCAAACCATTACGACTCATACTATGAAAGATATAAGTCATTGCAGCCGTGCCACCTTCGGTGGCAAAAACATCAAACTCATCTGATTGAGTTGTTGTACCGCAAAGCTCTGCTGAAAGATAAACCTTCACCAATCGCTCAACGTAGGTAAGCATTCGCGGCGGCACCGGATAGTTACACCCCAAAAAAGCCATTACCATTTCATGAAGCAGTTCTTCTTTTTCAATTCCCAAGTGGTCAACAGCAAAAGCCAGCAAAGCACGAACAAAGTCAATCCCGTCAGCACCTATATGAAGCTCAGCATAAGTATCAAAGCGATTAACTATACCCTGTTTC
>CBDALO010000120.1:0-3789 GCA_965196985.1 Gammaproteobacteria bacterium | reverse complement strand
GCGCAGTTTTACAAAGCCAAAGTGTTGGCTGAACGCCAACAGGTTCAACAAACGAATGCGGCTAACCAGTATAAAAAGCTCTATGAGGCGGTTGAACAAGAAAATCAGCGTTTACGGGAAAAGTGTGCCACAAAGGAGCCTTAAAAAAGTAAAAAATAAAAAAAGAATAATTTATTTGATGTAAATAGATTAATCATCCGACACTTAAGCCTCGATTACCCGACACTTAAACTGGGGACAACTCGATTAATGAACATGATGGGGTGTCGCGGTGGATAAAAAGTGGGTTTGATAGACGAGATTTAAGGGCTTTTCAGGCGTTCTAAGGGCGAAAAAGGGGTTGTGAGTGGCGTAGGGTGAGATTTTGGCGTAATCAAGCCACAGGAAGCCCCTACGGCGGTGTAGTGGGTTGATGGGTGGTTAAGGGTAGATTAGGCCGGTGGTGCGCCTAAGCGGGCGAGAATGGCGGCGTCATCAAGATCCGGCTCGGCTTGCAATAAGTGCATCTTCTTTAAAAACCATTGATTACGTTGCTGGGCTAAGGCTTGTTGTTGTTGGGTTTGATCATGAAGCTGTTGTTGGGCGGGCAGTAGGTTTTGCACCAGTTTCGCCAAGGCAGACGTTTTCGGGGCTTGAGGTTTGTTGGTGGGCTTTTTAGTGTGATTGTGTTGATTCGCCAGGTACGCCAGTTTCGCTTCGGCTTTATTATGTTTTTTTTGGCGGCGTTCGAGGCGTTTTTTCGCCCATTGGATGCACTGGTTGAGTTTACCCCACCCCACGCCTAAATGATGGAATAACACCGCATTCAAACGTTTAATCGAGACTAAGGCACGAATAGCCCCTTTTTTGAAAGTAAAGCGTTTTTCCAGGGTTAAGTACCCTGCTCGCTTGAGATCTTTTAACGCCCGCTCACAGCGTTTAACCGTAATGTTCGCCAGCTTAGCGATCTCGGTGATCTTCATGTCACGCCAGCTCGTGCCATTGAGATACCGCACCACCCGTAAGTGGGCCATGTCCGCATGATTAATCAGTACCCCTAACACTAAACTCACTGCCTCACGGCGTTCTGATCGGACTTGTCGATCCGACTCACGACTAAAGTCAATCAGATCCAAGACCCCTTCAGGGTTAAACGCATAGCGTTGGGCATTCTCTGAGGCAATCTGGAGGGCATCGAAGGTTTTTTTATGGTCGGAGTCACGGGTATAGGTGCGCGGGTTCGCAGGGTCATGGCCACAGCGATTACCGGAGCGAGTCAATTCGACTGGCTCCAATGGTGCTGCGCCCTGCCCTGTAACGTCAATGGCCGCGCCGATGAGTGATTCCTTTTCGCTCACTTGGGGTGGCGAAAGTCCTTTTTTGGGCACAAAAATCCCCTTTTACATCAAAATATGTAATTTCTAAGTTGAATAACGGGATTTGTATTGCTAGACTTTAATTTCTGATATTTAAGTAAGCAAAATCACGTTATTTATATTTTTAACAAAGCCACTTTCATGAGTGGCTTTTTAAATTCAATTAATCATCATGTAATTTCTCCTTTAGTCCCACTGGGCGGACTATTTTTTTCTCCTGAGAGTAAGCGATTGATTAAGCAATTAAGTTGTAGCTCCAATTCTTTTTTAGTTATATTTAGTTTTTTGTACTGTGGAATTTCTATAATACATGATCCATTTTTTCTTGTTTTAATAATGAATTTTTCATTTACGTTAGTAGATTTTTGCGCCTCTTTTTTTGTACCTTGATTATCTATTTGATACTGTTTTTGTAATTGTTTACTTAAATTACCTCCGCCAAGTTTGCCATCTCTTATTAAAAAGGCTTTCTCAATAATAAGTTTTTTATAATAGTCATCCTTATTACATAATTGCTTTATATATTCTGCTGTTCTGGCAGATATATTTGACATATCACCAATTGCGTTAATAATTTCTTGAGGTATTTTAGTAAACGAAAGTAGCGCTGAAACATACTGTTTAGTTTTACCTAAACTGGATATTAAATCAGTTTGAGTAATTACTCCTTGCTCAATTAAGTTTGAGTATGACAAACCTTTAGCATACTCAGAAATATTTTTTCGTTGATCATTTTCTGCAGCCTGTGCTAGTGCCGCTTTCCTGTCATCATAATCAACAATGATGCATTTGAGTTTTAGATTTGCTGCCTTAGCGGCATGCCATCTTCTCTCGCCAATTATTAACTCAAATTTCTCTGTACTATTAGCACATTTTCTAATAATACATGGTTGCTGTTGTCCTACTTGCGCTAAATCATTAGCTAAAGATTCAATATCACCTAATTCTGAACTAGGTCTATCATGAAACTTCCAGTTTATTATCTTTTCTGGGTTGATCTCCTCAACTGATTGCGTATCAATTTCATTTATGTTTAAAACACTTTCTTCCTTCCAGGTTTTTTTCATATTAGTAGGGTGTATACCCTTCTTGTTTGCTTTTTCTAGCATTGCATTAAGTTTTAAAGACACAAGTTATCTCCCCTCAATAATTAGATTTAGATCCTTTAAAAGACCTTGCATAAATTCATAAATATCTTTTCCACCTTTCAGTTCTGCTATGGATAGTTTTTTATTCATGAGTTCTCTAATTTTGGAAATATCTCGCAAGATAACACCAGAAAAAAGCTCACCATACATTTCTGTCATTTTAACTAAAATTTCCAAATTTGATTTTTGAGTTTGGAAAAATCTATTCATTATGATTTTTATATTCATATCCTCCTCAATTCCGTATGAATTTCTAATTTCATTTATGTCGTCTAAAAACATTTGAACGCCTAAAATGGAAAATTCTTCAGGTGCTACTGGAATAAGCACAGAATCATTTTGATTTAAACATAGACAAAATACTGAATTTAATGTTGACAGGCTAGGGGGGGTATCCACAATAATTACATCATAATTTTCTCGTAAGTAATTTAAGCATAACTTATTTAGCCATGAAACATGATGCTTAGGTGATTGCATTGTAAGGGCTTTTTGAATTAAACCATTTTTTAAAGAAGAGGGAATTAGCGATAAATTTTCTTCTATTTCGATAGGTAGTTCATCAATATTAACCTTGTTTTCAATTAAGTCTAAAAAAACAGCATTGTTAGGGTTAGTTTCAATAAACTGATTAGTTAAATTTGCTTGAACATCAAGGTCTATAGCACAGGTTTTTAGCCCAAGGCTAGCTAGAGTTATGCATAATAAATAAGCAATTGTTGTTTTACCAACCCCGCCTTTAAGGTTTCCTATAAAAATCACCTTGCTGTCTTGGTTAAAACACATTTCTGGATTTATGATAATTTTTGTTTGATCTGGCTTAAGTGCTATATGATTAGCTGGTGTTCTAACTAGTTCAGATTCTTCTACATTACTTTTAAGACGTGCATTTAGGGTGTGCCTTTTAACTCCAGTTAGGTCTGATAACTGCGATAGACTTAAAAAGCCGTGCTTCATGCTAAAATCCTTTAACAAGATATTAAAAATTATATAATAAATGTTAAAAAGGTCTTGTCAAGGGTAAGCGATCCAGCAAGTACACCCTAGTCAACTAGTTAAATTCATGTGACTGTATGCTCCCGCAAATAGTAACAAGGAGCTTACGGTATGTCAGCAACAAATCCTGAAAATGAAAATGCTACTTACACAGATGCTTATTGGGAAAAACACCTTTCCGACTTTAAGCAAAGCAAGTTAACCAAAGCGAAATACTGCCGAGAGAATAACGTACCTTACACGCAGTTTCTCTATCGTTTGAGAAGAGAACAGCAAAAAACGCTAGCAAA
>CBDALO010000119.1:0-17935 GCA_965196985.1 Gammaproteobacteria bacterium | reverse complement strand
GCTATTTGCAACCAACGGGTCCTGTCACGAATCGTTTCCCAGCTCGTAGCCCGGCTTGACTCCGCGACTTGATCGCAGAGGATAAGCCGGGGGTAGGTTTGAAATCAACCCTGGATTATCAAATGCTACGCATTTTCAATCCGGGCTACAGATCAATTCGCGCCACCCGTTCTGCAGCACCGAACAACAAATCTGATTTATTCTATCTATCAAATCGTTGGATAACTTTTCAGGACTAACTGCTTAACTACACCCCAGTTCGGAGTTATGGCAGCCTTGGATTTAGTGAAAAACTTATATAACCTTTTGAAATTATTACTAATAATGGATGTGGTTATGATACATGAGCGCGAGGTTATAGAGTTATTTTGTCGCATAGATGATTTTGCTGAGGAATTTGCAGCACTTGAGCGCAAAGATCTACTCCCTTCATCTGCAGAAAAAAAGTCAGGTCCACCTTGTTGTTTAGCTTATAGCGAGATTATGACAATCATGATTTTGTTCCAAATGATCGGCTATAGAAACTTTAAATATTTTTATACTGGCTTTCTAAAAACATACTGGGGACATTACTTCCCTAATTTACCCAGTTACTCACGTTTTATTGAATTGATGCCTAGAGCGCTAATGCCACTGACAATTTTTATTACTCTTAACGGTGGCAGGCGTAGTGGCATTTACTACATTGACTCAAGTTGCCTACCAAACTGTCACATTAAACGCACTAAACGCCACCGCACATTTAAAGCGGTCGCAAAACTTGGAAAAACATCTGTTGGTTGGTTTTTTGGTCTGAAACTTCATTTAGTAATCAATGACATAGGTGAGTTAATCGCCTTTAAAGTCACGCCCGGCAATCATCATGATTTAGCTGCAGGTGTCTCATTGTTTGAAGGGCTGGAGGGTTTGGCCTTCGGAGATAAAGGCTATATTGGGAAGGCTGTTTTTGAAAAATTACTTGATAGCGGTTTGAAGTTAATTACACGCAAAAGAAAAAATATGAAAAATGCGCAGCCACTTAGCGATCACGAGCAACAGTTATTAAGGGTGCTGCCTCTATATAATGTAGGCTATATTGCTGCTGGCACGCCAAAATCATTGACCTTCTCCCAAAACTGATCCCATCTGCCTTTAGTCTTTACTAGTGTTCTCAAGCATAAAACGATTTTCATTCCCTTGTCTTTCCAGCGCATTCCTGATCCGCCTAATCTTTGTTTAACAATTGTTTTACATGCTGCTTCAGTGACGCCAGAGCCAATTGGTGCATTCTGCTTAATCAAATTATGATACGACATTCGCTTTTCTTTAATATTATTTTCAAAATACGTAATTGTTCCTTCTAGCTTTTCTCTAAGCGATTTATTCAGGTTTTTATTTAGATGCTCTTTAAGCTCAGCAAGTATTCTACCTGCCGCACCTTTCTTGTGCTTTAAGTCATGACATCTCTCTTCGAGCCAAACATCACGCTCATCTCTTTCAGATTTTTTGGTAAATACTGCCTTTGATGCTTCGCCGAGATATTCAGTTGCATGCCAAAAATCTAAAATTTGCGTATCAGTATGTTTTTTTAGAAATGGCCAATTATTTTTTGCTCCATCAGCAACGCCAATTGTTTTAGCATCAGGGTAATATTTCTTTTTCAGCTTTATTTCCTTTTCAAGCCTATTAAAGAATTCATCTTTTCCATATTCTGGTGATGCTGCAACGTAGGTTGTGTGCAGGCGTGCACCATGCTTATCATACATGGAAATAGTTCCAACCATGCTCTCTCTATAACCATCATCAACGGTGAGAACATATGCACCATCTAAGCTAATACTTAGCATCTCAATGCCTGCATCAAGCTTTGGCTCTTCATATTCCCACTCAGCCTCTTTGGCTTGTGCAATACCGCCAACAAAATCAGTTGCCCGTTGCAAGTATGAATGTGAGATTTTACGGTTATGATTGACCTTGAGATCATCAATAACACTAGGAGCAGGTAAGTTTGAGTATTTATGTGAGATTATTTTTGCAAATCGCGGTGTTGATCCTTGGATAATTCTAGCCTTATCTTCTAAAGGACAAAAGATCTTCCCGCCTTTAGAGGTTTGATAAACATAACGCTTAACTCGAGCAACTCCATAAGGCGTTTGGTAATTTGCTTCATCTCTACTTCGTGCTGTTAGCTTTATTTTTTCAACATGGATAGGAGAGCCATCTGCATCAAACTTACTTAAAGCTTTTTCAGTGGCTAATGTTCCAACCTCATTAAGGCCGTCAAGAATTGCATCCTCACATTCAAGCATGGATCCTTTTAGTGGAAGCTTGAGCTCAATAGTTAATTCATTATTTTCATCAGAGAGAATTCTAGCTAACATCCAAACACCATCCGTAATCAAGTTAAAGTGTATATTATGCTATATTTTCTACATTATATAAAGGCAGCACCCGTTATTAAATCAGCGAGGGATCATTGAGACTGTTTTTGGCTGCTTGAAACATAAGTTTCATATTTGGCACACCAGACATCGCTCGGTTGCAAATGCTATTACACATCTTGTTGCTGGGTTGGCTGCTTATATTATTGAGCCATTAACAATTACTGCAGTGAAAAGGTTGCCAAGCAATTAGAATTTAATTACTTGATCACTATTAACTCCGAACTGGGGTTCATTTAGGATAGAGCGTTATTTTGTCTGTAAAAACCAACTTCAGTACTTAGAAAAACCTTTAAAATTCTAAATGGCACTCTATTGTACCTGTCTCATCGCATAATATCTTAAATTAATTATGCTAATCAATCTAAAAAATTATTTATACCTCAAATTTTTCTCCTCTCAAAATAAATTATTAACTTTTAGGTAATAGCAATTATATCTCGTTAATAAGAACAAGAATGATCTATCCTAAAACCCTATGAAGCCTTATTATTCACTTCAACTTAAGTATCTAGGTGATCCGCTCCACTGGTCATCAATTTCCACTAAAACAGCTGATACGAGCCTTAGGCACGATTCAGTATAAGGGAAAATTCCAACTGTATGCGTCCTTCTTTTTACCTCTCTGTTTACGCGCTCAGCTATGTTACTGGTTCTTAATCTTTTTTGATGCGGCCTGTCAAAGTTCATCACTACTAAGCCCTCCGGTATATTCACTTCCAACCAAGAAGAAAGCTCTGGTGCTGTTTGCTGATATTTATCTACCGCCATAGCCAATAGTCTTTCCGACTCATGAATGTTTGAGGCATTAAATATAGCTGTAATCTCCTCAGCTACTGGTTCCTTCATTGAGCGCTTTGGTATGTGAGCCTGAGCATTTTGCTGCAAATGAAATTGGCAGCGTTGCCAAGGAACACTGGGGAACACAGCTCTTCTAGCGGCTTTTAGGCCAGTATGAGCGTCGCTAGTAATCAACTCAATACCATGTATACCTCGCTCAACCAACTGCTGAAGAAAATCACGCCAATGTACCTCAGCCTCTGATAACGCAACAGAAACACCTAGCACTGTTCTCTTGCCGGTTGATTCATCAAAGCCATAGGCTATCAATACCGCACAGTCTTGTACTGTGCCGCTAGTGCGCACCTTCTCATAACGTGCATCTAGCCAAAGATATTTTATCTTTCCTAACGGCTTATTTCGCCATTTCTTTAAATCTTCATCCAACAATTTAGCGCAACGGCTTACCTCTGTGCTTGAAATATCTGTTCCACAGAGTTGCTTTAGCACCTTTTCAACTTTGCGCGTGGAAACCCCATGCACATACATTTCAGCGACAGCCAGCTTAAGTGCTCTATCAGAGCGTACACCTCGCTCTAAGACTGATGGATAGAAGGCTTCATTGGAGTCTCTAACCTGCGGTATCTGTAGCTCAAGCTGACCTTGACCTGTGTTAATTAACCTTGGTTTAAAGCCGTTCGCATATCCGTTTCTATCGCCAGTTCGCTCATAAGGACTGGCATTTAAATGGCGCTCCCTTTCTATTAACATAGCCTCATTCATCAACCTGGAGACAAGCTTAGGTAAAGCTTCAAACCCCTCCATCGCTAAAACATGTATGGCTTCTTCGATTAAGTTCTCATTTTTATAGCAGCTCATTGTCATTCCTCTTTTTTGGTTAAGTTTACCTTAAAAGGAATTTCTAATCTGACTGAGTCGCCTGCTTATTTTCAGCAAGTCAATGGAATTTACAGAAAGGATGGCGCACTAGCTCATTTAGTAATCAATGACATAGGTGAGTTAATCGCCTTTAAAGTCACGCCCGGCAATCATCATGATTTAGCTGCAGGTGTCTCATTGTTTGAAGGGCTGGAGGGTTTGGCCTTCGGAGATAAAGGCTATATTGGGAAGGCTGTTTTTGAAAAACTACTTGATAGCGGTTTGAAGTTAATTACACGCAAAAGAAAAAATATGAAAAATGCGCAGCCACTTAGCGATCACGAGCAACAGTTATTAAATCAGCGAGGGATCATTGAGACTGTTTTTGGCTGCTTGAAACATAAGTTTCATATTTGGCACACCAGACATCGCTCGGTTGAAAATGCTATTACACATCTTGTTGCTGGGTTGGCTGCTTATATTATTGAGCCATTAACAATTACTGCAGTGAAAAGGTTGCCAAGCAATTAGAATTTAATTACTTGATCACTATTAACTCCGAACTGGGGTTAACTACACATTCTGAAATTAAAGCTTTTTAGCAGCAGATCTGCAAGTGGAGTATAAATTTAGATAACAACACCGCCTACAACTGGGCCGAACGAAAGAAAATAGCCCGCACCCAAAGCGGTGCAAAAACGCCGATAAACAAACCAAACAAAGCATCCCCAGCATAGTGCATATCAAGAATCAATCGACTCAAACCAACCAACACTGCCAGTACAATAAATAACGTACGCCAACGACGCCAAAAAAGGCCACAACATACCGCTATAGCAAAAGCTCGAGCTGTATGCCCCGAAGGCGTTGAGTTATACCAGTAATTCATCGAAAAGAAGTGAAATCCGTACAACCCCTTAGTAAATAATAGCTCTGGACGATAGCGCGCTAACACAATCTTAAATACACCAGCAACAAATAAAGCTGCCAATAGACTCATTGTAAACAATAACCCACGCCGCCAAATTAAAGTACGCTTAAAGGCATAACCTACTGCGAAAATAACAAAACCCAACACAGCAACCACAGCCCAAAAATCAAACCCCATTAAAAAAGACACACCAGCAGCGAGCTGATAGAGCAAACTATGCGGTGAAAGCTGGTGAAACCAATAAGCTAAAGGAATACTAAACCAAACATAACAAACCCAATACAATATGGCTGTTACTATAGCAGCACCTAAAGTCCAAGCAATTAGCCCACGTAACGAAAGTTCATTTTGCCTCATCTTGCCGGTCCTAAAAACATCACCAACAAAGCAATAAAGCCCATCAAAATTAACGCTAAAATGCCTAAAGTAAAGAAGCTCTTATTAATATTAGCCCAGCTAAACGAACCGGGGTTTTGACGCACCAGACGCACTACAAACCAAATCAACACCACGGCTAAAACAACAAATAACAACTGCATCCAAAACATTCTTTACCCCTTAAGAAGTACTACTACCAAGCTGAATCTTACGGTACTGCTGGCAATAACGCCACCATAAAAACCCTGCACTGAAAAAACCACTTGTCAATAAACCTAGCCAATAACCAGCCGCCCCCAAACCAAGCCTAGTTGCATATAACCAACCGATAGGAGTCGCCAATAACCAAAAGCCAATCAAAGAAGCAATCAGCGTTGAGCGCGTATCCATTAAACCACGCAGCGCACCAAATAACGTAATACGGATAGACTCTAGCAATAAGAAACCTACACCAATACTCAAATACACCCTAGCCGAATCGATAACCTCAGCACTCGTATGACGAGACGAACTAAAATCAATTGCAATCAATGCATCAGGGAACAACCAAGCCACAATGGCTAGCAGCAACATGCAAAGAAAAGCAAAAACCAAACCAACATGTACTGCATTATTTGCTGAAACGAGATCCTTGGCTCCTAAACGATTACTAACTCGAACCGTCAACGCTTGCGCAATGGAGAACAACACCGACACAAATAAGCTAACGTACTGCATTGATACCTGTGTTGCCGCTAATTCATCAACACTTAAACGCCCAATTAATAGTGACATCACGAAAAAAAAGCTCACCTCGATACACCACATTAAACCAGTGGGTAAGCCAACTTTAAGTAATTCCAGGAAGTAATAAGGCCGTTTAAACTGCAATAACAAATGGAAATAAGGTCGATAACGCTTACGCAATATCAAATAAATAAACCAAGCAACTGTCGTTACCCAAAAAGAAAAGCTTGTCCCCCAGCCTAGTCCAGCAATACCTAAGGCAGGAAACCCCCAACAACCAAAAATAAAGACATAATTAGCAGCAACGTTTAACACCACCCAGCTTAATGTAAACACTAGGTTAGTTCTGGCATATCCAAGGCCAATCACTAATTGCAACAACAAAATACCTAGAAAATCAGGCACTACACTCCAAGTTAGAGCATGCAAATAGGGCACAGCCAACCGCACTAACTCTTCACTTTGACCAAGGAAACGCAATACCGTTGCCATATGCCAAATTAAAAAGCTAATCGGTACAGCAATAATAACAGCCAGCCAAAAGCCATCTCGTACAGCACAAGCAATACCTAACTCATCTTTCGCTCCGTGACAACGTGAGACTGAAACACTTACCGCCGAGAATAGTCCCCAAGAAACTATCATCAATGTCGCAAAAAACCACCCCACCAAAGAGCCAGCTGCCAACAGCTTGGCACCTAAGTGCGACAAAAATAAAGTAGAGCTAAAGCCAAGCGAAGCCTCTACCAACCCACTAATAACAAGCGGCAAGGCCAGTATTAATAGTGCTCTTGTTTCTTTCTTTGTTAACACAACGCAGCTTCTCGCCTATCAAATAAAGCCGGGTATTTTAGCGTAAAACACCTGTAGTGTATATTTAGTCATCATCAAAGCATTACTGTCTAAATCACTGACCACCTAAGCACACACATTACTTACTGACCTACTCTTTAGAATCTCTTTTAGAATCTATGGGTAAATAAGTTTTGTGCTTTTCAAAGCTTTTACGACTAACGGGTCTTGTCACGAATCGTTTCTCAGCGCGTAGCCCGGATTGAACGAAGTGATAATCCGGGGCTAAGTGTGGCTTCACCCCGGATTATCAAATGCTTTGCATTTTCAATCTGGGCTACAGCCCGATTCATGCCACCCATTCTGCAGCACTGAACCAACAAGAATGTGAACCCCACGACTAAAGAGGGCTCTCTTTATGCAACAAGGCTCGCTCCAGCACATCTTGCTTGACGCCACCTTTAATTTTCCCTATCCTAGACGGTCAATTTGTGACCCAAGTTCAAGATTAACTACTCACAGCGTATCCGCCTCGTCTTTGAGTAGCCGAGCGGATAACAATAAGGACCCTAAATGAGCTCAACCGCAAAAAAAACCCTCAGTATCTTTAGCATTGCTATGATCAATGTGATTGCGATTGATAGCTTAAGAACCTTACCAATGACTGCTGAATACGGTTTTTCTGCTGTGTTTTATATGCTAGTTACTGCAATTTTCTTCTTTCTGCCGACCGCATTTGTCGCTGCAGAACTAGCCACTGGTTGGCCTGAGCAAGGCGGAGTTTATGTCTGGGTTCGTGAAGCCTTCGGCACCCGCTTAGGCTTTATGACAATTTGGTTGCAGTGGTTTTATAATATTTGCTGGTACCCAACCATTATGTCACTAATTGCTGCTACGCTTGCCTTCACCTTTAACCCAAGCTTAATCAATAGCAAAACCTATATGCTTACCGTTGTTATGATTGTGTTTTGGTCTGCTACCTTAGTTAATGCCCGTGGCATGAAAGCATCTACCATGCTAAGCAATGTTGCTGCAGTTGCTGGCACATTAATTCCAATGGCCTTTGTTATTGTGCTTGGCTTCTTCTGGGTTGGCACTGGCCACCCCACTGCAACCCCTTTCAGCGCCAAAGCATTAGTACCCAACCTATCACACATTGGAAACCTCGTGCTTTTAACTGCAGTACTTTATGGTTTTGTCGGCATGGAAATGTCTGCGTCGCATGCTAATGATGCCGAAAACCCTCAACGTGATTATCCAAAGGCCATGGTTTGGTCGGTATTAATTATTCTAGCAACGATGATTTTAGGCACACTTGCGATAGTCGTTGTTGTACCCGTTCAACAACTCAATATTGTTGCCGGCTTATTGCAAGCCTTCGCATTATTCTTTAAAGCTTTTCATTTAGAGTGGCTTATGCCTATCGTAGCCTTACTAATCGTTTGCGGAGCAATCGGTGGAGCAGCCGCCTGGATGCTAGGACCTAGCAAAGGAATGTTGGTCGCCAGCCAAGATGGCTGCCTTCCAAAAGCCCTGGGCAAACTCAACAAACATCAAGCACCAGGCTATGTGTTACTACTACAAGGTGTCGTCTTTACTATTCTTTGCTCAGTATTTTTATTACTACCTACTGTCAGCAGTGGCTTTTGGGCATTGACCGACGTAACGTCCATCCTCGCTTTGATTGTTTATGTAATGATGTTCTCAGCCGCTATCTATTTGCGCTACAAGCGCCCTGAAGTCAAACGCACCTTTAAAGTACCAGGTGGCAAAGTTGGCCTTTGGGTCACCTGCCTCTTTGGGCTATTTTCCTCTTTATTTACTATTGGCTTAGGCTTTCTACCTCCTGCACAAATCCCTGTTGGCAATGTAACCACCTATGAAGTTATTATTATCACGGGCTTCATCGCTGGTTGTTTATTACCACTGATTATTTATAGTGTTAATCGTTTTTTTAAAAATCGCTGTAAAACCCAAAGTTAACTAACCAAAACCCTTACCCGATCCTGGACGCATGGATGAGGAGCTATTTCCAGCAGATGGTTGTGGTTGCTGTTGCTCCTCAGCCCAAAACGGCAGAAACACCCCTGAGGAAGCCTGCTGCACGGAAGCTTGCCTTGCAGCAGCACGCCTTTGAATCTCTCGTTGAGTCAAAGCGTCATCTAGCTTACTAATAGCCTCCCTTATTTTTTCAAATCTACCATAACTAGGCTCAAGAACCTTCGTACTATTAGCATATGCTGCCCTTAACTGAGACAAGGACTTCTTTAGCGGCTCTTTTAAAGCATCCTCTACAATCCTCTCCATGTCAGTAGTTGCAAAGCTCACTTTCGTTAACTGATCAAACTGAGCGAATAGACCCCTTTCAAATTCGTAATAGAAAATAATCTGAGATCTATACCCATAACCTGACAATTTGTCTGGGCACTGCAATGTTTCGAGCTCATGCTCCAAAGAATTTTTCATGCTTTTTAAGCTATTAAAGCTCTCACTAAAAGCCGTTTTATCTTGCTTATTGCGTCGTCGCGCCCCTCTTTCCTTAAACTGTTGGTGAGCTGAAGTTAAGCTCGCATGAATTATTTTTACTGCATCAAGTAATGCTTGAATGTGCTTAGCTAATTCAGAGGCACGCTGCTCAACTGTAGCTGGTTTCGCTCGCTTCTTAGAACGTTGCTTTTTATGCGAACTAGTAACACTGCTTAAATCAGAAGGAGAGCTAGTAGAAGCTCGACCAGCTCCTGTTGTTTTAGAATCAGGTATAATAGGGCTGGCTGGGCTTACCTGCTTAGTGAGAGCTTGCTGCTGCCTTGGCATAGTCTCGACAGCAAATTCACCAGTCTTTTTCACACCGCCACTTGCCCCACCTTTCATAGCTCTGCTTTTTTTCAATATAGCTGAGGTCGAAGAAGCAGGCACGCTGCCACCAGGGGCTGAAGGCATCATACTAACCTTAGACACTGTTGGTAAATCTGCCCTTTTAAGCTGCTTTCGAACTATTTTCGAATGAGGATCTAACTGATCAACCACGCCTCCACTTTGTCGGGATCTAGAGCTTAACGAAGGTGTTTTCGATCTGCTCGCCACCGCAGCACCCCTATTAACTATTAAGTTATTAGGGTCAAGAGAAGCTTCCCTATCAGAAGGCATACTACTTTTACTAATGCTAGAAACCGCAGTGCTTTGTTCTAAACTAGCTTGACTCATGGAAGCTGTCCTTGAACTAGGTAGTATTGGTGAATGCTCTGTAGAAGCCAAACTGCTCACAGAAGCTTGACTTACCTGCCTAGATACCTGATGGCGTTGTTCCTGACTTTTATCAGAAAGGCTTGAGTAAGCATTTAAAGTAGAGGCGTGCAAATTCTCAGCAAATTCCTCAATCTCACCTAAAGCGGTAGCAAGCTCACTTATGGAGAAGCTCTGCCGACAATAGTCAAGAGAGAACTTCACCTTTTCCAACGCTTTTGATGAGCTAGAAAACCAACTTCTCTTCTCACTTGTAAACCTACTTGATAACTGCTTAAGCTGCCTACGCAGTTGCTTTTCATCAGCAAGTACTCCGCCCACCTGCTCAATACTATCCCTTGCTGAAAGAACCTCACCATTTAATCTAGAGAGCGCCTCTTCCAGCTCTTTTAATTTAGCTTCTTTTTCTACAGTCTTTTCTTCTACCTTCACATGCAAAGTTTTCAGCACCTTTTCTAGAGAAGCAAAAGCTTCATCAACTTTGGTTTTGATAACCCCATGTTCGGCAACAGGGATAGCGCTAACTTTAGCTTCATCAATAACTAACATACTGAAGTGATTTTTAGCTCGCTTACAAGCCTTAGTTCTTACAGCACCGATCAACCCTAATGGCTGAGAAAGCATTTCATCCAGGTTTTCGATCCCAAGCTCGCTTGCTTGCTGGCGAAGCTGCTTGAATTCTTGTAGTTTATCGCTAAGTTTTCGTAAATCGCCATCCAGCAATTGCTTTAATTCACCAGCATTTCCATCAGCAACTTCTTGGATGCTATGCTTAATTAATTGTGACAGAGCTTGAATATCACTAGATAGTACAGAGAGGCTTTCACCTTGAAGAAAAACAAGCTTATCTGGAGAAAGTGAATCACACCCTCCCCCCTCACAAAACAAAGCCTCCCTAACTTTTGAAAGCAAATCAGAAAAAGTTGCTGAATAATCTCCACCTTCTTGAAAAGTAGAAAACCTCACCAACTGATCGTTAATACCTTCTATTTGATTGGCAAGCTGCATTTTAAGCTCCTTTTCATCAGACAAGGTTTTAGAAAGTTGCGTTTTCATGCTACGAAGCTCTCGAGCAAACTCATCAAGTTTGTACTGCGCTTGTTTAAATGCCTTGGCGTCCGCTTTACTCAACAACTCCCCCTTCAAAGGCAGCTCACTAGCCTGCTCATCGTCGTACCAAGGAAAGGGTGCTGCCTTTATATAATGTAGAATATATAGCATAATATACACTTTAACATGATGAAGGATGGTGTTTGGATGTCAGCTAGAATTATCTCTGATGAAAATAATGAATTAACTATTGAACTCAAGCTTCCACTAAAAGGATCTATGCTTGAATGTGAGGACGCAATTCTTGATGGGCTTAATGAGGTTGGAACATTAGCCACTGAAAAAGCATTAAGTAAGTTTGATGCAGATGGCTCTCCTATCCATGTTGGAAAAATAAAGCTAACAGCACGAAGTAGAGATGAAGCAAATTACCAAACGCCTTATGGAGTTGCTCGAGTTAAGCGTTATGTTTATCAAACCTCTAAAGGCGGGAAGATCTTTTGTCCTTTAGAAGATAAGGCTAGAATTATCCAAGGATCAACACCGCGATTTGCAAAAATAATCTCACATAAATACTCAAACTTACCTGCTCCTAGTGTTATTGATGATCTCAAGGTCAATCATAACCGTAAAATCTCACATTCATACTTGCAACGGGCAACTGATTTTGTTGGCGGTATTGCACAAGCCAAAGAGGCTGAGTGGGAATATGAAGAGCCAAAGCTTGATGCAGGCGTTGAGATGCTAAGCATTAGCTTAGATGGTGCATATGTCCTCACCGTTGATGATGGTTATAGAGAGAGCATGGTTGGAACTATTTCCATGTATGATAAGCATGGTGCACGCCTGCACACAACCTACGTTGCAGCATCACCAGAATATGGAAAAGATGAATTCTTTAATAGGCTTGAAAAGGAAATAAAGCTGAAAAAGAAATATTACCCTGATGCTAAAACAATTGGCGTTGCTGATGGAGCAAAAAATAATTGGCCATTTCTAAAAAAACATACTGATACGCAAATTTTAGATTTTTGGCATGCAACTGAATATCTCGGTGAAGCATCAAAGGCAATATTTACCAAAAAATCTGAAAGAGATGAGCGTGATGTTTGGCTCCAAGAGCGATGTCATGACTTAAAGCACAAGAAAGGTGCGGCAGGTAGAATACTTGCTGAGCTTAAAGAGCATGTAAATAAAAAACTGAATAAATCGCTTAGAGAAAAGCTAGAAGGAACAATTACGTATTTTGAAAATAATATTAAAGAAAAGCGAATGTCGTATCATAATTTGATTAAGCAGAATGCACCAATTGGCTCTGGCGTCACTGAAGCAGCATGTAAAACAATTGTTAAACAAAGATTAGGGGGATCAGGAATGCGCTGGAAAGACAAGGGAATGAAAATCGTTTTATGCTTGAGAACACTAGTAAAGACTAAAGGCAGATGGGATCAGTTTTGGGAGAAGGTCAATGATTTTGGCGTGCCAGCAGTAATATAGCCTACATTATATAGAGGCAGCACCCCAAGGAAAAGCTCGAAACCTACCTTCAACTTCCGAGGGAAAACCTTTACTAGCACTAACATAAGCGACATTGACTTCCACTAGCAATCTGCTCACTTTGCTGAAACTTTCCTCAAAAAGGGCGCGTGAACCATCCCTTTCGTTATCAATTTTCTTCTGCATCGTTTCTTTTGCTTTTTTATCAGAACTCTTACGCACCAATGTGCCAAGATCACTTTTTACTTGACTCAATAAATCCTCAACTTGTTTCCAACAATCCTCTAACTTACCTCTTTTAAGCTCACTAAGCTTCTCATTATCAACAACTATGTTAGCTAATGACTCAGCACCACACCCTAAGCTCATCCTAACAGCACCAAGCAATTCAGAAAAAGATATTACATGGTCTAAACCTTCTTCCTGAAGCACAATAACTTTTCCAAGCAAGTTATTAACCTCTCTTACTTTACCCCTAATTAAGTCTCGCTTCCTTTGCTCTAATTTTATATCCTTCAACACTCCCTCTTTAAACGCACCAACCTTTTTTTGGCAAGAAGCTAAAACACGCTTAGCTTCATCAAACGCTAGCAAGTTGGCAGTCGATAACGCTTCCTCAACTGCAGAAACGCTTCCCTCAGTAACACTAAAACAACTTGAACCCATCTCTTTAGCAAGCAAACTACTAAACCTAGCCTTCACCTCAGCATCATCATTAATCAATGACCAAACCTGATCTATCTTATCATTAAACTGCTGACAGAGCGAACGAAGCTCGTTTATCTGCTGCCCCCTCCTATTTAGTTCATCTTTTTGCTGCTTAGCCAGTTTTTGAGCTCTCTCATACTGAAACTCAAGCCAGGAGATAAGCTCACCGCCTTTGCTATTAATGACTTCTAGCTCGCCCTCATTCTCTTCATCACCAAGCCTATCCAGCTTATCTCGAGAAAAAATAATTTGAGCATAGCCCTTGTCATCACTGCTAACAAACTCTCCTTCACGGCAAAGATCACCAACCATCTCACCATAATCACTAGAAAGAAGATCCTGCAACCCTTGCTCAGAAAAACGTTTAAATAACTTATTAGCCTCATCTACTTGAGACTTAATTACTGACTTCATTGTTGATATTCTAATTCCTCTTTGGTGCTGAAAAGCAGCTGCGTCTTCTTCTGCGCTAGTGCGCCATCCTTTCTGTAAATTCCATTGACTTGCTGAAAATAAGCAGGCGACTCAGTCAGATTAGAAATTCCTTTTAAGGTAAACTTAACCAAAAAAGAGGAATGACAATGAGCTGCTATAAAAATGAGAACTTAATCGAAGAAGCCATACATGTTTTAGCGATGGAGGGGTTTGAAGCTTTACCTAAGCTTGTCTCCAGGTTGATGAATGAGGCTATGTTAATAGAAAGGGAGCGCCATTTAAATGCCAGTCCTTATGAGCGAACTGGCGATAGAAACGGATATGCGAACGGCTTTAAACCAAGGTTAATTAACACAGGTCAAGGTCAGCTTGAGCTACAGATACCGCAGGTTAGAGACTCCAATGAAGCCTTCTATCCATCAGTCTTAGAGCGAGGTGTACGCTCTGATAGAGCACTTAAGCTGGCTGTCGCTGAAATGTATGTGCATGGGGTTTCCACGCGCAAAGTTGAAAAGGTGCTAAAGCAACTCTGTGGAACAGATATTTCAAACACAGAGGTAAGCCGTTGCGCTAAATTGTTGGATGAAGATTTAAAGAAATGGCGAAATAAGCCGTTAGGAAAGATAAAATATCTTTGGCTAGATGCACGTTATGAGAAGGTGCGCACTAGCGGCACAGTACAAGACTGTGCGGTATTGATAGCCTATGGCTTTGATGAATCAACCGGCAAGAGAACAGTGCTAGGTGTTTCTGTTGCGTTATCAGAGGCTGAGGTACATTGGCGTGATTTTCTTCAGCAGTTGGTTGAGCGAGGTATACATGGTATTGAGTTGATTACTAGCGACGCTCATACTGGCCTAAAAGCCGCTAGAAGAGCTGTGTTCCCCAGTGTTCCTTGGCAACGCTGCCAATTTCATTTGCAGCAAAATGCTCAGGCTCACATACCAAAGCGCTCAATGAAGGAACCAGTAGCTGAGGAGATTACAGCTATATTTAATGCCTCAAACATTCATGAGTCGGAAAGACTATTGGCTATGGCGGTAGATAAATATCAGCAAACAGCACCAGAGCTTTCTTCTTGGTTGGAAGTGAATATACCGGAGGGCTTAGTAGTGATGAACTTTGACAGGCCGCATCAAAAAAGATTAAGAACCAGTAACATAGCTGAGCGCGTAAACAGAGAGGTAAAAAGAAGGACGCATACAGTTGGAATTTTCCCTAATACTGAATCGTGCCTAAGGCTCGTATCAGCTGTTTTAGTGGAAATTGATGACCAGTGGAGCGGATCACCTAGATACTTAAGTTGAAGTGAATAATAAGGCTTCATAGGGTTTTAGGATAGATCATTCTTGTTCTTATTAACGAGATATAATTGCTATTACCTAAAAGTTAATAATTTATTTTGAGAGGAGAAAAATTTGAGGTATAAATAATTTTTTAGATTGATTAGCATAATTAATTTAAGATATTATGCGATGAGACAGGTACAATAGAGTGCCATTTAGAATTTTAAAGGTTTTTCTAAGTACTGAAGTTGGTTTTTACAGACAAAATAACGGTATCCGTTCAATATCAGCATGATTTGAAAATAATTCAAAAAGTTCTTGACAGCTTTTTCGTGCAAATTTGGAAATTTTATATTGGAATCATCGTGTGTCATAAAAGCATGATGTGCGCTCTATAACAACGCTGTATGCTCGGATTATTTTTTCATCGATCAGGTTCATGGCTTAAAAATAATTTCAGCAGTACGGCCATCTGTGTGGGGAAAATTTACCTTTTCAAACCCGTGGTATACTCTTCCTATGAAAAAACAACCTGACAAATCAGTTTTAGCCGATCTCATTGAGAGATTTAATAATACTGTTACACCAACAGCACTAGAAACAGATTTTAGCAATGTATGTGAAAGTCAGGCTGAGAAAATCATAAAGCTAGAAGACAAGGTGCAATCGTTAAATAACGCATTAAATAAATATAAAGGTGAGCAAGGAAAGCCTAATGTTAGAAAGCAAACGCGCGCTAACAAGGACAAGGATCATTCCTCCGAGAAGGATAGAAAAGGAAATAAAACCAATAAAACTAGAAAGCCAAAATCTAGTAAAAAAAATCTCGAAGTCTCTAATACAGTGACACTAACAATTAATCCAGATTCGTTGCCCAGCGATGCTGTGCCAAATGGCTCTAAGAAAACACTTATCCAGGATATAAAAATTGCTGCTAATAACACTCTTTTTTTGCGCCAACAATATTACTCCCCTTCTGAAAACAAACACTATACAGCACCTCTGCCAACTGGTTATGAGGGCCAGTTCGGCCCTACTATTAAAAGCTGGACAAGCTTCCTAAATACTCAAGGTGGTATGACGCTAGAAAGCCTTGAGACATTTTATAAAACCGCCAACATAGATATTAGTAAATCAACCATCCATAGCTTCACAATTAAAACACCTACGATACTTGAGCCCGAGAAGGTAGAAGTTGTGAAGGCAGGTTTACAATCCACGAACTACCAGCACCTAGATGACACCAACGCTAGAGAGGATGGGAAAAACCGTTATGTTAATGTATTGGGTAATGAGT
The DNA here is from genome assembly GCA_965196985.1 of Gammaproteobacteria bacterium. GTDB lineage: Bacteria > Pseudomonadota > Gammaproteobacteria > UBA12402 > UBA12402 > 2-12-FULL-35-23. The sequence continues at coordinate 1,513 of CBDALO010000119.1, read as the reverse complement.
ATTATTCAGCTTACTTTACGCTGACCAGTAAAAGTCGATTAAGCGTCATTGAAATGTTAAGCAAAGACCACTTTGGGTTCACATTAAATGAGGCCGCTTTTAATTTACTGGCTACTATGAACTTACCCCACAAGGTAATCGAAAGCTTAAAGGTATTTCACTCATCGACTATCTTAAACAGTAAGGAGCTGGAAGTTATTCTTGATAAGGTATTAGGTGATAAAAAATTTCCAAAATATAGAAAGCTGATTACTGATGCGGCAGCTATCTCAACATATAGAAAGAGTCCTTATGCGATAGAAACACTCATTACCGATGATGCGCCACAGTTTAAGCTCATTACTGAATCACTCGCCTTGTGCTGGGTTCATGAGGGTAGGCATTATAAAAAGCTGACGCCAATTTTTAAGAAGCACCAAGACTCTGTTGACAGCTTCTTGGATAGGTTTTGGGATTATTATCATAAGCTCATTGAATATAAAAAGAACCCAGGGCAAGATGAGATAGATAAGCTATCCAATGAGTTTACTGAGTTATTCTCAACAATCACTGGCTACGAGAAACTAGATAAACAAATTGAGCTCACCTTAAAAAAGAAAAGGCAGCTATTGTTAGTGCTGGAAAAGCCAGAGCTTCCTCTACATAACAATCCAGCAGAGTTGATGGCTCGGAAGCAGGCTAGAATGCGCGATGTACACCTTCATACTATGAGTGAAGAAGGAACGAAAGCTAAGGATACAATGGTTACAATTACTGAGACATGTAAAAAGCTAGCAGTTAATGTCTTCGATTATATATATGACAGAATTACAAAAAACTATTCTATGCCTTCGCTAGCGGAATTAATTACCATCCGCTCATCACAGGCGCAGTAAACTAAAGAGAGCGCAGCATGAGCATCATGCTGAAATAAGACGGATACAAATAACGCTCTATCTCTTCTGCTGCCACTCGTTTTACCTCAGCCCTACCAATCTCATTAGCCAAGTCACTAAGAGAGCGCCTTAGCGCATCAACAAGCCCGAGAAAATCGCTACCAGATTGAAGACCACGCTGCAAAACCTCCTCACCTAAAGGAAGCTCTTTTAACCCTTCTAACTCTTCATCTAACTGCTCATCACCAATACCGAGTATTCTATAGATAGCTTTATAGTTTGCCTCAACAGAATTTCTCAAGGCAATTAGATTACCCCTTACCCCTTCAGAATAAATAGGATGGCAAGTCCCTTCTCTTACTTGAACCGACAAACTATCGAGAAAAGCTTTTGACTTTGGGTACTCCCTTATTAATATATTAACATTTTGTAGAGCTTCTCTAACTTGATCAAGCTCGGCTTGTTTTCTTTGAGCTTTAACATCAACCTTTTCTCGCAACAAGCCCAGCACTTTCCAAAGGCTCTTATCTAAAGATTTCAAGGCTTTCTTTCTTGCAAAAAACTCATCTACAGAGCCAAAAAAGTCTTCTCTCTCAATCCCTTGAACTACCAAGCTTTCTCGCATCCGCTTAACTTCA
>CBDALO010000118.1:0-1718 GCA_965196985.1 Gammaproteobacteria bacterium | reverse complement strand
TGTGCAAGTTATTTCCCCAAATACATCATGTCAAAAAATATTGCCATTACTGCAATCATACAAAACTTGTTTACTAACTAACTAACCATTGTTTCAGTACTTTTTCCTTGCTTGTTTCCGGGCTGTCTTCGCGGCTAGTGAACGAATGGTCTTGAGATTCTAACTGATGTTGCTGGCCTCCTGCACTGGGCTTTGAACTAAAAAGAATCAGTTCCTAGTAAATACTAGCAATACGTATTCTTATCACAAGAAACCAAGAATTTGGGCCAATACACGTATTGCTTTTATAAGAAACTTTTGATAAGAAACTGAACTCGTCGCCACAAAATTAAGAAATTAACTCTAGCCAAGTACTGGGAAAACATAACTTATAAAGAAAACTATTTACTTTGATAACGGAAATTTTTCTGGCATGGTTTTATCTTGCCTTCACTCGTTCCATGTATCTCATAACTTGGAAGGTACTTGAGAAATGTCTAAATATTGGAAAAGCTTTGAAAATCACATCTCAGAATCTGAGCACTCTAAATCTTTTATTTTTAAGAAACTTTCACTACTGGCGCCCAAGGTCTTATTTTCTTACCCGAGGTCTTATCTACTGATAACTTGGAAAAGTAAAAGGACGGTTCGTTAAAAAGACGGTTAATTGTTGGCAACAAGCTCGTAAGTAAATACGGTCAAAGAAAAATTTATGAGAAATGCTAGAATAATACTTACACGTTTCCCAAACTTAGCCACGTCATGAGTCCACTTGTTTTAACCCCCACCGGTTCTTTTTGCCATTTTATTGACCAAGAAGTTTTTCGAGGTTATTTTTTCAAGAAGTTTGACCAAGAAGTTAAGCGATAAAGAGCACTTCTTGTAATCGTGTGACTGCATGTGAACTATGCTATCATCGAAGGAAATGTTCCGCAATCGGAACTTTTGCACATTAGAGGAATAGAGGCGTGAAGTAATAACGTTGGCCGCCATTGCAATAGCTACAATCCTTTCAGATAGCAACGGCACTCAGCACCTCGATAAACCAATCACAGGACACCAAAATTTATAAGTTGTTTGCATCAAAACATCAGATAAGCCGTTCGCACCAAAATTGTGATAAAAATTGTGATAACAGGAAGCCAAGCACTTTGCCTGCTTCATTCCAGTCATGAAATAACTGCAAATTCATGACGTCATCTCTGTAAATTATTTGGGGGGCACGTGCCCTCCCTGCCCCTTCATCCCAACCCCCCGCTTCCTACGGGCCTGGTCTCCATTTGCCATCATTTGTTGTAAGAGATTCAGTGTCATCGCAGCCATGTTTTTCTTCCTGCTGCTGTTGTTTTGGCGCGACTTTTGGTCATTCAATTTAATTGGCTTGCGCCTTTTTTCGCTGCTGCGAACAGTCACCGCGAATGAGCTCCTGCGCGAGAATTTGAATACGCGTGCGTATGCTCGAAAAAAGTCGCTTCGCGCGAATAAATTCGCCTAGTGGAAAACGGCCTTACGCGCGATCACTTTTTGTTTAGATTTGTACCTGTCAGGAGGAAGAACATTCATTACGCTTGCGCTATGATCCGCGGCAAACCATGTTTTCAAACAAACACTTGTTGTTTCGGTACAATGTGAACGAAACTGGTAGCGGCAGGTTTTTTTCGCGGATCAAAATGCGACAAAATGGAGTTTTAACATGGCCTGAATCAAGCACCTGCTTCCAGATTGGCATCAACGTCATT
>CBDALO010000117.1:0-5618 GCA_965196985.1 Gammaproteobacteria bacterium | reverse complement strand
ATTTTCGCTCAAAAAGCAAGATTAACCCCTTACCATTTTGGTGAAAATTAGCCAAAATTAAAATGGTCCAATTTTCGGTCAAAAAGTAAGGTTAACCCCTTACCATTTTGGTGAAAATAAGCTAAAATAAAAATGGTCCCCTTTTCTGTCAAAAAGTAAGGTTAACCCCTTACCATTTTGGTGAAAATTAGCCAATATTACAATGATCCAAATTTCGGTCAAAAAGTAAGGTTAACCCCTTACCATTTTGGTGAAAATTAGCCAAAATTAAAATAATCCAATTTTCGGTCAAAAAGTAAGGTTAACCCCTTACCATTTTGGTGAAAATTAGCCAATATTAAAATGATCCAAATTTCGGTCAAAAAGTAAGGTTAACTCCTTACCATTTTGGTGAAAATTAGCCAATATTAAAATGAGCCAACTTTCGGTCAAAAAGTAAGGTTAACCCCTTACCATTTTGGTGAAAATTATCCAAAATTAAAATGATCGAATTTTCGGTCAAAAAGTAAGGTTAACCCCTTACCATTTTGGTGAAAATTAGCCAATATTAAAATGATCCAAATTTCGGTCAAAAAGTAAGGTTAACCCCTTACCATTTTGGTGAAAATTAGCCAATATTAAAATGCTCCAATTTTCGCTCAAAAAGTAAGGTTAACCCCTTACCATTTTGGAGAAAATTAGCCAATATCAAAATGATCCAATTTTCGGTCAAAAAGTAAGGTTAATCCCTTACCATTTTGGTGAAAATTAGCCAAAATTAAAATGGTCCAATTTTCGGTCAAAAAGTAAGGTTAACCCCTTACCATTTTGGTGAAAATTAGCCAATATTAAAATGCTCCAATTTTCGATCAAAAAGTAAGGTTAACCCCTTACCATTTTGGAGAAAATTAGCCAATATTAAAATGATCCAATTTTCGGTCAAAGAGTAAGGTTAACCCCTTACCATTTTGGTGAAAATTAGCCAAAATTAAAATGGTCCAATTTTCGGTCAAAAAGTAAGGTTAACCCCTTACCATTTTGATGAAAATTAGCCAATATTAAAATGATCCAAATTTCGGTCAAAAAGTAAGGTTAACCCCTTACCATTTTGGTGAAAATTAGCCAAAATTAAAATGATCCAATTTTCGGTAAAAAAGTAAGGTTAACCCCTTACCATTTTGGTGAAAATTGGCCAATATTAAAATGATCCAAATTTCGGTAAAAAAGTAAGGTTAACCCCTTACCATTTTGGTGAAAATTGGCAAATATTAAAATGATCCAAATTTCGGTCAAAAAGTAAGGTTAACCCCTTACCATTTTGGTGAAAATTAGCCAATATTAAAATGCCCCAATTTTCGATCAAAAAGTAAGGTTAACCCCTTACCATTTTGGAGAAAATTAGCCAATATTTAAATGATCCAATTTTCGGTCAAAGAGTAAGGTTAACCCCTTACCATTTTGGTGAATATTAGCCAAAATTAAAATGGTCCAATTTTCGGTCAAAAAGGAAGGTTAACCCCTTACCATTTTGGTGAAAATTAGCCAAAATTAAAATGATCCAATTTTCGGTCAAAAAGTAAGGTTAACCCCTTACCATTTTGGTGAAAATTAGCCAAAATTAAAATGGTCCAATTTTCGGTCAAAAAGTAAGGTTAACCCCTTACCATTTTGGTGAAAATTAGCCAAAATTAAAATGGTCCAATTTTCGGTCAAAAAGTAAGGATAACCCCTTACCATTTTGGAGAAAATTAGCCAATATTAAAATCATCCAAATTTCGGTCAAAAAGTAAGGTTAACCCCTTACCATTTTGGTGAAAATTAGCCAATATTAAAATGATCCAAATTTCGGTCAAAAAGTAAGGTTAACCCCTTACCATTTTGGTGAAAATTAGCCAATATCAAAATGATCCAATTTTCGGTCAAAAAGTAAGGTTAACCTCTTACCATTTTAGTGAAAATTAGCCAAAATTAAAATGGTCCAATTTTTGGTCAAAAAGTAAGGTTAACCCCTTACCCTTTTGGTGAATATTCGCCAAAATTAAAATGGTCCAATTTTCGGTCAAAAAGTAAGGTTAACCCCTTACCATTTTGGTGAAAATTAGCCAAAATTAAAATGGTCCAATTTTCGGTCAAAAAGTAAGGTTAACCCCTTACCATTTTGGTGAAAATTAGCCAAAATTAAAATGGTCCAATTTTCGGTCCAAAAGTAAGGTTAACCCCTTACCATTTTGGTGAAAATGAGCCAAAATTAAAATGGTCCAATTTTCGGTCAAAAAGTAAGGTTAACCCCTTACCATTTTGGTGAAAATTAGCCAAAATTAAAATGGTCCAATTTGCGGTCAAAAAGTAAGGTTAACCCCTTACCGTTTTGGTGAAAATTAGCCAAAATTAAAATGGTGCAAAGGGGTCAAAAAGTAAGGTTAACCCCTTACCATTTTGGTGAAAATTAGCCAATATTAAAATGATCCAAATTTCGGTCAAAAAGTAAGGTTAACCCCTTACCATTATGGTGAAAATCAGCCAATATTAAAATGATCCAAATTTCGCTCAAAAAGTAAGGGGAACCCCTTACCATTTTGGTGAAAATTAGCCAAAATTAAAATGATCCAATTTTCGGTCAAAAAGTAAGGTTAACCCCTTACCATTTTGGTGAAAATTAGCCAAAATTAAAATGGTCCAATTTTCGGTCAAAAAGTAAGGTTAACCCCTTACCATTTTGGTGAAAATTAGCCAATATTAAAATGATCCAATTTTCGGTCAAAAAGTAAGGCTAACCCCTTACCATTTTGGTGAAAATTAGCCAATATTAAAATGATCCAAATTTCGGTCAAAAAGTAAGGTTAACCCCTTACCATTTTGGTGAAAATTAGCCAAAATTAAAATGGTCCAATTTTCGGTCAAAAAGTAAGATTAACCCCTTACCATTTTGGTGAAAATTAGCCAATATTAAAATGGTCCAATTTGCGGTCAAAAAGTAAGGTTAACCCCTTACCATTTTGGAGAAAATTAGCCAATATTAAAATCATCCAAATTTCGGTCAAAAAGTAAGGTTAACCCCTTACCATTTTGGTGAAAATTAGCCAAAATTAAAATGGTCCAATTTTCGGTCAAAAAGTAAGGTTAACCCCTTACCATTTTGGTGAAAATTAGCCAATATTAAAATGATCCAAATTTCGGTCAAAAAGTAAGGTTAACCCCTTACCATTTTGGTGAAAATTAGCCAAAATTAAAATGGTCCAATTTTCGGTCAAAAAGTAAGATTAACCCCTTACCATTTTGGTGAAAATTAGCCATAATTAAAATGGTCCAATTTTCGGTCAAAAAGTAAGATTAACCCCTTACCATTTTGGTGAAAATTAGCCAATATTAAAATCCTCCAATTTTCGATCAAAAAGTAAGGTTAACCCCTTACCATTTTGGAGAAAATTAGCCAATATTAAAATCATCCAAATTTCGGTCAAAAAGTAAGGTTAACCCCTTACCATTTTGGTGAAAATTAGCCAAAATTAAAATGGTCCAATTTTCGGTCAAAAAGTAAGGTTAACCCCTTACCATTTTGGTGAAAATTAGCCAAAATTAAAATGGTCCAATTTTCGGTCAAAAAGTAAGGTTAACCCCTTACCATTTTGGTGAAAATTAGCCAAAATTAAAATGGTCCAATTTTCGGTCAAAAAGTAAGGATAACCCCTTACCATTTTGGAGAAAATTAGCCAATATTAAAATCATCCAAATTTCGGTCAAAAAGTAAGGTTAACCCCTTACCATTTTGGTGAAAATTAGCCAATATTAAAATGATCCAAATTTCGGTCAAAAAGTAAGGTTAACCCCTTACCATTTTGGTGAAAATTAGCCAATATCAAAATGATCCAATTTTCGGTCAAAAAGTAAGGTTAACCTCTTACCATTTTAGTGAAAATTAGCCAAAATTAAAATGGTCCAATTTTTGGTCAAAAAGTAAGGTTAACCCCTTACCATTTTGGTGAATATTCGCCAAAATTAAAATGGTTCAATTTTCGGTCAAAAAGTAAGGTTAACCCCTTACCATTTTGGTGAAAATTAGCCAAAATTAAAATGGTCCAATTTTCGGTCAAAAAGTAAGGTTAACCCCTTACCATTTTGGTGAAAATTAGCCAAAATTAAAATGGTCCAATTTTCGGTCAAATAGTAAGGATAACCCCTTACCATTTTGGAGAAAATTAGCCAATATTAAAATCATCCAAATTTCGGTCAAAAAGTAAGGTTAACCCCTTACCATTTTGGTGAAAATTAGCCAAAATTAAAATGGTCCAATTTTCGGTCAAAAAGTAAGGTTAACCCCTTACCATTTTGGTGAAAATTAGCCAATATTAAAATGATCCAATTTTCGGTCAAAAAGTAAGGATAACCCCTTACCATTTTGGAGAAAATTAGCCAATATTAAAATCATCCAAATTTTGGTCAAAAAGTAAGGTTAACCCCTTACCATTTTGGTGAAAATTAGCCAAAATTAAAATGGTCCAATTTTCGGTCCAAAAGTAAGGTTAACCCCTTACCATTTTGGTGAAAATTAGCCAAAATTAAAATGGTCCAATTTTCGGTCAAAAAGTAAGGTTAACCCATTACCATTTTGGTGAAAATTAGCCAAAATTGAAATGGTCCAATTTGCGGTCAAAAAGTAAGGTTAACCCCTTACCGTTTTGGTGAAAATTAGCCAAAATTAAAATGGTCCAATTTTCGGTCAAAAAGTAAGGCTAACCCCTTACCATTTTGGTGAAAATTAGCCAAAATTAAAATGATCCAATTTTCGGTCAAAAAGTAAGGTTAACCCCTTACCATTTTGGTGAAAATTAGCCAATATTAAAATGGTCCAATTTTTGGTCAAAAAGTAAGGTTAACCCCTTTCCATTTTGGTGAAAATTAGCCAATATTAAAATGATCCAAATTTCGGTCAAAAAGTAAGGTTAACCCCTTACCATTTTGGTGAAAATTAGCCAAAATTAAAATGGTCCAATTTTCGGTTAAAAAGTAAGGTTAACCCCTTACCATTTTGGTGAAAATTAGCCAAAATTAAAATGATCCAATTTTCGGTCAAAAAGTAAGGTTAACCCCTTACCATTTTGGTGAAAATTAGCCAAAATTAAAATGGTCCAATTTTCGGTCAAAAAGTAAGGTTAACCCCTTTCCTTTTTGGTGAAAATCAGCCAAAATTAAAATGATCAAAATTTCGGTCAAAAAGTAAGGTTAACCCCTTACCATTTTGGTGAAAATTAGCCAATATTAAAATGCTCCAATTTTCGATCAAAAAGTAAGGTTATTTCCTTACCATTTTGGAGAAAATTAGCCAATATTAAAATGATCCAATTTTCGGTCAAAAAGTAAGGTTAACCCCTTACCATTTTGGTACAAATTAGCCAAAATTAAAATGGTCCAATTTTCGGTCAAGAAGTAAGGTTAACCCCTTACCATTTTGGTGAAGATTAGCCAATATTAAATTGATCCAATTTTCGGTCAAAAAGTAAGGTTAACCCCTTACCATTTTGGTGAATATTTGCCAATATTAAAAGGATCCAATTTTCGGTCAAAAAGTAAGGTTAACCCCTTACCATTTTGGTGAAAATTAGCCAAAATTAAAATGATCCAAATTTCGGCCAAAAGGTAAG
>CBDALO010000116.1:0-3454 GCA_965196985.1 Gammaproteobacteria bacterium | reverse complement strand
TGTCTTTTTGGTAAACACAGTTTTAGGCCTAGTTAGTGTGATTGCAAATAATATGTTTTTTCTGAACAACTAGCAGTAATTCATTGGAAAAATGGCTTGGTTTCATTACAATTAAGTGTTTTACATTGGTTGAAAGCATTTTTGTGTGGGTTTAATCGACTGTTTTGAGAAAATCAATGATTTTATAGTAAACACTATTTTGGGCCTAGTTAGTGTGATTGCAAATAATATGTTTTTCCTGAAAAACTAGCAGTAATTCATTGGAAAAATGGCTTGGTTTCATTGCAATTCAGTGTTTTACATTGGTTTGAAGCATTTTTGTGTGAGTTTAATCGACTGTTCTTGAGAAAATCAATGTTTTTTTGGTAATCACTGTTTTACACCAAGTTAGTGTGATTGCAAATAATATGTTTTTTCTGAAAAACTAGCAGCTCTTCATTGGAAAAATGTCTTGGTTTCATTGCAATTCAGTGTTTTACATTGGTTTAAAGCATTTTTGTGTGAGTTTAATCGACTGTTTTTGAGAAAATCAATGCTTTTTTGGTAATCACTGTTTTAGGCCTAGTTAGTGTGATTGCAAATAATATGTTTTTTCTGAAAAACTAGCAGTAATTCATTGAAAAAATGGCTTGGTTTTATTGCAATTCAGTGTTTTACATTGGTTTAAAGCATTTTTGTGTGAGTTTAATCGACTGTTTTTGAGAAAATCAATGTTTTTATAGTAAACACTATTTTAGGCCTAGTTAGTGTGATTGCAAATAATATGTTTTTCCAGAAAAACTAGCAGTAATTCATTGGAAAAATGGCTTGGTTTCATTGCAATATAGTGTTTTACATTGGTTTAAAGCATTTTTGTGTGAGTTTAATCGACTATTTTTGAGAAAATCAATGTTTTTTTGGTAAACACAGTTTTAGGCCTAGTTAGTGTGATTGCAAATAATATGTTTTTTCTGAACAACTAGCAGTAATTCATTGGAAAAATGGCTTGGTTTCATTGCAATTCAGTGTTTAACATTGGTTTAAAGCATTTTTGTGTGAGTTTAATCGACTGTTTTTGAGAAAATCAATGCTTTTTTGGTAATCACTGTTTTAGGCCTAGTTAGTGTGATTGCAAATAATATGTTTTTTCTGAAAAACTAGCAGTAATTCATTGAAAAAATGGCTTGGTTTTATTGCAATTCAGTGTTTTACATTGGTTTAAAGCATTTTTGTGTGAGTTTAATCGACTGTTTTTGAGAAAATCAATGTTTTTATAGTAAACACTATTTTAGGCCTAGTTAGTGTGATTGCAAATAATATGTTTTTCCTGAAAAACTAGCAGTAATTCATTGGAAAAATGGCTTGGTTTCATTGCAATATAGTGTTTTACATTGGTTTAAAGCATTTTTGTGTGAGTTTAATCGACTATTTTTGAGAAAATCAATGTTTTTTTGGTAAACACAGTTTTAGGCCTAGTTAGTGTGATTGCAAATAATATGTTTTTTCTGAAAAACTAGCAGTAATTCATTGAAAAAATGGCTTGGTTTCATTGCAATTCAGTGTTTAACATTGGTTTAAAGCATTTTTGTGTGAGTTTAATCGACTGTTTTTGAGAAAATTAAAGTTTTTTAATTAAACACTGTTTTAGGCCAAGTTAGTGTGAATGCAAATAATATGTTTTTTCTGAAAAACTAGCAGTAATTCATTGGAAAAATGGCTTGGCTTCATTGCAATTAAGTGTTTTACATTGGTTGAAAGCATTTTTGTGTGGGTTTAATCGACTGTTTTGAGAAAATCAATGTTTTTATAGTAAACACTATTTTAGGCCTAGTTAGTGTGATTGCAAATAATATGTTTTTCCTGACAAACTAGCAGTAATTCATTGGAAAAATGGCTTGGTTTTATTGCAATTCAGTGTTTTACATTGGTTTAAAGCATTTTTGTGAGAGTTTAATCGACTGTTTTTGAGAAAATCAAAGATTTTTAAGTAAACACTGTTTTAGGCCAAGTTAGTGTGAATGCAAATAATATGTTTTTTCTGAAAAACTAGCAGTAATTCATTGGAAAAATGGCTTGGTTTTATTGCAGTTCAGTGTTTTACATTGGTTTAAAGCATTTTTGTGTGAGTTTAATCGACTGTTTTTGAGAAAATCAATGTATTTATAGTAAACACTATTTTAGGCCTAGTTAGTGTGATTGCAAATAATATGTTTTTCCTGAAAAACTAGCAGTAATTCATTGGAAAAATGGCTTGGTTTCCTTGCAATTCAGTGTTTTACATTGGTTTAAAGCATTTTTGTGTGAGTTTAATCGACTATTTTTGAGAAAATCAATGTTTTGTTGGTAATCACTGTTTTAGGCCTAGTTAGTGTGACTGCAAATAATATGTTTTTTCTGAAAAACTAGCAGTAATTCATTGGAAAAATGGCTTGTTTCCATTGCAATTCAGTGTTTTACATTGGTTTAAAGCATTTTTGTGTGACTTTAATCGACTGTTTTTGAGAAAATCAATGTTTTTATGGTAAACACTATTTTAGGCCTAGTTAGTGTGATTGCAAATAATATGTTTTTCCTGAAAAACTAGCAGTAATTCATTGGAAAAATGGCTTGGTTTCATTGCAATTCAGTGTTTTACATTGGTTTAAAGCATTGTTGTGTGAGTTTAATCGACTGTTTTTGAGAAAAACAAAGTTTTTTAAGTAAACACTGTTTTAGGCCAAGTTAGTGTGAATGCAAATAATATGTTTTTTCTGAAAAACTAGCAGTATATCTTTGGAAAAATGGCTTAATTTTATTGCAATTCAGTGTTTTACATTGGTTTAAAGCATTTTTGTGTGAGTTTAAACGACTGTTTTTGAGAAAATCAATGTTTTTATAGTAAACACTGTTTTAGGCCTAATTAGTGTGATTGCAAATAATATGTTTTTCCTGAAAAACTAGCGTTAATTCATTGGAAAAATGGCTTGGTTTCATTGCAATTTAGTGTTTTACATTGGTTTAAAGCATTTTTGTGTGAGTTTAATCGACTATTTTTGAGAAAATCAATGTTTTTTTGGTAAACACAGTTTTAGGCCTAGTTAGTGTGATTGCAAATAATATGTTTTTTCTGAAAAATTAGCAGTAATTCATTGAAAAAATGGCTTGGTTTCATTGCAATTCAGTGTTTAACATTGGTTTAAAGCATTTTTGTGTGAGTTTAATCGACTGTTTTTGAGAAAATTAAAGTTTTTTAATTAAACACTGTTTTAGGCCAAGTTAGTGTGAATGCAAATAATATGTTTTTTCTGAAAAACTAGCAGTAATTCATTGGAAAAATGGCTTGGCTTCATTGCAATTAAGTGTTTTACATTGGTTGAAAGCATTTTTGTGTGGGTTTAATCGACTGTTTTGAGAAAATCAATGATTTTATAGTAAACACTATTTTAGGCCTAGTTAGTGTGATTGCAAATAATATGTTTTTCCTGACAAACTAGCA
>CBDALO010000115.1:0-5911 GCA_965196985.1 Gammaproteobacteria bacterium | reverse complement strand
CTCTTTGAGTCCAGCGTTAGACAAGTTTAGTAAGCATACACAGTCAGATTTTGCTTATGGCATTGGTTTGGCCTGAGGATATCAGATTACTCACTTTACAGCATTAAGTATCGGTTATCGTTATCTTAATCTTGGTAAAGGTTCGCTGTCAGCTCCAGTCAACTCAACAACGCATGAAAATCTATCTTCTGGTACCTTAGACGCCCACTTTATTTATTTAACTTTATTTTTTAGTTAGTTAATTAATAGTTACCAATTCATAAAGTATTAAAAGGAATTTTTTATGAATAACCAATTCTATATTCGTCGTATTTATTTGACTTTAGGTTTGTTACTGCTGGCAAGTGGCTATGCAGTTGCTAAGCCGGTAATATTGCTTGAACCTGCAGCTAAAATGGTACATATGAATCCAGGCAGCTCTGCTCCATCAGTTACCTTTTCAGTGAAGAATGTTTCAGGTACTCCGTTATCAGGTTTTCTGGTGTCAAGTAGCTCAAGTACAATTAGCAACTCGGTTTTTTCAGCTAGTTTATCTAATAATACTTGTACGGGTACGTTATTGCCCAACCAAAGTTGCCAGTTAACTTATAATCTGTTTGCTAAAACTACAGGAAAACATACTTTGCCAGCCGAGGTTTGTGCTTTTAACGGTATGTTATGTAGTTCGGGCTCTTTAACAGTGGTTTCGGACCAAAGTTCACTGACTAAGCCTATAGCTGTTATTGCTACTAATTTGCTAGCCAATGTAATGAGAGGACAGCCTTATCCAATTGTGGCTAGTTTTTTTAATGCTGATACACAGTATCCTCTGACAGGTGTAAATATTACTCAACAAATTCCTGACTTCAATGTCACAGGAAATACTTGTCAAGGTGTACTTAATCCTCAAACTTCATGCCAACTTTCTGGTACTTTTACGCCTCAGTCAACAGGTACTTTTCATTTAACTGGAACGTTCCACTACAATGAAGGTGAGGCTATTATCCAATCAGCTAATACTGTAAGCCAGGCTGTAGCAGTGGCGGGGAATGTAGTTGAGGGGCTACCTGCAAATGTTGAAAAGGATAGAGATTACCCTGTGATTTTTCAATACACAAACTTTGGGAGTACTGCCGCAACGAATACTGAGGTTGCTCCGTTTCTACCGTTAGGTACTTTTACCCCAACAGGAAATGACTGTGGAACTAGCGCAACACCTCGGTCTAGTCTGGGTCCTGGTCAGTCATGTCAGTATGCAGGTACCTTTCATGCTGCGGCGACAGGCCCGGTTACCTTAAGTACGACTTTAACAGGTGATGGTATAGTAAACCCTGTTACGCTTAATGAGCAAACGCAAGTAACGGATGTAGTTATTCAAGGAGCTGTTTCACCTGCTCTTCCTCCTACCCTTGTTCCAGGGTTGGGATATCCAGTTGTATTTACTTTTACTAATACTAACGGTTCTTTGCCAGCAACACAGTTAAAGTTAGCGAAGCTTTTACCAAACTTTACAATAACTTCAGATACCTGTGGCAGCTCTTTGGCGGCAGGTGCTTCTTGTACGGTGGGTGGGACATTCCAGCCCTTAATAGCTGGTCCAGCAGCTTTGTCAACAGTGCTAACCTATGGTGAGCATAGTGTTCCTTTGACATTGACTACGAGCAGTGTGGCAACTCAAACGGCAGTATTGGGTAAGTTGGTTGAACCACTTGAGGCGAATACTGAAGAGAACACGTCAAAGCAGTTTACTTTTCAATATACGAATTACGGTACAGCCGATGCTACTAATGCATATGTAACACTTAATTTGCCACATACAACAAATGTTTCGAATAACTGTGGTACCTCATCTAGTCGTATTACTTTGGCGTCAGGAGCTTCTTGTGAGATTAAAGGGACTTTTGAAAATGCACCTGTTGGAGCTGTCTCTTTGGGGGCGACATTGAATTACACCGATGCAGCTAGTCAAATACAAACAGTTCCTTTAACGATGAATACACAAGTAGTAGACGTTGCTGTAACTGGTACACTAACGACAGCTTTGCCGGTTCATACAGCTATGGGGTCAACCTATCCATTCTTATTTACTTTTCAAAATACGAACAGTGGTGCATCTGCTACAGAGATTCAAGTCTATAAGTCACTACCTCATGCAACAGGTGTTGTTGATAATTGTGGAACTAGTTTAGCACCTAGCGGTATGCCTGGTGATAGTTGTACTATTAGCGGTAATTTTAATTCTGCTTATGAGGGGCCTCAAACCTTATCAGCAACTTTACTCTATAAGCAGGGGAGCTCTGTTGTCTCAACAATGCCAACTATGGTAACGCAGATTTCCTCTGTTGCAGCAAATATCACTAATAGCACGCCATATACTAGTCCTAATATGAGCCAGTATTCACTGGATGGGACTAAAAGAGCAGGCTTTGTGGTGCTTCCGTCACTACAAACAACGACTGTTTCTGGTGCGCCGGCTGGTCTTACTTGGCACTCAGCTGCGCCATCTAACTTTAATGTTCAGTTAACAAGAACGCAGGATTCACAGTCTTATAATGTTAACTTTAATGGGCAAAGAAGTAATGCTTGTGGCAACTACTCAATGAATTCAGCCGTAGCATGTTCCTCTCCAGGTGTCGGGGTTTTTCGTTTATCGAGTGGTAACAATGCTGCTCTGCCTGCAGGTACATATACTGGCGAGCTCTTTGTAAGTATGCAGGATTGGTTTTCAGCATATCGTTATATCTTGAAGCTCAATATTACTTACACTAAGACATAGTTTATTGGCTCAAAAGACTAGACCTTCTGCGTAACTAAGGGCAGTTCTAGAAACTAGCTAAAATTTGCTTATAATTGCCTGATTAATAATCATTCATGGAAAGGCATATGCTATTAAGCTATCAGCAACTCAGTAACCGCCCGCGTATTTTTAAAAAGTTAACTGGTTTGACCCTTGATGATTTTGAAACGATACACCAACAAGTGAAGTCATCACTTGATGATGAGTTTAGTAAGCTGGGAAGGCGCCCGAAACTCACCACGCACCATGATCGCCTTTTGCTTCTCATGATGTACTATCGCACTTATGTAACACATGAATTCTTAGGTTACTTTGTTGGTTTGGATGACAGTAATGTCTGCCGCTTATTTAAACGCTTAGAACCCTTAGTGGCCAAGCATATTCATATTAAAAAAGACAGAACCCTAACAGAAGATGCGGTTTGCGCTATATTAATGGATGTAACGGAGCAGCCTATTCAGCGCCCCAAAAAGAAGAAGCCACGTAAAGATTATTATTCTGGTAAAAAGAAAAGACATACTCAAAAGGTGGAGATAGCAATGAGTACATCCGGAAAAATAATCAACGTCTCTCAAACAATGCCTGGGAGGGTTCATGATATTAAGATCCGACAACGTGGCAGCCCACTGCCACCAGCAGAAAAATATGCTGATCTAGGATACCAAGGAATTCAACATACTGACCCCTTGGTTAACTTACCTCATAAAAAGCCCAAAGGCGGCAAATTAACTACTCAACAAAAAGAGGATAACCGTAATCACAGCAAGATCCGTATTAGGGTTGAACATCAATTCTCAAAATTTAAAAAATTCCGCATTCTTGGGGAGGTGTATAGGAATTTTCGCAGAAAACACAATATGAGATTTAATATTATTGCTGGGATTCTCAATCTTCAAGCCGGATTCTAAAACTACAAACGAGCATAAGCTCGTCCAGTATTTAGTTTCGCAGAAGGTCTACTTATTTTGTCACCTTTTAAGTTAAGGCAAACACACACAGTGTTTGCCTTACTTCGTTATTTTTAACTACTTTTTAATGGAAAAGCGTATTTTTATGAGCTTATTAAAAAGTAGTAGTGCCTTGCTAATAAAAAACCCAGCTATCGTATTAACTTTTTCAATTGATTTGTTGTTATTGTTTTTACTATGCTAAGCTAGTTTCTTCATTAAATTCTAGGGCTGCTTTTATGATTGCGAAATATCGCAAGTGGTTAGTGTTGCCTGCCACAGGGATTATGATCATGCTCGTTAACTTGGATCTGACGATCGTTAATTTGGCTGTGGCTGATATTTCTCGCTCATTGCATGCTTCATTAAATCAAAGCCAGTGGCTTATTACCAGTTATCTACTAGCAACAGCTTTATCGTTCACGCTTTTTGGTGGTTTGGCTGATATTTTCGGACGAAAATCTATTTTTCTCATAGGTGTCTTTTTATTTACTACAGGCTCACTCGTTGCTGGTTTTGCTGATAGTGTATCAATACTGCTTGTGGGGCGCTTTATACAAGGGCTCGGGTTTGCGGCAACACTCGGCTTAGCCTTTGTGATTACTTTTGATAACTTTCCTGACAATCAAAAGGGCTTGGCGGCTGGTGTTGGTGTAGTCATTGTAGGTGTATCACAAGCAATTGGGCCAACTATCGGAGGTTTTATTATTCAGCATCTAAGCTGGGCATGGGTGTTTTGGATAAATATTCCTCTGGGGATACTTTCTTTTGTGTTGACGAGCTTAATTGTTGCAAATAAGCCGGTAGGTGCGAAATCTAGTTCCTCAATGAGTTATTTAAATGTTTTGCTCTTTCTTCTTGGGCTTGGTTTGATTTTATATGCGGCTAACCAGTTTAGTGAGCTTGCTTGGGGTTATGTGGTTGGCTTTCTTGGAGCAGGAGTTATTTTTCTAGGAGGCTTTGTTTATAACGCGCATCATTCAAAAGCTCCCTTGGTAAACGTAATGCTTTTAAGGCATAAGGGTTTTTTGTTTATAGTTTTGCAACGCTTTTTCCTTATGATTCTCTTTAGCTCCAGTTTGTTCGTTATCCCTCTTTACCTACAGAACATTGTTGGGTTTTCGCCAAGTAAATCTGGTTTGATTATGTTGATGATGACGGTTTTTGTCGCTGTTTCTTCACCTATTACGGGTCGTATTATGGATAGAACTAGCTTTATTAAACCACTTGCTGTATCGATGGTTTTGGCATGGTGTGCTGCACTGTCAATGCTGTTTTTAACAGTCGATGGTGCCTTGCTTCCTCTTTCTGTTAGTTTGTTACTGTTGGGACTTTCAACAGGAATGCATATTCCATCAACGCTGACCGGTGTTAATAAAGAGGTTTCTCAGCAAGAGGCTGCTACAGCGATGGGTTTGTTTTTTACGGTGGGGATATCTGGTTCAACAATAGGTGTTGCATTGGCAGGAGGCTTGCTGGATGAGTTTAGTAAGGTATTTATTAGTAAGCAGGTTGGGGTTAAAGTTTCTGCTTATCTTATGCAGGCTGCATCAGGGGTAAGGTCAGTAAACAAGCTGTCTGATCACCTTGCAGCTGTTGCTAAGGATGCTTTTATTTATGCTTACCATGGGTTTGCAGTTTTGCTATTAAGCTTGCTTACAGTTGGTTTAGTCGTGGCTGTGTTATTTGTTCGTTATCATCGTTATAGTGCTTAAGCGTTATAGTTTTTGCTAAGAACTTGGAAGCTTTAAGAAAGTGGGAGCAAGTGGGCATAGCCATCTTTTGCTATTAAAAACTCACATGATCTGGCCTTGAGAGCTTTGCTGATAATTGTAAAATTATTTTTGACCTGATATGTTAAACCATTAAAATTTACAGGTGTGTCTGCGCTCATTTTATTGCTTTCAATTAGTCGTTTATGCGCTCTTAAGAATGAGGCTATTAACTTAATCCCTATTAGTAGTGCAGTTTGCTGCGGTGATTTAATTTTACCTTTAGTTAGTTTTTTAATGTTAGGTGCTTCAAGTAAAGCTGTTAATAAGGCGGGCATATAAGTGGGCGTTTTAAGGTTGGTTTTACTTTGGTAAATTTCTATTGTTTTTATGTCATCAACAAAGGCGCGGTTTTTTATTAATTCCCCGAGGGCTTTACTTATTAGAATAGCTTCTTTATGGATGGTGACTCTACA
>CBDALO010000114.1:0-35880 GCA_965196985.1 Gammaproteobacteria bacterium | reverse complement strand
GATTAAACTCTCATAAAAATGCTTTAAACCAATGTAAAACACTGAATTGCAATGAAACCAAGCCATTTTTTCAATGAATTACTGCTAGTTTTTCTGAAAAAACATATTATTTGCAATCACACTAGCTTGGCCTGAAACAGTGTTTACTAAAAAAACATTGATTTTCTCAAAAACAGTCGATTAAAATCACACAATAATGCTTTAAACCAATGTAAAAAACTGAATTGGAATGAAACCAAGCTATTTTTCCAATGAATTATTGCTAGTTTTTTGGGAAAAACATATTATTTGCAATCACACTAACTTGGCCTAAAACAGTGTTTACCTAAATAACATTGATTTTCTCAAAAACAGTCGATTAAACTCACACAAAAATGCTTTAAACTAATATAAAACACTGAATTGCAATGAAACCAAGCCATTTTTCCAATAAATTACTGCTAGTTTTTCGGGAAAAAACATATTATTTGCAATCACACTAACTTGGCCTAAAAGAGTGTTTACTAAAAAAACATTGATTTTCTCAAAAACAGTCGATTAAACTCACACAAAAATGCTTTAAACCAATGTAAAACACTAAATTGCAATGAAACCAAGCCATTTTTCCAATGAATTACTGCTAGTTTCTCAGAAAAACATATTATTTGCAATCACACTAACTTGGCCTATAACAGTGTTTACTAAAAAAACATTGATTTTCTAAAAAACAGTCGATTAAACTCACATAAAAATGTTTTAAACCTATGTAAAACACTGAATAGCTATGAAACCAAGCCATTTTTCCAATGAATTACTGCTATTTTTTCGGAAAAAACATATTATTTCCAATCACACTAACTTGGCCTCAAACAGTGTTTACTAAAAAAGCATTGATTTTCTGAAAAACAGTCATTTAAACTTACATAAAAATGCTTTAAACCAATGTAAAACACTAAATTGAAATAAAACCAAGCCATTTTTCCAATGATATACTGCTAGTTTTTCAGAAAAAACATATTATTTGCAATCACACTTACTTGACCTAAAACAGTGTTTACTAAAAAAACATTGATTTTCTCAAAAACAGTCGATTAAACTCACACAAAAATGCTTTAAACCAATGTAAAACACTAAATTGCAATGAAACCAAGCCATTTTTCCAATGAATTACTGCTAGTTTTTCAGAGAAAACATATTATTTGCAATCACACTAACTTGGCCTAAAAGAGTGTTTACTAAAAAAACATTGATTTCCTCAAAAACAGTCGATTAAACTCACAAAAAAATGCTTTAAACCAATGTAAAACACTAAATTGCAATGAAACCAAGCCAGTTTTCCAAGGAATTACTGCTAGTTTTTCAGAGAAAACATATTATTTGCAATCACACTAACTTGGCCTATAACAGTGTTTACTAAAAAAACATTGATTTTCTCAAAAACAGTCGATTAAACTCACATAAAAATGCTTTAAACCTATGTAAAACACTGAATAGCTATGAAACCAAGCCATTTTTTCCAATGAATTACTGCTAGTTTTTCGGAAAAAACATATTATTTCCAATCACACTTTCTTGGCCTGAAACAGTATTTACCTAAATAACATTGATTTTCTCAAAAACAGTCGATTAAACTGACACAAAAAAGCTTTAAACCAATATAAAACACGGAATTGCAATGAAACCAAGCCATTTTTCTAATAAATTACTGCTAGTTTTTCGGAAAAAACATATTATTTGCAATTACACTAACTTGGCCTCAAACAGTGTTTACTAAAAATACATTGATTTTCTCAAAAACAGTCATTTAAACTTACATAAAAATGCTTTAAACCAATGTAAAACACTAAATTGAAATAAAACCAAGCCATTTTTCCAATGATATACTGCTAGTTTTTCAGAAAAAACATATTATTTGCAATCACACTTACTTGACCTAAAACAGTGTTTACTAAAAAAACATTGATTTTCTCAAAAACAGTCGATTAAACTCACACAAAAATGCTTTAAACTAATATAAAACACTAATTTGCAGTGAAACCAAGCCATTTTTCTAATGAATAACTGCTAGTTTTCAGAAAAAACATATTATATGCAATCACACTAACTTGGCCTATAACAGTGTTTACTAAAAAAACATTGATTTTCTCAAAAACAGTCGATTAAACTCACATAAAAATGCTTTAAACCTATGTAAAACACTGAATAGCTATGAAACCAAGCCATTTTTCCAATGAATTACTGCTAGTTTTTCGGAAAAAACATATTATTTCCAATCAAACTAACTTGGCCTCAAACAGTGTTTACTAAAAAAACATTGATTTTCTCAAAAACAGTCATTTAAACTTACATAAAAATGCTTTAAACCAATGTAAAACACTAAATTGAAATAAAACACAGGCCATTTTTCCAATGATATACTGCTAGTTTTTCAGAAAAATCATATTATTTGCAATCACACTTACTTGACCTAAAACAGTTTTTCCTAAAAAAACATTGATTTTCTCAAAAACAGTCGATTAAACTCACACCAAAAAGGCCTTAAACCAATGTAAAACACTAAATTGCAATAAAACCAAGCCATTTCTCCAATGAATTACTGCTAGTTTTTTGGAAAAAACATATTATTTGCAATCACACTAACTTGGCCTAAAACAATATTTACTAAAAAAACATTGATTTTCTCAAAAACAGTCGATTAAACTCACACAAAAATGCTTTAAACCAATATAAAACACTGAATTGCAATGAAACCAAGCCACTTTTCCAATAAATTACTGCTAGTTTTTCGGGAAAAAACATATTATTTGCAATCACACTAACTTGGCCTAAAAGAGTGCTTACTAAAAAAACATTGATTTCCTCAACAACAGTCGATTAAACTCACACAAAAATGCTTTAAACCAATGTAAAACACTAATTTGCAGTGAAACCAAGCCATTTTTCTAATGAATAACTGCTAGTTTTCAGAAAAAACATACTATTTGCAATCACACTAACTTGGCCTAAAACAATATTTACTAAAAAAACATTGATTTCCTCAAAAACAGTCGATTAAACTCACATAAAAATGCTTTAAACCTTTCTAAAAAACAGTCGATTAAACTCACATAAAAATGCTTTAAACCAATGTAAAACACTGAATTGCAATGAAACCAAGCCATTTTTCCAATGAATTATTGCTAGTTTCTCGGGAAAAACATATTATTTGCAATCACACTAACTTTGCCTAAAACAGTGTTTACTAAAAAAACCTTGATTTTCTCAAAAACAGTCGATTGAACTCACATAAAAATGGTTTAAACCAATGTAAAACACTGAATTGCAATGAAACCAAGCCATTTTTTTAATGAATTACTGCTAGTTTTTCGGGAAAAACATATTATTTGCAATCACACTAATTTGGCCTAAAACAGTGTTTACTAAAAAAACATTGATTTTCTCAAAAACAGTCGATTAAACTCACATAAAAATGCTTTAAACCAATGTGAAACACTGAATTGCAATGAAACCAAGTCATTTTTTTAATGAATTACTGCTAGTTTTTCTGAAAAAACATATTATTTGCAATCACACTAACTTGGCCTAAAACAGTGTTTACTAAAAAAACATTGATTTTCTCAAAAACAGTCGATTAAACTCACATAAAAATGCGTTAAACCAATGTAAAACACTGAATTGCAATGAAACCAAAATATTTTTCCAATGAATTGCAGCTAGTTTTTCGGGAAAAACATATTATTTGCAATCACACTAACTTTGCCTGAAACATTGTTTACTAAAAAAACATTGATTTTCTCAAAAACGGTCGATTAAACTCACATAAAAATGCTTTAAACCAATGTAAAACACTGAATTGCAATGAAACCAAGCCATTTTTCTAATGAATTTTTGCTAGTTTTTCGGGAAAAACTTATTATTTGCAATCACACTAACTTTGCCTAAAACAGTGTTTTCTAAAAAAACATTGATTTTCTCAAAAACAGTCGATTAAAATCACACAAAAATGCTTTAAACCAATGTAAAGCACTGAATTGCAATGAAACCAAGCCATTTTTCCAATGAATTATTGCTAGTTTTTCGGGAAAAACATATTATTTGCAATCACACTAACTTTGCCTAAAACAGTGTTTACTAAAAAAACATTGATTTTCTCAAAAACAGTCGATTAAAATCACATAAAAATGCTTTAAACCAATGTAAAACACTGAATTGCAATGAAACCAAGCCATTTTTCCAATGAATTATTGCTAGTTTTTCGGGAAAACCATATTATTTGCAATCACACTAACTTGGCCTAAAACAGTGTTTACTAAAAAAACATTGATTTTCTCAAAAACAGTCGATTAAAATCACACAAAAATGCTTTAAACAAATGTAAAGCACTGAATTGCAATGAAACCAAGCCATTTTTCCAATGAATTATTGCTAGTTTTTCGGGAAAAACATAAAATGCATATTATTTGCAATCACACTAACTTGGCCTAAAACAGTGTTTATTAAAAAAACATTGATTTTCTCAAAAACAGTCGATTAAACTCACATAAAAATGCTTTAAACCAATGTAAAACACTGAATTGCAATGAAACCAAGCCATTTTTCCAATGAAATATTGCTAGTTGTTCGGGAAAAACATATTATTTGCAATCACACTAACTTGGCCTAGAACAGTGTTTACTAAAAAAACATTGATTTTCTCAAAAACAGTCGATTAAACTCACATAAAAATGCTTTAATCCAATGTAAAACACTGAATTGCAATGAAACCAAGCAATTTTCCAATAAATTACTGCTAGTTTCTCGGAAAAAACATATTACTTGCAATCACACTAACTTGGCCTAAAACAGTGTTTACTAAAAAACATTGATTTTCTCAAAAACAGTCGATTAAACTCACATAAAAAGGCTTTAAACCAATGTAAAACACTGAATTGCAATGAAACCAAGCCATTTTTTCAATGAATTACTGCTAGTTTCTCGGAAAAAACATATTATTTGCAATCACACTAACTTGGCCTAAAACAGTGTTTACTAAAAAAACATTGATTTTCTAAAAAACAGTCGATTAAACTCACATAAAAATGCTTTAAACCAATGTAAAACACTGAATTGCAATGAAACCAAGCCATTTTTCCAATGAATTATTGCTAGTTTTTCGGGAAAAACATATTATTTGCAATCACACTAACTTTGCCTAAAACAGTGTTTACTAAAAAAACATTGATTTTCTCAAAAACGGTCGATTAAACTCACATAAAAATGCTTTAAACCAATGTAAAACACTGAATTGCAATGAAACCAAGCCATTTTTTTAATGAATTACTGCTAGTTTTTCTGAAAAAACATATTATTTGCAATCACACTAACTTGGCCTAAAACAGTGTTTACTAAAAAAACATTGATTTTCTCAAAAACAGTCGATTAAAATCACACAAAAATGCTTTAAACAAATGTAAAGCACCGAATTGCAATGAAACCAAGCCATTTTTCCAATGAATTATTGCTAGTTTTTCGGGAAAAACATATTATTTGCAATCACACTAACTATGCCTATAACAGTGTTTACTAAAAAAACATAAAGATTCTCAAAAACAGTGGATTAAAATCACACAAAAATGCTTTAAACCAATGTAAAACACTGAATTGCAATGAAACCAAGCCATTTTTCCAATGAATTATCGCTAGTTTTTCGGGAAAAACATATTATTTGCAATCACACTAACTTGGCCTAAAACAGTGTTTACTAAAAAAACATTGATTTTCTCAAAAACAGTCGATAAAACTCTCAGAAAAATGCTTAAAACCAATGTAAAACACTGAATTGCAATGAAACCAAGCCATTTCTCCAATGAATTCTTGCTAGTTTTTCGAGAAAAACATATTATTTGCAATCACACTAACTTGGCCGAAAACAGTGTTTACTAAAAAAACATTGATTTTCTCGAAAAAAGTCCATTAAACTCATATCAACATGCTTTAAACCAATGTAAAACACTGAATTGCAATCAAACCAAGTCAAGTTTCCAATGAATTACTGCTAGTTTTTCAGAAAAAACATATTATTTGCAATCACACTAATTTGGCCTCAAACAGTGTTTACTAAAAAACATTGATTTTCTCAAAAACAGTCGATTAAACTCACATAAAAAGGCTTTAAACCAATGTAAAACACTGATTTGCAATGAAACCAAGCCATTTTTCCAATGAATTATTGCTAGTTTTTCGGGAAAAACATATTATTTGCAATCACACTAACTTTGCCTAAAACAGTGTTTACTAAAAAAACATTGATTTTCTCAAAAACAGTCGATTGAACTCACATAAAAATGCTTTAAACCAATGTAAAACACTGAATTGCAATGAAACCAAGCCATTTTTTTAATGAATTACTGCTAGTTTTTCGGGAAAAACATATTATTTGCAATCACACTAATTTGGCCTAAAACAGTGTTTACTAAAAAAACATTGATTTTCTCAAAAACAGTCGATTAAACTCACATAAAAATGCTTTAAACCAATGTGAAACACTGAATTGCAATGAAACCAAGTCATTTTTTTAATGAATTACTGCTAGTTTTTCTGAAAAAACATATTATTTGCAATCACACTAACTTGGCCTAAAACAGTGTTTACTAAAAAAACATTGATTTTCTCAAAAACAGTCGATTAAACTCACATAAAAATGCGTTAAACCAATGTAAAACACTGAATTGCAATGAAACCAAAATATTTTTCCAATGAATTATTGCTAGTTTTTCGGGAAAAACATATTATTTGCAATCACACTAACTTGGCCTAAAGCAGTGTTTACTAAAAAGACATTGATTTTCTCTAAAACAGTCGATTAAACTCACATAAAAATGCGTTAAACCAATGTAAAACACTGAATGGCAATGAAACCAAGCCATTTTTCCAAAGAATTATTGCTAGTTTTTCGGGAAAAACATATTATTTGCAATCACACTAATTTGGCCTAAAACAGTGTTTACTAAAAAAACATTGATTTTCTCAAAAACAGTCGATTAAACTCACATAAAAATGCTAAAACCCAATGTAAAACACTGAATTGCAATGAAACCAAGCCCTTTTTCCAATGAATTATTGCTAGATTTATCGGGAAAAACATATTATTTGCAATCACACTAACTTGGCCTAAAACAGTGTTTACTAAAAAAACATTGATTTTCTCAAAAACAGTCGATTAAACTCACATAAAAATGCTTTAAACCAATGTAAAACACTGAATTGCAAGGAAACCAATTCATTTTTCCAATGAATTCCTGCTAGTTTTTCAGAAAAAACATATTATTTGCAATCACACTAACTTGGCCTAAAACAGTGTTTACCAAAAAAACATTGATTTTCTCAAAAACAGTCGATGAAACTCACATAAAAATGCTTTAAACCAATGTAAAACACTGAATTGCAATGAAACCAAGCCATTTTTTCAATGAATTATTGCTAGTTTTTCGGAAAAAACATATTATTTGCAATCACACTAACTTGGCCTAAAACAGTGTTTATTAAAAAAACATTGATTTTCTCAAAAACAGTCTATTAAACTCACATAAAAATGCTTTAAACCAATGTAAAACACTGAATTGCAATGAAACCAAGCCATTTTTCCAATGAAATATTGGTAGTTTTTCGGGAAAAACATATTATTTGCAATGACACTAACTTTGCGTAAAACAGTGTTTACTAAAAAAACATTGATTTTCTCAAGAACAGTCGATTAAACTCTCATAAAAATGCTTTAAACCAATGTAAAACACTGAATGGCAATGAAACCAAGATATTTTTCCAGTGAATTACTGCTAGTTTTTAAGAAAAAAACATATTATTTGCAATCACACTAACTTGGCCTAAAACAGTGTTTACTAAAAAAACATTGATTTTCTCAAAAACAGTCGATTAAACTCACATAAAAATGCTTTAAACCAATGTAAAACACTGAATTGCAATGAAACCAAGCCATTTTTCCAATGAATTATTGCTAGTTTTTTGGGAAAAACATATTATTTGCAATCGCACTAACTTGGCCTAAAACAGTGTTTACTAAAAAAACATTGATTTTCTCAAAAACAGTCCATTAAACTCACATAAAAATGCGTTAAACCAATGTAAAACACTGAATTGCAATGAAACCAAGCCATTATTTCGATGAATTACTGCTAGTTTTTCGGGAAAAACATATTATTTGCAATCACACTAACTTTGCCTAAAACAGTGTTTACTAAAAAGACATTGATTTTCTCTAAAACAGTCGATTAAACTCACATAAAAATGCGTTAAACCAATGTAAAACACTGAATGGCAATGAAACCAAGCCATTTTTCCAAAGAATTATTGCTAGTTTTTCGGGAAAAACATATTATTTGCAATCACACTAATTTGGCCTAAAACAGTGTTTACTAAAAAAACATTGATTTTCTCAAAAACAGTCGATTAAACTCACATAAAAATGCTAAAACCCAATGTAAAACACTGAATGGCAATGAAACCAAGCCTTTTTTCCAATGAATTATTGCTAGATTTATCGGGAAAAACATATTATTTGCAATCACACTAACTTGGCCTAAAACAGTGTTTACTAAAAAAACATTGATTTTCTCAAAAACAGTCGATTAAACTCACATAAAAATGCTTTAAACCAATGTAAAACACTGATATGCAATGAAACCAATTCATTTTTCCAATGAATTCCTGCTAGTTTTTCAGAAAAAACATATTATTTGCAATCACACTAACTTGGCCTAAAACAGTGTTTACCAAAAAAACATTGACTTTCTCAAAAACAGTCGAAGAAACTCACATAAAAATGCTTTAAACCAATGTAAAACACTGAATTGCAATGAAACCAAGCCATTTTTTCAATGAATTATTGCTAGTTTTTCGGAAAAAACATATTATTTGCAATCACACTAACTTGGCCTAAAACAGTGTTTATTAAAAAAACATTGATTTTCTCGAAAACAGTCGATTAAACTCACATAAAAATGCTTTAAACCAATGTAAAACACTGAATTGCAATGAAACCAAGCCATTTTTCTAATGAAATATTGGTAGTTTTTCGGGAAAAACATATTATTTGCAATGACACTAACTTTGCCTAAAACAGTGTTTACTAAAAAAACATTGATTTTCTCAAAAACAGTCGATTAAACTCTCATAAAAATGCTTTAAACCAATGTAAAACACTGAATGGCAATGAAACCAAGATATTTTTCCAGTGAATTACTGCTAGTTTTTAAGAAAAAAACATATTATTTGCAATCACACTAACTTGGCCTAAAACAGTGTTTACTAAAAAAACATTGATTTTCTCAAAAACAGTCCATTAAACTCACATAAAAATGCTTTAAACCAATGTAAAACACTGAATTGCAATGAAACCAAGCCATTTTTCCAATGAATTTTTGCTAGTTTTTCGGGAAAAACATATTTTTTGCAATCACACTAACTTTGCCTAAAACAGTGTTTACTAAAAAGACATTGATTTTCTCAAAAACAGTCCATTAAACTCACATAAAAATGCTTTAAACCAATGTAAAACACTCAATTGCAATGAAACCAAGATATTTTTCCAATGAATTACTGCTAGTTTCTCGGAAAAAACATATTACTTGCAATCACACTAACTTGGCCTAAAACAGTGTTTACTAAAAAAACATTGATTTTCTCAAAAACAGTCGATTAAACTCACATAAAAATGCTTTAAACCAATGTAAAACACTGAATTGCAATGAAACCAAGCCATTTTTCCAATGAATTACTGCTAGTTTTTCGGGAAAAACATATTATTTGCAATCACACTAACTTTGCCTAAAACAGTGTTTACTAAAAAAACATTGATTTTCTCAAAAACAGTCCATTAAACTCAAATAAAAATGCTTTAAACCAATGTAAAACACTGAATTGCAATGAAACCAAGCCATTTTTCCAATGAATTATTGCTAGTTTTTTGGGAAAAACATATTATTTGCAATCGCACTAACTTGGCCTAAAACAGTGTTTACTAAAAAAACATTGATTTTCTCAAAAACAGTCCATTAAACTCACATAAAAATGCGTTAAACCAATGTAAAACACTGAATTGCAATGAAACCAAGCCATTATTTCAATGAATTACTGCTAGTTTTTCGGGAAAAACATTTTATTTGCAATCACACTAACTTTGCCTAAAACAGTGTTTACTAAAAAAACATTGATTTTCTCAAAAACGGTCGATTAAACTCACATAAAAATGCTTTAAACCAATGTAAAACACTGAATTGCAATGAAACCAAGCCATTTTTCCAATGAATTATTGCTAGTTTTTCGGGAAAAACATATTATTTTCCAATCACACCAACTTGGCCTAAAACAGTGTTTACTAAAAAAAAATTTGATTTTCTCAAAAACAGTCGGTTAAACTCACATAAAAATGCTAAAAATCAATGTAGAACACAGAATTGCAATGAAACCAAGCCATTTTTCCAATGAATTACTGCTGGTTCTTCGGAAAAAACATATTATTTGCAATCACACTAACTTGGCCTAAAACAGTGTTTACTAAAAAATTATTGATTTTCTCAAAAACAGTCGATTAAACTCTCATAAAAATGCTTTAAACCAATGTAAAACACTGAATTGCAATGAAACCAAGCCATTTTTTCAATGAATTACTGCTAGTTTTTCTGAAAAAACATATTATTTGCAATCACACTAGCTTGGCCTGAAACAGTGTTTACTAAAAAAACATTGATTTTCTCAAAAACAGTCGATTAAAATCACACAATAATGCTTTAAACCAATGTAAAAAACTGAATTGGAATGAAACCAAGCTATTTTTCCAATGAATTATTGCTAGTTTTTTGGGAAAAACATATTATTTGCAATCACACTAACTTGGCCTAAAACAGTGTTTACCTAAATAACATTGATTTTCTCAAAAACAGTCGATTAAACTCACACAAAAATGCTTTAAACTAATATAAAACACTGAATTGCAATGAAACCAAGCCATTTTTCCAATAAATTACTGCTAGTTTTTCGGGAAAAAACATATTATTTGCAATCACACTAACTTGGCCTAAAAGAGTGTTTACTAAAAAAACATTGATTTTCTCAAAAACAGTCGATTAAACTCACACAAAAATGCTTTAAACCAATGTAAAACACTAAATTGCAATGAAACCAAGCCATTTTTCCAATGAATTACTGCTAGTTTCTCAGAAAAACATATTATTTGCAATCACACTAACTTGGCCTATAACAGTGTTTACTAAAAAAACATTGATTTTCTAAAAAACAGTCGATTAAACTCACATAAAAATGTTTTAAACCTATGTAAAACACTGAATAGCTATGAAACCAAGCCATTTTTCCAATGAATTACTGCTATTTTTTCGGAAAAAACATATTATTTCCAATCACACTAACTTGGCCTCAAACAGTGTTTACTAAAAAAGCATTGATTTTCTGAAAAACAGTCATTTAAACTTACATAAAAATGCTTTAAACCAATGTAAAACACTAAATTGAAATAAAACCAAGCCATTTTTCCAATGATATACTGCTAGTTTTTCAGAAAAAACATATTATTTGCAATCACACTTACTTGACCTAAAACAGTGTTTACTAAAAAAACATTGATTTTCTCAAAAACAGTCGATTAAACTCACACAAAAATGCTTTAAACCAATGTAAAACACTAAATTGCAATGAAACCAAGCCATTTTTCCAATGAATTACTGCTAGTTTTTCAGAGAAAACATATTATTTGCAATCACACTAACTTGGCCTAAAAGAGTGTTTACTAAAAAAACATTGATTTCCTCAAAAACAGTCGATTAAACTCACAAAAAAATGCTTTAAACCAATGTAAAACACTAAATTGCAATGAAACCAAGCCAGTTTTCCAAGGAATTACTGCTAGTTTTTCAGAGAAAACATATTATTTGCAATCACACTAACTTGGCCTATAACAGTGTTTACTAAAAAAACATTGATTTTCTCAAAAACAGTCGATTAAACTCACATAAAAATGCTTTAAACCTATGTAAAACACTGAATAGCTATGAAACCAAGCCATTTTTTCCAATGAATTACTGCTAGTTTTTCGGAAAAAACATATTATTTCCAATCACACTTTCTTGGCCTGAAACAGTATTTACCTAAATAACATTGATTTTCTCAAAAACAGTCGATTAAACTGACACAAAAAAGCTTTAAACCAATATAAAACACGGAATTGCAATGAAACCAAGCCATTTTTCTAATAAATTACTGCTAGTTTTTCGGAAAAAACATATTATTTGCAATTACACTAACTTGGCCTCAAACAGTGTTTACTAAAAATACATTGATTTTCTCAAAAACAGTCATTTAAACTTACATAAAAATGCTTTAAACCAATGTAAAACACTAAATTGAAATAAAACCAAGCCATTTTTCCAATGATATACTGCTAGTTTTTCAGAAAAAACATATTATTTGCAATCACACTTACTTGACCTAAAACAGTGTTTACTAAAAAAACATTGATTTTCTCAAAAACAGTCGATTAAACTCACACAAAAATGCTTTAAACTAATATAAAACACTAATTTGCAGTGAAACCAAGCCATTTTTCTAATGAATAACTGCTAGTTTTCAGAAAAAACATATTATATGCAATCACACTAACTTGGCCTATAACAGTGTTTACTAAAAAAACATTGATTTTCTCAAAAACAGTCGATTAAACTCACATAAAAATGCTTTAAACCTATGTAAAACACTGAATAGCTATGAAACCAAGCCATTTTTCCAATGAATTACTGCTAGTTTTTCGGAAAAAACATATTATTTCCAATCAAACTAACTTGGCCTCAAACAGTGTTTACTAAAAAAACATTGATTTTCTCAAAAACAGTCATTTAAACTTACATAAAAATGCTTTAAACCAATGTAAAACACTAAATTGAAATAAAACACAGGCCATTTTTCCAATGATATACTGCTAGTTTTTCAGAAAAATCATATTATTTGCAATCACAC
Source organism: Gammaproteobacteria bacterium (assembly GCA_965196985.1). GTDB lineage: Bacteria > Pseudomonadota > Gammaproteobacteria > UBA12402 > UBA12402 > 2-12-FULL-35-23. The sequence goes on along the minus strand of CBDALO010000114.1, from coordinate 22,881 downwards.
TTACTTGACCTAAAACAGTTTTTCCTAAAAAAACATTGATTTTCTCAAAAACAGTCGATTAAACTCACACCAAAAAGGCCTTAAACCAATGTAAAACACTAAATTGCAATAAAACCAAGCCATTTCTCCAATGAATTACTGCTAGTTTTTTGGAAAAAACATATTATTTGCAATCACACTAACTTGGCCTAAAACAATATTTACTAAAAAAACATTGATTTTCTCAAAAACAGTCGATTAAACTCACACAAAAATGCTTTAAACCAATATAAAACACTGAATTGCAATGAAACCAAGCCACTTTTCCAATAAATTACTGCTAGTTTTTCGGGAAAAAACATATTATTTGCAATCACACTAACTTGGCCTAAAAGAGTGCTTACTAAAAAAACATTGATTTCCTCAACAACAGTCGATTAAACTCACACAAAAATGCTTTAAACCAATGTAAAACACTAATTTGCAGTGAAACCAAGCCATTTTTCTAATGAATAACTGCTAGTTTTCAGAAAAAACATACTATTTGCAATCACACTAACTTGGCCTAAAACAATATTTACTAAAAAAACATTGATTTCCTCAAAAACAGTCGATTAAACTCACATAAAAATGCTTTAAACCAATGTAAAACACTGAATTGCAATGAAACCAAGCCATTTTTCCAATGAATTATTGCTAGTTTTTCGGGAAAAACATATTATTTGCAATCACACTAACTTGGCCTAAAACAGTGTTTACTAAAAAAACATTGATTTTCTAAAAAACAGTCGATTAAACTCACATAAAAATGCTTTAAACCAATGTAAAACACTGAATTGCAATGAAACCAAGCCATTTTTCCAATGAATTATTGCTAGTTTCTCGGGAAAAACATATTATTTGCAATCACACTAACTTTGCCTAAAACAGTGTTTACTAAAAAAACCTTGATTTTCTCAAAAACAGTCGATTGAACTCACATAAAAATGGTTTAAACCAATGTAAAACACTGAATTGCAATGAAACCAAGCCATTTTTTTAATGAATTACTGCTAGTTTTTCGGGAAAAACATATTATTTGCAATCACACTAATTTGGCCTAAAACAGTGTTTACTAAAAAAACATTGATTTTCTCAAAAACAGTCGATTAAACTCACATAAAAATGCTTTAAACCAATGTGAAACACTGAATTGCAATGAAACCAAGTCATTTTTTTAATGAATTACTGCTAGTTTTTCTGAAAAAACATATTATTTGCAATCACACTAACTTGGCCTAAAACAGTGTTTACTAAAAAAACATTGATTTTCTCAAAAACAGTCGATTAAACTCACATAAAAATGCGTTAAACCAATGTAAAACACTGAATTGCAATGAAACCAAAATATTTTTCCAATGAATTGCAGCTAGTTTTTCGGGAAAAACATATTATTTGCAATCACACTAACTTTGCCTGAAACATTGTTTACTAAAAAAACATTGATTTTCTCAAAAACGGTCGATTAAACTCACATAAAAATGCTTTAAACCAATGTAAAACACTGAATTGCAATGAAACCAAGCCATTTTTCTAATGAATTTTTGCTAGTTTTTCGGGAAAAACTTATTATTTGCAATCACACTAACTTTGCCTAAAACAGTGTTTTCTAAAAAAACATTGATTTTCTCAAAAACAGTCGATTAAAATCACACAAAAATGCTTTAAACCAATGTAAAGCACTGAATTGCAATGAAACCAAGCCATTTTTCCAATGAATTATTGCTAGTTTTTCGGGAAAAACATATTATTTGCAATCACACTAACTTTGCCTAAAACAGTGTTTACTAAAAAAACATTGATTTTCTCAAAAACAGTCGATTAAAATCACATAAAAATGCTTTAAACCAATGTAAAACACTGAATTGCAATGAAACCAAGCCACTTTTCCAATGAATTATTGCTAGTTTTTCGGGAAAACCATATTATTTGCAATCACACTAACTTGGCCTAAAACAGTGTTTACTAAAAAAACATTGATTTTCTCAAAAACAGTCGATTAAAATCACACAAAAATGCTTTAAACAAATGTAAAGCACTGAATTGCAATGAAACCAAGCCATTTTTCCAATGAATTATTGCTAGTTTTTCGGGAAAAACATATTATTTGCAATCACACTAACTTGGCCTAAAACAGTGTTTATTAAAAAAACATTGATTTTCTCAAAAACAGTCGATTAAACTCACATAAAAATGCTTTAAACCAATGTAAAACACTGAATTGCAATGAAACCAAGCCATTTTTCCAATGAAATATTGCTAGTTGTTCGGGAAAAACATATTATTTGCAATCACACTAACTTGGCCTAGAACAGTGTTTACTAAAAAAACATTGATTTTCTCAAAAACAGTCGATTAAACTCACATAAAAATGCTTTAATCCAATGTAAAACACTGAATTGCAATGAAACCAAGCAATTTTCCAATAAATTACTGCTAGTTTCTCGGAAAAAACATATTACTTGCAATCACACTAACTTGGCCTAAAACAGTGTTTACTAAAAAACATTGATTTTCTCAAAAACAGTCGATTAAACTCACATAAAAAGGCTTTAAACCAATGTAAAACACTGAATTGCAATGAAACCAAGCCATTTTTTCAATGAATTACTGCTAGTTTCTCGGAAAAAACATATTATTTGCAATCACACTAACTTGGCCTAAAACAGTGTTTACTAAAAAAACATTGATTTTCTAAAAAACAGTCGATTAAACTCACATAAAAATGCTTTAAACCAATGTAAAACACTGAATTGCAATGAAACCAAGCCATTTTTCCAATGAATTATTGCTAGTTTTTCGGGAAAAACATATTATTTGCAATCACACTAACTTTGCCTAAAACAGTGTTTACTAAAAAAACATTGATTTTCTCAAAAACGGTCGATTAAACTCACATAAAAATGCTTTAAACCAATGTAAAACACTGAATTGCAATGAAACCAAGCCATTTTTTTAATGAATTACTGCTAGTTTTTCTGAAAAAACATATTATTTGCAATCACACTAACTTGGCCTAAAACAGTGTTTACTAAAAAAACATTGATTTTCTCAAAAACAGTCGATTAAAATCACACAAAAATGCTTTAAACAAATGTAAAGCACCGAATTGCAATGAAACCAAGCCATTTTTCCAATGAATTATTGCTAGTTTTTCGGGAAAAACATATTATTTGCAATCACACTAACTATGCCTATAACAGTGTTTACTAAAAAAACATAAAGATTCTCAAAAACAGTGGATTAAAATCACACAAAAATGCTTTAAACCAATGTAAAACACTGAATTGCAATGAAACCAAGCCATTTTTCCAATGAATTATCGCTAGTTTTTCGGGAAAAACATATTATTTGCAATCACACTAACTTGGCCTAAAACAGTGTTTACTAAAAAAACATTGATTTTCTCAAAAACAGTCGATAAAACTCTCAGAAAAATGCTTAAAACCAATGTAAAACACTGAATTGCAATGAAACCAAGCCATTTCTCCAATGAATTCTTGCTAGTTTTTCGAGAAAAACATATTATTTGCAATCACACTAACTTGGCCGAAAACAGTGTTTACTAAAAAAACATTGATTTTCTCGAAAAAAGTCCATTAAACTCATATCAACATGCTTTAAACCAATGTAAAACACTGAATTGCAATCAAACCAAGTCAAGTTTCCAATGAATTACTGCTAGTTTTTCAGAAAAAACATATTATTTGCAATCACACTAATTTGGCCTCAAACAGTGTTTACTAAAAAACATTGATTTTCTCAAAAACAGTCGATTAAACTCACATAAAAAGGCTTTAAACCAATGTAAAACACTGATTTGCAATGAAACCAAGCCATTTTTCCAATGAATTATTGCTAGTTTTTCGGGAAAAACATATTATTTGCAATCACACTAACTTTGCCTAAAACAGTGTTTACTAAAAAAACATTGATTTTCTCAAAAACAGTCGATTGAACTCACATAAAAATGCTTTAAACCAATGTAAAACACTGAATTGCAATGAAACCAAGCCATTTTTTTAATGAATTACTGCTAGTTTTTCGGGAAAAACATATTATTTGCAATCACACTAATTTGGCCTAAAACAGTGTTTACTAAAAAAACATTGATTTTCTCAAAAACAGTCGATTAAACTCACATAAAAATGCTTTAAACCAATGTGAAACACTGAATTGCAATGAAACCAAGTCATTTTTTTAATGAATTACTGCTAGTTTTTCTGAAAAAACATATTATTTGCAATCACACTAACTTGGCCTAAAACAGTGTTTACTAAAAAAACATTGATTTTCTCAAAAACAGTCGATTAAACTCACATAAAAATGCGTTAAACCAATGTAAAACACTGAATTGCAATGAAACCAAAATATTTTTCCAATGAATTGCATTGCTAGTTTTTCGGGAAAAACATATTATTTGCAATCACACTAACTTGGCCTAAAGCAGTGTTTACTAAAAAGACATTGACTTTCTCTAAAACAGTCGATTAAACTCACATAAAAATGCGTTAAACCAATGTAAAACACTGAATGGCAATGAAACCAAGCCATTTTTCCAAAGAATTATTGCTAGTTTTTCGGGAAAAACATATTATTTGCAATCACACTAATTTGGCCTAAAACAGTGTTTACTAAAAAAACATTGATTTTCTCAAAAACAGTCGATTAAACTCACATAAAAATGCTAAAACCCAATGTAAAACACTGAATTGCAATGAAACCAAGCCCTTTTTCCAATGAATTATTGCTAGATTTATCGGGAAAAACATATTATTTGCAATCACACTAACTTGGCCTAAAACAGTGTTTACTAAAAAAACATTGATTTTCTCAAAAACAGTCGATTAAACTCACATAAAAATGCTTTAAACCAATGTAAAACACTGAATTGCAATGAAACCAATTCATTTTTCCAATGAATTCCTGCTAGTTTTTCAGAAAAAACATATTATTTGCAATCACACTAACTTGGCCTAAAACAGTGTTTACCAAAAAAACATTGATTTTCTCAAAAACAGTCGATGAAACTCACATAAAAATGCTTTAAACCAATGTAAAACACTGAATTGCAATGAAACCAAGCCATTTTTTCAATGAATTATTGCTAGTTTTTCGGAAAAAACATATTATTTGCAATCACACTAACTTGGCCTAAAACAGTGTTTATTAAAAAAACATTGATTTTCTCAAAAACAGTCTATTAAACTCACATAAAAATGCTTTAAACCAATGTAAAACACTGAATTGCAATGAAACCAAGCCATTTTTCCAATGAAATATTGGTAGTTTTTCGGGAAAAACATATTATTTGCAATGACACTAACTTTGCGTAAAACAGTGTTTACTAAAAAAACATTGATTTTCTCAAGAACAGTCGATTAAACTCTCATAAAAATGCTTTAAACCAATGTAAAACACTGAATGGCAATGAAACCAAGATATTTTTCCAGTGAATTACTGCTAGTTTTTAAGAAAAAAACATATTATTTGCAATCACACTAACTTGGCCTAAAACAGTGTTTACTAAAAAAACATTGATTTTCTCAAAAACAGTCCATTAAACTCACATAAAAATGCTTTAAACCAATGTAAAACACTGAATTGCAATGAAACCAAGCCATTTTTCCAATGAATTATTGCTAGTTTTTTGGGAAAAACATATTATTTGCAATCGCACTAACTTGGCCTAAAACAGTGTTTACTAAAAAAACATTGATTTTCTCAAAAACAGTCCATTAAACTCACATAAAAATGCGTTAAACCAATGTAAAACACTGAATTGCAATGAAACCAAGCCATTATTTCGATGAATTACTGCTAGTTTTTCGGGAAAAACATATTATTTGCAATCACACTAACTTTGCCTAAAACAGTGTTTACTAAAAAGACATTGATTTTCTCTAAAACAGTCGATTAAACTCACATAAAAATGATTTTCTCTAAAACAGTCGATTAAACTCACATAAAAAAAACATGCGTTAAACTCACATAAAAATGCTAAAACCCAATGTAAAACACTGAATGGCAATGAAACCAAGCCTTTTTTCCAATGAATTATTGCTAGATTTATCGGGAAAAACATATTATTTGCAATCACACTAACTTGGCCTAAAACAGTGTTTACTAAAAAAACATTGATTTTCTCAAAAACAGTCGATTAAACTCACATAAAAATGCTTTAAACCAATGTAAAACACTGATATGCAATGAAACCAATTCATTTTTCCAATGAATTCCTGCTAGTTTTTCAGAAAAAACATATTATTTGCAATCACACTAACTTGGCCTAAAACAGTGTTTACCAAAAAAACATTGATTTTCTCAAAAACAGTCGAAGAAACTCACATAAAAATGCTTTAAGCCAATGTAAAACACTGAATTGCAATGAAACCAAGCCATTTTTTCAATGAATTATTGCTAGTTTTTCGGAAAAAACATATTATTTGCAATCACACTAACTTGGCCTAAAACAGTGTTTATTAAAAAAACATTGATTTTCTCGAAAACAGTCGATTAAACTCACATAAAAATGCTTTAAACCAATGTAAAACACTGAATTGCAATGAAACCAAGCCATTTTTCTAATGAAATATTGGTAGTTTTTCGGGAAAAACATATTATTTGCAATGACACTAACTTTGCCTAAAACAGTGTTTACTAAAAAAACATTGATTTTCTCAAAAACAGTCGAAAAACATGTAAAACACTGAATGGCAATTTTTTTCCAGTGAATTACTGCTAGTTTTTAAGAAAAAAACATATTATTTGCAATCACACTACTTGGCCTAAAACAGTGTTTACTAAAAAAACATTGATTTTCTCAAAAACAGTCCATTAAACTCACATAAAAATGCTTTAAACCAATGTAAAACACTGAATTGCAATGAAACCAAGCCATTTTTCCAATGAATTTTTGCTAGTTTTTCGGGAAAAACATATTTTTTGCAATCACACTAACTTTGCCTAAAACAGTGTTTAAAAAAGACATTGACTCAAAAACAGTCCATTAAACTCACATAAAAATGCTTTAAACCAATGTAAAACACTCAATTGCAATGAAACCAAGATATTTTTCCAATGAATTACTGCTAGTTTCTCGCAATTACTTGCACACTAACTTGGCCTAAAACAGTGTTTACTAAAAAAACATTGATTTTCTCAAAAACAGTCGATTAAACTCACATAAAAATGCTTTAAACCAATGTAAAACACTGAATTGCAATGAAACCAAGCCATTTTTCCAATGAATTACTGCTTTCGGGAAAAACATATTATTTGCAATCACACTAACTTTGCCTAAAACAGTGTTTACTAAAAAAACATTGATTTTCTCAAAAACAGTCCATTAAACTCAAATAAAAATGCTTTAAACCAATGTAAAACACTGAATTGCAATGAAACCAAGCCATTTTTCCAATGAATTTTTGCTAGTTTTTCGGGAAAAACATATTTTTTGCAATCACACTAACTTTGCCTAAAACAGTGTTTACTAAAAAGACATTGATTTTTGCTCAAAAACAGTTTTCTCAAAAACGGTCGATTAAACTCCAAGCCATTTTTCCAATGAATTATTGCTAGTTTTTCGGGAAAAACATATTAAATCACACCAACTTGGCCTAAAACAGTGTTTACTAAAAAAAAATTTGCTTTAAACCAATGTAAAACACTCAATTGCAATGAAACCAAGATATTTTTCCAATGAATTACTGCTAGTTTCTCGGAAAAAACATATTACTTGCAATCACACTAGCTTGGCCTGAAACAGTGTTTACTAAAAAAACATTGATTTTCTCAAAAACAGTCGATTAAAATCACACAATAATGCTTTAAACCAATGTAAAAAACTGAATTGGAATGAAACCAAGCTATTTTTCCAATGAATTATTGCTAGTTTTTTGGGAAAAACATATTATTTGCAATCACACTAACTTGGCCTAAAACAGTGTTTACCTAAATAACATTGATTTTCTCAAAAACAGTCGATTAAACTCACACAAAAATGCTTTAAACTAATATAAAACACTGAATTGCAATGAAACCAAGCCATTTTTCCAATAAATTACTGCTAGTTTTTCGGGAAAAAACATATTATTTGCAATCACACTAACTTGGCCTAAAAGAGTGTTTACTAAAAAAACATTGATTTTCTCAAAAACAGTCGATTAAACTCACACAAAAATGCTTTAAACCAATGTAAAACACTAAATTGCAATGAAACCAAGCCATTTTTCCAATGAATTACTGCTAGTTTCTCAGAAAAACATATTATTTGCAATCACACTAACTTGGCCTATAACAGTGTTTACTAAAAAAACATTGATTTTCTAAAAAACAGTCGATTAAACTCACATAAAAATGTTTTAAACCTATGTAAAACACTGAATAGCTATGAAACCAAGCCATTTTTCCAATGAATTACTGCTATTTTTTCGGAAAAAACATATTATTTCCAATCACACTAACTTGGCCTCAAACAGTGTTTACTAAAAAAACATTGATTTTCTGAAAAACAGTCATTTAAACTTACATAAAAATGCTTTAAACCAATGTAAAACACTAAATTGAAATAAAACCAAGCCATTTTTCCAATGATATACTGCTAGTTTTTCAGAAAAAACATATTATTTGCAATCACACTTACTTGACCTAAAACAGTGTTTACTAAAAAAACATTGATTTTCTCAAAAACAGTCGATTAAACTCACACAAAAATGCTTTAAACCAATGTAAAACACTAAATTGCAATGAAACCAAGCCATTTTTCCAATGAATTACTGCTAGTTTTTCAGAGAAAACATATTATTTGCAATCACACTAACTTGGCCTAAAAGAGTGTTTACTAAAAAAACATTGATTTCCTCAAAAACAGTCGATTAAACTCACAAAAAAATGCTTTAAACCAATGTAAAACACTAAATTGCAATGAAACCAAGCCAGTTTTCCAAGGAATTACTGCTAGTTTTTCAGAGAAAACATATTATTTGCAATCACACTAACTTGGCCTATAACAGTGTTTACTAAAAAAACATTGATTTTCTCAAAAACAGTCGATTAAACTCACATAAAAATGCTTTAAACCTATGTAAAACACTGAATAGCTATGAAACCAAGCCATTTTTTCCAATGAATTACTGCTAGTTTTTCGGAAAAAACATATTATTTCCAATCACACTTTCTTGGCCTGAAACAGTATTTACCTAAATAACATTGATTTTCTCAAAAACAGTCGATTAAACTGACACAAAAAAGCTTTAAACCAATATAAAACACGGAATTGCAATGAAACCAAGCCATTTTTCTAATAAATTACTGCTAGTTTTTCGGAAAAAACATATTATTTGCAATTACACTAACTTGGCCTCAAACAGTGTTTACTAAAAATACATTGATTTTCTCAAAAACAGTCATTTAAACTTACATAAAAATGCTTTAAACCAATGTAAAACACTAAATTGAAATAAAACCAAGCCATTTTTCCAATGATATACTGCTAGTTTTTCAGAAAAAACATATTATTTGCAATCACACTTACTTGACCTAAAACAGTGTTTACTAAAAAAACATTGATTTTCTCAAAAACAGTCGATTAAACTCACACAAAAATGCTTTAAACTAATATAAAACACTAATTTGCAGTGAAACCAAGCCATTTTTCTAATGAATAACTGCTAGTTTTCAGAAAAAACATATTATATGCAATCACACTAACTTGGCCTATAACAGTGTTTACTAAAAAAACATTGATTTTCTCAAAAACAGTCGATTAAACTCACATAAAAATGCTTTAAACCTATGTAAAACACTGAATAGCTATGAAACCAAGCCATTTTTCCAATGAATTACTGCTAGTTTTTCGGAAAAAACATATTATTTCCAATCAAACTAACTTGGCCTCAAACAGTGTTTACTAAAAAAACATTGATTTTCTCAAAAACAGTCATTTAAACTTACATAAAAATGCTTTAAACCAATGTAAAACACTAAATTGAAATAAAACACAGGCCATTTTTCCAATGATATACTGCTAGTTTTTCAGAAAAATCATATTATTTGCAATCACACTTACTTGACCTAAAACAGTTTTTCCTAAAAAAACATTGATTTTCTCAAAAACAGTCGATTAAACTCACACCAAAAAGGCCTTAAACCAATGTAAAACACTAAATTGCAATAAAACCAAGCCATTTCTCCAATGAATTACTGCTAGTTTTTTGGAAAAAACATACTATTTGCAATCACACTAACTTGGCCTAAAACAATATTTACTAAAAAAACATTGATTTTCTCAAAAACAGTCGATTAAACTCACACAAAAATGCTTTAAACCAATATAAAACACTGAATTGCAATGAAACCAAGCCACTTTTCCAATAAATTACTGCTAGTTTTTCGGGAAAAAACATATTATTTGCAATCACACTAACTTGGCCTAAAAGAGTGCTTACTAAAAAAACATTGATTTCCTCAACAACAGTCGATTAAACTCACACAAAAATGCTTTAAACCAATGTAAAACACTAATTTGCAGTGAAACCAAGCCATTTTTCTAATGAATAACTGCTAGTTTTCAGAAAAAACATACTATTTGCAATCACACTAACTTGGCCTAAAACAATATTTACTAAAAAAACATTGATTTCCTCAAAAACAGTCGATTAAACTCACATAAAAATGCTTTAAACCAATGTAAAACACTGAATTGCAATGAAACCAAGCCATTTTTCCAATGAATTATTGCTAGTTTTTCGGGAAAAACATATTATTTGCAATCACACTAACTTGGCCTAAAACAGTGTTTACTAAAAAAACATTGATTTTCTAAAAAACAGTCGATTAAACTCACATAAAAATGCTTTAAACCAATGTAAAACACTGAATTGCAATGAAACCAAGCCATTTTTCCAATGAATTATTGCTAGTTTCTCGGGAAAAACATATTATTTGCAATCACACTAACTTTGCCTAAAACAGTGTTTACTAAAAAAACCTTGATTTTCTCAAAAACAGTCGATTGAACTCACATAAAAATGGTTTAAACCAATGTAAAACACTGAATTGCAATGAAACCAAGCCATTTTTTTAATGAATTACTGCTAGTTTTTCGGGAAAAACATATTATTTGCAATCACACTAATTTGGCCTAAAACAGTGTTTACTAAAAAAACATTGATTTTCTCAAAAACAGTCGATTAAACTCACATAAAAATGCTTTAAACCAATGTGAAACACTGAATTGCAATGAAACCAAGTCATTTTTTTAATGAATTACTGCTAGTTTTTCTGAAAAAACATATTATTTGCAATCACACTAACTTGGCCTAAAACAGTGTTTACTAAAAAAACATTGATTTTCTCAAAAACAGTCGATTAAACTCACATAAAAATGCGTTAAACCAATGTAAAACACTGAATTGCAATGAAACCAAAATATTTTTCCAATGAATTGCAGCTAGTTTTTCGGGAAAAACATATTATTTGCAATCACACTAACTTTGCCTGAAACATTGTTTACTAAAAAAACATTGATTTTCTCAAAAACGGTCGATTAAACTCACATAAAAATGCTTTAAACCAATGTAAAACACTGAATTGCAATGAAACCAAGCCATTTTTCTAATGAATTTTTGCTAGTTTTTCGGGAAAAACTTATTATTTGCAATCACACTAACTTTGCCTAAAACAGTGTTTTCTAAAAAAACATTGATTTTCTCAAAAACAGTCGATTAAAATCACACAAAAATGCTTTAAACCAATGTAAAGCACTGAATTGCAATGAAACCAAGCCATTTTTCCAATGAATTATTGCTAGTTTTTCGGGAAAAACATATTATTTGCAATCACACTAACTTTGCCTAAAACAGTGTTTACTAAAAAAACATTGATTTTCTCAAAAACAGTCGATTAAAATCACATAAAAATGCTTTAAACCAATGTAAAACACTGAATTGCAATGAAACCAAGCCACTTTTCCAATGAATTATTGCTAGTTTTTCGGGAAAACCATATTATTTGCAATCACACTAACTTGGCCTAAAACAGTGTTTACTAAAAAAACATTGATTTTCTCAAAAACAGTCGATTAAAATCACACAAAAATGCTTTAAACAAATGTAAAGCACTGAATTGCAATGAAACCAAGCCATTTTTCCAATGAATTATTGCTAGTTTTTCGGGAAAAACATATTATTTGCAATCACACTAACTTGGCCTAAAACAGTGTTTATTAAAAAAACATTGATTTTCTCAAAAACAGTCGATTAAACTCACATAAAAATGCTTTAAACCAATGTAAAACACTGAATTGCAATGAAACCAAGCCATTTTTCCAATGAAATATTGCTAGTTGTTCGGGAAAAACATATTATTTGCAATCACACTAACTTGGCCTAGAACAGTGTTTACTAAAAAAACATTGATTTTCTCAAAAACAGTCGATTAAACTCACATAAAAATGCTTTAATCCAATGTAAAACACTGAATTGCAATGAAACCAAGCAATTTTCCAATAAATTACTGCTAGTTTCTCGGAAAAAACATATTACTTGCAATCACACTAACTTGGCCTAAAACAGTGTTTACTAAAAAACATTGATTTTCTCAAAAACAGTCGATTAAACTCACATAAAAAGGCTTTAAACCAATGTAAAACACTGAATTGCAATGAAACCAAGCCATTTTTTCAATGAATTACTGCTAGTTTCTCGGAAAAAACATATTATTTGCAATCACACTAACTTGGCCTAAAACAGTGTTTACTAAAAAAACATTGATTTTCTAAAAAACAGTCGATTAAACTCACATAAAAATGCTTTAAACCAATGTAAAACACTGAATTGCAATGAAACCAAGCCATTTTTCCAATGAATTATTGCTAGTTTTTCGGGAAAAACATATTATTTGCAATCACACTAACTTTGCCTAAAACAGTGTTTACTAAAAAAACATTGATTTTCTCAAAAACGGTCGATTAAACTCACATAAAAATGCTTTAAACCAATGTAAAACACTGAATTGCAATGAAACCAAGCCATTTTTTTAATGAATTACTGCTAGTTTTTCTGAAAAAACATATTATTTGCAATCACACTAACTTGGCCTAAAACAGTGTTTACTAAAAAAACATTGATTTTCTCAAAAACAGTCGATTAAAATCACACAAAAATGCTTTAAACAAATGTAAAGCACCGAATTGCAATGAAACCAAGCCATTTTTCCAATGAATTATTGCTAGTTTTTCGGGAAAAACATATTATTTGCAATCACACTAACTATGCCTATAACAGTGTTTACTAAAAAAACATAAAGATTCTCAAAAACAGTCGATTAAAATCACACAAAAATGCTTTAAACCAATGTAAAACACTGAATTGCAATGAAACCAAGCCATTTTTCCAATGAATTATCGCTAGTTTTTCGGGAAAAACATATTATTTGCAATCACACTAACTTGGCCTAAAACAGTGTTTACTAAAAAAACATTGATTTTCTCAAAAACAGTCGATAAAACTCTCAGAAAAATGCTTAAAACCAATGTAAAACACTGAATTGCAATGAAACCAAGCCATTTCTCCAATGAATTCTTGCTAGTTTTTCGAGAAAAACATATTATTTGCAATCACACTAACTTGGCCGAAAACAGTGTTTACTAAAAAAACATTGATTTTCTCGAAAAAAGTCCATTAAACTCATATCAACATGCTTTAAACCAATGTAAAACACTGAATTGCAATCAAACCAAGTCAAGTTTCCAATGAATTACTGCTAGTTTTTCAGAAAAAACATATTATTTGCAATCACACTAATTTGGCCTCAAACAGTGTTTACTAAAAAACATTGATTTTCTCAAAAACAGTCGATTAAACTCACATAAAAAGGCTTTAAACCAATGTAAAACACTGATTTGCAATGAAACCAAGCCATTTTTCCAATGAATTATTGCTAGTTTTTCGGGAAAAACATATTATTTGCAATCACACTAACTTTGCCTAAAACAGTGTTTACTAAAAAAACATTGATTTTCTCAAAAACAGTCGATTGAACTCACATAAAAATGCTTTAAACCAATGTAAAACACTGAATTGCAATGAAACCAAGCCATTTTTTTAATGAATTACTGCTAGTTTTTCGGGAAAAACATATTATTTGCAATCACACTAATTTGGCCTAAAACAGTGTTTACTAAAAAAACATTGATTTTCTCAAAAACAGTCGATTAAACTCACATAAAAATGCTTTAAACCAATGTGAAACACTGAATTGCAATGAAACCAAGTCATTTTTTTAATGAATTACTGCTAGTTTTTCTGAAAAAACATATTATTTGCAATCACACTAACTTGGCCTAAAACAGTGTTTACTAAAAAAACATTGATTTTCTCAAAAACAGTCGATTAAACTCACATAAAAATGCGTTAAACCAATGTAAAACACTGAATTGCAATGAAACCAAAATATTTTTCCAATGAATTATTGCTAGTTTTTCGGGAAAAACATATTATTTGCAATCACACTAACTTGGCCTAAAGCAGTGTTTACTAAAAAGACATTGATTTTCTCTAAAACAGTCGATTAAACTCACATAAAAATGCGTTAAACCAATGTAAAACACTGAATGGCAATGAAACCAAGCCATTTTTCCAAAGAATTATTGCTAGTTTTTCGGGAAAAACATATTATTTGCAATCACACTAATTTGGCCTAAAACAGTGTTTACTAAAAAAACATTGATTTTCTCAAAAACAGTCGATTAAACTCACATAAAAATGCTAAAACCCAATGTAAAACACTGAATTGCAATGAAACCAAGCCCTTTTTCCAATGAATTATTGCTAGATTTATCGGGAAAAACATATTATTTGCAATCACACTAACTTGGCCTAAAACAGTGTTTACTAAAAAAACATTGATTTTCTCAAAAACAGTCGATTAAACTCACATAAAAATGCTTTAAACCAATGTAAAACACTGAATTGCAATGAAACCAATTCATTTTTCCAATGAATTCCTGCTAGTTTTTCAGAAAAAACATATTATTTGCAATCACACTAACTTGGCCTAAAACAGTGTTTACCAAAAAAACATTGATTTTCTCAAAAACAGTCGATGAAACTCACATAAAAATGCTTTAAACCAATGTAAAACACTGAATTGCAATGAAACCAAGCCATTTTTTCAATGAATTATTGCTAGTTTTTCGGAAAAAACATATTATTTGCAATCACACTAACTTGGCCTAAAACAGTGTTTATTAAAAAAACATTGATTTTCTCAAAAACAGTCTATTAAACTCACATAAAAATGCTTTAAACCAATGTAAAACACTGAATTGCAATGAAACCAAGCCATTTTTCCAATGAAATATTGGTAGTTTTTCGGGAAAAACATATTATTTGCAATGACACTAACTTTGCGTAAAACAGTGTTTACTAAAAAAACATTGATTTTCTCAAGAACAGTCGATTAAACTCTCATAAAAATGCTTTAAACCAATGTAAAACACTGAATGGCAATGAAACCAAGATATTTTTCCAGTGAATTACTGCTAGTTTTTAAGAAAAAAACATATTATTTGCAATCACACTAACTTGGCCTAAAACAGTGTTTACTAAAAAAACATTGATTTTCTCAAAAACAGTCCATTAAACTCACATAAAAATGCTTTAAACCAATGTAAAACACTGAATTGCAATGAAACCAAGCCATTTTTCCAATGAATTATTGCTAGTTTTTTGGGAAAAACATATTATTTGCAATCGCACTAACTTGGCCTAAAACAGTGTTTACTAAAAAAACATTGATTTTCTCAAAAACAGTCCATTAAACTCACATAAAAATGCGTTAAACCAATGTAAAACACTGAATTGCAATGAAACCAAGCCATTATTTCGATGAATTACTGCTAGTTTTTCGGGAAAAACATATTATTTGCAATCACACTAACTTTGCCTAAAACAGTGTTTACTAAAAAGACATTGATTTTCTCTAAAACAGTCGATTAAACTCACATAAAAATGCGTTAAACCAATGTAAAACACTGAATGGCAATGAAACCAAGCCTTTTTTCCAATGAATTATTGCTAGATTTATCGGGAAAAACATATTATTTGCAATCACACTAACTTGGCCTAAAACAGTGTTTACTAAAAAAACATTGATTTTCTCAAAAACAGTCGATTAAACTCACATAAAAATGCTTTAAACCAATGTAAAACACTGATATGCAATGAAACCAATTCATTTTTCCAATGAATTCCTGCTAGTTTTTCAGAAAAAACATATTATTTGCAATCACACTAACTTGGCCTAAAACAGTGTTTACCAAAAAAACATTGATTTTCTCAAAAACAGTCGAAGAAACTCACATAAAAATGCTTTAAGCCAATGTAAAACACTGAATTGCAATGAAACCAAGCCATTTTTTCAATGAATTATTGCTAGTTTTTCGGAAAAAACATATTATTTGCAATCACACTAACTTGGCCTAAAACAGTGTTTATTAAAAAAACATTGATTTTCTCGAAAACAGTCGATTAAACTCACATAAAAATGCTTTAAACCAATGTAAAACACTGAATTGCAATGAAACCAAGCCATTTTTCTAATGAAATATTGGTAGTTTTTCGGGAAAAACATATTATTTGCAATGACACTAACTTTGCCTAAAACAGTGTTTACTAAAAAAACATTGATTTTCTCAAAAACAGTCGATTAAACTCTCATAAAAATGCTTTAAACCAATGTAAAACACTGAATGGCAATGAAACCAAGATATTTTTCCAGTGAATTACTGCTAGTTTTTAAGAAAAAAACATATTATTTGCAATCACACTAACTTGGCCTAAAACAGTGTTTACTAAAAAAACATTGATTTTCTCAAAAACAGTCCATTAAACTCACATAAAAATGCTTTAAACCAATGTAAAACACTGAATTGCAATGAAACCAAGCCATTTTTCCAATGAATTTTTGCTAGTTTTTCGGGAAAAACATATTTTTTGATATTTTTAAAACCAAAAAGACATTGATTTTCTCAAAAACAGTCCATTAAACTCACATAAAAATGCTTTAAACCAATGTAAAACACTCAATTGCAATGAAACCAAGATATTTTTCCAATGAATTACTGCTAGTTTCTCGGAAAAAACATATTACTTGCAATCACACTAACTTGGCCTAAAACAGTGTTTACTAAAAAAACATTGATTTTCTCAAAAACAGTCGATAAACTCACATAAAAATGCTTTAAACCAATGTAAAACAAATTGCAATGAAACCAAGCCATTTTTCCAATGAATTACTGCTAGTTTTTCGGGAAAAACATATTATTTGCAATCACACTAACTTTGCCTAAAACAGTGTTTACTAAAAAAACATTGATTTTCTCAAAAACAGTCCATTAAACTCACATAAAAATGCTTTAAACCAATGTAAAACACTGAATTGCAATGAAACCAAGCCATTTTTCCAATGAATTTTGCTAGTTTTTTGGGAAAAACATATTATTTGCAATCGCACTAACTTGGCCTAAAACAGTGTTTACTAAAAAAACATTGATTTTCTCAAAAACAGTCCATTAAACTCACATAAAAATGCGTTAAACCAATGTAAAACACTGAATTGCAATGAAACCAAGCCATTATTTCAATGAATTACTGCTAGTTTTTCGGGAAAAACATTTTATTTGCAATCACACTAACTTTGCCTAAAACAGTGTTTACTAAAAAAACATTGATTTTCTCAAAAACGGTCGATTAAACTCACATAAAAATGCTTTAAACCAATGTAAAACACTGAATTGCAATGAAACCAAAAACAGTCCATTAAACTCACATAAAAATGCTTTAAACCAATGTAAAACACACAGAATTGCAATGAAACCAAGCCATTTTTCCAATGAATTACTGCTGGTTCTTCGGAAAAAACATGCAATCACACTAACTTGGCCTAAAACAGTGTTTACTTTATTGATTTTCTCAAAAACAGTCGATTAAACTCTCATAAAAATGCTTTAAACCAATGTAAAACACTGAATTGCAATGAAACCAAGCATATTACTTGCAATCACACTAGCTTGGCCTGAAACAGTGTTTACTAAAAAAACATTGATTTTCTCAAAAACAGTCGATTAAAATCACACAATAATGCTTTAAACCAATGTAAAAAACTGAATTGGAATGAAACCAAGCTATTTTTCCAATGAATTATTGCTAGTTTTTTGGGAAAAACATATTATTTGCAATCACACTAACTTGGCCTAAAACAGTGTTTACCTAAATAACATTGATTTTCTCAAAAACAGTCGATTAAACTCACACAAAAATGCTTTAAACTAATATAAAACACTGAATTGCAATGAAACCAAGCCATTTTTCCAATAAATTACTGCTAGTTTTTCGGGAAAAAACATATTATTTGCAATCACACTAACTTGGCCTAAAAGAGTGTTTACTAAAAAAACATTGATTTTCTCAAAAACAGTCGATTAAACTCACACAAAAATGCTTTAAACCAATGTAAAACACTAAATTGCAATGAAACCAAGCCATTTTTCCAATGAATTACTGCTAGTTTCTCAGAAAAACATATTATTTGCAATCACACTAACTTGGCCTATAACAGTGTTTACTAAAAAAACATTGATTTTCTAAAAAACAGTCGATTAAACTCACATAAAAATGTTTTAAACCTATGTAAAACACTGAATAGCTATGAAACCAAGCCATTTTTCCAATGAATTACTGCTATTTTTTCGGAAAAAACATATTATTTCCAATCACACTAACTTGGCCTCAAACAGTGTTTACTAAAAAAACATTGATTTTCTGAAAAACAGTCATTTAAACTTACATAAAAATGCTTTAAACCAATGTAAAACACTAAATTGAAATAAAACCAAGCCATTTTTCCAATGATATACTGCTAGTTTTTCAGAAAAAACATATTATTTGCAATCACACTTACTTGACCTAAAACAGTGTTTACTAAAAAAACATTGATTTTCTCAAAAACAGTCGATTAAACTCACACAAAAATGCTTTAAACCAATGTAAAACACTAAATTGCAATGAAACCAAGCCATTTTTCCAATGAATTACTGCTAGTTTTTCAGAGAAAACATATTATTTGCAATCACACTAACTTGGCCTAAAAGAGTGTTTACTAAAAAAACATTGATTTCCTCAAAAACAGTCGATTAAACTCACAAAAAAATGCTTTAAACCAATGTAAAACACTAAATTGCAATGAAACCAAGCCAGTTTTCCAAGGAATTACTGCTAGTTTTTCAGAGAAAACATATTATTTGCAATCACACTAACTTGGCCTATAACAGTGTTTACTAAAAAAACATTGATTTTCTCAAAAACAGTCGATTAAACTCACATAAAAATGCTTTAAACCTATGTAAAACACTGAATAGCTATGAAACCAAGCCATTTTTTCCAATGAATTACTGCTAGTTTTTCGGAAAAAACATATTATTTCCAATCACACTTTCTTGGCCTGAAACAGTATTTACCTAAATAACATTGATTTTCTCAAAAACAGTCGATTAAACTGACACAAAAAAGCTTTAAACCAATATAAAACACGGAATTGCAATGAAACCAAGCCATTTTTCTAATAAATTACTGCTAGTTTTTCGGAAAAAACATATTATTTGCAATTACACTAACTTGGCCTCAAACAGTGTTTACTAAAAATACATTGATTTTCTCAAAAACAGTCATTTAAACTTACATAAAAATGCTTTAAACCAATGTAAAACACTAAATTGAAATAAAACCAAGCCATTTTTCCAATGATATACTGCTAGTTTTTCAGAAAAAACATATTATTTGCAATCACACTTACTTGACCTAAAACAGTGTTTACTAAAAAAACATTGATTTTCTCAAAAACAGTCGATTAAACTCACACAAAAATGCTTTAAACTAATATAAAACACTAATTTGCAGTGAAACCAAGCCATTTTTCTAATGAATAACTGCTAGTTTTCAGAAAAAACATATTATATGCAATCACACTAACTTGGCCTATAACAGTGTTTACTAAAAAAACATTGATTTTCTCAAAAACAGTCGATTAAACTCACATAAAAATGCTTTAAACCTATGTAAAACACTGAATAGCTATGAAACCAAGCCATTTTTCCAATGAATTACTGCTAGTTTTTCGGAAAAAACATATTATTTCCAATCAAACTAACTTGGCCTCAAACAGTGTTTACTAAAAAAACATTGATTTTCTCAAAAACAGTCATTTAAACTTACATAAAAATGCTTTAAACCAATGTAAAACACTAAATTGAAATAAAACACAGGCCATTTTTCCAATGATATACTGCTAGTTTTTCAGAAAAATCATATTATTTGCAATCACACTTACTTGACCTAAAACAGTTTTTCCTAAAAAAACATTGATTTTCTCAAAAACAGTCGATTAAACTCACACCAAAAAGGCCTTAAACCAATGTAAAACACTAAATTGCAATAAAACCAAGCCATTTCTCCAATGAATTACTGCTAGTTTTTTGGAAAAAACATACTATTTGCAATCACACTAACTTGGCCTAAAACAATATTTACTAAAAAAACATTGATTTTCTCAAAAACAGTCGATTAAACTCACACAAAAATGCTTTAAACCAATATAAAACACTGAATTGCAATGAAACCAAGCCACTTTTCCAATAAATTACTGCTAGTTTTTCGGGAAAAAACATATTATTTGCAATCACACTAACTTGGCCTAAAAGAGTGCTTACTAAAAAAACATTGATTTCCTCAACAACAGTCGATTAAACTCACACAAAAATGCTTTAAACCAATGTAAAACACTAATTTGCAGTGAAACCAAGCCAAAAAACAGTCGATTAAACTCACATAAAAATGCTTTAAACCAATGTAAAACACTGAATTGCAATGAAACCAAGCCATTTTTCCAATGAATTATTGCTAGTTTTTCGGGAAAAACATATTATTTGCAATCACACTAACTTGGCCTAAAACAGTGTTTACTAAAAAAACATTGATTTTCTAAAAAACAGTCGATTAAACTCACATAAAAATGCTTTAAACCAATGTAAAACACTGAATTGCAATGAAACCAAGCCATTTTTCCAATGAATTATTGCTAGTTTCTCGGGAAAAACATATTATTTGCAATCACACTAACTTTGCCTAAAACAGTGTTTACTAAAAAAACCTTGATTTTCTCAAAAACAGTCGATTGAACTCACATAAAAATGGTTTAAACCAATGTAAAACACTGAATTGCAATGAAACCAAGCCATTTTTTTAATGAATTACTGCTAGTTTTTCGGGAAAAACATATTATTTGCAATCACACTAATTTGGCCTAAAACAGTGTTTACTAAAAAAACATTGATTTTCTCAAAAACAGTCGATTAAACTCACATAAAAATGCTTTAAACCAATGTGAAACACTGAATTGCAATGAAACCAAGTCATTTTTTTAATGAATTACTGCTAGTTTTTCTGAAAAAACATATTATTTGCAATCACACTAACTTGGCCTAAAACAGTGTTTACTAAAAAAACATTGATTTTCTCAAAAACAGTCGATTAAACTCACATAAAAATGCGTTAAACCAATGTAAAACACTGAATTGCAATGAAACCAAAATATTTTTCCAATGAATTGCAGCTAGTTTTTCGGGAAAAACATATTATTTGCAATCACACTAACTTTGCCTGAAACATTGTTTACTAAAAAAACATTGATTTTCTCAAAAACGGTCGATTAAACTCACATAAAAATGCTTTAAACCAATGTAAAACACTGAATTGCAATGAAACCAAGCCATTTTTCTAATGAATTTTTGCTAGTTTTTCGGGAAAAACTTATTATTTGCAATCACACTAACTTTGCCTAAAACAGTGTTTTCTAAAAAAACATTGATTTTCTCAAAAACAGTCGATTAAAATCACACAAAAATGCTTTAAACCAATGTAAAGCACTGAATTGCAATGAAACCAAGCCATTTTTCCTATGAATTATTGCTAGTTTTTCGGGAAAAACATATTATTTGCAATCACACTAACTTTGCCTAAAACAGTGTTTACTAAAAAAACATTGATTTTCTCAAAAACAGTCGATTAAAATCACATAAAAATGCTTTAAACCAATGTAAAACACTGAATTGCAATGAAACCAAGCCACTTTTCCAATGAATTATTGCTAGTTTTTCGGGAAAACCATATTATTTGCAATCACACTAACTTGGCCTAAAACAGTGTTTACTAAAAAAACATTGATTTTCTCAAAAACAGTCGATTAAAATCACACAAAAATGCTTTAAACAAATGTAAAGCACTGAATTGCAATGAAACCAAGCCATTTTTCCAATGAATTATTGCTAGTTTTTCGGGAAAAACATATTATTTGCAATCACACTAACTTGGCCTAAAACAGTGTTTATTAAAAAAACATTGATTTTCTCAAAAACAGTCGATTAAACTCACATAAAAATGCTTTAAACCAATGTAAAACACTGAATTGCAATGAAACCAAGCCATTTTTCCAATGAAATATTGCTAGTTGTTCGGGAAAAACATATTATTTGCAATCACACTAACTTGGCCTAGAACAGTGTTTACTAAAAAAACATTGATTTTCTCAAAAACAGTCGATTAAACTCACATAAAAATGCTTTAATCCAATGTAAAACACTGAATTGCAATGAAACCAAGCAATTTTCCAATAAATTACTGCTAGTTTCTCGGAAAAAACATATTACTTGCAATCACACTAACTTGGCCTAAAACAGTGTTTACTAAAAAACATTGATTTTCTCAAAAACAGTCGATTAAACTCACATAAAAAGGCTTTAAACCATTG
>CBDALO010000113.1:0-5739 GCA_965196985.1 Gammaproteobacteria bacterium | reverse complement strand
GTTTAAGAAAATATTTAAAGGCAAGCTTCTTGGTTTTGCCAACCCCGTATAATGACTGTGTCCATGTCACACGCCCAGTTGGTCGGCAGTGTGATGTTCCACGCCTCCCCCAGGCAAACACAAACATTTAAAAAGCACGTATTAATTTGGCTAGATGTAAGGAAACGGGGCTCCGGTTTCTCTTTATAAACTGCTACGTATCAATTTCCAACATTTTGTTTAAAATGTTTGTTTGAAGGCTATGTCTAGAAGCGGGAATTCTAGATGGTGGCAATAAGGAATTGGGAATGGTTGGGAATGGGGAATGAGAGTTTTTCAAGGATGACTTCAACACATAGACGTAGGAACCGAGGGGGCAGAGGGGCACGTGCCCCACCTAAACTTTTGATAACTTCGGGTAGAGTGCCCCTTTGAGGCTTACAGTATTGCCCTGTTTTGCCAACCGCATAATTAAAATGTACCTTCAAATACTCAGTTGCTACATGAAATGAGAAAAAGCAATTACATTAACGAGTCTCTAACTCATTCACCGCCATCCTAGGCTCTCCGAAGCAGTTTCTGACACTGCTCAGAAACCTTTTAAGGATGCCCTTCGAAACAAGTCCCCCCCCCCCCCTCTTTTATAATGCTTCCTACGCCCATGCTTCTACATCAATGAAAGGAGCTACATTTGAGCCACTAATTGTGTCAAAATCAATTCATGCTTTCTTTTCGTTTTTGAATTATAACCACTCAAAGAATGTGAATGATTTCTGAGCTGAATTGAATTCTCAAGTTCTCTTACACGCTGGTGCACTCAATGGTGATGTTGTGGCTAGTAGTTTTCCCCTAACGCTGAAATCAAATTTTTGAAAAATGTTAAAGTACAACCCTAAATCCCCTTCTCTAGAAATATTCAGCCATTCGCTTGGCAGCTTTCTCACAGATATGGTCATCAGGGGCGGAGCTACGGGGGGGGGTGTGGGGGTGTGGGGAGGGGGGTGTGACACCCCCCACCGATCGCAAATGTCGATTTACTCGGCAGATTTGGGAGTTTGAGCTGCCTACTCGGCAACTCGGCAGACTCGGAAGAAAGTGATAAGGATGATCCAAATTGCCGCTCCAAACAAGCCTTCCATCCTATTTTACGCCACAAAACAGGACTATGCAAATGAAATGTTTATTCTTTCTTACAAATTCACTCACATGTCATTGAGAAATGTAAAAAACGAGATTAATCCGACATGCTGCGCGATTTGCCGACTCGAGCAAGATCAATTTTGCCGAGTTGGGTTGTTTTTACATGGAGCACATTCTACACTACTTGTTTATGGCTCGTTCTTTTCTGGTTACATGGTTAAGGCTGACCCATGTCAGCTTTGCTACCTCAGCCAACCCACTGTAACACAGCAGGTCAACAAGCCTTGCCGACTCGACTCGCCTCATGTTGGACACATTATTTTTTAGCAAGCATCTATACTAAATAGAGATTAGACCTAACACGACAAATTAACCCAGCCTAGACCAGCTTGCCTCGTATAACCAAGCTCCAGCACACATGCTTTTGATTCCTTATGGTCAATAAGACTATGCATTTATGTTTATGTTATTTGACTTTTGGTGGCGCCAGATGAATGATAGAGCTATGTTACTTTTCTAGCCTGCGTCCAGTCGTAGGAATGTTATGAGACTGTGCACAGGCTATCCTCTTGGCTATCCCGTTTCCCGCTTACAAAGAATCATGTATCCAGTATCCTACCCGTTAAAAAGATTCGATCCCGCTTTCTTGCCCTACCTATTGTGCACCAACTTTAATGACAAAAAGATATGCAGAAACGGGCGTGATCTTGAAACTTTTTCTCAACGAAAAGCCACAGAACGTCCATTTCTTCTTTTAGTCCAGTGTTGAGTGCTAGCCTCCCATTTCAAAACCGTTTATTTGGCCCTGCTAACATTTTGGTCTGGTAGTTTGTTCATAAACATTTCCTTTTGTGCATAGTCCTGTCAGTGATATCGCCTTGCTTTCAGTATGTTTACAGCATAATAAACTATGGGGTTGGGGCTCGTCAACTTATTTCTTAGGACAGTGCTTTTGTTTTGGATATAGCTATCGTATATAATTTCTTTTAGAGAAGGGCTTGGCACTGAAATAGTCTATGAATAGGCGTTTTCGTAGTATAGAAAGGGCGGTGTCACAACAACCTAACGTGCCACACTCTCTTATTCCCCATAAATTCTGTGAATGGCACCACCGCTGTCTAAAACGGTATAACTCGGCAATCTAAGGTCCAACACCCGCCCAAGAAAATTTTCTAGCGCCGCCCCTGATGGTCATACAGACTTTTAGGATATGCAAGTGATGCGAGTGCTATGTCTAGAAGCGGGAACTCTAGAGAGGCGAATTGGGAATGGGGAATAGTGGAGAATGGGGAATGGAAGTTTTTTTCCAGGATTACTTCAACACATAGAAGTAGGAACCGGGGGGGGGCACAGGGGGGCACGTGTCCCCTCCACTTCTTAAAAATTCGGGTAGAGTGCCCCTTTGAAGCTTACAGTGTTGCCCTGTTTTGCCAACCGTATAAGTAAAATGTACCTTCAAATACTCAGTTGCTGCATGAAATGAGAAAAAGCTACAAGACTATGCATTTGATTACTATTACAATACTGCTTATTAAATATAAGGTTAAGAGCTTCAAAAGGCACCCCTAATTACAGTGGTAGGGATAGCATTAAAAAGGTCAATCCGACCTTAGTTCCATAATGGTCCCCTTAGAGGTGTTAGAGGCGCAAAGGGAAATGACTACCCAGGGGCCAACTGGACAAAAAGTTAATAAAACAACTGAAAGAAAAAATAGAAACAGAAAAGAAAAACTATTTTGGATGGGACATGGTGGCTGCGACTGTATAACGTGTAACAAAGTTGAAATACACGTATATTTTTTCAAAAAACACTTTAAAAGGAACCGACCCCTTGAGTAGCAAAAAATTAGAAACCAGAGACCTAATCACACTCAAACTTAAGAAACTGCTCGAAAAATAGAAATGTCTTCGATTGCCATTACAAGCCTAATAGTTTCAACAAATTTTGAAATCCATGGTTATCCCTGCTGGCTGAATGAGATGGATATGTATTTAATCAAATTACTAGGTGCTGGAAAAAGAAACACCCCATTGACAGTTGATGAGGTGTTTTTCTAGTGGGTCTTTGTATCCTTTTATCATTTATAATCTTTGTATCCTTTTAAATATGTAGTCATAACAAAGACACAGCCTACAATTCAGCCTTGAAAACGGTACTTCTGCAAAGCTTTCCTCGGCTATTCATGATTACAAGATTAACATGGTGTGTTCTTAAGAAACCTTTAAGAAACTTTTAGTACTAAAATCAGCCAAAAAATTAAGAAACTGACAACTCAGTTTCTTATACAAATGCGTGTATTGCATTGTGTTGTGTTGGCTAAAAGCCATCCATGGAACCTAAAGGATCGAAAATAATTCTTGAAAAAGTCAGATCTGCATGACAGCTCTGTTGAGTATCTATTCTTGTAACTCGTGCTTCGAGATATTTCCGAAGAGTAGAAATCGTAAATACCCAAAAGAATTGAATTTCTGTCTCTACGTATATTTCCCAATATTGCTCTAAACATCTTGCCAATCCACGCAACTTCTCGCCTAAAAAGACATTTGTCTTTGATTCTTGGCTTACTATTTCCATTCTTAGTTGTGATGCCAAGCAAGATTCTGCAATTTGCAGTTCGTTCATAAATTGTTATTTATTTAGGCCTAAATCATCGCTCATTCTTTTTGTGTCTTAAATTGTGTAACTGGGTGAAGCAAGGAAGGCAGGGTAAAGATCCAGTTTGCAGAGAATGGCCGATCTTGACAAGATCTTGGGTGCGCCAACAGTCCCGCACCTCAGGTACGGGTGCACTAGAACCGTACAAAAATCGTAAGGTGAGCCACTACACTATGGGTACCACTGCACAAACATAAAAACTTTAAAACGTCCTAGGCATTTAAGAATTATTTTGGGTGCTTCATTGCCATACTCTTCATTCTGGGTAAAGATGTTCCAAGAATTAGTTTAGTTTAGTTTAGTTTAGTTTAGTTTAGTTTAGTTTAGTTTAGTTTAGTTTAGTTTAGTTTAGTTTAGTTTAGTTTAGTTTAGTTTAGTTTAGTTTAGTTTAGTTTAGTTTAGTTTAGTTTAGTTTAGTTTAGTTTAGTTTAGTTTAGTTTAGTTTAGTTTAGTTTAGTTTAGTTTAGTTTAGTTTAGTTTAGTTTAGTTTAGTTTAGTTTAGTTTAGTTTAGTTTAGTTTAGTTTAGTTTAGTTTAGTTTAGTTTAGTTTAGTTTAGTTTAGTTTAGTTTAGTTTAGTTTAGTTTAGTTTAGTTTAGTTTAGTTTAGTTTAGTTTAGTTTAGTTTAGTTTAGTTTAGTTTAGTTTAGTTTAGTTTAGTTTAGTTTAGTTTAGTTTAGTTTAGTTTAGCTTAGTTTAGTTTAGTTTAGTTTAGTTTAGTTTAGTTTAGTTTAGTTTAGTTTATATAATCATCAATCCAAAAGCAACATAAATTATAACATGGTTTAACACTAAAAACATACTAACATTGAAAGCGGAACTATTATCAAAATTTATATACAGGATAGATTAAGGTAGAAACTCTCTAAGTAGATATACTAATCGAGTGAGAGCCCCCCCCCCCCCCCCCCGCGTAAGGATTATGCAAAAATAAAAAAAACAACGACATAAAGAAGCCAGAGAAAAAAGCCTTAATGCCATTTAACCCATTTAAACGTAAGAATCGATGACATAAGCTTTCAACTTGGATCTAAAGACAGTTATAGAACTAGCTATCCGAATAAAAAATCAAGGGTATTCCATAATTTAGAACCAAACTACTGCACCGTTTTGAGACCACATAGGGATGTTCTTTTGAGACAATATAGAATTAATAAATCATTCAGAGTTTTTTTGGCACCGACCAATTTCCCTGCCTCTTCAAGCCTGATAAAATCTGCTCACTTTTTTGGAGCTTCTGTTGATATAACTTTCTGTATGCATTCCTTCTCCTTATATATCTGCTGTAACTGGCGTCGCAAACCAAAGTGATTATACCTATTATAAAAGACTCGATCAATTGCGCCGCTGCACAGTCTTAGATCCGATTCGATTGCAAAACAATAGGTTCACAGTCAAATCGACGCTCAACATCTGAACCCGTTTAATTTTGGGTTTGTAGAAAAGTTTTGTTCTACAAGAAGTGCTAAAGATGTTACAAGGAGTCGATTTGCCATTTTCTTCCTTTCGGACCAGAAACCACGTAAAGACTTTTACATATAAGAAACCAAAATATGCGAAATCTTTTCCTAAGAAATTTTTTAGGTGTTTCCACTCTAATTGATACACCCTTTGATATCACTCAACGAAATATGTTAGTGCGTCAAAACAAAAAGTAATAACAGGGAGGCTTGAGCTGCAAACCCTTTGGATAAACATGAAATAGATATATAATCTTAAAGCTCTTTACCTTTTACTAACAAATGCCATCTTCTTGCGAAGTAAAAGTGGTGTCTCTAAAAACCAAACTTGCTTTATTGAAATGACCGTTAGATAATTTAACTGTACGTATATGGACTTCTAGATCTTGGACTATAATAAACCCCGGGTAGATCGCTATAGGCCCTTCAGGATCCAATTAGAAAAGCCTGTTTGAGTTGCACAGTACAACAAAGTTATCGTGTTTTCTTTAAAGACTTTCGCTGTTG
>CBDALO010000112.1:0-61933 GCA_965196985.1 Gammaproteobacteria bacterium | reverse complement strand
AGCACTTTTTGTTTCAAAGTTACTATCAATGGCATTGGTAAACTCATTGGTAAAAAAAACTATTTCTGTTCGCCAGTCACTCATGAATTTTTCTGACTTAGTAATAGACTGAAGCAGAGGATATTGCTCTCCAAAATGCCTAGGATAAAGAACATTCTCACTAAGACGATAAAGACGTTGCAAACGTTTATTTGATAACTGATGGGAAACTTTCGGCAACAGTAACAGAGATCGACAGCCAGCAGCCGTAGAGTACAATTCCTTAATAAGGTTGCTCGGGTAAGCATGATCAAAAAAACTAAGCAAGCCAAAAGTCTTACCTGGGGCCTGAAGATAAAGGGGAACTATTTGACTAGGATGGTTAATATGAGACTCAGCTGAGCCTTGCCAAATAAATCCAAATGGAATAGTACGCCAGTGATATTGCAATAATTTAGATATTTTAGGATCAATTTCTGCTTCTGTATATTTTACATTCTCACCCCCTGTCACGAACGTAAAAAACACCCTTCAACAATATATGGTCTGCATAGTAATAACGAGCCTTAATAACTGGTAAAGAATCAACGTCAGCTATCTTACTTAGCCAACCATAAAGCTGAGGATTAGTTTTTGCCAACCCCCCCTTTATTTCTGAGTACTTAATAATCTTAAAATCAGGATTCTCACTCATGCGTTTATCACTTTATAGTAACCAAGCAAAGTGAATATAATAAAACGGGTGCTGCCTTTATATAATGTAGAAAATATAGCATAATATACACTTTAACATGATGAAGGATGGTGTTTGGATGTTAGCTAGAATTCTCTCTGATGAAAATAATGAATTAACTATTGAGCTCAAGCTTCCACTAAAAGGATCCATGCTTGAATGTGAGGATGCAATTCTTGACGGCCTTAATGAGGTTGGAACATTAGCCACTGAAAAAGCTTTAAGTAAGTTTGATGCAGATGGCTCTCCTATCCATGTTGGAAAAATAAAGCTAACAGCACGAAGTAGAGATGAAGCAAATTACCAAACGCCTTATGGAGTTGCTCGAGTTAAGCGTTATGTTTATCAAACCTCTAAAGGCGGGAAGATCTTTTGTCCTTTAGAAGATAAGGCTAGAATTATCCAAGGATCAACACCGCGATTTGCAAAAATAATCTCACATAAATACTCAAACTTACCTGCTCCTAGTGTTATTGATGATCTCAAGGTCAATCATAACCGTAAAATCTCACATTCATACTTGCAACGGGCAACTGATTTTGTTGGCGGTATTGCACAAGCCAAAGAGGCTGAGTGGGAATATGAAGAGCCAAAGCTTGATGCAGGCATTGAGATGCTAAGTATTAGCTTAGATGGTGCATATGTTCTCACCGTTGATGATGGTTATAGAGAGAGCATGGTTGGAACTATTTCCATGTATGATAAGCATGGTGCACGCCTGCACACAACCTACGTTGCAGCATCACCAGAATATGGAAAAGATGAATTCTTTAATAGGCTTGAAAAGGAAATAAAGCTGAAAAAGAAATATTACCTTGATGCTAAAACAATTGGCGTTGCTGATGGAGCAAAAAATAATTGGCCATTTCTAAAAAAACATACTGATACGCAAATTTTAGATTTTTGGCATGCAACTGAATATCTCGGCGAAGCATCAAGGGCAGTATTTACCAAAAAATCTGAAAGAGATGAGCGTGATGTTTGGCTCGAAGAGAGATGTCATGACTTAAAGCACAAGAAAGGTGCGGCAGGTAGAATACTTGCTGAGCTTAAAGAGCATCTAAATAAAAACCTGAATAAATCGCTTAGAGAAAAGCTAGAAGGAACAATTACGTATTTTGAAAATAATATTAAAGAAAAGCGAATGTCGTATCATAATTTGATTAAGCAGAATGCACCAATTGGCTCTGGCGTCACTGAAGCAGCATGTAAAACAATTGTTAAACAAAGATTAGGCGGATCAGGAATGCGCTGGAAAGACAAGGGAATGAAAATTGTTTTATGCTTGAGAACACTAGTAAAGACTAAAGGAAGATGGGATCAGTTTTGGGAGAAGGTTAATGATTTTGGCGTGCCAGCAGTAATATAGCCTACATTATATAGAGGCAGCACCCAATAAAACTTATCAAAGTTAACCCTGCCACAGAAAGGAACAAATGCAGATTATCAGAATGACTCACTAAATGCTTAGCAGAAGAAAGACCTGAGTACTTAACAAGGTAATAAGCTACAGAAGCAGAAAAAGCATAGGTTATTTTCTCTGACCTAAGAAAAACACCATGAAGCTTTCTCTTCTTAACTAAATTACTAATTTGAGCAATTAGTGTTGTCATTAAAATAAATTCAGCGCCGCCATAGAGAAAGATAGCTAATACTGGATAAGTAAGGCTAAGTTTTTCACTCCCTGGCGTTAAACCAAGTCCAGCAGAAAGTGCAGCAAAAGCCAAAAAGTTCATCAACAAACTAACTGAAATAAGCGTTTTAGCCTTAAGAGCATATCGTTTATAAATTAAAAAAGTCAACAAGCCAATACTAACGTTAGCAACAGGGTCAAGAATTAACAAAGCTAAAGGGGAAATCTTTATACCAAACAACTGGGTAGAAACAGCAGTGGGTAAGAAAATTGGCAGCTGCATTGAAAAAATAGCAAATGACAATCTATAAATACAACCACCAAGTAACAACATAAACAAATAGGTTAAATAACCTTTATCACGCGTTTTAATGAGCAACCAAACTAAATTACTAACAACCAAAAAGAAAATAATTATAGTTAAATAACGAGTCAATAAATTATACCCCAACAGCAAGTAGCAACTTGCAACAATAGCAACCAAAGAAAAACTTAAAATAATATAATTACTCTTTGTACTCTTATCCCTAGCAAATAAAGACTTTCTTTTAACGATTAGCAATAAAGCTGCTGATGAAACCGAAGATGCAGCCAATAAATACAATACTCGTAAGTTATCTAAGCTATGCAAAAGTGACAGAGCTAACAAGCCAAAAATACAGCTAGCGTTAAGTGTCCACTGAAAAACTTGATTACCTTGTTGACGAGAATAAACACAGTCAAAATGATCATTGATGGTTAAGCTAAAACTAATAGAATACAAGCTTCCGCCTGTTGTAAAGAATGCTATTGCTAATAAAGTAAAGAACTCTTTATTAAAGGTCATAAGCCCAAGGCCTACTGCAACCAAACCAGCGCCAACCATAATCAAGCTAGTTTTCTGTGGTAAGCGACTACTTAAATATCCCCAGATTACAGAAGTTAATGCAAAAAGGGATAAGGATGCAGCTGCAATTGAGTAAGTTGAAAAGCTCGAATAACCAGCTTCTTTTAAAAATAGACTTAATGAAACCTTGAGCGTGATATAGCCCATCATATACAAAAACTCTGCATAAATAAGCAAAACAAAACTACGATTATCCTTTGAGGATATAACTTTCATTAACGATCTACTATTTTTACAGGTTGGAAACTATCTTAGTCTTCACTACTAATTTCGTTTTCTGATAAAGGAGACCTATCTAGCTTGACAGACAGCCGGACATCCCTAGCCAAACTAATAATAACCATAGCAGCATGCTCTTCCATTCATCACACGAAGCAAAATCCTACGCCAGAGTTGACAAAATTTCAACACCTTTAAGCAAACAGGTTTTTTGTAAGCACATAATAAAGAAAAGCTGAGAAGCTTATAAATAATTCAAACTCAGCGAAATCCTTAAATGAGGATCTTTTTATCCACCTTGATAGGTCCTTTGGACTAAGCAGCTGGTTTTCTAATCGAAACTCTTTTAAATAAGGATAGAGCGTTATTTTGTCTGTAAAAACCAACTTCAGTACTTAGAAAAACCTTTAAAATTCTAAATGGCACTCTATTGTACCTGTCTCATCGCATAATATCTTAAATTAATTATGCTAATCAATCTAAAAAATTATTTATACCTCAAATTTTTCTCCTCTCAAAATAAATTATTAACTTTTAGGTAATAGCAATTATATCTCGTTAATAAGAACAAGAATGATCTATCCTAAAACCCTATGAAGCCTTATTATTCACTTCAACTTAAGTATCTAGGTGATCCGCTCCACTGGTCATCAATTTCCACTAAAACAGCTGATACGAGCCTTAGGCACGATTCAGTATTAGGGAAAATTCCAACTGTATGCGTCCTTCTTTTTACCTCTCTGTTTACGCGCTCAGCTATGTTACTGGTTCTTAATCTTTTTTGATGCGGCCTGTCAAAGTTCATCACTACTAAGCCCTCCGGTATATTCACTTCCAACCAAGAAGAAAGCTCTGGTGCTGTTTGCTGATATTTATCTACCGCCATAGCCAATAGTCTTTCCGACTCATGAATGTTTGAGGCATTAAATATAGCTGTAATCTCCTCAGCTACTGGTTCCTTCATTGAGCGCTTTGGTATGTGAGCCTGAGCATTTTGCTGCAAATGAAATTGGCAGCGTTGCCAAGGAACACTGGGGAACACAGCTCTTCTAGCGGCTTTTAGGCCAGTATGAGCGTCGCTAGTAATCAACTCAATACCATGTATACCTCGCTCAACCAACTGCTGAAGAAAATCACGCCAATGTACCTCAGCCTCTGATAACGCAACAGAAACACCTAGCACTGTTCTCTTGCCGGTTGATTCATCAAAGCCATAGGCTATCAATACCGCACAGTCTTGTACTGTGCCGCTAGTGCGCACCTTCTCATAACGTGCATCTAGCCAAAGATATTTTATCTTTCCTAACGGCTTATTTCGCCATTTCTTTAAATCTTCATCCAACAATTTAGCGCAACGGCTTACCTCTGTGCTTGAAATATCTGTTCCACAGAGTTGCTTTAGCACCTTTTCAACTTTGCGCGTGGAAACCCCATGCACATACATTTCAGCGACAGCCAGCTTAAGTGCTCTATCAGAGCGTACACCTCGCTCTAAGACTGATGGATAGAAGGCTTCATTGGAGTCTCTAACCTGCGGTATCTGTAGCTCAAGCTGACCTTGACCTGTGTTAATTAACCTTGGTTTAAAGCCGTTCGCATATCCGTTTCTATCGCCAGTTCGCTCATAAGGACTGGCATTTAAATGGCGCTCCCTTTCTATTAACATAGCCTCATTCATCAACCTGGAGACAAGCTTAGGTAAAGCTTCAAACCCCTCCATCGCTAAAACATGTAAGGCTTCTTCGATTAAGTTCTCATTTTTATAGCAGCTCATTGTCATTCCTCTTTTTTGGTTAAGTTTACCTTAAAAGGAATTTCTAATCTGACTGAGTCGCCTGCTTATTTTCAGCAAGTCAATGGAATTTACAGAAAGGATGGCGCACTAGCTAAATAAGCCTTTACTCTATCTGGATGAATATGAACTTTTAACTGTTGGCAATAGCATAAGTTATCAGCAATTAAATTTACAATTTCATCAACCATTTTCTCCGTTGTACTATTAGTTGGCTGGATAGAAGAAGCTCTAAATAACAAATAATAACTCCTTATTTCTGCCAAACTAACTGGCAACCTACCATAATCTGGTTTAACTAAGAATTCCTTGCTCTCCTTCAAAATCAACCTACTATGTAATAACTTCCAGCGATCTTGATAAAAAAACCTCTCAGCTTCAGTTAAACGAATAAGCTCTCTTTCTTCTTCGTCAAGCCACTCATAAGGATAGTCAAAAGGACTTAAATCAATATCTTGCTTTAAACGACGAACAAAAACTGACAGTTTAGCTTTACCAAGCAAACATTGTTTTTTCACTACTTGTTTGTTTGCATAATTAAGTGCAGCTATAGCATCTATTGCTTTTTGATCTATGTAATTAGTTTTAATCCAATCTATAAGTGAGCTATCACCAATAGCAAAATCTAAACTTCTTTCATAAAATGGCAAAGTTTTCATTGTAGAAATAATTTCTTTAATTTGTGCTTTATGACAAACCCCTCTTAAAACTGCCTTTTCTAAAGTAATACGAAGATTAACTAATGGAAAAATGTCACCTTGGTAGCACTGACCCTCATTCAAATGTGGAACAGCTACTTCGTCGTCACCTGTCAGCAAATGGCTTTTATAAAACTCATAAACCCTGCCTATGCCTATCATGCCATAGTTATCTAACTCTGCGGCTCGCAAGGCACCCATACTACTAGCACCAATAACTTCGATGCCGCTTTCCAAAGCGCATAAAATTTCCTTATGCCAAACTGAAGCAGTGTTACCAAAAAAACCATCAATCATAATTAAACGCTTTGGCTTTAAGCGCATCACTTTGAATATGTCACCACAACGAACAGGCTTATGATAAAAAGCTTTTGGCAACAAAGCCTTGACTTTATCAATTGATAAAGTTGGCCCAAGGAAAATTATCGTATTCACAGGGCAAGCTCTGTTGGGTGCTGCCTTTATATAATGTAGAAAATATAGCATAATATACACTTTAACTTGATTACGGATGGTGTTTGGATGTTAGCTAGAATTCTCTCTGATGAAAATAATGAATTAACTATTGAGCTCAAGCTTCCACTAAAAGGATCCATGCTTGAATGTGAGGATGCAATTCTTGACGGCCTTAATGAGGTTGGAACATTAGCCACTGAAAAAGCTTTAAGTAAGTTTGATGCAGATGGCTCTCCTATCCATGTTGGAAAAATAAAGCTAACAGCACGAAGTAGAGATGAAGCAAATTACCAAACGCCTTATGGAGTTGCTCGAGTTAAGCGTTATGTTTATCAAACCTCTAAAGGCGGGAAGATCTTTTGTCCTTTAGAAGATAAGGCTAGAATTATCCAAGGATCAACACCGCGATTTGCAAAAATAATCTCACATAAATACTCAAACTTACCTGCTCCTAGTGTTATTGATGATCTCAAGGTCAATCATAACCGTAAAATCTCACATTCATACTTGCAACGGGCAACTGATTTTGTTGGCGGTATTGCACAAGCCAAAGAGGCTGAGTGGGAATATGAAGAGCCAAAGCTTGATGCAGGCATTGAGATGCTAAGCATTAGCTTAGATGGTGCATATGTTCTCACCGTTGATGATGGTTATAGAGAGAGCATGGTTGGAACTATTTCCATGTATGATAAGCATGGTGCACGCCTGCACACAACCTACGTTGCAGCATCACCAGAATATGGAAAAGATGAATTCTTTAATAGGCTTGAAAAGGAAATAAAGCTGAAAAAGAAATATTACCCTGATGCTAAAACAATTGGCGTTGCTGATGGAGCAAAAAATAATTGGCCATTTCTAAAAAAACATACTGATACGCAAATTTTAGATTTTTGGCATGCAACTGAATATCTCGGCGAAGCATCAAAGGCAGTATTTACCAAAAAATCTGAAAGAGATGAGCGTGATGTTTGGCTCGAAGAGAGATGTCATGACTTAAAGCACAAGAAAGGTGCGGCAGGTAGAATACTTGCTGAGCTTAAAGAGCATCTAAATAAAAACCTGAATAAATCGCTTAGAGAAAAGCTAGAAGGAACAATTACGTATTTTGAAAATAATATTAAAGAAAAGCGAATGTCGTATCATAATTTGATTAAGCAGAATGCACCAATTGGCTCTGGCGTCACTGAAGCAGCATGTAAAACAATTGTTAAACAAAGATTAGGCGGATCAGGAATGCGCTGGAAAGACAAGGGAATGAAAATCGTTTTATGCTTGAGGACACTAGTAAAGACTAAAGGCAGATGGGATCAGTTTTGGGAGAAGGTCAATGATTTTGGCGTGCCAGCAGCAATATAGCCTACATTATATAGAGGCAGCACCCGCTCTGTTACAACGACCTGAACGACGCAAACCTCATCGCCAAACTTAGAACGCTTTAAATAGAAAATCTCTTTAGAGGGAACTTGACACACTAGATAGTGACTGACAGAAAACCTACTAATTCTTAGTCTTTGTTGTTTTATTACACTTTCATTTTTTTATATCCGCGCGAGATCATAATAAAAATAGCATGTTAAGCCCTGGCCGCGTACAAAAAAATGAAATCTCGCTGTTTTGATACGAAAAAAAGCATCCTGCTTTCTGGAATACAATGGGATATTCTGAGGCTGACTAGGCAGCTAACGGTGGGCTGCGACCTCGAATGCGTTTTTTTAGTCGCGCTGCTTTCCTTTGCTCAGCTCTTTGTATAAGACTTCCGATACGATCTATGTTTTTTCCAACAATCGCTAAGCCAACATAACTCTTAAAGCCATCAATGCCGTGATCTAGGCATTGATCCAACCCATGAACTTCAAGAGCATTAATACTGGATTCTACCGCAGAATGCTTTTGTTTCGCTTTCACAAACGAGTCTGACTTTTCAATTTCCTGTGCTTCCTTTGAGAGTCGACCTTTTCTCGGCAATGCAACAACTTCCAAAATATCTGCTAACGCAGATTGATTTTCTTTTGAATGAAAGCCCTTATCAAAACTACATGTGTTTAACTCTGGGAACTTTTGTTGGGTCTCTTGAACCATAGATACGGCGACCTTGTCATCAGTCTCATTCTCCATCACACGATGATGCAATATAAATTGGTGTTGATCCTCCAAGACACAGACTTTCATTCCTAATTCGACTGGTACACCAGCCTTTCCTTTTACAATCCATTCAGTATGTGGCTGAAAGACAGAAAAGACTTTTTCTTCATGCGGGATCTTTTCATCCAATAATATTCGGCGTTTAATTTGATCAACTTGGCGATCTGCATGAACCGTGAACATTTCTATACTTTCAACCAGTGGCGCATCTTGCGGCTTCAGTAGATCGGCTTTCTGGATAGCGTTTATTGAGGCATGTGCTTTATCTAAATATTTTTGCGCAATATTGAGATACTCCTGATGAGCATCCTTGATTGCCTTGTCCTTTTTGTTTTGTTGATCTGCTTGCTTGCTCTTACTGCGCTTTTTTAGTTGAGCTATTCGCATGAGCCGTTTCAGATGCTTGATGTTATATCGATATTGACGCCAGTCACTCAATCCGCTGTGTTCACACAGCTTGGCCACCTGCTGAATTATTTTGCGCATTGCGTCAAACAGTAAGCTTATGTCTGTTGGAAAATGTACGTCTGTTTCAACCACAAAGGAATCGCAACGGCCTCGCAGAGGCTCACTTTTTTTTAACAATGAATGACCAGCTTTCACAACAACTTGATTAATCTCATCTAACAACTCGGGAGTGAGTAGCGAGACATTGTCTTTAATTGTTTGCAGCTGATACTCTATTTTATCGAAAAAATCAGCATGCCCTAGCATTTCACGAATGGTTTTATGTTGATTCACAAGTTCATGCAGTCGATCATAATCACAATTTAGACTCAGGCGGAGTACTCCCATGACCAATATTTTCCATAATTCCATACCAGGGCGTCCATTATTCTTGTCAACCTCAGGTGCAATCTGAGCCTCTAGTAGTTCGAAAATCTCCTTCCGTACAGAGGGTGTACTATAAATAAACTGTAGCCCTTTTAATAATTTTGGAATGTCATCCCGTGATTTAGAGCTGATTTGAATTTTAGAAATATCTACTTGGCCAATTTGCATTTGTGGATTTTGGGCTAGTCTTGTCATTCTTGCTTTCCAGTGAAGAGTTACCATGCTGTGGCGAAAAATCATCGAAGATTAAGGCATTATATCGAAAATAAGCTGTAAATAGCTGGAAAACGAGTATTTAGTGCTGTTTTTTGAAAATCTTCATGTGACCAGTTCGCCCCGAAACATTGAAAATAAAAGGCTTTGCGGGTTTTCTGTCAGTCACTAGATAGCTTAGTAATTCATTAAAACCACTAAAACTTAAAGAAGCAATATCAGTATAATTAATTGCCTTAGCCATTGAGGTTCTGCTGCTTTGATGCTGATACTGCCAAGGCAACATGTCATCCCTTGTTCCTGCCAAGTACGTTAACCTAGACTGAACAGCTTCAGTAAGAGCACGACATAATGCAATAGACTTGTCAACGTGAGCACCATAACCAGCAAAACTCGGCATAGCATGTACAGCAGAACTTGTAATCATCGCAGAAAAAGCGGGAATATCGCCAGAACCTTGTATTAAGTAAATAGTTAAATCAATACCTCGCTTATCTAGCTTATCGATAAGAATGCTATTTTCTTTACCTACAACGGAACTCTTATCAACCGTCAATTTTTCACGCTCCTCCCAAGTTAGCTCTTTGAAGCATGCTGTATAATGGCGCCCCAATAACTCAAATAAAGCATGGCATACTGCTTCTTCAAAACAATTACCAGAAGCTAGCCCTGTGGTGGTTTTTTTAAAAAGCTTTGTAAAGAGGTTCTCTTTTGATAAATCAAAATCTATATACTGTGTTGGAATATACTTATAACCCTCCTGGCCAAACACATTCAACCGGATAGAGCGTTATTTTGTCTGTAAAAACCAACTTCAGTACTTAGAAAAACCTTTAAAATTCTAAATGGCACTCTATTGTACCTGTCTCATCGCATAATATCTTAAATTAATTATGCTAATCAATCTAAAAAATTATTTATACCTCAAATTTTTCTCCTCTCAAAATAAATTATTAACTTTTAGGTAATAGCAATTATATCTCGTTAATAAGAACAAGAATGATCTATCCTAAAACCCTATGAAGCCTTATTATTCACTTCAACTTAAGTATCTAGGTGATCCGCTCCACTGGTCATCAATTTCCACTAAAACAGCTGATACGAGCCTTAGGCACGATTCAGTATTAGGGAAAATTCCAACTGTATGCGTCCTTCTTTTTACCTCTCTGTTTACGCGCTCAGCTATGTTACTGGTTCTTAATCTTTTTTGATGCGGCCTGTCAAAGTTCATCACTACTAAGCCCTCCGGTATATTCACTTCCAACCAAGAAGAAAGCTCTGGTGCTGTTTGCTGATATTTATCTACCGCCATAGCCAATAGTCTTTCCGACTCATGAATGTTTGAGGCATTAAATATAGCTGTAATCTCCTCAGCTACTGGTTCCTTCATTGAGCGCTTTGGTATGTGAGCCTGAGCATTTTGCTGCAAATGAAATTGGCAGCGTTGCCAAGGAACACTGGGGAACACAGCTCTTCTAGCGGCTTTTAGGCCAGTATGAGCGTCGCTAGTAATCAACTCAATACCATGTATACCTCGCTCAACCAACTGCTGAAGAAAATCACGCCAATGTACCTCAGCCTCTGATAACGCAACAGAAACACCTAGCACTGTTCTCTTGCCGGTTGATTCATCAAAGCCATAGGCTATCAATACCGCACAGTCTTGTACTGTGCCGCTAGTGCGCACCTTCTCATAACGTGCATCTAGCCAAAGATATTTTATCTTTCCTAACGGCTTATTTCGCCATTTCTTTAAATCTTCATCCAACAATTTAGCGCAACGGCTTACCTCTGTGCTTGAAATATCTGTTCCACAGAGTTGCTTTAGCACCTTTTCAACTTTGCGCGTGGAAACCCCATGCACATACATTTCAGCGACAGCCAGCTTAAGTGCTCTATCAGAGCGTACACCTCGCTCTAAGACTGATGGATAGAAGGCTTCATTGGAGTCTCTAACCTGCGGTATCTGTAGCTCAAGCTGACCTTGACCTGTGTTAATTAACCTTGGTTTAAAGCCGTTCGCATATCCGTTTCTATCGCCAGTTCGCTCATAAGGACTGGCATTTAAATGGCGCTCCCTTTCTATTAACATAGCCTCATTCATCAACCTGGAGACAAGCTTAGGTAAAGCTTCAAACCCCTCCATCGCTAAAACATGTATGGCTTCTTCGATTAAGTTCTCATTTTTATAGCAGCTCATTGTCATTCCTCTTTTTTGGTTAAGTTTACCTTAAAAGGAATTTCTAATCTGACTGAGTCGCCTGCTTATTTTCAGCAAGTCAATGGAATTTACAGAAAGGATGGCGCACTAGCTTCAACCGAGTCCAATCAAATACTACTTCTTCCAAAGCTTCATGCTGCAAAATACCCGCAGGTAGCTTTGAAGGATTAATACAGAGATATTTTTTCCTTAACTCTTTATAAGAACCTCTTAGCTCACTAGGGGTAGTTTCCGCGTAGAAATGTTCAATAGCTTCCATATAGGCGCTGCACTGTGCAAGCTGATGTGTTAAACCTTTGCCTTGTGCTGTTGATAAATTTTTTGAACGCGGCCTAATCGCTGCATAAACTGGCACGCCTATATTATCTAGCCCAGTTAGGTCAGCTAATCGCGTAATACCAGCGTGCTTGATATAAGGTTGGATAATTTCTAAAGTCTCTTCAGGGGTTCGGCTACGATAACTATTTTCAAACTCTAATAATGTCATAGTAGCAACGCCCTAAAAAATTTATTAATAATCGTTCGACTCTGAACTAAGAACTTCAAGGCGCATTATAAAACACCGCTCTAGCTTTTGGTAGAAACTCTTAGCATCAAGTTCGCAGGTATATAAGTACTTAACCCCAGTTCGGAGTTATGGCAGCCTTGGATTTAGTGAAAAACTTATATAACCTTTTGAAATTATTACTAATAATGGATGTGGTTATGATACATGAGCGCGAGGTTATAGAGTTATTTTGTCGCATAGATGATTTTGCTGAGGAATTTGCAGCACTTGAGCGCAAAGATCTACTCCCTTCATCTGCAGAAAAAAAGTCAGGTCCACCTTGTTATTTAGCTTATAGCGAGATTATGACAATCATGATTTTGTTCCAAATGATCGGCTATAGAAACTTTAAATATTTTTATACTGGCTTTCTAAGAACATACTGGGGACATTACTTCCCTAATTTACCCAGTTACTCACGTTTTATTGAATTGATGCCTAGAGCGCTAATGCCACTGACAATTTTTATTACTCTTAACGGTGGCAGGCGTAGTGGCATTTACTACATTGACTCAAGTTGCCTACCAAACTGTCACATTAAACGCACTAAACGCCACCGCACATTTAAAGCGGTTGCAAAACTTGGAAAAACATCTGTTGGTTGGTTTTTTGGTCTGAAACTTCATTTAGTAATCAATGACATAGGTGAGTTAATCGCCTTTAAAGTCACGCCCGGCAATCATCATGATTTAGCTGCAGGTGTCTCATTGTTTGAAGGGCTGGAGGGTTTGGCCTTCGGAGATAAAGGCTATATTGGGAAGGCTGTTTTTGAAAAACTACTTGATAGCGGTTTGAAGTTAATTACACGCAAAAGAAAAAATATGAAAAATGCGCAGCCACTTAGCGATCACGAGCAACAGTTATTAAATCAGCGAGGGATCATTGAGACTGTTTTTGGCTGCTTGAAACATAAGTTTCATATTTGGCACACCAGACATCGCTCGGTTGCAAATGCTATTACACATCTTGTTGCTGGGTTGGCTGCTTATATTATTGAGCCATTAACAATTACTGCAGTGAAAAGGTTGCCAAGCAATTAGAATTTAATTACTTGATCACTATTAACTCCGAACTGGGGTTACTTAGTTAAACCTGAAAAAAGTCAGCTTTAACTCAACAAAAAGCCCCATATTTTTTGTTGTAGTTAGCAGTCCTTTACTAATGGATTTCATATTTTTGCTATTCAATGCTGCAAAGTGGGCAGCACAAATCGTTTCCAGCAATGCTGCCCGCGAGCACGCTGGGAGTGAGCTTGCGGCAAGCATGTGTGCATTAGGTCAGCTAGTTACTTTATCCTAAAGGACCGATAGTAAAACTATTTAGAAAGGTCCTATTATGTTTGGCAAAACATTTGATAAAAAAGTCGTTACACCCAAGTCAGCAACACCTTCAACACTAGATAATATTGCTCAATCGCTCAAGTCATGGCGTTCATCATCAAAAGAGCCATGGGAGATTCCAGAAGACCTTTGGGTGAAAATTATTGCGCTCTATCCTGCTTATACAAAAAAGGACATTACTGAACGATTATCAATCAGCTCTAAACGGCTCAACAAAAAAATTAATGAAAAAGAATTATTAGCCAGCAGTACATCAGTTGCCAATTCTGATGATGACCAAGCCGATGAATGTTTTGTTGAAGCCACTATTCAGGATTCAGTTGTGCTTTCACAGCAACTGATTAGCATTACAAGAACTGATGGCGTCGTGTTACAACTGCCTAAGCCGGAGTATGCTGAAACCATTAATCTGATTCTTACTTTTTGCAAGGGGTAGTGTATGCTGCAATTCACGCCTCAAATGAGGCTATTGTTATCAGTCAGACCTGCTGATTTTAGAAAGGGTATTGATGCTTTAGTTGCGCTTTGCCAGCAACGGCTGGGTGAGGATCCATTCTCTGGTACGGTCTTTGCTTTTACGAATAGCCGCCGTACCTCAGTGAAACTTCTAGTTTATGATGGCAATGGATTCTGGCTTTGTCTAAAGCGTTTTTCGCAAGGAAAGTTACAATGGTGGCCAAACTCCCACTCAGCCACGTACCATATCGATAGCACGCAGCTAATGATTCTGCTTAACCAAGGTAACCCTATCACTAGTCATCTCGGTGAGCCATGGAGAAGGCTCGCTAGTCAACCTCCTGTAATAAGTCAAGCGGCCTCTTCATCGACCAAACCTCCTTTATCTTCAATCTGGTAATTCCATGGCAACCATAAGGAGGGATCCTTAAAAACACTTGATTTATTTTCCTGCAAGGCAACTAAGTAATCGAGTGGGTTTTCCCCGCACAATTGAGCTGTAACAATAAGAGATAATAAGATGCTACCGATGTTAGCGCCATGCTGAGTTTTATAAAACATTGCAGCTTTTCTAATGCGAATAGGAATCTTTAGTATCGCCTCGACAATGTTGTTATCTAGTGGCGCTCCTGGTGTCGTTAAGAATCGCCGAAGCTTTTTCCAGTGCTTTAACATATACTTCATCGCCTTACCAAGGTGACTATTTGGTTCTACCACTTTGTTAGATAATTGCTTATTGAGCCAACCATGCAGTTTAAGCATCAATGGTTTGCTATGCTTTCGATGATAAAGTAAGCGTTGATGTGGGTCCATTTGCTTTGTTTGCTCATCATTTCGATAAACCTCACCCAGGATTTGCATAACGTGCAAACAAGGCTCAGGATAATATTCAAGTAAATCACGAAACTTTCTAAAACCATGAGCTAAGCAATTGCAGATGATAGTTTGTAACTCTTTCGGCATGTTGGCTGCTAACGCATCACACATTTGAATCACCTTCTTTTTTTCAGCCACCCTGTTTGCTAATAGTTGTGATAAGTTTTCGCCGCCGTGATGCTCGCCTGCATAAAATATAGCAACCTGGTGAGCACCAATAGTCTTGCTTAAAATGGCTGTTGTATACATCCCTTTTCTTGGTTTATTAAGGTCCGCCTTGTTATCAGATAGTATCGAAAGTATCTTTGCGAATGTGTCATCATGCTGAATAATATCACCGTTCGCGCCATACTGTTCTAAAACATCAAGCACACGATAGCCGATATCAGCCACCTGCTCACAAAGCTCGAACTGTGTACTTGAGGGTAACGGAAAGCCTAGTAACTCTTGGAACTTTTCTTGACGGTAAAAAGGCACGCCAATGTAATACTTTTGCAAGCACAGCATTGCTTTAAACTTAGCGTCATACTTTGGTTGCTTCCTAACATCCGTGGGTAACTGGGCAGTGATAATAAGCCCACACAAGGCGCAGCGAAGCTTTTCCAAATGATACCGTGTTGCCGTGCCTAATGAGTTGCCAGTTATACGAATAACTACACCGGCTTTTTTAACCTTATACAGTTTCCCACCACATCCTCCAGGACAGGCATCGCCACAT
This sequence comes from Gammaproteobacteria bacterium, assembly GCA_965196985.1. Taxonomy (GTDB): domain Bacteria; phylum Pseudomonadota; class Gammaproteobacteria; order UBA12402; family UBA12402; genus 2-12-FULL-35-23. The sequence continues at coordinate 46,190 of CBDALO010000112.1, read as the reverse complement.
GCATGGTCAGCAACATGGCAATAAACATCAGTGGCATTCCGGTAATCCTGATTACCTCGCCTGCCATGACCGGATTTCCCTTTCTTATCTGATTGACTATCACCTTTTTTATTGCCTGATGTATTATCGTCAGAGTTATTGCCAACACCCTCAATATTACTTTCAGATTCTTGGCCCTTATTCTCCTGATTCTTCTTGGGTGACTGATTACTGTCAGCTCCAAAAATAAGTTCACGTAATTGTTTAATTGTAATTTTCTGCTGTTGAAGCACCTCGGGCAACCAAAGAGCAAGGTCCAAACAACCACCTGCAAGCTCCTTATCCTCATCACCAAGATTGGACTGATTCAAGCGAGCACGAAATTCTGCAATTTCATGCTCTGATTTAGTCGCTATATCCGGTATTTCAGTTGCGGTTGGCATAATTATTTCACGTGATGCGTAAGAAACTGTCGTCACAATAAAATAATTTTCTTTTCTAAGTCAATAGGTTAATGAAGATAATGGATAATTATCAAGCCCAATAAAGTACTCGGCAACGAAAGTTTACCTTATCCAACTTATTGGTTCACACATACTTACCGCAAGCTCACGCACGCTGGGAAACGATTTGTGACAGACCCCATTGGTTGTAAAGGCTCTGGAAAATATGAAACCCAACATTATAAAAGACGACAAAAAGAACCCACAAAAAAGCCCGGACTAGCCGGGCTCTTATAAAGACAATTTGGATGATGGCTTACATCATGCCAGGCATGCCGCCCATACCACCCATGCCGCCCATACCAGCAGCGCCGGCAGCACCAGCTGCATCGTCTTCTTGTGGCAACTCAGCAACCATACATTCTGTTGTTAGCATCAAGCCAGCAATAGAAGCCGCATTTTGTAATGCTGTACGAGTCACCTTAGTTGGATCAAGGATACCCATCTCAACCATATCGCCATACTCACCAGTGGCCGCATTATAACCAAAATTGCCTTCACCCTCTTGTACTACTTTATTAAGTACAACAGAAGCTTCAACACCAGCATTGGTTACGATTTGACGCAATGGAGTTTCTAATGCGCGACGAGTTAATGCAATACCCATATCTTGATCATGGTTATCACCTTTCAAACCGTCTAAAGCAGCTAAAGCACGAATCAATGCAACACCACCGCCAGGAACAACACCTTCCTCAACAGCAGCACGAGTTGCATGAAGCGCGTCTTCAACGCGAGCTTTCTTTTCTTTCATTTCAACTTCAGTTGCTGCACCAACTTTGATCACTGCAACACCGCCAGCTAATTTAGCCAAGCGCTCTTGTAGTTTTTCACGATCATAGTCAGAAGAAGTTTCTTCAATTTCGGCACGAATTTGATCAATACGTGCTTTGATTTGAACTTCGTCACCAGCGCCATCGATGATAGTTGAGTCTTCTTTAGTGATAACGATACGTTTCGCACGACCCAAATCTTCAAGCGTTGCTTTTTCTAAGCTCAAGCCAATTTCTTCAGAAATCACTGTTGCACCCGTTAACGTAGCAATATCTTGCAACATGGCTTTACGACGGTCACCAAAGCCTGGCGCTTTAACCGCACAAACTTTAACAATGCCACGCATATTGTTTACAACTAAAGTTGCCAAGGCTTCGCCTTCAACGTCTTCAGCAATAATAAGCAATGGACTACCTGATTTAGCCACACCTTCAAGCGTTGGCAACAATTCACGAATATTGGCAATTTTCTTATCAACCAATAGAACCATTGGGTTTTCTAGCTCAGCAGACATATTTTGCTGGTTATTAATAAAGTAAGGTGATAAATAACCACGATCAAACTGCATACCTTCAACCACTGAAAGTTCATTGTCTAAACCAGAACCTTCCTCAACGGTGATCACACCTTCTTTACCAACTTTTTCCATTGACTCAGCAATGATGTCACCAATTGAAGAGTCAGCATTAGCTGAAATCGTACCCACTTGAGCGATCGCTTTGTGATCAGCGCAAGGCTTAGATAGCTCTTTCAAGCGCTCAACAATAGCAGCTGTTGCCTTGTCGATACCACGCTTCACGTCCATTGGATTCATACCAGCAACAACTGATTTAACACCCTCTGTAATAAAGCCATGAGCTAATACCGTTGCAGTCGTAGTACCATCGCCTGCTGCATCAGAAGTTTGTGAAGCAACTTCCTTCACTAATTGGATACTCATATTTTCAATTTTGTTTTCAACTTCGATTTCTTTTGCCACGCTCACACCATCTTTAGTAATGGTTGGCGCACCAAATGACTTATCAAGCACAACGTTACGACCTTTAGGCCCCATAGTCACACGCACTGCATCAGCTAATGTGTTTACCCCTGCCAACATGTGCTGGCGAGATACATCACTAAATACTACTTGTTTTGCTGCCATGTTAATTTCCTCTTGTTTCTAAACTGCTCTATTCAACGATACCCATAATGTCTTCTTCACGCATAACAACCAACTCTTGGCCATCAACCTTCACTTCGGTTCCTGCGTATTTTCCAAACAAGACGATATCGCCGTCTTTAACCTCTAAAGGTAAAACATCACCATTGTCTCCTCGCTTACCTTTACCAACAGCAATAACTTTACCTCGGCTAGGTTTTTCTTTTGCATTATCAGGAATAACGATGCCACCACTGGTAACTTCTTCTTCAACTCGTTCAACTAGAACTCGATCATGTAACGGACGAAAGCTCATACTCATACCTCTCCTTATCATTGTTAATCAAAAATTGGCCAAAGGCCAATAAACACCAGGCTGTAACATGGGGCTTAACCCTTAAACATCAAGCAAGAAAAAGTAAATTTTGAAATTTTTTTTAATTTCCAAGCTAATAACCAGGTAAATACCACTCTATACCTGTGAATAACCACACCCTATTCTGTGGATAAATTTATCTGACTAAATTTACCTTGGTGAATTTATAAATTAAAATGAAATAAATTGAATAAAATTAATAAACGGATCCACAAATATGCATACCCAACTAGATGAAGGCAAAGGCCTTGTTAAGACCCAATGGAAAGACATTCGCCAACGCGTCAAGCAGGTTGAGCCCACTTTTGCGAAACTAGTTGATGCACTAGACCCAGATCATACTTTTCCACTTTACCTCGCCTATTTGCCCTATGGGACACTCAAAGGTGACACTGTTAGTACTATTTTACCCAAAGTAGACGGCGGCTCATTTCGCTTAACACCTGAAGAGGCACCCGCTGATATCCTTAAACACCTAGGTTATGGCATGGCTAGTGCACCCTTTGGGATGGTACTAGAAAAACAGCTAGAGTATTTTGTCAGCCCGCGCGGTAGCGACAAAGCTATTCCTTGGTTAATTTATAAGCCAGGTTGTTTTTTTCCAATTTCACGAGTACTAAGCAGAAATGATGCTCGGCTTTATGAGCCTAATGGCGTATTAGCCGCTGCTGCTGGGTCACGCTCAGCTTTTGTGCTACCTAATATTGGCTGTGCTACCAATCACGTTTACTTACAACGCGAATTCAACGTACAGCTACCTGCTCCCAAAAATACCCAACAGCACTGGTACCTATTTAAAGAACTCTTAAACCACTCAAGTATTAAGTGTGATTGGCGGACCTGTTTAATTTATTTCTCTGAAAAATGGGTCAATAAAATTCATAATGACCCAGCCTGGCTACCAGTAAAAGCTTATCTATATGAAAAAGCCTGGTCATCAACAAAATATGAACGCTCCAAAATATTCTTTGATTTTGCTTTTTCAACCATTCAACAAAATCGCAACTTAAAGCCAAACCCTTACCTTACCGATACGGTACGCCACTTATTTGCCATCGCCTTGGGTGACGCTCTTGGCTTTACTCCTGCTGTTAACGATGATGCGCTTCCAATAGCAACCCTACAGAAAATCTTTACTCACTCTTATCGGCTAACCAAATACATCCCAACCATTATGCAACCCAGTCAGTTTGATTTCGCCTCTGACCAAGATCCTATTTACTACTCCTTACAGATCCCGACGATGCTCTCGTTCTCACCTAAATCACGTGAGGTTTCTAGTACTTTATTCGAAATGCGTGAGCTTCAGCATATTATGTATATCTTCCAAGAAGCATTGGCAGATAGCAGAGGACTATGCAACGACACCATTTTGTATAAAGTAGCCAATCACGTGAAATTTAGTTACTACCACAATAAACAAGACAAACATAGCTGCATTGATCTCTCAACAGAAATGTTAGAAAAAGATGAGCGCTTAGAGTTTGTTACCAAAGGTAATAAAGCCCCTAATGCCAAATTCTGTGCCGATGGAAAATTCATGCGTGGCTGTGTGAGTATTCAGGCTGTGGATTAAAGTAACCCACTAACGAAGCACTTTTAAAATTTATCCACATTAATAGCTTTTATTCGTTAAGCGTTTGCTAATTCTGTAGCTATAGGCTGCTACCCTTTACTTAACTAGAAAGGAGTCAAGGGTAAAAATGCCAGATTCTACAGACGAAAACCCATCAATCACGCTATCATCACTAAAACCTGGTGATATTATAATAATGCACGAGCCGGATAATGAAGCCTCATCGCATCATTGCTTCGTTTACATTGGCAACAAACAAGGCGAATCTGTCGATGTAGTACATGCAAGAGATCAATCAAAAGTTTGCAAAGATACTTTATCAAATATTCTTAAGAACGCGATAAACAACAACAATCAGTTTTATGTTTTTCGCCATCCGCGAGAAGAGATTGCTAACAAAATGGCTCAATCTGCTGAGCAGTGGGCCACACAAAGTGTCCCTTTTGATAATTTACGCTATTGGCTAAAAAAAGTTGATCACTTAACTTTTACCCCTGAAGAAAATGCTTACTTCTATTTGAAGCTAGCATCAAGAAGTACAACCTCATTAGTTAGGCATGAGGAGGGGGATACAAATCTAATAGCTAGTGCGCCATCCTTTCTGTAAATTCCATTGACTTGCTGAAAATAAGCAGGCGACTCAGTCAGATTAGAAATTCCTTTTAAGGTAAACTTAACCAAAAAAGAGGAATGACAATGAGCTGCTATAAAAATGAGAACTTAATCGAAGAAGCCATACATGTTTTAGCGATGGAGGGGTTTGAAGCTTTACCTAAGCTTGTCTCCAGGTTGATGAATGAGGCTATGTTAATAGAAAGGGAGCGCCATTTAAATGCCAGTCCTTATGAGCGAACTGGCGATAGAAACGGATATGCGAACGGCTTTAAACCAAGGTTAATTAACACAGGTCAAGGTCAGCTTGAGCTACAGATACCGCAGGTTAGAGACTCCAATGAAGCCTTCTATCCATCAGTCTTAGAGCGAGGTGTACGCTCTGATAGAGCACTTAAGCTGGCTGTCGCTGAAATGTATGTGCATGGGGTTTCCACGCGCAAAGTTGAAAAGGTGCTAAAGCAACTCTGTGGAACAGATATTTCAAGCACAGAGGTAAGCCGTTGCGCTAAATTGTTGGATGAAGATTTAAAGAAATGGCGAAATAAGCCGTTAGGAAAGATAAAATATCTTTGGCTAGATGCACGTTATGAGAAGGTGCGCACTAGCGGCACAGTACAAGACTGTGCGGTATTGATAGCCTATGGCTTTGATGAATCAACCGGCAAGAGAACAGTGCTAGGTGTTTCTGTTGCGTTATCAGAGGCTGAGGTACATTGGCGTGATTTTCTTCAGCAGTTGGTTGAGCGAGGTATACATGGTATTGAGTTGATTACTAGCGACGCTCATACTGGCCTAAAAGCCGCTAGAAGAGCTGTGTTCCCCAGTGTTCCTTGGCAACGCTGCCAATTTCATTTGCAGCAAAATGCTCAGGCTCACATACCAAAGCGCTCAATGAAGGAACCAGTAGCTGAGGAGATTACAGCTATATTTAATGCCTCAAACATTCATGAGTCGGAAAGACTATTGGCTATGGCGGTAGATAAATATCAGCAAACAGCACCAGAGCTTTCTTCTTGGTTGGAAGTGAATATACCGGAGGGCTTAGTAGTGATGAACTTTGACAGGCCGCATCAAAAAAGATTAAGAACCAGTAACATAGCTGAGCGCGTAAACAGAGAGGTAAAAAGAAGGACGCATACAGTTGGAATTTTCCCTAATACTGAATCGTGCCTAAGGCTCGTATCAGCTGTTTTAGTGGAAATTGATGACCAGTGGAGCGGATCACCTAGATACTTAAGTTGAAGTGAATAATAAGGCTTCATAGGGTTTTAGGATAGATCATTCTTGTTCTTATTAACGAGATATAATTGCTATTACCTAAAAGTTAATAATTTATTTTGAGAGGAGAAAAATTTGAGGTATAAATAATTTTTTAGATTGATTAGCATAATTAATTTAAGATATTATGCGATGAGACAGGTACAATAGAGTGCCATTTAGAATTTTAAAGGTTTTTCTAAGTACTGAAGTTGGTTTTTACAGACAAAATAACGCTCTATCCCAAATAGTTTTCTAGAGTAAAAATTGCGATCGGTTTAGGCATGGTTGTTCCTTATTATTAAGAATAAAATTTTCCAGATAGAGTGGACTTAGCTGTTTTTTATTAGTTTCGTTCATATTAAGGAATTTCAATGTGTCAATTGGTAAAAATACCACCAATTAAAATGAGTAATTTTAGCACAGGTATTTTTATAAAATCGATTTAGTGGTGGGGCAGGGTTAGTTATGACAAACAATAGCCAAAACTAGCTGTTATTTGTTGTTTTGGACGGACTACCCCCCCCTAGGAAGTTATTAGATTTTTTTCAGTAAGGCGAGTTCACGATGCTTTGATAGCAATTTGTAACGGTTAGGTTGTCTATACCAGCAGTTAGCTAAAAACATTTGGCTACCGCATAGAACACATTCATAGGGGTCAATGTTAAAATTATTTTGCATTAAGGTGCGGTAATTGACCTGGGGTGTGTTTGGATCAGTTTCACCTAATAGGAGTCTGACTTTGGGTAGCATCTCACCTCGCACCCGGTTAGCAAGAAACCCATAATAACGCACCATACGAAAGCCAACATCAGGAATGTGTTGAATAAATCGAGCAATAAACTCTTCCGCGGTTAATTTAAATTGCTTGTAGGTTTTAGAGACGTGATCAAGATAATTAAAACTGAGGCTGCTCCCATCAAAGTTTTTAATTTTTGACTCAGCAATAGGAGGACGTTTGGTGTATCGACCTAAGTATTTAACGTTTTGTTTGTGATTCTTTGAGGGCTTTGCGCAATGTACTACCCATCGTTTTTGGTAAAGCTGATCAAGCAGTTGATTAAAGTTGAAAGTGTGGTTCAGTGTAGAGGCTAACTGATTTGCTGAGAACTACCCAAAATTGTTATCTCCCTACCTGAACTGAATTCGATAATTCTTTTTGTTCTTCTTGAGAAACACTATTTTCTTTAAAAAATTGCTCTACTAAGTGATACGTTAGAAGTTTTCTAATACCCTTCGCAATAAAGTGTCGTGTCACCTTGCCCTTACCATCTCCTAATTTAGCTAGCATAATTGCGTAATCGTCATAAGCTTTTTCCTTACCTATCTCATACAAATATGAGGCCACATAAAAACATACAGCCAGTAGATTTTGTATCCCTTTAAAATTTTTTATCTGCATATTTTCCCAGCCTAGTCCTTCCTTGAGAAATTTAAAAACATATTCAATTTTCGCACAAGATAGATAGGCTATGTATACCTCATACGCCTCATCAAAAGTCGTTACTTTTTTATTAGTTAATAGCAGCATGTCATTCTTAAAAATTCTCCTACCATCTCTGCCTGTAATTTGGATTTTAATTGCATTGAAGTTCTCAAACTCTCCAAAATAAATAGTTATTTTTCCGTCTTGTACGCAATTCTTTCCAACTGTTAACTTTTGGAATTGCTTTTCGCCTTGAGCATCAAAATCAGCGTTAATCAGCTTAAGCTTTTTACCATCATCACCTCTACCTTCTATTGTTCTTGTTATTTTTGAGCGAATAATAAAGTCTTGATCTAGGTTTGTATCAATTAGTGAGAGATAGTCATTATCATCAAACTCTCTATCTAGAATATGGGTAATGGTTGCATCTTCATTCTTTGATTTTAGGCAGATTCCTATTTTTTCTATTTCACGAATAGACAGCAGCTTTTTATTAAAGTAATCACCAGATTCATAAAGACTCTTGGCCTCTTTATCTCCCTCAAATGGCTTTCCAGCCTCTATTTTCTTAATATGCTCAGCTTTTAAAAACTTAGGGTCTTTATTGCTGTAGCTTACATGCGATAGTAGATGCACAGCCTTATCACCAGGTACTAATGCAACTGCGTTATGCGTGCTGTAACCATTGATAATATCCCCGTCCAGACTCCTTACTTTACCTAGATTTTCAGTTTGCTTGCTATGTGGCTTTCTAATATCAGAAGGATCATGAAGAACATCAATTTTACTGGCGTGTGAAAGTTTTTCACAGCTCTGTTCTAGCAATACATCATTTGTTTTTATTGGATCTAAATCGGTGCTTTTATTTTCACCGGTAAGTGTACGAATCATCTTTTTATACTCATTGTTATCTTTTGATGAACTGAACAACTTACAACTACCTTCAGTTAATAGCTTTCCTACAATCGTCGATAGATTTTTTTAAAACAACTTTCCCAGTTAATTTTGAAAAAAGAGGGGCAGCGTAATCGGCGAAGTTTAACATTTATACTCATCTCGTTAGTCTTGTTAAAAAGACAAAGCATAGTCATTTTTACACAATATTTCAGCATTATTTTGTTGATTTAAATTTTGGGTAGTTTTCAGTGATTTGGCAGAATAAGCCCTTTGTCCTGGTGGTGGTTTCTAAAAAGGTTAATGACCTCATAACGCCACATGGACATTAGTGTAGGTTGATGGAAGTAGAGGCTTTTCCATTGTGTTAACTCTTTGTTGATACCACCCAGAGTGATTGACGCATGAAGATGCACATTGCGCTTTAGATCTCTGCCAAAGGTGTGAAGCGCGATAAATACACCGGGTTTAACCCTCTTGTTTTTAGCAAGCTTGAGTAACACCTTTACTGCTAATGGTGGGAGTAAATTAAGAAGCTCTCTGTTTGTCCAAAAGCAGTCCCAAAGAGTAGAGGGCATGGTGAATGTGATGTGTTGCCATGCAGTGTTGGGTAAGATTGCCATTTGTTGTTGTATCCATACTTCTGTGGCTTTTTTACCACACGATGAACAGCTTTTAGCTTTGCAGGTATGGCGGATGTATTTGACGTGTGAACAGTTTGGATTACTGCAATGATACTCTTTATGGCCACGCATAGGATGTTTGCAGCTAAGCAGCTTAACAATGCCAATGACAATAGCTTCTCTGATTTTATCTTTGTACTTGGTGTGAAAGTTCCACCAGTTCTGATTGGTTACCAAGATTTGTTTGATACTAAAGCGTTTCATTATTCTTAGAGTAAAATGAGAAGCGCGTATAGTAGGTGAGTTATTGCTCAGCTACCTGAAGCAATTTCTATAGCAGGTGTGTTATTTTTATTCGTTATTATTCCATGGGCAGGTTTGACTAGTTTGAGACTTAATAATACTCGTGGCTTTGTAAAGACTAAACTCTTAGAGGCTTAGAAAGTTGCCGGCGAAGCCGGCCTGACTTGTTATATCGAATCAAAAAATTGTTTACAAATAGTTGCCCCAGTGAGCTGGTCTAATTCTCTTACGCAGGTTGGACAAGTGACATTGATCTCAGTGATGTAGTCACCAATTACATCAAGCCCAACGAATAGTAGTCCTAGCTCTTTTAAAGTAGGGCCAACTTGCTGACATAACCAATGATCTCGCTCAGTGAGTGGACGGGCTTCGCCAGTACCGCCTGCTGCTAAGTTGGCGCGTGATTCCCCTGACTGAGGAATGCGGGCTAAGGCAGAATCAACAGGTTCACCATTGATTAATAAGATGCGTTTGTCACCATCACGGACATCTGGCAAATAGCGCTGCGCCATAATGGGGGTGGTTTGATTATGAGTGAGCAACTCTAGAGTGACGTTGGTATTGGGGTCACCGGTTTTTAAATGAAAAACGCCTTGGCCGCCCATGCCGTTGAGTGGTTTTAAAATCACTTCTTGCTGTGTTTCAATGAAATTTTTGAGTAGTTCGTATTGTGAGCCAACAAAAGTTTCAGGCATGCATTGTGGAAACCAGGCGGTAAAAAGTTTTTCATTCGCTGAACGGATGCTGCTGGGTCGGTTAATAATGTGCGCACCTTTTCGCTCAGCAAGCTCTAATAAATAGGTGACATAAATAAAATTCATATCAACGGGTGGCTCAAGGCGCATTAATATGAGGTCAAGCTCAGAGAGAGTTATTGTGCTCTCATCTTGGAGTTCAAACCAGTGCGTGTTGTCATCAAAAACAGTGAGCTGCTGTGTGGTAGCGTGGACATTGGTTTGCTGTAGAAATAGGTTTTGTGGCTCAATGTAGTAAAGCTCATAACCACGTTGTTGTGCCTCTAACAGTAAGGCAAGGTTGGTGTCCTTGTGTGGTTTTATGGATTGAATGGGATCCATGATGATCCCTAACTTATTAGACATAGTTAGCCTCATTAATTGGCAACGATAATAACGAAGTTTTTTCTAGTTGTCCCGGTAGTTTTCTACTGACTTTTGGTTTTCTTTTGTGCTTTTAGGTTGCAATCCGTGCTAGCAGCCCGCATTATAAGTCGGCGTTAGAAGTAGGAGAGTGTTTTATGCCTTTTGTGTTTTTTATTTGGTTATTAATTGAGATAGCTGTATTTATTCTGGTCGGGGAGTGGATTGGTCTGGCGTGGACATTGGCGCTGATTATCTTAACTACGATATTAGGACTCATCATTTTGCGTAGTCAAAGCCTTGCTATGCTTAAAAAAATGCATGAAGGGATGCGTACTGGTCGTACGGCGATGTTTATGAACAAGGAAACACCATTCATTATGTTGGCAGGTATGTTGTTGTTAATCCCTGGGTTTATTACTGACTTGGTTGGATTGTTATTGTTGATTCCAGCTTTGCCGGGCTTGTTTTCATCTGGTGCTGCTGCAACGCCCAAAGCGAGCAATGATAGGCAGCATGGAGAGAAGGATCGGGTAATTGATGGCGAATGTTGGGAAGAAAAACAAAAAGATAGCGATGATAAAAATATTTAGGGGTGATTAACCCTAGTTGCCCCCTTTATTGAGAATTGTTTTCTCTCGCAAAGGTTTGTAGTATATCAGCTTACCTTTTAAATCTATTGTGATAACTGACAGGGGAGTAAGTTATGAATTTAATAGACTTTTATGAAGTTGCAGCAACCAATATATCTTCTGATGACAAAGTAACAGATGCCTTTGAGGCCTTGTCTCCATGTGAAAAAGAGGCTGTAATAACGGGGCAATTGGACTCCACCATTGTTAACGTTACCCAGCCTAACAATGCCATACTTCACGTTATTGATCTGGCCAGCTAGTTTTACTTTTTTAATTTTTAGCTAATTTCTACAGCGAAAGTTTTTCTTCTTGCTGTAGAAAAGGCTATGGCAAGGTGGCCCTGATCATCAGGGATAATAAATGAAAAATACTGTTCATCAACTGACAATTACTGGGTCAGGGATTAAATCTATAGCTCACTTTACTACAGAGGCAAAAGCTTATGTAGAAGGTGCTTCTCGTTTACTGTATTTAGTTAATGATGTGGTGGTTAAGGCTTGGGTTCATAAAGTGAATCCAGCGGCTCAATCCCTTGAATCAATTTATCATCAATCGGCCTTAAGAGGTCAGTGTTATCAGGCAATTACCAAGGAAATTTTATCGGAATTAAGCCAGCATGAGGAAGTTTGCGTGCTGTTTTATGGGCACCCTTGCATTTATGTGGACGCTTCACTTAATGCGGCAAGGCAAGCTTTAAAGCTTGGCTACAGGGTTAACGTTTTGCCGGCGGTTTCAGCACAAGATTGTTTATTTGCAGATTTGCTTATTGATCCAGGGACTAATGGCTGCGTATCTTTTGATGCAACTTACTTTTTAATTAAAGCTAAAGAGCCGGATGTAACTAGTCATTTAGTTTTATGGCAGCTAGGTTCACTTGGTGAGCTTGGTAGTCCGAATGAAAAGCGAGTTAAGTCACGCCTAACGGTTTTAGCGAACTATTTGGCTTCTTATTATGGTGCGGAGCATAAGGTGATAATTTATGAAGCGGCGCAGCGCCCTTTATTACCTTTTCACAGTGAGGAAATTACTCTTGCAGAGTTAAAGGATGGGCATATTTCTCGCGTATCAACATTATATGTGCCTCCTTTTCAGGAGGCAGATAATAATGCTCAAATAATAAAGGAGCTGCAGATTGATTTTGCAGAATAAGCGGAAAAAGCAATTAAGTGAGTATAGTTAGAGTTAACCTTTTCCGAAACCCGGAGAGCTAACTGCTTTAGGTTCAGGAGAGGGCGCTTGCTGACTATTAGGATAGTCATAAAGAATGCCGCTTTATTTTGTCGCCAAGTTTCAGTTTGCACCTTTTGCGCCGCTTTGAACCTCTCTTTATTAATCATTTCTGGATTAAAACTGCTTTTTTCTATAGTCCCTTGTAGTTGCCAAACAGTGCTTCTTTGATAGAGCGTTATTTTGTCAGTAAAAACCAACTTCAGTACTTAGAAAAACCTTTAAAATTCTAAATGGCACTCTATTGTACCTGTCTCATCGCATAATATCTTAAATTAATTATGCTAATCAATCTAAAAAATTATTTATACCTCAAATTTTTCTCCTCTCAAAATAAATTATTAACTTTTAGGTAATAGCAATTATATCTCGTTAATAAGAACAAGAATGATCTATCCTAAAACCCTATGAAGCCTTATTATTCACTTCAACTTAAGTATCTAGGTGATCCGCTCCACTGGTCATCAATTTCCACTAAAACAGCTGATACGAGCCTTAGGCACGATTCAGTATTAGGGAAAATTCCAACTGTATGCGTCCTTCTTTTTACCTCTCTGTTTACGCGCTCAGCTATGTTACTGGTTCTTAATCTTTTTTGATGCGGCCTGTCAAAGTTCATCACTACTAAGCCCTCCGGTATATTCACTTCCAACCAAGAAGAAAGCTCTGGTGCTGTTTGCTGATATTTATCTACCGCCATAGCCAATAGTCTTTCCGACTCATGAATGTTTGAGGCATTAAATATAGCTGTAATCTCCTCAGCTACTGGTTCCTTCATTGAGCGCTTTGGTATGTGAGCCTGAGCATTTTGCTGCAAATGAAATTGGCAGCGTTGCCAAGGAACACTGGGGAACACAGCTCTTCTAGCGGCTTTTAGGCCAGTATGAGCGTCGCTAGTAATCAACTCAATACCATGTATACCTCGCTCAACCAACTGCTGAAGAAAATCACGCCAATGTACCTCAGCCTCTGATAACGCAACAGAAACACCTAGCACTGTTCTCTTGCCGGTTGATTCATCAAAGCCATAGGCTATCAATACCGCACAGTCTTGTACTGTGCCGCTAGTGCGCACCTTCTCATAACGTGCATCTAGCCAAAGATATTTTATCTTTCCTAACGGCTTATTTCGCCATTTCTTTAAATCTTCATCCAACAATTTAGCGCAACGGCTTACCTCTGTGCTTGAAATATCTGTTCCACAGAGTTGCTTTAGCACCTTTTCAACTTTGCGCGTGGAAACCCCATGCACATACATTTCAGCGACAGCCAGCTTAAGTGCTCTATCAGAGCGTACACCTCGCTCTAAGACTGATGGATAGAAGGCTTCATTGGAGTCTCTAACCTGCGGTATCTGTAGCTCAAGCTGACCTTGACCTGTGTTAATTAACCTTGGTTTAAAGCCGTTCGCATATCCGTTTCTATCGCCAGTTCGCTCATAAGGACTGGCATTTAAATGGCGCTCCCTTTCTATTAACATAGCCTCATTCATCAACCTGGAGACAAGCTTAGGTAAAGCTTCAAACCCCTCCATCGCTAAAACATGTATGGCTTCTTCGATTAAGTTCTCATTTTTATAGCAGCTCATTGTCATTCCTCTTTTTTGGTTAAGTTTACCTTAAAAGGAATTTCTAATCTGACTGAGTCGCCTGCTTATTTTCAGCAAGTCAATGGAATTTACAGAAAGGATGGCGCACTAGCCTATTTGGGGAACCAAGGTCGCTTTCCAGCAACATACTACACTGCAACTATTACACCACAACCAGAAGAAGAACCTATATTAAATATTTATAGAAATGAAGACCTACTCGCAGAACAGCTAGCCAAGTCTGACAACGCCTTTGGCCTCGCATTAGAAAAGCAACCCAGCCAAGGCGCTAAAAAATATGCCGAGTATGCTTTAGTAGCAGCAGGTACTATCGGTAACCTTTTTATTATTTATACGCTTGACGTTGAGGCAACCGCCTTCTTATTTACCGGCGAACCAATGCAAGCACACGCCGCTTTTCAACAACAAAAAACTGCTTTTGGGATTGGCTCATCAATCGGTGTCGTTGGCAGTCTGCCTATCATGGCTTTTCAAGCAGGTTTTGGGAAAAGAGTAACGTCATTACCGCCTAAAATCGTTGCTTTAACCGCCTTACCCGGTGCTTCTTCAGCCATGCTGCATTTTTATAATGCCTTAGCCACCTTTGAGCGTTTATTTGGTCAAGACTTTTATCACAGTGATGCAGCTATTCCATTTAAAGCTTTATTTGGAGTAACAGGTCTACTGTCTGCTTGGGCTGGCAACGTAGGATTTTTTGTTAATGATTTAATTTCACCAGCAGGAGCTATTCGCTTACAGATAGCGTTTCAAACAGACTCGATAAAACGCGGTTTAAAAACCGCATTAACTTGTCGTAGCCAATTTAGAGAACCTCGTGACATAGATAGGGCGCTATCTGACTACGGCCCTCTCAGAGGAGATGACATCGTTGATACAAGCCAAACGTTGGAGCAGCTCGACTACCTTATTCGGCAATTAAATCTACTCATATTACTTGCTGAAGTTTACATCCCTGACAATGCACTGAAAGAATTTTTCATTCGAATGAGCATGTTAACTGACGGTGGAAAATCTGACAACTTCGATCAATTCAAAGCCGTTTTAAATGAAATGGGATAGAGCGTTATTTTGTCTGTAAAAACCAACTTCAGTACTTAGAAAAACCTTTAAAATTCTAAATGGCACTCTATTGTACCTGTCTCATCGCATAATATCTTAAATTAATTATGCTAATCAATCTAAAAAATTATTTATACCTCAAATTTTTCTCCTCTCAAAATAAATTATTAACTTTTAGGTAATAGCAATTATATCTCGTTAATAAGAACAAGAATGATCTATCCTAAAACCCTATGAAGCCTTATTATTCACTTCAACTTAAGTATCTAGGTGATCCGCTCCACTGGTCATCAATTTCCACTGTAACGTCCCACAATAATTTAGAGAAACCATCTCAACCTATTTTGCGTGAGATGGTGTCAAATAGTTAACCTTTTAGCTCATGAATTGCCTGATTAATGACATCATCCGGTATATGGTTTAAATTCATATTAGCGGCGATTAGCAACGCATGTCGCATGAGCCTATCAACATAACGAAGCCTACCTTTTGTGGCCATGTGTACTGCACGAATACCTGTTTCAGTGAATAAGCTGCTGCTCATTCCTGCCTTCTCAAAAGCAGCGTGAATAATGCTCTCAAAATCCCTGCTATCTTCAATTGCATGCCACCTAATAAAGCACTGAATTCTAGAGTTGATAGGGGGTGCTGCCTTTATATAATGTAGAAAATATAGCATAATATACACTTTAACTTGATTACGGATGGTGTTTGGATGTTAGCTAGAATTCTCTCTGATGAAAATAATGAATTAACTATTGAGCTCAAGCTTCCACTAAAAGGATCCATGCTTGAATGTGAGGATGCAATTCTTGACGGCCTTAATGAGGTTGGAACATTAGCCACTGAAAAAGCTTTAAGTAAGTTTGATGCAGATGGCTCTCCTATCCATGTTGGAAAAATAAAGCTAACAGCACGAAGTAGAGATGAAGCAAATTACCAAACGCCTTATGGAGTTGCTCGAGTTAAGCGTTATGTTTATCAAACCTCTAAAGGCGGGAAGATCTTTTGTCCTTTAGAAGATAAGGCTAGAATTATCCAAGGATCAACACCGCGATTTGCAAAAATAATCTCACATAAATACTCAAACTTACCTGCTCCTAGTGTTATTGATGATCTCAAGGTCAATCATAACCGTAAAATCTCACATTCATACTTGCAACGGGCAACTGATTTTGTTGGCGGTATTGCACAAGCCAAAGAGGCTGAGTGGGAATATGAAGAGCCAAAGCTTGATGCAGGCATTGAGATGCTAAGTATTAGCTTAGATGGTGCATATGTTCTCACCGTTGATGATGGTTATAGAGAGAGCATGGTTGGAACTATTTCCATGTATGATAAGCATGGTGCACGCCTGCACACAACCTACGTTGCAGCATCACCAGAATATGGAAAAGATGAATTCTTTAATAGGCTTGAAAAGGAAATAAAGCTGAAAAAGAAATATTACCCTGATGCTAAAACAATTGGCGTTGCTGATGGAGCAAAAAATAATTGGCCATTTCTAAAAAAACATACTGATACGCAAATTTTAGATTTTTGGCATGCAACTGAATATCTCGGCGAAGCATCAAAGGCAGTATTTACCAAAAAATCTGAAAGAGATGAGCGTGATGTTTGGCTCGAAGAGAGATGTCATGACTTAAAGCACAAGAAAGGTGCGGCAGGTAGAATACTTGCTGAGCTTAAAGAGCATCTAAATAAAAACCTGAATAAATCGCTTAGAGAAAAGCTAGAAGGAACAATTACGTATTTTGAAAATAATATTAAAGAAAAGCGAATGTCGTATCATAATTTGATTAAGCAGAATGCACCAATTGGCTCTGGCGTCACTGAAGCAGCATGTAAAACAATTGTTAAACAAAGATTAGGCGGATCAGGAATGCGCTGGAAAGACAAGGGAATGAAAATCGTTTTATGCTTGAGAACACTAGTAAAGACTAAAGGCAGATGGGATCAGTTTTGGGAGAAGGTCAATGATTTTGGCGTGCCAGCAGCAATATAGCCTACATTATATAGAGGCAGCACCCGTTGATAGTTGATAGGTTCATAGGCTGGTCTCTGCAATGTTGCTAGAAGTGATGGGAGTCCACATAAGATAATCGTCATGACGTCTTTGCTGTCAAAACTGAAATTAAGGAAGTCAGGTAATCGTAGAATGAAATCATTACTAAGCTGATGCGCCTCGTCTAGGATCCAAATAGGCTGAACGTTTTTATCATGGTAGAGCGCGATCAAGCTCTGCTTCAAGTCTCTCCAAAGTTAGAGAATCGGTAATAGTTTTCTAAACCTAGATTTTCGGCAAGCTGAGAGTACACATCAAATGACCGAAAGTGAGTGTCTGATTGATAAATGACTTGATGGGTCAGCGGGTTGAGTTTATTGCTCCAGTATCTTAGCGCCGTGGTCTTTCCTGTCCCTGAGTCGCCAGTAATCACTGCTAAGCCGCGTGTTTCTAGCAAACCATTAAGTTGCTGTTCTAGTCGCTTTGACTGCGCCAATTCAATAATGTTTGATTTACCCAATGGATCAAATTTCAAGCCAAAATGTTGAAGATACATCTTACTCATCCTTGTATCTTAAATAACTGTAGAGATATGACAATATTGCTACAATCCCAAGGATGCTTGGGTAGGCGGAAGGTGAAGCCGTGTTCGTCCTTAGGATTTAATCCTGTTGAGGAGATTTAGCTCCCTTCCACCCTCATAAGTTCATGAGATCGAACGGTATCTTAGGCCATTGTGAGCCTGTATTTGCAAGGTTGATCCGAACTATGATTTCCCAAGTTTGTTAGTGTAATAAAATTTAAGAGGCTCTAGCAAATGAAAAAAAATTGTGTTGGTATTGATATTGCAAAATCTGATTTTGTTGCTGCTATCAACACTAGCGGAAAAGATCACGTTAAACATTTTAATAATAATCCTGAGGGCTTTTCTGAGTTATTAGAATGGACGCAATCTTTATCTGATCAGTCACTTCATTTTTGCATGGAATCAACAGGTAAATACGGTAATGCATTGGCTCTTTATTTACATAGTGAGAAGTGTGATGTCAGTATAATTAATCCTGCACGAATAAAGTTTTTTATGAAAGGACAGCTAATACGAAACAAGACCGACAAGGCCGATGCGGTCAGTATTAAGGACTATTCAAATCATTTTACTCCAACGCTATGGCAGCCTTTGCCAGCTAATATAGAGGCTCTAAGAGCTTTGATACAGAGATCTGAAGTATTAACCTCCCAAGTCAGCAATGAACAAAACAGGCTGGAGCTAGCGGAAGAAACAATTATTAGCTCTATACAAAATCATATCGATTATATGGAAAAAGAAATTTTACGACTGCAGGAAGAAATTAGTAAGCTGATCGCGAGTGATGATGATCTGAAGAATAACACAGAGCTGCTTAAAAGCATCCCAGGCATTGGTGATAAAACCGCTCAAACACTAACTGCTTTTTTTAATAATATTGAAAGATTTTCTGGCGCAAAACAATTGGCTGCTCATATTGGTTTAAATCCCAGCCAGTCACAATCAGGCACTTCATTGAATTCATCACGGCTCTCAAAGGTTGGTAGTGCTTGGTTGCGAAAGGCGCTTTACATGCCGGCATTAGTGGCTATAAGGCATAATCCTATTTTGAAGAAATTTTATGAAAAGCTGCTCAAAAAAGGCAAGCCAAAGAAGCTAGCCATTTGTGCTGTTATGAGAAAAATGGTGCATATGATTTATGGCATCCTAAAAACACAGCAGCCATTTTCAGCGGATGCCTAGTAAAAATTTTACAATTTATTGTTGACGTTTAAGACGGTATCTCCTCAGTGATATCCAAATCCTCTTTAACTTGGTTATAAACAATCTCAACTAGCGAGGTTTTTCTTGCTGGTTGTTCCGGCATCTGAGGTCTAGCTCGGGTTCTAGAAAGGTTGTTATGTTTGTCCAGCTCTCCCACTGCACCAAGGTATTGATATTCCAATGATTCGACGTGACGGGCGGAGTCACTATGCGGATCAACCACTAAATAAACCTCTTGTTGAGCCAGTTCAAATGGAACTTCAAAGAGTCGATTATTCCAGCTTACCGTGCCATCCTTCCTGACTCGGCGCTTAATGCGATGCAGGAAGTAATCATCTAGCTTATCGGCCAAACAACCTAACGGCTGAATTTTAGTGAGGTCTTGCTGATAGCGTTGTAACGGGGTCATCTTGTCAGGCAGGGCGCTTTGCGAGGCTTGATGATAAACACGCTCAACCCAAGCCCAAAATCGATCATTCAGCGCATTGAAACTATGAATGGAATCCAGGTTGCATTCAGCTAGGAATTGCTCGCGTACTGTTCTATGCCAACGCTCTAGTTTGCCTTTGCTTTGCGGTTCATAGGGCCTGCCGTAAATCAATTGAATTTTCAAACGAGCACAAATGGTTTGCAACGTTTTAGCACGGTAGGCAGGGCCGTTGTCAATGATGAGCTTAACAGGAAGCCCACGTTTGAGTAATGCCTCTTTCAACACATGCTCAATAGTAATGGCACTCTCATCAGTACAAAATTTACTGTGACAGACCAACCTTGAGGCATCATCAAAAATACTCACCAAATAGCTTTTAACTCTTCTTTGGCCATCGTAAATCGTTGGACCATGCATGACATCGCCATACCAAATATCACAAGCTGTGAGCGCCTCAAATGAGCGGCGCTCAATTTGGTTAGAAGGTGTGACTGTTCTTTTAGACAGGCCGTGTTTTACTAATAAGCGGTGAACTGTTGCGTGAGATAATTCACCTCGTGCTACCTTCCCTTGAGTTTCTAAGAGTTTAATCACGGTCGGAATTGATCTTGAAGGGCTTTCCTGTTTAGTGGAAATAATTAACTCTTGTAGCTCTGGATTGATGTGACACTGGCCTTTGTCTCGTCGAGTTTTAGGAACTAATCCATCAATACCCTGCTTTAACCAGGCGTAATACCAATTCTCAATTGTTTTAGCACTGAGGTGAACACGCTTACTACCTGGAATGTTGTAGGTTTGCTGGGACAACCTTTTAATAATGCTCTTGAGCTCACCATGCTCAAAACTATTTCGGCTACATAGCTCACCTAAAACACTTAGGCGAAACAGTGCTGTTGGGTGAATGGGCTTGGTCATTTTGCAATTCCTGTGTGATTTAACTACTTGCAATGAGTTAATCACAACTTGAGTTGAGAATGCTACGCTCAAACTGTGTGGGGTCGTGAGGTTTACAGAAAATATCCATCTCAACTTTTTTTCACGTTAATTAATTATGGGATGCTCACTCCTGTGTTGTTAAGAAAAAGCATGATGCTCGATAAATCATGCTCACCAAGGCAGGCCAACCAAAACGCTTGTGGATCACTATGTCGCCCAAGCTGTAACCACAACGGATGTGCTTTGATATGGAAGGAGTAATCAACGAAGTGGTCAACCAACCAGTGAAACCACCTAGCAACGGTGTGTCGACTAACACCTTGCTCCTGACCTGATGAGCTAATACTTTTCCCAGGAGCACGCTCATTAACACTGCCTGCTGAACTGACCAGCAATACCAACGCTTTGGAGAAAGTATCTCAGGTAGGGTTGAACAAGTACGTTTACATTGATGACAATAAAATCTCAAAACAGGGGTGGGATTTAAAGAGCGTCCTTTACCTGGGTTCCTATCTGGTTTTCGATCATATGATCCATGTGACCATAGTCCACCTGCACCGCAATGGCTGCACTGCTCTGGCCTTAGTAGCTCTGGATTTTTTTTCAGCAGGATCAGGTAATCACTCAGGCTTTTAATCGCTTTTATGATTCTGCGCATGACTAATTTCACTATAGTTTTTATATCAAGTTATTTTACCTTGATAGGTTACTAAAAACCTTGTTTATTATGAGATAAAACTAGCTCAATTCCCCTAAATAAAGATAGACGTAACACCACCACTAAAACAGCTGATACGAGCCTTAGGCACGATTCAGTATTAGGGAAAATTCCAACTGTATGCGTCCTTCTTTTTACCTCTCTGTTTACGCGCTCAGCTATGTTACTGGTTCTTAATCTTTTTTGATGCGGCCTGTCAAAGTTCATCACTACTAAGCCCTCCGGTATATTCAATTCCAACCAAGAAGAAAGCTCTGGTGCTGTTTGCTGATATTTATCTACCGCCATAGCCAATAGTCTTTCCGACTCATGAATGTTTGAGGCATTAAATATAGCTGTAATCTCCTCAGCTACTGGTTCCTTCATTGAGCGCTTTGGTATGTGAGCCTGAGCATTTTGCTGCAAATGAAATTGGCAGCGTTGCCAAGGAACACTGGGGAACACAGCTCTTCTAGCGGCTTTTAGGCCAGTATGAGCGTCGCTAGTAATCAACTCAATACCATGTATACCTCGCTCAACCAACTGCTGAAGAAAATCACGCCAATGTACCTCAGCCTCTGATAACGCAACAGAAACACCTAGCACTGTTCTCTTGCCGGTTGATTCATCAAAGCCATAGGCTATCAATACCGCACAGTCTTGTACTGTGCCGCTAGTGCGCACCTTCTCATAACGTGCATCTAGCCAAAGATATTTTATCTTTCCTAACGGCTTATTTCGCCATTTCTTTAAATCTTCATCCAACAATTTAGCGCAACGGCTTACCTCTGTGCTTGAAATATCTGTTCCACAGAGTTGCTTTAGCACCTTTTCAACTTTGCGCGTGGAAACCCCATGCACATACATTTCAGCGACAGCCAGCTTAAGTGCTCTATCAGAACGTACACCTCGCTCTAAGACTGATGGATAGAAGGCTTCATTGGAGTCTCTAACCTGCGGTATCTGTAGCTCAAGCTGACCTTGACCTGTGTTAATTAACCTTGGTTTAAAGCCGTTCGCATATCCGTTTCTATCGCCAGTTCGCTCATAAGGACTGGCATTTAAATGGCGCTCCCTTTCTATTAACATAGCCTCATTCATCAACCTGGAGACAAGCTTAGGTAAAGCTTCAAACCCCTCCATCGCTAAAACATGTATGGCTTCTTCGATTAAGTTCTCATTTTTATAGCAGCTCATTGTCATTCCTCTTTTTTGGTTAAGTTTACCTTAAAAGGAATTTCTAATCTGACTGAGTCGCCTGCTTATTTTCAGCAAGTCAATGGAATTTACAGAAAGGATGGCGCACTAGCTGAAATGGGCAAACTATTTTATAGTTATGATGACACTGTTAGTGAGTGCTTATCTTTTATTGGCAATATCCCAGCTCAGCTTGCCGGTTTTTTATTAGCCTATTATGGTGCTATTGCCTTTATGCCTAATACTAATGAATTCCTCGATACTATCTTAACCACCCTAGGCATTGACCCCCTAGCTGACAACATTGCCGAATTCTCAGGCTTTTATGTTTTTCTTGGCTGGGCAGTTAACTTTGGCATGCAAGGGCTAACCTTACCAAGCAACCTATTCCGCCCCATGCTACGCGCGTTCTTTGCTCAAGATCATTTGCTAAAACGAGCAGCTAAAAGCTTGGCAATCCTCGTTCCATCCGCTTGTATTGCCTACAACATGGTTGGTCTTATTACTCAAACAGAAGATGTCAGCAATGAGTGGACTACTTTAATCCCTGCTGCTGCGGCTAATCTCAATATCACGTCATCAATTTACGGATTAGTCCAAGGCCCGGGTGACCTTGATCACTTCAAAACCTTTTGCATTCGTATGATTCGCGCCTTACAAGAACAACGGACACTGCTGACTGAAGGCCAGCTAAGCCCTGAACATACTCAAACGCTTATTAGACAAACGGAGCAAATGCTCAATGAATTTCGAGGTCGAGCAGAAGGTCCTACCGTCAGCGAAATGCCAATACCTACAGCTCAACCAGGTGAACCACCCTCTCCTCAAGAGCAATTACAAGCAGCTCGTGTTCAACTAAATGGAGCTCGTTATGGCAATCAACAACATGAAGGACATTGGTATGATGGCGTATGTAACTTTTTTCGTCGTCTTTGTGGAAACACTTATCGAGTAGCAGAAATTCCCACCGAGCAGTCACAAGCAAGGCAACTTTCTTGATTTAAAGGCCGCCCTATGGTTGTAGGGCGTTATATAACGTATTGCAATATTTCTATGATAAAAAGTTGGCGCCATAAAGGCTTAAAGCTGTTTTACGACACAGGTAGTAAAGCAAAAATACAAGCAAAGCATGCAAGTAAGCTGCATGACATTCTGCAAGCTCTAGATTTTGCAACAGCACCTGAGCAAATGAACTTTCCTGGATTGAATTTTCATGCGTTAAAAGGTGATTTAAAAGACTACTACTCAGTTACTGTAAATGGAAATTGGCGTGTAATTTTTTGCTTTGAAGGAAAGGATGCTATTTTAGTTGATTACATTGACTACTATTAACTGTAAGGCGCTTAAAAATGATACATAAACCAACCCCCTCTGGCTGCATGGTTAAAACCCTTTGCCTGGAACCATTAAACCTACCTGTTACTGAGGCAGCAAAAGCGCTAAAGGTCTCAAGGCCTACTTTATCCAAATTAATTAATGGAAAAATTAGCATCAGCCCAGAAATGGCTGTTCGTTTGTCTATCGTTTTTAATACCTCAGAAGAATTTTGGATCAACCTACAAGCCGGCTATGATATTTGGTTAGCCAATAAGAAAAGAAAAAAACTACGATTAAAACCATTACCCAGGCTTAACCCCGCTGCTTAGGGTCTGTTTATATTTAAAAGCCGGTTAATTTAACCGGCTTTTTCAGGCTCAACTAACTATTCTTGCAGCCCGCCCATGCAAGCATGTTTAATTTCCAAGTACTCTTCTACACTAAACTTACCACTCTCACGGCCAACGCCCGAATGCTTCATACCACCAAACGGAGCTGCTTCAGCACCAAAAGAAACCGTATTGCTTGCTACAATACCAAACTCCAGCGCTTGACTGACCCGCCATACACGTCCAATGTCACGACTATAAAAGTAAGACGCCAAACCATACTCAGTATCATTAGCAAACTCAATCGCCTCAGCTTCAGTTTTAAATTTATAAACGGCAGCCACTGGACCAAAAATTTCATCATGAGCTAATGTCATATCGCGAGTTAGGTTAGTTAATAAAGTGGGTTCGTAAAACAAACCGCCCAACTCATGCGGTTTACCACCTAGCTCAACTGTTGCATCTGCCGCAACCGCTTCGTTAACTAACTTGTTAATTTTATCGAAACACTTCTGGTTATTCTGTGGGCCTTGCTTAGTTGACGCATCCATACCATTACCAACTTTAATATCTTGCATAGCTGATTTAAGCTTGGCGACAAACTCATCGTGAACGCTTTCATGCACGATAACCCGATTAGGACAAACACAAATTTGCCCCGCATTAAAGAATTTAAACCCGCGTAAATCAGCTACTGCTGCATCAACGTCCGCATCATCAAAAACAATAAAAGGCGCATTACCACCCAGCTCTAAGGTTAATTTCTTTAAATTTGCACCAGCTTGTGAAGCAAGCAACTTACCAACTGCTGTTGAGCCAGTAAAAGTTACCTTGCGCACAGCCTCATGTGTAGTCATCACCTCGCCAACTGCTTTTGCTTGGTTACTCGGTAACACATTAACAACGCCTGCAGGAAAACCAGCTTCTTCTGCTAATTTCACCAATGCCAATACTGATAAAGGCGTTGTTTCAGAAGGTTTAAGCACAATGGTACAGCCCGCAGCTAAAGCAGGAGCAAGCTTCCCAGCAGATGTCCCAATAGGAAAGTTCCAAGGTGAAATCGCAGCAACCACACCGATAGGCTGTTTTAATACTACCGACTGAGAGCCCATATTGTTGGCTGGCACGGTCATGCCATAAATACGCTTTGCTTCTTCAGCACACCAATCCATACGGTTAGCGCCCATATGAATTTCAGACTGCGCCTCAGCAAAAACTTTACCCTGCTCTTGAGTCAATAATTGCGCTAAATCATCTAAATTTTCACGAATCAACTGTACCCAACGCTTTAATAAGGCATAGCGCTCAGTGGCTAGAGTCTGCCGCCAATTCACTAAGGCCTTTTCTGCCGCATCAAGTGCTTCGGTAGTTTGTGTCGCACCAATATCAGCAATTTCAGCTAATACCTTACCATTAGCTGGGTTATCGACTGCAAATGTTTTACCATCACTTGCATCCACCCACTGCCCATTAATAAAGGCTTGTTTCATTAATAAATCAGGTCGGTTTAGATTCATCCTTATATCCTCTTCGCTCTTATTAAATTGTGAGAACTATATCAGGCTTACCACAAAAACCAAACCATACCGCTATTATGTGAAAGAAACCACTTAACCAACCCCGGACAACTCGTGACTTATTAGTAAAACCCCCCTATAATGCGCACCCTTTAACCAATTTATGCGGATTAACAAGAAGAATAATGATGCAAGCACTAAAAAACTACCTTATGCCCTTTGGTGGCAAGTTTCATGTCGACTTTCTCTCTGGTCTAACGGTGGCCTTAGCACTAATTCCTGAAGCGATTGCTTTTGCGCTTGTGGCACATGTAAATCCACTTGTGGGCCTTTATGCTGCTTTTTTTATGTGCTTCATTACCGCTGTACTAGGTGGTCGGCCAGGTATGATCTCAGGCGCCACAGGTTCAATGGCAGTAGTCATGGTTGCTTTAGTCAGCCGTTACGGCATTCAATATTTATTTGCAACCGTAATACTCACTGGTGTACTGCAAATCGTTATCGGTAGCCTAAAGCTCAGCAAGTTTATCCGAATGTTACCCAAATCAGTCATGGTAGGCTTTGTTAACGGCTTGGCCATTGTGATTTTTTTAGCGCAACTTCATCAATTCAAAGTAGTCAATCCTGATGGCAGCTCACATTGGTTACACGGCCAAGCTCTTTATATAATGAGTGGCTTAGTTTTATTAGCCATGGCAATTACCCACTACCTACCAAAATTTACCAAAGCCATCCCTGCGGCACTAACGGCAATTGTTGTTGTTTCTCTCATTGTGCTTGTTGGTGGTGTCGATACCCGGGTAGTTAATGACATGATGGCCGGCGGCCATATGAGCGCAGGTCTACCCACTTTTGCTTTTCCGTCTATTCCATTTAATCTCCACAGCCTAACTATTATCGTTCCCTATGCCGTGATACTAGCCATTATTGGTCTTAGCGAAACGTTAATGACACTGTCACTGATTGACGAACAGACCCACACACACGGTAGAGGCAATAAAGAATGTGTCGCGCAAGGTATTAGTAATATTGTTTCTGGCTTTTTTAAAAGCATGGGTGGCTGTGCCATGATTGGGCAAAGCATGATTAATATTTCCTCCGGTGGACGTGGACGCTTATCAGGTATTACGGCCGGAGTATTTTTGCTGCTGTTTATTCTAGTGTTATGGCCACTAATTAAAATGATTCCGCTTGCTGCACTAGTAGGGGTAATGTTTATGGTGGTCATTGAAACATTTGAGTGGGCAACTTTTAAGTTCATCCGCAAAATTCCTTTACACGATGCACTAATCATTATCGTAGTTACTGCCGTTACAGTAGTAACTGACCTGGCAGTCGCTGTAGTTGTGGGTGTCATCATGGCATCACTGGTCTTTGCTTGGCAAACAGCTAAAAATATTTATGCTGAAGAACGCACGACCAAACAAGGTAGCAAGGAATATCTAATTCATGGCCCACTTTTCTTTGGCTCCAGCAGCAAGTTTAAAAGCTTATTTACATTAGAAGCAGATCCCAGCGACATTATTATCGATTTTAACCACTCACGTGTTGCCGATCACTCTGCTATCGATGCAATTAAATTCATCGTCACGTGTTACGTCTATCTTTATTTAGGGGAATTGAGCTAGTTTTATCTCATAATAAACAAGGTTTTTAGTAACCTATCAAGGTAAAATAACTTGATATAAAAACTATAGTGAAATTAGTCATGCGCAGAATCATAAAAGCGATTAAAAGCCTGAGTGATTACCTGATCCTGCTGAAAAAAAATCCAGAGCTACTAAGGCCAGAGCAGTGCAGCCATTGCGGTGCAGGTGGACTATGGTCACATGGATCATATGATCGAAAACCAGATAGGAACCCAGGTAAAGGACGCTCTTTAAATCCCACCCCTGTTTTGAGATTTTATTGTCATCAATGTAAACGTACTTGTTCAACCCTACCTGAGATACTTTCTCCAAAGCGTTGGTATTGCTGGTCAGTTCAGCAGGCAGTGTTAATGAGCGTGCTCCTGGGAAAAGTATTAGCTCATCAGGTCAGGAGCAAGGTGTTAGTCGACACACCGTTGCTAGGTGGTTTCACTGGTTGGTTGACCACTTCGTTGATTACTCCTTCCATATCAAAGCACATCCGTTGTGGTTACAGCTTGGGCGACATAGTGATCCACAAGCGTTTTGGTTGGCCTGCCTTGGTGAGCATGATTTATCGAGCATCATGCTTTTTCTTAACAACACAGGAGTGAGCATCCCATAATTAATTAACGTGAAAAAAAGTTGAGATGGATATTTTCTGTAAACCTCACGACCCCACACAGTTTGAGCGTAGCATTCTCAACTCAAGTTGTGATTAACTCATTGCAAGTAGTTAAATCACACAGGAATTGCAAAATGACCAAGCCCATTCACCCAACAGCACTGTTTCGCCTAAGTGTTTTAGGTGAGCTATGTAGCCGAAATAGTTTTGAGCATGGTGAGCTCAAGAGCATTATTAAAAGGTTGTCCCAGCAAACCTACAACATTCCAGGTAGTAAGCGTGTTCACCTCAGTGCTAAAACAATTGAGAATTGGTATTACGCCTGGTTAAAGCAGGGTATTGATGGATTAGTTCCTAAAACTCGACGAGACAAAGGCCAGTGTCACATCAATCCAGAGCTACAAGAGTTAATTATTTCCACTAAACAGGAAAGCCCTTCAAGATCAATTCCGACCGTGATTAAACTCTTAGAAACTCAAGGGAAGGTAGCACGAGGTGAATTATCTCACGCAACAGTTCACCGCTTATTAGTAAAACACGGCCTGTCTAAAAGAACAGTCACACCTTCTAACCAAATTGAGCGCCGCTCATTTGAGGCGCTCACAGCTTGTGATATTTGGTATGGCGATGTCATGCATGGTCCAACGATTTACGATGGCCAAAGAAGAGTTAAAAGCTATTTGGTGAGTATTTTTGATGATGCCTCAAGGTTGGTCTGTCACAGTAAATTTTGTACTGATGAGAGTGCCATTACTATTGAGCATGTGTTGAAAGAGGCATTACTCAAACGTGGGCTTCCTGTTAAGCTCATCATTGACAACGGCCCTGCCTACCGTGCTAAAACGTTGCAAACCATTTGTGCTCGTTTGAAAATTCAATTGATTTACGGCAGGCCCTATGAACCGCAAAGCAAAGGCAAACTAGAGCGTTGGCATAGAACAGTACGCGAGCAATTCCTAGCTGAATGCAACCTGGATTCCATTCATAGTTTCAATGCGCTGAATGATCGATTTTGGGCTTGGGTTGAGCGTGTTTATCATCAAGCCTCGCAAAGCGCCCTGCCTGACAAGATGACCCCGTTACAACGCTATCAGCAAGACCTCACTAAAATTCAGCCGTTAGGTTGTTTGGCCGATAAGCTAGATGATTACTTCCTGCATCGCATTAAGCGCCGAGTCAGGAAGGATGGCACGGTAAGCTGGAATAATCGACTCTTTGAAGTTCCATTTGAACTGGCTCAACAAGAGGTTTATTTAGTGGTTGATCCGCATAGTGACTCCGCCCGTCACGTCGAATCATTGGAATATCAATACCTTGGTGCAGTGGGAGAGCTGGACAAACATAACAACCTTTCTAGAACCCGAGCTAGACCTCAGATGCCGGAACAACCAGCAAGAAAAACCTCGCTAGTTGAGATTGTTTATAACCAAGTTAAAGAGGATTTGGATATCACTGAGGAGGATGAGTAAGATGTATCTTCAACATTTTGGCTTGAAATTTGATCCATTGGGTAAATCAAACATTATTGAATTGGCGCAGTCAAAGCGACTAGAACAGCAACTTAATGGTTTGCTAGAAACACGCGGCTTAGCAGTGATTACTGGCGACTCAGGGACAGGAAAGACCACGGCGCTAAGATACTGGAGCAATAAACTCAACCCGCTGACCCATCAAGTCATTTATCAATCAGACACTCACTTTCGGTCATTTGATGTGTACTCTCAGCTTGCCGAAAATCTAGGTTTAGAAAACTATTACCGATTCTCTAAACTTTGGAGAGACTTGAAGCAGAGCTTGATCGCGCTCTACCATGATAAAAACGTTCAGCCTATTTGGATCCTAGACGAGGCGCATCAGCTTAGTAATGATTTCATTCTACGATTACCTGACTTCCTTAATTTCAGTTTTGACAGCAAAGACGTCATGACGATTATCTTATGTGGACTCCCATCACTTCTAGCAACATTGCAGAGACCAGCCTATGAACCTATCAACTCTAGAATTCAGTGCTTTATTAGGTGGCATGCAATTGAAGATAGCAGGGATTTTGAGAGCATTATTCACGCTGCTTTTGAGAAGGCAGGAATGAGCAGCAGCTTATTCACTGAAACAGGCATTCGTGCAGTACACATGGCCACAAAAGGTAGGCTTCGTTATGTTGATAGGCTCATGCGACATGCGTTGCTAATCGCCGCTAATATGAATTTAAACCATATACCGGATGATGTCATTAATCAGGCAATTCATGAGCTAAAAGGTTAACTATTTGACACCATCTCACGCAAAATAGGTTGAGATGGTTTCTCTAAATTATTGTGGGACGTTACAGTCACGCAGTATGAGCGCCTAGGCAAAACCGTACACTTGCGTCACTTAAGTGCAGAGTGTAAGTCCTTACTTGGCAAGGCCGGCAATATGGTTGAAGTCAATGTATTAGAAGACCCTGACTACCATGTTGCGACAGATAGTCTTGAGTAAGTTTGTTGTACTTGACTCTCTTTCAAAGTATGTAAGTCGCTAGGCCAAACGACAGCCTGTTTGAAAGTCATCCTCACAGATAGGTTGCTCGTTCGCCATTGACTCACTGCCAAAACCAACAAAGCTAGCAACAGCTTGGTAAAGCTCTTCAAGGTCCCCATTCAAATAAGCAACCGCTGCGGTAACGCTTAGCATTGAAATAACAGGGTGTTGATAACAGGCACGCCTTACTCCAGAAAAAAGCGTTTGCGCTCCTGTCCATAAGCTTGTACTCCATGATGAAGGCTCCGCTTCAGCTTTTAAAATTTGCAAGCTCTCCAATTCCGAAACACCTCTCTCAGCCATTGCTATTAACAGAGTGTTTAACTTTAAAAAGTCAGGGTTACGGAAGTATGGAGCACTCACTCTCACCGCTAACTCTCCTATTTCAGCTAGTTCGGCTTTATTAGTTGGCTCCACAAAGGTTTGGAGCCGATAGATATTCGCTTTAGCAGTTATGCTAGTAAGGTTCAATTCATCAGTCCTCAATGACAAAACAGGACAAGGCAAACTTGAAAGGTCCGCACCTAGCTCACCCAAATGAACAAAGCGGCACTGGCTTAAATCAAAATAACCTAAAGAACCTCTCTTCGTAATAATCTCACGCATAAGCTGCTGTTGTAGAACTTTTAAAGACACACTATCGTGCAACAACATAACAGCGTCACGACCTTTAGCCTTATCAACAAATCTTTTTAAATTTTTGAGTACCAAACGGGCAACACCTGGCTTAATAAAAGTATCAAACCCGTCACCAAGTGAAGAATTTTGCTCACGCCGTAATGTAGAGGGTAAACGCCAATAACCAGCAACCTGCTTTGGAACGATATCTTTTACATCACAAAACAGGGATTTTAACTCAGGGGTCAATCTATCTGTTGCAAATTTAGCAGCTGGCAACCCAGCTGAAAGGCTCTGTGGACAAACACTAAAAAACTCATTCAGTAAGTCAATAGAATCCGTTGAAATAAACCAAAGCATTAAAAACCTCTCTTTTATTATTAACCGTGGCTGTAAAATTTGGACGAATATTACACAAGCAATAACGACAATGCAATAACGCCAATAACATTAAAAACATTCATTTGTTCTCTTGAGCAAAGTCTAGCGAGCTTGTAAATTGCAGGCATTGTTTTTCACAATCAAATAAAACCACCACCCCTTCTAACTCCAACTCGTTACTTGCGATCAGAATAATTACATCTATTAAATTTAAAAGTCCCTTGCACTGTGTAATTGATTTATAAATCCTCCCTGTCCCTCCTTGCTCTAAGGAGCGTTGTTGCATAAATAGCAGAACAGGATAGCTAGCTCGACTTAAGCTGATTTGTGTGTTGCTTTTGCGTAAGTAAAGCGCAGCGTAGCGAGCCATGGAGCAAGAGTAACACACAAATCAGCAAAACAAAGTGTGAAGAAGGTTTTATGCAACAACGCCATTCTAGGGAGGGGACGTGCTACAAAAACTTGATATTTACTATAAGCGCGTAACCCGGATTGAAAAGGAGAAGCATTTGATAATCCGAGGTTAATATCAAACTTCGCCCCGGATTATCGAGCACTTCGTGCTCTCAATCCGGGCTACAGGCCAGGTAGCAGAAAGCGGGTTTTAAGCGTAAGGGGTAGATTTTATAAAACAAAAGAAACGAAACTTAAAAACTAACGATAAAAACTAAAAAGGATAACAAATGAAACTTAATAAAAAATTTTTATTCACAATCGGTTTATTACTACCAGGTTTAGCACAAGCTGATGTAGTGAGCGCGCTACAAAACTTCCTAAGCTACCTTACCGGTGACGTTGGTAAGGCTATAGCTGGACTTGCCATAGTCGGTGTCGGCTTTGGTTGCTTTGCATTAGGTAAGATTCCCAAAAGCTACGTGCTCACTGTTGTAATCGGCATCGGAATTATCTTTGGTGCACATACCCTTCTAACAATGTTAACTGCCAACTAATTATGTCCGAGCCATTAATAATCTCACCTGTGTTTCGAGCACTAACTAAGCCAGCAATGATTCTGGGCGTCCTCTATGATTACTTTTATCTTAGTGGGCTAATCTCCCTGATAGTGTTTATTTACTCAGGAAACCTGCTGGCTTGGTTAGTGTTTTTACCGCTGCATTTAATTGGCGTTATCCTTTGTCGAATTGATCAGCATATATTCAGTTTGCTTTCCGTTCGCGCCAACATTGGCATGGTTCGCAATAAAAATCTATGGGGCATCAATGTTATGAAGGTTTCTAGCCCCGACTTTCTAAAACCCATTCGTAATGAAGCAGGCGTTTCCAAACACTTAAACGTTGCCTATCTACATAACGAAACTTTATTTATTGCAACCAACGGCCAACTTGGCAGTTGCGTTCGCTTAGCAGGAATCCCTTTTCAAACTATTGATAATGAAACCATTAATCACTACCAACGGCTTTGGCATCATGCCTTGTGTTGTTTAAATGATGAATTTTGTGTTTACCTTCATACTCAACGACGCTTAGTTAAGCTCTCACTCGATGGGGAATTTGCCGATACCTTTAGTCAACAATTAAACGATAACTATCAAAAATTACAAAAAAAGCCTTTCTATGAAAATGAACATACATTAACACTGATACACAAGCCACTAGCAACAACTAGCAAAAACACCTCACTACGACTACTGCAAAAAATCAACCATAAAGCACAGCAGCTTGCCTATCATGAACATCAACAAACTGCGACTGACAAATTCATAAAAGCCAGAGATCAGCTTGTTGCACTATTAACCGA
The DNA here is from genome assembly GCA_965196985.1 of Gammaproteobacteria bacterium. GTDB lineage: Bacteria > Pseudomonadota > Gammaproteobacteria > UBA12402 > UBA12402 > 2-12-FULL-35-23. Next base: position 13,349 of record CBDALO010000112.1, on the reverse strand, counting down.
CTTTCAACCGCATTTACTTGGCAGCAATGATAAAGCGCTTGGCTTTTCTGAGCTACTCGTTTTCCTTAGTAGCCTAGTTAATGGTAATGAACTTTTTGCTAACCCTTACCCTATCAGTTTATCCGCTATTGGTAAGGCAATTGATGACTGTCAAAAGCAAAGTACGCTCTACCCCCATGGCAATCTGTCACAATACTTAGCACGCAAACGATTATTTTTTGGTGAATATATTGAGCTACAAGAGATAGGTCAACCCTCACTTTACGCAAGCCTACTTACTGTTAAATCCTATGGTACGCTAACTACGCCTTGCCTATTCGATAAGCTATTACAACTTGACTGCGAATACCTACACACTAATAGCTTTGCTTTAACAGACAGCAATACCGCACACAGCTTAATTAACAAGCAAGTGATTAAACTAGAAAATGCCAGCAACCCTTCACTATCACAACTACAACAGCTCGTCGAATGTCGAGATGAGCTCGCTTCCGATCAACTCAAAGTAGGCTACCATCATAATAGCCTCATGTTAATTAGTGACAATCTCGATAAACTAAAACAAGCGGTACAAGAGGCCATTAAGTTGATTGCAGAAACAGGTTTTGTAGCAATGCCTGAAACATTAGGGCAAGAAGCCGCTTTCTGGGCACAATTCCCTTGCAATCAAAAATACATCGTACGCTCAACCTTGATCACCAGTAAAAACTTTGTCGACTTTTGTTCACTACATAACTATCAAGCTGGTTACCGTGATGGCAACCATCTAGGCGCTGCTGTGTCCTTGCTAGAGTCATCAGCTCGCACTCCAATATTTTTTAATTTTCACAGCCGTGGCACTGGCCGAAGAACTGACATTACACCTGGACATACAACCATTATTGGTGGCAATGGCAGCGGAAAAACTGTATTTATGGGCTTTATGGATAGTCAAATGGGGCGCTACGGAGGTCGTTCTTTTTTCTTTGATCGTGATCGCGGTTTAGAAATCTATGTTAATGCCACTAACGGTCACTATCTCACTATTAGCCCAAACCACAACATACAGCTTAATCCTTTTTCACTAGGTGACTCACCCAGCAATAGACAATTCTTGAAGAAATGGCTTACATTACTTGTTAGCAACGAAGGGGAGCATGAACTTCCTGCTGACATTCAATCAGTTATCGCTCACTGCATTGATTATGCCTATGAAAATCTAATACCCAGCTCGCGTCAGCTTTCCTCCGCAATTAAATTGTTACCAATTGATTTTCCTCGTTGGCATCAACTAAACAAGTGGTTAAAGCAACCCAATCAACAACACCACAGCGGTGACTATGCTTACCTATTTGACCACCAGCAAGATAATCTGAGCTTAAATTTAACTAAAACTGGCTTTGACTTAACCGAGTTGTTTAATCTATCAAATACCGCACTAACAGCTACCATGATGTACTTGTTTCATCGTATTGAAGAAACACTTGATGGGCAGCGGGTTTCAATCTACTTAGATGAAGGCTGGGCTTATTTAGATAACCCTTTTTGGCAAAATAAACTACGGCAATGGCTACCTACATTACGCAAGAAAAACTGCCATATCGTATTAGCCACACAGTCACCTGCCTCAGTAGTTGAATCAAGCTTAAGTGCACAATTACTCGATAACTGTGCAACTAATATTTTCTTTTGTAATCCACAGGCTAACTTTGAGAAACAGTATCGGCATTTCAGTCTTAGTAACAAAGAATTTGATTTCATTAAAAAGTCACCGCCTAGCCAACGCTATTTTCTTTATAAATAAGCTGATAGCAGCCTAATTGCAAAACTTAACTTAGCACATTTAACTCAACAACTTGCGGTTTTTTCAGCAAACCCTGTCACTTTAAGGCTCTACCAACAGTTAAAGAAACAACACGGTAATCGTGCAGAGCAATGGCTTCCTTATTTTTATCGGCAGGTGGGTAATGACTAAGCTATCAAACAGCCTATATGGTTTTGCGCTATTAGCTTGCATAACAAGCACTTGTTATGCAGAACTACCCGTCATTGATGTCAATGAAATTATTCAGACAGGACAAGTTTTTAGCAAGCTACACGACGAACTAACCGAGCTTACTAATCAGTACCAAGCTCTACAGCGTCAATATCAGACCATTACTGGTCACTACGGCTGGGGAACTTTTCAAAACTCATTAACCCAATTAAAACAAGTCCATGAGTGGGCGCCTGCTACTTGGCAAAATGCTTTAAACGGCATGGCTGGTGGCAACCCTGCTCGTTATCAACAATTACTTACAGAGTACAAACAAAATCATCGCGTATTAACAAGTAGTCAATACCAAAAGGGTCGCGACGCGGGGCTTGCAAAAAGCTATGCAAACCAAATTAAAACTAATCAGACCAGCGCCACTCAAGCTAACTATGAATTCAACCAGATTAACCAACACCTACAAGCTCTTTACAAGCTCAGTGATGCAATAGAAAGTGATCGCTCGAACAATCTAAAATCTTCTATCGACCTTAACTCACGCATTGAAGTAGAAACTGGCTATATCGCTATTGAAGAGCTACGCATGCAAACGCTACTTAATGAGCAGGCTGCTAGCCAAACCGCCTCTCGCATTAACCAAGAAACAGAAACCGCCGAATTTAACCAAGCAGGAGAAAACCCATGAAACTATTAGTTTGCTTAGCACTGCTTGCCGTATTAACTGCTTGCACACCAAGCAACTTAAAAACACCTTGTCCGAACTTTGGTCGCTGGTGTTATAAGGTGCCAGTTAATTCTTGGAATTATCAGGGGTACTAAATTGCCATGAGCTTTATAATTTTTTTAAATGGGTGTTTGTAGCCCGGATTGAAAATGCAAAGCATTTGATAATCCGGGGCAATAACTTAAATTTCACCCCGGGTTTTCGCTCTCGCTCAACCCGGGCTACAGGACAGGAGGCAGTCAGCAGGCTGCGGGTTTAAAAAATGTAGGTCGGTCCTGAGGTGGAATTGCTGCTAACTTAATATAGCGTTGAGCGTTACGCCACCGAAGGCCGACATAAAACATAAGGAAAGCTCTGTGTCGGCCCGCGCTACGCTTGGGACCGACCTGCCGCACTAAGCGTATTTTAATTACTAACCAAGTAGAGAACCATGAAAAAAATATTACTTACTTTACCTATCGCACTAACGTGCCTACTAAGTGCTTGTCATGACAGCAACCCATTACTAACGCAACCGATCAAATCCACAGCAAAAATAGTTTACAACGCAGAGATTAAAGCCATGCAAGATTCACATGTCTATGATGCCATGGGCAACGTCTATTTAAACTGCCTGAGCAATCCAGGACACTATGACGAACCGTTTGGACAATCAGGCAATAAACGCTGTGAAAGTTTTTTTAATGCGCTACTTAAGGAACTACAGAAACAGCCTAAATTCAATAATCTAAGCTTGAGTAACCTTAAAGATCCTAAAGTTGGAAAACGACTATCAAAACCCATGATCAACCTTTTCCAAACGGAAGGGCAAAGTGAGTCATGAGCATTGGTTTACCCACCTATACCGACATAGTCTTAAAAACGCTATCCGAGATAGACCTACTACTAAAAGATTATGTCTTTGATGGTTATCATGCTTTATCAGCAAGCCTAAGTGTCCCCTTAGGCTTGCTCGCAACAATTTATATTTGTCTGCTTGGTTATGCTATTACTTTAGGTTGGGTAAAAATCAGCATGGGTAACTTTGTTAAAATTTGCCTTAAAATCAGTTTTATCTATTTAGCTGTTACTCAGTGGGGGTGGATTAGTAATAATGTCTTTGGCTTTATTAATAGTGCCATTGGCCAATTGGGCGATGCCTTAATCAGTGCAACCCCTACCCATATACCAGGTGCCGATGGTATCGATGGATCCATGCAAGTCGTCCTCATTGAATTTACCAAACTTGGCGGAGTTGTCTTTGCTAGTGGTAGTTTTGGTAACTTAGGTGGTTGGTTAGATGGCGCTGTATTGTGGGCTTTTGGCTACACCATGATTGGCCTTGCTTTGTTTGAGTTGATTATTGCCAAGGTAATGCTGGCTGTTTTATTTGTCTTTACTCCACTAATGGTTTTGTTTTGCTTCTTCAAGCCCTTACATGGTGTCTTTGACCGCTGGCTAGGCGCCATCATTAGCACAGCATTATTGCAACTTTTTGTTGTTGCCGCTTTAACCTTCTCACTATCACTCTCTTATTGGTGGCTTGAAGCCCATTTTACTGATGCCGCACTTAAAATTGGCAACTACGGCACTTTGCCTATTGTGATTTTAGGCATTATTTGTATCGGACTAATCTGGAAAGCGGCTGATCTTGCCTATTTTATTGGTGGTGCTGTGAGCTCACTATCTGCATCAATATTGGCAGCCGGCATTATCGGTGGCTATATCGGCAAAAGCTTTAATACACTAAATACTTTGCGTTATGGCACTAAGCTATTATTACCAGGCAGTAAAAAATCATGAAAAACTATTTTAAACAAGCACAAGATTGGGCTGAAGATCGTTATGCGCAACTACTAACAAGTCGACAACGTTATCAATGGGCCTTCTTTGCCAGCTTAATACTTTGTGCCCTGTTAATTATTTGCTTGATTGTTCTATTACCTCTACGCGACACTCAACTCGTTATCGTTCACAGCAATGATAAAGGTTATAGTTGGATTAGCACGGCACAAACTAATAAAGCAATAAAGCCCAACTGGGCTATTAGCAAATCAGAAATTGCTCACTACGTTATGACACGTGAAGCTTATGACCCAGCTTTTTATCGTTTCCAATACCAACAAGTTCGTTTGTTAAGCTCACCTGCTGTATTTGCCCAATATGAACTATTACAAAGTAGCAGTAATAAACAAGCCACTATTAACTTATTAGCCGCAAAAGGTTATCGCACTGTAACAATTCACGCCATTTTACCACTTAGCCACACTTCAACAAAGCAAGCAGATAAACGTAATTTAGCTCAAGTTGATTTTGCCGTTAGCGATCATTTGTATGGAGAAGAACAAGCAACAAAAATACCTTATACCGCTTTAATTAGCTGGCAACATACGGGACTTGCTAGCAAGCCGTATCAACAACTGTATAACTGGGATGGTTTTCAAGTAATACGATATAGTTTGCAGCCTGTTTATGCGGGTTGATATGAGTTTTTAAAAGCTGGCGATCAAGTGGGAGTAACGATGAATAGTTAAAAGAATTGGACTATTTATAAATCCACCCTATCCCTCCTTATTCTAAGGAGGGAACGTGCTTTTCAGGTTGCAGGCAACAAGGCACAGGATTTTGAAAAACAACAGCCCCCTTTTTTTAAAAGGGGGCCGCTCGCATAGCGAGCGGGGGATTTAAAGATGGTTGGTTTTAAAAAGGAAGTGGCTTTATTAATAAATCCTCCCTGCCCCTCCTTATTCTAAGGAGGGAACGTGCTAAAAAATCCCTGCAGAGGAAGCGTACTAAAAAAGCCCTTGCAGAAGGAACGTACTATGAAATCTCAATAACTACCATGGAACACCATACCTATTACAAAACTTTAAAAACGAACCAAGGAAAACTTATGCATTGGACAATCAAACTAATTTTTACAACAACCATTATCAGTAGCAGTGTGGCGCTAGCAACCATTACCCCACAGAGGATGAGTACGGATTCACGTATCGAAGTTGTACCTTACTCTCCCTATAACGTCGTCAATATTTTTGGCTCCACTTTTACTAATATGCAAGTTATTTTCGCCCAAGATGAATATATTGAAAATGTCCAAAGCGGTGATCTGGCTGCCTGGACTGTTTCTATTAGTAAAGCGCTACCTTACACCTTATTCGTAAAACCAACAGCTTATAACTCCAACACCAATCTAACCGTTATTACCAATAAACATACCTATTACCTTCACTTAACTTCAAATACAGGGCCTAATCAAACCAACAAAAAAATAACCTACGCGATTAAATTCATCTATCCAGTACAGCAGAGACAACAAGTCAGGCCGGCTTCGCCGGCAACTTTCTAAGCCTCTAAGAGTTTAGTCTTTACAAAGCCACGAGTATTATTAAGTCTCAAACTAGTCAAACCTGCCCATGGAATAATAACGAATAAAAATAACACACCTGCTATAGAAATTGCTTCAGGTAGCTGAGCAATAACTCACCTACTATACGCGCTTCTCATTTTACTCTAAGAATAATGAAACGCTTTAGTATCAAACAAATCTTGGTAACCAATCAGAACTGGTGGAACTTTCACACCAAGTACAAAGATAAAATCAGAGAAGCTATTGTCATTGGCATTGTTAAGCTGCTTAGCTGCAAACATCCTATGCGTGGCCATAAAGAGTATCATTGCAGTAATCCAAACTGTTCACACGTCAAATACATCCGCCATACCTGCAAAGCTAAAAGCTGTTCATCGTGTGGTAAAAAAGCCACAGAAGTATGGATACAACAACAAATGGCAATCTTACCCAACACTGCATGGCAACACATCACATTCACCATGCCCTCTACTCTTTGGGACTGCTTTTGGACAAACAGAGAGCTTCTTAATTTACTCCCACCATTAGCAGCAAAGGTGTTACTCAAGCTTGCTAAAAACAAGAGGGTTAAACCCGGTGTATTTATCGCGCTTCACACCTTTGGCAGAGATCTAAAGCGCAATGTGCATCTTCATGCGTCAATCACTCTGGGTGGTATCAACAAAGAGTTAACACAATGGAAAAGCCTCTACTTCCATCAACCTACACTAATGTCCATGTGGCGTTATGAGGTCATTAACCTTTTTAGAAACCACCACCAGGACAAAGGGCTTATTCTGCCAAATCAGTTAGCCTCTACACTGAACCACACTTTCAACTTTAATCAACTGCTTGATCAGCTTTACCAAAAACGATGGGTAGTACATTGCGCAAAGCCCTCAAAGAATCACAAACAAAACGTTAAATACTTAGGTCGATACACCAAACGTCCTCCTATTGCTGAGTCAAAAATTAAAAACTTTGATGGGAGCAGCCTCAGTTTTAATTATCTTGATCACGTCTCTAAAACCTACAAGCAATTTAAATTAACCGCGGAAGAGTTTATTGCTCGATTTATTCAACACATTCCTGATGTTGGCTTTCGTATGGTGCGTTATTATGGGTTTCTTGCTAACCGGGTGCGAGGTGAGATGCTACCCAAAGTCAGACTCCTATTAGGTGAAACTGATCCAAACACACCCCAGGTCAATTACCGCACCTTAATGCAAAATAATTTTAACATTGACCCCTATGAATGTGTTCTATGCGGTAGCCAAATGTTTTTAGCTAACTGCTGGTATAGACAACCTAACCGTTACAAATTGCTATCAAAGCATCGTGAACTCGCCTTACTGAAAAAAATCTAATAACTTCCTAGGGGGGGGGTAGTCCGTCCAAAACAACAAATAACAGCTAGTTTTGGCTATTGTTTGTCATAACTAACCCTGCCCCACCACTAAATCGATTTTATAAAAAATACCTGTGCTAAAATTACTCATTTTAATTGGTGGTATTTTTACCAATTGACACATTGAAATTCCTTAATATCAAGTTGAGCAAGCCATCATTGCTAAAGAAAAACAACAGCAAGCAGAGTTATCTGCTTTTAAAAACCCTAGCAAGTTTAACTGGAGCTACAGCTTTTCTGGTAGTCGAACTATTATGCCTATCCACGTCTTCGATGATGGTCGATTCACCTATTTACAACTCCAACCGAACCAACCCACGCCGGCTGTATTTGCTGTTACCTCCACTAGCGGCAAAGAAGCAGTTGTTAACTATCGGCAGGATGGTCATTACTTGGTTATCCAGCGAGTAGCGCCACAATTTACTTTGCGCTTAGGAAGTAGCCAAGTTGCCTGCTTATTTAACAATAGATTAATAAAAAAACTGCGAGCTAACTCATGACCAAAAAAAACAACCCGTTTGATTATCTAAAGCGCCAAGCGAATGTTAAGCCCTTAACGCTGCGTGCTAAAACACAGCTTTTTATCTTTATCGGCTTGGTAGTAATTTTGTTATTTATTATAATGTGCTTTCATACCGGCAACAATAAAACCAAAACTAAACCGAGTAATTCTCTAACCAAAGCCAATGACTCTACTTTGATAGCAAATGCTAATCGCCTAAAAGCTTTGGAACAAGCAAGCTTGCAAAAGAATCTAACCGCGATAAAACCGGCAACTGATAGCAAAGCTTCTCTTGCTAGGATGAACGCGCCAACACAAGTTTACAGCGCCACTTATTTAACTAACTCAACAACTAGTGAAGTTAAATCAATTAAACTGCTAGTAGGTCAGAATGGCTATAACCAGTTTGCTAATTCACAAGCACAAACTAGCACGATTGTTAAAGCTCAATCTCTACAACACCCAAACTTAACCATTGCTCAAGGCGAATTTATACACGCAGTTTTGGAAACAGCTATCAACAGCGATTTGCCGGGCATGGCAAGGGCTGTAGTTACTCAGCCCGTCTATGCCTATTCGGAAGAACGTTGTTTAATCCCAGCAGGATCTAGACTCATTGGGCAATACACTTCATTAGCTGGCAATGGCCGAGCAACTGAACGTGTATTTGTTATCTGGAACCGAATCATTACTCCACAAGGAACTTCCCTTATGCTTAATAGTCCAGGGACTGACACTTTAGGACGAGCTGGAATTGCTGCTGATGTTGTTAACACGCATTTCTTTCGCACGTTTTCAACAGCTGCCTTGTTATCATTGATGGCTGCAACAACCGCCTCTTATCAAGTTGATTCATTCGATCAACCCAATAGTGCCAACCAATACCAGCAATCAATTGCTGAAGCCTTTCAACAAGCAGCAAAAAACAGCCTACAAAGCAATTCGCAAATTAAACCAACCTTGATGATTCATCAAGGCACAGCAATTACTGTTTTCGTTGCTCACGATTTAGATTTTTCTTCGACGCTAAATAATGAATGAGTTTCTACCTGGATCAGCAGGATTACTAGCACCTTTACAAACTTGGCTTAACGATAAAGCTGTCTCTGAAATTTTGGTCAATAAACCAAAAGAAGTCTGGATAGAGAACACTAATGGATTACAGTGGTTTGAAGTGAAAAGCTAGTGCGCCATCCTTTCTGTAAATTCCATTGACTTGCTGAAAATAAGCAGGCGACTCAGTCAGATTAGAAATTCCTTTTAAGGTAAACTTAACCAAAAAAGAGGAATGACAATGAGCTGCTATAAAAATGAGAACTTAATCGAAGAAGCCATACATGTTTTAGCGATGGAGGGGTTTGAAGCTTTACCTAAGCTTGTCTCCAGGTTGATGAATGAGGCTATGTTAATAGAAAGGGAGCGCCATTTAAATGCCAGTCCTTATGAGCGAACTGGCGATAGAAACGGATATGCGAACGGCTTTAAACCAAGGTTAATTAACACAGGTCAAGGTCAGCTTGAGCTACAGATACCGCAGGTTAGAGACTCCAATGAAGCCTTCTATCCATCAGTCTTAGAGCGAGGTGTACGCTCTGATAGAGCACTTAAGCTGGCTGTCGCTGAAATGTATGTGCATGGGGTTTCCACGCGCAAAGTTGAAAAGGTGCTAAAGCAACTCTGTGGAACAGATATTTCAAGCACAGAGGTAAGCCGTTGCGCTAAATTGTTGGATGAAGATTTAAAGAAATGGCGAAATAAGCCGTTAGGAAAGATAAAATATCTTTGGCTAGATGCACGTTATGAGAAGGTGCGCACTAGCGGCACAGTACAAGACTGTGCGGTATTGATAGCCTATGGCTTTGATGAATCAACCGGCAAGAGAACAGTGCTAGGTGTTTCTGTTGCGTTATCAGAGGCTGAGGTACATTGGCGTGATTTTCTTCAGCAGTTGGTTGAGCGAGGTATACATGGTATTGAGTTGATTACTAGCGACGCTCATACTGGCCTAAAAGCCGCTAGAAGAGCTGTGTTCCCCAGTGTTCCTTGGCAACGCTGCCAATTTCATTTGCAGCAAAATGCTCAGGCTCACATACCAAAGCGCTCAATGAAGGAACCAGTAGCTGAGGAGATTACAGCTATATTTAATGCCTCAAACATTCATGAGTCGGAAAGACTATTGGCTATGGCGGTAGATAAATATCAGCAAACAGCACCAGAGCTTTCTTCTTGGTTGGAAGTGAATATACCGGAGGGCTTAGTAGTGATGAACTTTGACAGGCCGCATCAAAAAAGATTAAGAACCAGTAACATAGCTGAGCGCGTAAACAGAGAGGTAAAAAGAAGGACGCATACAGTTGGAATTTTCCCTAATACTGAATCGTGCCTAAGGCTCGTATCAGCTGTTTTAGTGGAAATTGATGACCAGTGGAGCGGATCACCTAGATACTTAAGTTGAAGTGAATAATAAGGCTTCATAGGGTTTTAGGATAGATCATTCTTGTTCTTATTAACGAGATATAATTGCTATTACCTAAAAGTTAATAATTTATTTTGAGAGGAGAAAAATTTGAGGTATAAATAATTTTTTAGATTGATTAGCATAATTAATTTAAGATATTATGCGATGAGACAGGTACAATAGAGTGCCATTTAGAATTTTAAAGGTTTTTCTAAGTACTGAAGTTGGTTTTTACAGACAAAATAACGCTCTATCAGTGAAAACTTTAACTGAAACCTACTTAGTGCGTCTGTTCCAACTCATCGCCAATGAAAACCAACAAAGCCTCAATCAAAAAAAACCTTTACTCTCAGCAAACCTAACAACCGGGGAACGCGTACAACTTTGTTTACCACCCGTTAGCCAATATCCAACTCTGTCAATACGAAAACAAAGCGTTAAAAACTGGAACTTATCTGATTATCAAAAGCAAGGTTTCTTTGATTGTGTTAATACAACTAATGACAATAAAGTTAATCAGCAATTAAAAAAACTTTATCAGCTAGGTGACTGGCTAGCTTTTATAACACTTGCTATTGAAAGCAAAAAAAACATCGTGGTTTCTGGTGGCACTTCTTCTGGTAAAACCACTTTTCTAAATACCTGTTTACAACTTATCGGTAGCAATGAACGCCTATTAATTCTAGAAGACACGCGCGAACTACGTGCCCCACAAGATAACCGAGTTAATTTATTAGCCTTTAAAGGAAATCAAGGGGTTAACCAAGTTAACATGCAAGATTTGATACAGTGCTGTCTTCGGTTGCGCCCAGATCGAATTATTATGGGTGAGATTCGTGGCAAGGAAATGTTGGACTTTATTAGTGCCTGTTCGACAGGACATGAAGGCTCTTTAACTAGCCTGCATGCAAACTCACCCGAACTTGCCTTTGCTCGCATGGCACAGCTCATTAAACTCAACAACCTCCCAGCAATGACGGACACGGAAATACTCAATTCCATCAAACAAGTCATCGACATTATTATTCAGCTCAAAAAAACACCCACTGGGAGAAAGATAACCGCTATTTACTTTAACCAAGAGGATAAATGATGCCCCTAACTTGTTTAATCACTAAAACTATGCAAAGGTTTCAAATTGTTATTAAAAACAGGGACTTGTTTATGCAGCTTGATAAACCTATAGCGCCAACCCAACGTGATACAACCTTCATTAAAGGAATGCTAGTCCCTTGGTTTGTCTGCTTATTAGCTGCAATCTTTTACCTCTATGACTTTGTGTTGCGTGTCACACCTAGCGTTATGATCCACCCACTAATGAGAGACTATCATGTTAGCGCTATGTCAATCGGCCTACTATCAGCTTTTTATTATTATATTTATACACCGCTGCAACTACCTTCTGGCGCCGTCGTCGATAAATATAATCGTCGTTTAGTATTAACTCTATCAATTTTTGTTTGTGCACTTGGTGGTTTATTGTTTGCTTATACCGACAACCTCTATGTGGCTTGTGCTGCTCGAATGATGATGGGGCTTGGTTCTGCATTTGCCTTTGTTGGTGCTTTAAAACTGGCTTCATTATGGCTGCCTCACAAACAATTTGCACTTTATAGTGGCTTAACAACGGCACTCGGTACTTTCGGAGCAATTGTGACAGATGTTGTGCTTTCTCATTCAGTGTATCATTTTGGCTGGCGGCAAACTATCTACATCACCTCCTACGTTGGTATTGGCCTAGGTTTTATTATGTTGATTTTCTTGCGCGACAAGCCGCGCTGGGCTGCTAAGTTTCCATCACACTACGGGACTTGGGCGTAGCATTACCTTGCGGCTAATTAAGATGCTGTTGTACTGGCGCATGTGGGTAATTGGTTTTGTTGGCGCTGGACTGTTTCTACCTGTTTCTGTCTTTGCTTCACTATGGGGAGTTGCATTTATTGAGCGAGCTTTTCGACTAACACCGACCCATGCTGCGGTAGCTACTTCGTTAATTTTCTGGGGAGCAACTATCGGCTTTGCTGTTATTGGCGCTATTTCTGATTTTTTAAAAAGCCGCATCAAACCACTTTTTGTCGGTAGCTTAGCCACATTGCTATTAACAGCTGCTTTAATTTACATACCTAATTTATCATTATGGGAAGTCTATATTATTTTGTTTGCTATTGGGCTGTTTGTTTCGCCACAAGCTTTGGTCTTTGCATTCTGAAAACTACCCAAAATTTAAATCAACAAAATAATGCTGAAATATTGTGTAAAAATGACTATGCTTTGTCTTTTTAACAAGACTAACGAGATGAGTATAAATGTTAAACTTCGCCGATTACGCTGCCCCTCTTTTTTCAAAATTAACTGGGAAAGTTGTTTTAAAAAATCTATCGACGATTGTAGGAAAGCTATTAACTGAAGGTAGTTGTAAGTTGTTCAGTTCATCAAAAGATAACAATGAGTATAAAAAGATGATTCGTACACTTACCGGTGAAAATAAAAGCATGTTAGGGTTAGGGTTAGTGTTAGGGTTAGGGTTAGGGTTAGGGTTAGGTTTAGGGTTAGGGTTACAGTTAGGGTTAGGGTTAGCATTAGGGTTAGGGTTAGGGTTAGGGTAAGGGTTTGCTATAGGGTTAGTGTTAGGGTTAGGGTTAGGGTTAAAGTTAGGGTTAGGGTTAGGGTTATGGTTAGGGTTAGGGTAAGGGTTAGGGTTAGGGTTAGGGTTAGGGTTAGGGTTAGGGTTAGGGTTAGGGTTAGGGTTATTGTTAGGGTTAGGGTTAGGGTTAGGGTTAGGGTTAGGGTAAGGGTTAGGGTTAAGGTTAGGGTTAAGGTTAGCGTTAAGGTTAGGGTTAGGGTTATTGTTAGGGTTAGGGTTAGAGTTTGGGTTAGGGTTAGGGTTAGGGTAAGGGTTAGGGTTACGGTTAGGTTTAGTGTTAGGGATAGGGTTAGGGCTAGGGTTAGGGTTATTG
>CBDALO010000111.1:0-3193 GCA_965196985.1 Gammaproteobacteria bacterium | reverse complement strand
CTAACCCTAAGCCTAACACTAACCTTAACCCTAACCCTAAACCCAACTCTAACCCTCGTCCTAACCCTAACCCTAACCCTAACCCTAACCCTAACCCTAACCCTAACCATAACTCTAACCCTAACCTTAATCCTTATCCTCATCCAAAACATTTGCCCTACCAAAAACATAACCGTAACATTAACCTAAACCCTTACACGAACACTGATCCAACCCCTAACCAAAACCCTAATCGTTTAGTAAACCCAAAACCTAACCCTAACCCTAACCCTAACCCTAACCCTAGCCCAAACCCCAACCCTAACCCTAACCCTAACCCTAACCCTAACCCCTACCCTAACCGGAAGCCTAATCCTAACCCTAACCCTAACCCTAACCTTAACACTAAACCTAACCCTAACCCTAACCTTAACCCTATCCCCAACCCTTACCCTAACCCTAATCCTAACCCTAACCCTAACCCTAACCCTAACCCTAACCCTAACCCTAATCCTAACCCTAACCCTAACCCTAATCCTAACCCTAACCCTAAATTTAACCCCAACCCTAACCCTAACCCTAACCCTAACCCTAACCCTAACCCTAATCCTAACCCTAACCCTAACCCTAACCCTAACCCTAACCCTAACCCTAACCCTTAGCCTAAACCTAACTCTAACCCTAACCTTAACCCTAACCCTAACCCTAACCCAAACCCTAACCCTAACCCTAACCCTAACCCTAACCCTAACCCTAACCCTAACCCTAACCCTAACCCTAACCCTAACCCTAACCCTAACCCTAACCCTAACCCTAACCCAAACCCTAACCCTAACCCTAACCCTAACCCTAACCCTAACCCTAACCCTAACCCTAACGCTAACCCTAACCATAACTCTAACCCTAACCTTAATCCTTATCCTCATCCAAAACATTTGCCCTACTATAAACATAACCGTAACATTAACCTAAACCCTTACACGAACACTGATCCAACTCCTAACCAAAACCCAAATCGTTTAGTAAACCCCAAACCTAACCCTAACCCTAACCCTAACCCTAGCCCGAACCCCAACCCTAACCCTAACCCTAACCCTAACCCTAACCCCTACCCTAACCGTAAGCCTAATCCTAACCCTAACCCTAACCCTAACCTTAACACTAAACCTAACCCTAACCCTAACCCTAACCCTATCCCTAACCTTAACCCTAAACCTAACCCTAACCCTATCCCCAACCCTTACCCTAACCCTAATCCTAATCCTAACCCTAACCCTAACACTAACCCTAACCCTAATCCTAACCCTAACCCTAACCCTAATCCTAACCCTAACCCTAACTTTAACCCCAACCCTAACCCTAACCTTAACCCTAACTCTAACCCTAACCCTAACCCGAATCCGAACCCTAACCCTAACCCTAACCCTAAACCTTACCCTAACCCTAACACTTACCCTAACCCTAACCCTAACCCTAACCCTAACCCTAACCCTAACCCTAACCCTAACCCTAATCCTAACTTTAACCTTCATACTACCCCTAGCCCTAACCCTAACCCTTACCCTGACCCTAACCCCAACCCAAACCCTACCCCTAACCCTAACCCTCACCCTAACCTTAACCCTAACCCCTACCCTAACTCTATCCCTAAACCTAACCTTAACCCTAACCCTAACTCTCACCCTAACCCTAACCCTAACCCTAACCTTAACCCTAACCATAACCTTGACCCTAACCCTAACCCTAACCCTAACCCTAACCCTAACCCTTACCCAAACCCTAAACCTAACCCTAACCCTAATCCTAACCCTAACCCTAACCCTAACAAGAACCCTAAACCTAACCCTAAACCTAAACCTAACCCTAACCCTAACCCTAACCGTAACCCTAACCTTAATCCTAACCCTAACCCTAAACCTAACCGTAACCCTAACCTTAATCCTAACCCTAACCCTAAACCTAACCCTAGCCCTTACCCTAACCCCAACCCTAACCCTAACCCTCAACCTAACCCTAACCCTAACCCTAACCCTAACCTTAACCCTAACCTTAACCTGAACTGTAACCCTAACCCGAACCCTAACCCTAACCCTAACCCTAACCCTAACCCTAACCCTAACCCTAACCCTAACCCTAACCCTAACCCTAACCCTAACCCTAACCCTAACCCTAACCCTAACCCTAACCCTAACCCTAACCCTAACCCTAACCCTAAACCTAACTTAAACCCCAAACCTAACCTTATCTTTAACCTTAACCCTAAATCTAACCCTAACCCTAACCCTAACCCTAATCCTAATCCAAACCCTAACCCTAACCCTAACCCTAAACCTAACCATAACCCTAACGCTAACCCTAATCCTAACCCTAACCCTAACCCTAGCCCTAACCTTTACCCTAACCCTAACCCTAACCCTAACTCTAACCCTACCCCTAACACTTACCCTAATCCTAACCCTAACCCAAACCCTAATCCTTACCCTAACCCTAACTCTAACCTTAATCCTACCCCTAACCCTAATTCTAACCCTAATCCTAACCCTAACCCCAACCCTAGCCCTAACCTTATCCCTAACCCTAACCCTACCCCTAACCCTAACTCTAACCCTAACCTTAACCCTAACTCTAATCCTTACCCTAACCTTCATACTACCCCTAACCCTAACCCTAACCCTAACCCTAACCCTGATCCAACCCCTAACCAAAACCCTAATCGCTTAGTAAACCCAAAACCTAACCCTATACCTAACCCTAACCCTAGCCCAAACCCCAACCCTAACCCTAACCCTAACCCTAACTCTAACCCCTACCCTAACCGTAAGCCTAATTCTAACCCTAACCCTAACCCTAACCCTAACCTTAACACTAAACCTAACCCTAACCCTAACCCTAACCCTTCCCCCTAACCCTAACCCTAACCCAAACCTTAACCCTAACCCTAAACCTAACCCTAACCCTAACCCTAACCCTAACCCTAACCCTAACCCTAACCCTAACCCTAACCCTAACCCTAAACCCAAACCTAACCCTAACCCTTATCCTAAGCCTAACCAGAACTCTAACCCTAACCTTAATCGTTATCCTCATCCAAAACATTTGCCCTACCATAAACATAACCGTAACATTAACCTAAACCCTTACACGAACCCTGATCCAACCCCTAACCAAAACTCTAATCGTTTAGTAAACCCCAAACCTAATCCTATCCCTAACC
>CBDALO010000110.1:0-31631 GCA_965196985.1 Gammaproteobacteria bacterium | reverse complement strand
ATTCGTACACTTACCGGTGAAAATAAAAGCACCGATTTAGATCCAATAAAAACAAATGATGTATTGCTAGAACAGAGCTGTGAAAAACTTTCACACGCCAGTAAAATTGATGTTCTTCATGATCCTTCTGATATTAGAAAGCCACATAGCAAGCAAACTGAAAATCTAGGTAAAGTAAGGAGTCTGGACGGGGATATTATCAATGGTTGTAAGCTACAGCAGGGTGCTGCCTTTATATAATGTAGAAAATATAGCATAATATACACTTTAACTTGATTACGGATGGTGTTTGGATGTTAACTAGAATTCTCTCTGATGAAAATAATGAATTAACTATTGAGCTCAAGCTTCCACTAAAAGGATCCATGCTTGAATGTGAGGATGCAATTCTTGACGGCCTTAATGAGGTTGGAACATTAGCCACTGAAAAAGCTTTAAGTAAGTTTGATGCAGATGGCTCTCCTATCCATGTTGGAAAAATAAAGCTAACAGCACGAAGTAGAGATGAAGCAAATTACCAAACGCCTTATGGAGTTGCTCGAGTTAAGCGTTATGTTTATCAAACCTCTAAAGGCGGGAAGATCTTTTGTCCTTTAGAAGATAAGGCTAGAATTATCCAAGGATCAACACCGCGATTTGCAAAAATAATCTCACATAAATACTCAAACTTACCTGCTCCTAGTGTTATTGATGATCTCAAGGTCAATCATAACCGTAAAATCTCACATTCATACTTGCAACGGGCAACTGATTTTGTTGGCGGTATTGCACAAGCCAAAGAGGCTGAGTGGGAATATGAAGAGCCAAAGCTTGATGCAGTCATTGAGATGCTAAGTATTAGCTTAGATGGTGCATATGTTCTCACCGTTGATGATGGTTATAGAGAGAGCATGGTTGGAACTATTTCCATGTATGATAAGCATGGTGCACGCCTGCACACAACCTACGTTGCAGCATCACCAGAATATGGAAAAGATGAATTCTTTAATAGGCTTGAAAAGGAAATAAAGCTGAAAAAGAAATATTACCCTGATGCTAAAACAATTGGCGTTGCTGATGGAGCAAAAAATAATTGGCCATTTCTAAAAAAACATACTGATACGCAAATTTTAGATTTTTGGCATGCAACTGAATATCTCGGCGAAGCATCAAAGGCAGTATTTACCAAAAAATCTGAAAGAAATGAGCGTGATGTTTGGCTCGAAGAGAGATGTCATGACTTAAAGCACAAGAAAGGTGCGGCAGGTAGAATACTTGCTGAGCTTAAAGAGCATCTAAATAAAAACCTGAATAAATCGCTTAGAGAAAAGCTAGAAGGAACAATTACGTATTTTGAAAATAATATTAAAGAAAAGCGAATGTCGTATCATAATTTGATTAAGCAGAATGCACCAATTGGCTCTGGCGTCACTGAAGCAGCATGTAAAACAATTGTTAAACAAAGATTAGGCGGATCAGGAATGCGCTGGAAAGACAAGGGAATGAAAATCGTTTTATGCTTGAGAACACTAGTAAAGACTAAAGGCAGATGGGATCAGTTTTGGGAGAAGGTCAATGATTTTGGCGTGCCAGCAGCAATATAGCCTACATTATATAGAGGCAGCACCCCTACAGCAATAAAGACCCTAAGTTTTTAAAAGCTGAGCATATTAAGAAAATAGAGGCTGGAAAGCCATTTGAGGGAGATAAAGAGGCCAAGAGTCTTTATGAATCTGGTGATTACTTTAATAAAAAGCTGCTGTCTATTCGTGAAATAGAAAAAATAGGAATCTGCCTAAAATCAAAGAATGAAGATGCAACCATTACCCATATTCTAGATAGAGAGTTTGATGATAATGACTATCTCTCACTAATTGATACAAACCTAGATCAAGACTTTATTATTCGCTCAAAAATAACAAGAACAATAGAAGGTAGAGGTGATGATGGTAAAAAGCTTAAGCTGATTAACGCTGATTTTGATGCTCAAGGCGAAAAGCAATTCCAAAAGTTAACAGTTGGAAAGAATTGCGTACAAGACGGAAAAATAACTATTTATTTTGGAGAGTTTGAGAACATCAATGCAATTAAAATCCAAATTACAGGCAGAGATGGTAGGAGAATTTTTAAGAATGACATGCTGCTATTAACTAATAAAAAAGTAACGACTTTTGATGAGGCGTATGAGGTATACATAGCCTATCTATCTCGTGCGAAAATTGAATATGTTTTTAAATTTCTCAAGGAAGGACTAGGCTGGGAAAATATGCAGATAAAAAATTTTAAAGGGATACAAAATCTACTGGCTGTATGTTTTTATGTGGCCTCATATTTGTATGAGATAGGTAAGGAAAAAGCTTATGACGATTACGCAATTATGCTAGCTAAATTAGGAGATGGTAAGGGCAAGGTGACACGACACTTTATTGCGAAGGGTATTAGAAAACTTCTAACGTATCACTTAGTAGAGCAATTTTTTAAAGAAAATAGTGTTTCTCAAGAAGAACAAAAAGAATTATCGAATTCAGTTCAGGTAGGGAGATAACAATTTTGGGTAGTTCTCAGTGTATTAGAGACTTCGAGATTTTTTTTACTAGATTTTGGCTTTCTAGTTTTATTGGTTTTATTTCCTTTTCTATCCTTCTCGGAGGAATGATCCTTGTCCTTGTTAGCGCGCGTTTGCTTTCTAACATTAGGCTTTCCTTGCTCACCTTTATATTTATTTAATGCGTTATTTAACGATTGCACCTTGTCTTCTAGCTTTATGATTTTCTCAGCCTGACTTTCACATACATTGCTAAAATCTGTTTCTAGTGCTGTTGGTGTAACAGTATTATTAAATCTCTCAATGAGATCGGCTAAAACTGATTTGTCAGGTTGTTTTTTCATAGGAAGAGTATACCACGGGTTTGAAAAGGTAAATTTTCCCCACACAGATGGCCGTACTGCTGAAATTATTTTTAAGCCATGAACCTGATCGATGAAAAAATAATCCGAGCATACAGCGTTGTTATAGAGCGCACATCATGCTTTTATGACACACGATGATTCCAATATAAAATTTCCAAATTTGCACGAAAAAGCTGTCAAGAACTTTTTGAATTATTTTCAAATCATGCTGATATTGAACGGATACGTCTCATCCATCTTCCAACTATCAGCAAGTTTGCGCTTGCTTTTACGAAACTCTTGCTCAAGCTGGGGCGCATAGCGAACCACCCATTTTTGTACTGTAGAGTGATCAACGCTAACACCACGTTCTTCCATGAGCTCTTCAATATTTCGGTAACTTAATGGGTACGCAAGCTTCCAGCGTACTGCTGTTAAAATAATCTCTTTGGGGAAATGTCTTCCTTTAAAACTAATCGCCATAATAACTCCATTATTATTCAATGCTAAATTTGGTCGGTATTATATCAAATAACCATTAATTTGCGACAGAACCAGTCTCTTCCAATGCAAGATGAGCCTGAAATAGCCCCCACTTTCCAATGCAAAGTGGGCCTGAAGTTGTTGCGTGATCGTTCATCCTATATGGATGAATATCAATATGAACGACATAGAATTAAACACACTTGCCCAGATTGAGCAATTTCTATCCTCATCAACCCAGCTGTAACGTCCCACAATAATTTAGAGAAACCATCTCAACCTATTTTGCGTGAGATGGTGTCAAATAGTTAACCTTTTAGCTCATGAATTGCCTGATTAATGACATCATCCGGTATATGGTTTAAATTCATATTAGCGGCGATTAGCAACGCATGTCGCATGAGCCTATCAACATAACGAAGCCTACCTTTTGTGGCCATGTGTACTGCACGAATACCTGTTTCAGTGAATAAGCTGCTGCTCATTCCTGCCTTCTCAAAAGCAGCGTGAATAATGCTCTCAAAATCCCTGCTATCCTCAATTGCATGCCACCTAATAAAGCACTGAATTCTAGAGTTGATAGGTTCATAGGCTGGTCTCTGCAATGTTGCTAGAAGTGATGGGAGTCCACATAAGATAATCGTCATGACGTCTTTGCTGTCAAAACTGAAATTAAGGAAGTCAGGTAATCGTAGAATGAAATCATTACTAAGCTGATGCGCCTCGTCTAGGATCCAAATAGGCTGAACGTTTTTATCATGGTAGAGCGCGATCAAGCTCTGCTTCAAGTCTCTCCAAAGTTTAGAGAATCGGTAATAGTTTTCTAAACCTAGATTTTCGGCAAGCTGAGAGTACACATCAAATGACCGAAAGTGAGTGTCTGATTGATAAATGACTTGATGGGTCAGCGGGTTGAGTTTATTGCTCCAGTATCTTAGCGCCGTGGTCTTTCCTGTCCCTGAGTCGCCAGTAATCACTGCTAAGCCGCGTGTTTCTAGCAAACCATTAAGTTGCTGTTCTAGTCGCTTTGACTGCGCCAATTCAATAATGTTTGATTTACCCAATGGATCAAATTTCAAGCCAAAATGTTGAAGATACATCTTACTCATCCTTGTATCTTAAATAACTGTAGAGATATGACAATATTGCTACAATCCCAAGGATGCTTGGGTAGGCGGAAGGTGAAGCCGTGTTCGTCCTTAGGATTTAATCCTGTTGAGGAGATTTAGCTCCCTTCCACCCTCATAAGTTCATGAGATCGAACGGTATCTTAGGCCATTGTGAGCCTGTATTTGCAAGGTTGATCCGAACTATGATTTCCCAAGTTTGTTAGTGTAATAAAATTTAAGAGGCTCTAGCAAATGAAAAAAAATTGTGTTGGTATTGATATTGCAAAATCTGATTTTGTTGCTGCTATCACCACTAGCGGAAAAGATCACGTTAAACATTTTAATAATAATCCTGAGGGCTTTTCTGAGTTATTAGAATGGACGCAATCTTTATCTGATCAGTCACTTCATTTTTGCATGGAATCAACAGGTAAATACGGTAATGCATTGGCTCTTTATTTACATAGTGAGAAGTGTGATGTCAGTATAATTAATCCTACACGAATAAAGTTTTTTATGAAAGGACAGCTAATACGAAACAAGACCGACAAGGCCGATGCGGTCAGTATTAAGGACTATTCAAATCATTTTACTCCAACGCTATGGCAGCCTTTGCCAGCTAATATAGAGGCTCTAAGAGCTTTGATACAGAGATCTGAAGTATTAACCTCCCAAGTCAGCAATGAACAAAACAGGCTGGAGCTAGCGGAAGAAACAATTATTAGCTCTATACAAAATCATATCGATTATATGGAAAAAGAAATTTTACGACTGCAGGAAGAAATTAGTAAGCTGATCGCGAGTGATGATGATCTGAAGAATAACACAGAGCTGCTTAAAAGCATCCCAGGCATTGGTGATAAAACCGCTCAAACACTAACTGCTTTTTTTAATAATATTGAAAGATTTTCTGGCGCAAAACAATTGGCTGCTCATATTGGTTTAAATCCCAGCCAGTCACAATCAGGCACTTCATTGAATTCATCACGGCTCTCAAAGGTTGGTAGTGCTTGGTTGCGAAAGGCGCTTTACATGCCGGCATTAGTGGCTATAAGGCATAATCCTATTTTGAAGAAATTTTATGAAAAGCTGCTCAAAAAAGGCAAGCCAAAGAAGCTAGCCATTTGTGCTGTTATGAGAAAAATGGTGCATATGATTTATGGCATCCTAAAAACACAGCAGCCATTTTCAGCGGATGCCTAGTAAAAATTTTACAATTTATTGTTGACGTTTAAGACGGTATCTCCTCAGTGATATCCAAATCCTCTTTAACTTGGTTATAAACAATCTCAACTAGCGAGGTTTTTCTTGCTGGTTGTTCCGGCATCTGAGGTCTAGCTCGGGTTCTAGAAAGGTTGTTATGTTTGTCCAGCTCTCCCACTGCACCAAGGTATTGATATTCCAATGATTCGACGTGACGGGCGGAGTCACTATGCGGATCAACCACTAAATAAACCTCTTGTTGAGCCAGTTCAAACGGAACTTCAAAGAGTCGATTATTCCAGCTTACCGTGCCATCCTTCCTGACTCGGCGCTTAATGCGATGCAGGAAGTAATCATCTAGCTTATCGGCCAAACAACCTAACGGCTGAATTTTAGTGAGGTCTTGCTGATAGCGTTGTAACGGGGTCATCTTGTCAGGCAGGGCGCTTTGCGAGGCTTGATGATAAACACGCTCAACCCAAGCCCAAAATCGATCATTCAGCGCATTGAAACTATGAATGGAATCCAGGTTGCATTCAGCTAGGAATTGCTCGCGTACTGTTCTATGCCAACGCTCTAGTTTGCCTTTGCTTTGCGGTTCATAGGGCCTGCCGTAAATCAATTGAATTTTCAAACGAGCACAAATGGTTTGCAACGTTTTAGCACGGTAGGCAGGGCCGTTGTCAATGATGAGCTTAACAGGAAGCCCACGTTTGAGTAATGCCTCTTTCAACACATGCTCAATAGTAATGGCACTCTCATCAGTACAAAATTTACTGTGACAGACCAACCTTGAGGCATCATCAAAAATACTCACCAAATAGCTTTTAACTCTTCTTTGGCCATCGTAAATCGTTGGACCATGCATGACATCGCCATACCAAATATCACAAGCTGTGAGCGCCTCAAATGAGCGGCGCTCAATTTGGTTAGAAGGTGTGACTGTTCTTTTAGACAGGCCGTGTTTTACTAATAAGCGGTGAACTGTTGCGTGAGATAATTCACCTCGTGCTACCTTCCCTTGAGTTTCTAAGAGTTTAATCACGGTCGGAATTGATCTTGAAGGGCTTTCCTGTTTAGTGGAAATAATTAACTCTTGTAGCTCTGGATTGATGTGACACTGGCCTTTGTCTCGTCGAGTTTTAGGAACTAATCCATCAATACCCTGCTTTAACCAGGCGTAATACCAATTCTCAATTGTTTTAGCACTGAGGTGAACACGCTTACTACCTGGAATGCTGTAGGTTTGCTGGGACAACCTTTTAATAATGCTCTTGAGCTCACCATGCTCAAAACTATTTCGGCTACATAGCTCACCTAAAACACTTAGGCGAAACAGTGCTGTTGGGTGAATGGGCTTGGTCATTTTGCAATTCCTGTGTGATTTAACTACTTGCAATGAGTTAATCACAACTTGAGTTGAGAATGCTACGCTCAAACTGTGTGGGGTCGTGAGGTTTACAGAAAATATCCATCTCAACTTTTTTTCACGTTAATTAATTATGGGATGCTCACTCCTGTGTTGTTAAGAAAAAGCATGATGCTCGATAAATCATGCTCACCAAGGCAGGCCAACCAAAACGCTTGTGGATCACTATGTCGCCCAAGCTGTAACCACAACGGATGTGCTTTGATATGGAAGGAGTAATCAACGAAGTGGTCAACCAACCAGTGAAACCACCTAGCAACGGTGTGTCGACTAACACCTTGCTCCTGACCTGATGAGCTAATACTTTTCCCAGGAGCACGCTCATTAACACTGCCTGCTGAACTGACCAGCAATACCAACGCTTTGGAGAAAGTATCTCAGGTAGGGTTGAACAAGTACGTTTACATTGATGACAATAAAATCTCAAAACAGGGGTGGGATTTAAAGAGCGTCCTTTACCTGGGTTCCTATCTGGTTTTCGATCATATGATCCATGTGACCATAGTCCACCTGCACCGCAATGGCTGCACTGCTCTGGCCTTAGTAGCTCTGGATTTTTTTTCAGCAGGATCAGGTAATCACTCAGGCTTTTAATCGCTTTTATGATTCTGCGCATGACTAATTTCACTATAGTTTTTATATCAAGTTATTTTACCTTGATAGGTTACTAAAAACCTTGTTTATTATGAGATAAAACTAGCTCAATTCCCCTAAATAAAGATAGACGTAACACCCAGCTTACCTTTGAAGCTACATCACGAGCAGAATCTTACCTATGGGTTACGAACACATTAAAAAAATTTGCTTATTGCGGTATGTGCAAAAAGGACAAAGGATTGATTCGTGATTACCTGCAACGAATGACTGGTTACTCACGTTCACAAATTACTAGGCTAATTGCTCAGTATCAAAAGTCAGGAAAAGTTGTTGTTAAGCAACGATCACCTAGAAATAAGTTTAGCTTAATCTATACGCATGAGGATACTTGGTTGTTAGCTGAAACGGATCAGGTTCATCAAACGCTTAGCGGGCCTACCACAAAAAAACTTTGCGAGAGAGCCTTTCATTTGTTTGGAGATAAGCGTTATGCGCGTCTTGCTTTTATCTCAGTCTCTCATCTTTACAATCTTCGACAAACTGAAACCTACCAGCGCAAACGGCGACACTTTAATAAAACTAAAGCAACGCAGGTTTCTATTGGTGAAACTGAGAACTACCCAAAATTGTTATCTCCCTACCTGAACTGAATTCGATAATTCTTTTTGTTCTTCTTGAGAAACACTATTTTCTTTAAAAAATTGCTCTACTAAGTGATACGTTAGAAGTTTTCTAATACCCTTCGCAATAAAGTGTCGTGTCACCTTGCCCTTACCATCTCCTAATTTAGCTAGCATAATTGCGTAATCGTCATAAGCTTTTTCCTTACCTATCTCATACAAATATGAGGCCACATAAAAACATACAGCCAGTAGATTTTGTATCCCTTTAAAATTTTTTATCTGCATATTTTCCCAGCCTAGTCCTTCCTTGAGAAATTTAAAAACATATTCAATTTTCGCACGAGATAGATAGGCTATGTATACCTCATACGCCTCATCAAAAGTCGTTACTTTTTTATTAGTTAATAGCAGCATGTCATTCTTAAAAATTCTCCTACCATCTCTGCCTGTAATTTGGATTTTAATTGCATTGATGTTCTCAAACTCTCCAAAATAAATAGTTATTTTTCCGTCTTGTACGCAATTCTTTCCAACTGTTAACTTTTGGAATTGCTTTTCGCCTTGAGCATCAAAATCAGCGTTAATCAGCTTAAGCTTTTTACCATCATCACCTCTACCTTCTATTGTTCTTGTTATTTTTGAGCGAATAATAAAGTCTTGATCTAGGTTTGTATCAATTAGTGAGAGATAGTCATTATCATCAAACTCTCTATCTAGAATATGGGTAATGGTTGCATCTTCATTCTTTGATTTTAGGCAGATTCCTATTTTTTCTATTTCACGAATAGACAGCAGCTTTTTATTAAAGTAATCACCAGATTCATAAAGACTCTTGGCCTCTTTATCTCCCTCAAATGGCTTTCCAGCCTCTATTTTCTTAATATGCTCAGCTTTTAAAAACTTAGGGTCTTTATTGCTGTAGCTTACATGCGATAGTAGATGCACAGCCTTATCACCAGGTACTAATGCAACTGCGTTATGCGTGCTGTAACCATTGATAATATCCCCGTCCAGACTCCTTACTTTACCTAGATTTTCAGTTTGCTTGCTATGTGGCTTTCTAATATCAGAAGGATCATGAAGAACATCAATTTTACTGGCGTGTGAAAGTTTTTCACAGCTCTGTTCTAGCAATACATCATTTGTTTTTATTGGATCTAAATCGGTGCTTTTATTTTCACCGGTAAGTGTACGAATCATCTTTTTATACTCATTGTTATCTTTTGATGAACTGAACAACTTACAACTACCTTCAGTTAATAGCTTTCCTACAATCGTCGATAGATTTTTTTAAAACAACTTTCCCAGTTAATTTTGAAAAAAGAGGGGCAGCGTAATCGGCGAAGTTTAACATTTATACTCATCTCGTTAGTCTTGTTAAAAAGACAAAGCATAGTCATTTTTACACAATATTTCAGCATTATTTTGCTGATTTAAATTTTGGGTAGTTTTCAGGGTGAAAGGCGAAAACCAACTCCAGAGGGTAGGCCTGGCTTTATACGTATTGATACAGTGCACCAAGGAGATATGGATAAAATCAAGGGTGTTTATCATATTAATGCTGTTGACGAGGTGACACAGATGGAAGTAGTCTGCGCTGTTGAAAAAATTAGTGAGGCTTACTTAATCCCTGTCTTAGAGCAAATAATCGATACCTTTCCATTTAAAGTGTTAGGCCTACATGCTGATAATGGCTCAGAGGGTGCTACCTCTATATAATGTAGGCTATATTACTGCTGGCACGCCAAAATCATTAACCTTCTCCCAAAACTGATCCCATCTTCCTTTAGTCTTTACTAGTGTTCTCAAGCATAAAACAATTTTCATTCCCTTGTCTTTCCAGCGCATTCCTGATCCGCCTAATCTTTGTTTAACAATTGTTTTACATGCTGCTTCAGTGACGCCAGAGCCAATTGGTGCATTCTGCTTAATCAAATTATGATACGACATTCGCTTTTCTTTAATATTATTTTCAAAATACGTAATTGTTCCTTCTAGCTTTTCTCTAAGCGATTTATTCAGGTTTTTATTTAGATGCTCTTTAAGCTCAGCAAGTATTCTACCTGCCGCACCTTTCTTGTGCTTTAAGTCATGACATCTCTCTTCGAGCCAAACATCACGCTCATTTCTTTCAGATTTTTTGGTAAATACTGCCTTTGATGCTTCGCCGAGATATTCAGTTGCATGCCAAAAATCTAAAATTTGCGTATCAGTATGTTTTTTTAGAAATGGCCAATTATTTTTTGCTCCATCAGCAACGCCAATTGTTTTAGCATCAGGGTAATATTTCTTTTTCAGCTTTATTTCCTTTTCAAGCCTATTAAAGAATTCATCTTTTCCATATTCTGGTGATGCTGCAACGTAGGTTGTGTGCAGGCGTGCACCATGCTTATCATACATGGAAATAGTTCCAACCATGCTCTCTCTATAACCATCATCAACGGTGAGAACATATGCACCATCTAAGCTAATACTTAGCATCTCAATGACTGCATCAAGCTTTGGCTCTTCATATTCCCACTCAGCCTCTTTGGCTTGTGCAATACCGCCAACAAAATCAGTTGCCCGTTGCAAGTATGAATGTGAGATTTTACGGTTATGATTGACCTTGAGATCATCAATAACACTAGGAGCAGGTAAGTTTGAGTATTTATGTGAGATTATTTTTGCAAATCGCGGTGTTGATCCTTGGATAATTCTAGCCTTATCTTCTAAAGGACAAAAGATCTTCCCGCCTTTAGAGGTTTGATAAACATAACGCTTAACTCGAGCAACTCCATAAGGCGTTTGGTAATTTGCTTCATCTCTAC
Source organism: Gammaproteobacteria bacterium (assembly GCA_965196985.1). Taxonomy (GTDB): domain Bacteria; phylum Pseudomonadota; class Gammaproteobacteria; order UBA12402; family UBA12402; genus 2-12-FULL-35-23. The sequence goes on along the minus strand of CBDALO010000110.1, from coordinate 20,509 downwards.
TTCGTGCTGTTAGCTTTATTTTTCCAACATGGATAGGAGAGCCATCTGCATCAAACTTACTTAATGCTTTTTCAGTGGCTAATGTTCCAACCTCATTAAGCCCATCAAGAATTGCGTCCTCACATTCAAGCATAGATCCTTTTAGTGGAAGCTTGAGTTCAATAGTTAATTCATTATTTTCATCAGAGATAATTCTAGCTGACATCCAAACACCATCCTTCATCATGTTAAAGTGTATATTATGCTATATATTCTACATTATATAAAGGCAGCACCCGCTCAGAGTACATTAATCAGCATGTAGCTAAACTATTGCAAAAGTTATTTATTGAACTCACTAAATCGAGGCCAAGGCATAGTAATGACAACGGTTTGGTGGAAAGTAAAAATGGCTCGGTTGTTAGAAAGCATTTTGGCTACATACATATTCAACAACGTTTTGCCCCGCAAATTAATGAATTCTATAACCAGCATTTTAACGACTATATTAATTTTCACAGACCTTGTTACTTCCCTGTAACCAGCATTAATAGCAAGGGTAAGCAAACTAAACTTTACCCTTACGAGGCCATTATGACTCCTTACGAAAAGTTCAAATCAATTGAAAATGCTGAGCAGTATTTAAAGGAAAATGAAACCTTTGAACGACTAGATAAATTAGCGTATTCTCTGACTGATCATGAATCTGCACAAAAGATGCAGGAAGCAAAGAAGACGTTATTTGAGAAAATAACAAAAGAGCAAATAGCTGATACTATCAGCACTGAAGACTAACCGATGGACCATCATGGTGACATCTGTTCAGATGCTGCTTCAGGCTCATCTTACGATTGGAATATACTGAACCCTCGGCTTTCCTGCCTCGCGCGTTGGCTCTCCAGTTGCTTGGATTTTAGAAGCAACTGGAGTAGTTTTAAGTTAAAAGGCTGTCACACCAACTCACCGGAACTATATAATAAAACCCAAGAGAGCCTTCTCTTTTCCAGGTAGGCTCTTACAATCCTGCATCTGTAATACTATTAAAAACCGACCCATATCCTTCACAATCATCTACAGCATCTCTTGGTTCGCAACAGGTATCAACTTTAGCAGTAGAAGCATTCGTAAAAAAAGACGCTGAACTGTTAGACATAAATTTACCTGCGTCATATACAGGAAGGTTAAGATTTGTAGCAAGCTCATCATGTTTTATTCTAAGCTGTCCTAAATTTGATTTTGGCTTATCCACGCCCACAGGTGTAAACCCAGTCTTTTTGTAAAATATTTTATATAAAACATGGTCCTGATCAGTAAGTGCAGAATGAATTACTTTATACTTTTCTGTATCATCATCCTCGCCAACTAAAATCTGTTTCAGTAACTCTTTTTTATGCCTTATTAACCACTGATAAATAGAAGTAGAAACCGTTTCTCCAGTTTTCAATCGTGGAAGAAGAGCATTTATTAAGTTATTCGGCGTAAAGAATTGACTACCAGTGCTCAGAAGATCGCTTATTTCGCGATCTAGGAAGTTGCTGAACGATACAACCGCTCGATCGTAAAGCACTATTGCCGCCACGTAATCTTTTGAGCCACCCAGGCCGTGTTGATGCATATATGCGCGATTACGCATCGCATAGGCATTACCCAGCTTAATCGCTTGCTCGTAAAGCACTATTGCCGCCGCGTAATCTTTTGAGCCACCCAGGCCGTGTTAATGCATATATGCGCGGTCATTCATCGCAGTGGCATTACCCAGCTTAATCGCTTGCTCGTAAAGCACTATTGCCGCCGCGTAATCTTTTGAGCCACCCAGGCCGAGTTGATGCATATATGCGCGGTCACGCATCGCAGTGGCATTACCCAGCTTAATCGCTTTCTCGTAAAGCGCTATTGCCGCCGCGGAATCTTTTGAGCCACCCAGGCCGTGTTGATGCATATATGCGCGATTACACATCGCACAGGCATCACCCAGCTCAATCGCTTTCTCGTAAAGCGCTATTGCCGCCGCGTAATCTTTTGAGCCACCCAGGCCGTGTTCATGCATATATGCGCGATTACGCATCGCAGTGGCATTACCCAGCTTAATCGCTTTCTCGTAAAGCACTATTGCCGCCGCGTAATCTTTTGAGCCACCCAGGCCGTGTTGATGCATATATGCGCGGTTATTCATCGCATAGGCATCACCCAGCTTAATCGCTTGCTCGTAAAGCGCTATTGCCGCCGCGTAATCTTTTGAGCCACCCAGGCCGTGTTCATGCATATATGCGCGGCCACTCATCGCACGGGCATCACCCAGCTTAATCGCTTGCTCGTAAAGCGCTATTGCCGCCGCGTAATCTTTTGAGCCACCCAGGCCGAGTTGATGCATATATGCGCGATTACGCATCGCAGAGGCATTACCCAGTTTAATCGCTTGCTCGTAAAGCACTATTGCCGCCGCGTAATCTTTTGAGCCACCCAGGCCGTGTTGATGCATATATGCGCGATTACGCATCGCACAGGCATCACCCAGCTCAATCGCTAGCTCGTAAAGCGCTATTGCCGCCGCGTAATCTTTTGAGCCACCCAGGCCGAGTTGATGCATATATGCGCGGTCACTCATCGCAGTGGCATTACCCAGCTTAATCGCTTTCTCGTAAAGCGCTATTGCCGTCGCGTAATCTTTTGAGCCACCCAGGCCGTGTTGATGCATATATGCGCGATTACGCATCGCAGTGGCATTACCCAGCTTAATCGCTTTCTCGTAAAGCGCTATTGCCGCCGCGTAATCTTTTGAGCCACCCAGGCCGAGTTGATGCATATATGCGCGGTCACTCATCGCAGTGGCATTACCCAGCTTAATCGCTTTCTCGTAAAGCGCTATTGCCGTCGCGTAATCTTTTGAGCCACCCAGGCCGTGTTGATGCATATATGCGCGATTACGCATCGCAGTGGCATTACCCAGCTTAATCGCTTTCTCGTAAAGCGCTATTGCCGTCGCGTAATCTTTTGAGCCACCCAGGCCGTGTTGATGCATATATGCGCGGTCACTCATCGCAGTGGCATTACCCAGTTTAATCGCTTGCTCGTAAAGCACTATTGCCGCCGCGTAATCTTTTGAGCCACCCAGGCCGTGTTGATGCATATATGCGCGGTCATTCATCGCATAGGCATCACCCAGCTCAATCGCTTTCTCGTAAAGCGCTATTGCCGTATCGTATAAAGAATTAGCGTGGCTAAGACCCACAACGCCACGTTTATTAAATATAGATAAAACATCTACATCATTATAAAATGAGTCTTTACTAGGATCATCATGTAATTTTTTAAGGCCCTCTTGATTGATGCTGTTACTTTGCGCTCCTACTATAGAGTTCATCATACTTTGAAAACTTTGACTTTGGTTTGATAACCATCTCAGCTGGTCATGACTTATCATACCGTTATTACCATTAGCTACAGCAATAATGCTGTCATAGTATCGACTAGCTCTGTCTTCCCGATAGCCACTAGCTTGTATATCCATTACTACCATGTTATATAAGGCGTCAAGATCATTATTTCTTGCTACTAACAATAAGCAAGTGAAATAATCTGGGCGTGAAGATACAATAATATCCCTAATCAATTTTAAATCTTTATTATTTGAAATTGAAATATGTTTGGATTGAACCATTGAAGTAAGGTAATTTAGTACTTGTTTGTCGCTAGCTAAATTTACCGCTATGTCAAACGGTATAGTTTCTCTACCATTCTGAGAAATAGATAACAACCAACTCTTTATTTGATTGGTTTCATCTGTTAATAAGTCATAAAGTTTGTTAGCGTCTTCAACCTCATAATCAGTAATTTTATATACTGTAATTCCTGTATCACGTTTAATTTTATCTTTTAAATCAGAGCCAGCACCCATAACTAAGTTTCCTCAAAACAATCAACAATATGTTTCATGGTAATCGCTCATCGTTAATATAATATGATAAAATCATGGTTGTTTATGTGGTATTTCTTACGCATAGTTCGGGTATCTCCATAACCCGGGACAGTGAAACATCTTAGGATTCTTTCCATGTGTCATTCATTTTTTTGACCATGTCACGCTTCGCAAGTTGAAATTCTGCTAGTGCGCCATCCTTTCTGTAAATTCCATTGACTTGCTGAAAATAAGCAGGCGACTCAGTCAGATTAGAAATTCCTTTTAAGGTAAACTTAACCAAAAAAGAGGAATGACAATGAGCTGCTATAAAAATGAGAACTTAATCGAAGAAGCCATACATGTTTTAGCGATGGAGGGGTTTGAAGCTTTACCTAAGCTTGTCTCCAGGTTGATGAATGAGGCTATGTTAATAGAAAGGGAGCGCCATTTAAATGCCAGTCCTTATGAGCGAACTGGCGATAGAAACGGATATGCGAACGGCTTTAAACCAAGGTTAATTAACACAGGTCAAGGTCAGCTTGAGCTACAGATACCGCAGGTTAGAGACTCCAATGAAGCCTTCTATCCATCAGTCTTAGAGCGAGGTGTACGCTCTGATAGAGCACTTAAGCTGGCTGTCGCTGAAATGTATGTGCATGGGGTTTCCACGCGCAAAGTTGAAAAGGTGCTAAAGCAACTCTGTGGAACAGATATTTCAAGCACAGAGGTAAGCCGTTGCGCTAAATTGTTGGATGAAGATTTAAAGAAATGGCGAAATAAGCCGTTAGGAAAGATAAAATATCTTTGGCTAGATGCACGTTATGAGAAGGTGCGCACTAGCGGCACAGTACAAGACTGTGCGGTATTGATAGCCTATGGCTTTGATGAATCAACCGGCAAGAGAACAGTGCTAGGTGTTTCTGTTGCGTTATCAGAGGCTGAGGTACATTGGCGTGATTTTCTTCAGCAGTTGGTTGAGCGAGGTATACATGGTATTGAGTTGATTACTAGCGACGCTCATACTGGCCTAAAAGCCGCTAGAAGAGCTGTGTTCCCCAGTGTTCCTTGGCAACGCTGCCAATTTCATTTGCAGCAAAATGCTCAGGCTCACATACCAAAGCGCTCAATGAAGGAACCAGTAGCTGAGGAGATTACAGCTATATTTAATGCCTCAAACATTCATGAGTCGGAAAGACTATTGGCTATGGCGGTAGATAAATATCAGCAAACAGCACCAGAGCTTTCTTCTTGGTTGGAAGTGAATATACCGGAGGGCTTAGTAGTGATGAACTTTGACAGGCCGCATCAAAAAAGATTAAGAACCAGTAACATAGCTGAGCGCGTAAACAGAGAGGTAAAAACTGAGAACTACCCAAAATTGTTATCTCCCTACCTGAACTGAATTCGATAATTCTTTTTGTTCTTCTTGAGAAACACTATTTTCTTTAAAAAATTGCTCTACTAAGTGATACGTTAGAAGTTTTCTAATACCCTTCGCAATAAAGTGTCGTGTCACCTTGCCCTTACCATCTCCTAATTTAGCTAGCATAATTGCGTAATCGTCATAAGCTTTTTCCTTACCTATCTCATACAAATATGAGGCCACATAAAAACATACAGCCAGTAGATTTTGTATCCCTTTAAAATTTTTTATCTGCATATTTTCCCAGCCTAGTCCTTCCTTGAGAAATTTAAAAACATATTCAATTTTCGCACGAGATAGATAGGCTATGTATACCTCATACGCCTCATCAAAAGTCGTTACTTTTTTATTAGTTAATAGCAGCATGTCATTCTTAAAAATTCTCCTACCATCTCTGCCTGTAATTTGGATTTTAATTGCATTGATGTTCTCAAACTCTCCAAAATAAATAGTTATTTTTCCGTCTTGTACGCAATTCTTTCCAACTGTTAACTTTTGGAATTGCTTTTCGCCTTGAGCATCAAAATCAGCGTTAATCAGCTTAAGCTTTTTACCATCATCACCTCTACCTTCTATTGTTCTTGTTATTTTTGAGCGAATAATAAAGTCTTGATCTAGGTTTGTATCAATTAGTGAGAGATAGTCATTATCATCAAACTCTCTATCTAGAATATGGGTAATGGTTGCATCTTCATTCTTTGATTTTAGGCAGATTCCTATTTTTTCTATTTCACGAATAGACAGCAGCTTTTTATTAAAGTAATCACCAGATTCATAAAGACTCTTGGCCTCTTTATCTCCCTCAAATGGCTTTCCAGCCTCTATTTTCTTAATATGCTCAGCTTTTAAAAACTTAGGGTCTTTATTGCTGTAGCTTACATGCGATAGTAGATGCACAGCCTTATCACCAGGTACTAATGCAACTGCGTTATGCGTGCTGTAACCATTGATAATATCCCCGTCCAGACTCCTTACTTTACCTAGATTTTCAGTTTGCTTGCTATGTGGCTTTCTAATATCAGAAGGATCATGAAGAACATCAATTTTACTGGCGTGTGAAAGTTTTTCACAGCTCTGTTCTAGCAATACATCATTTGTTTTTATTGGATCTAAATCGGTGCTTTTATTTTCACCGGTAAGTGTACGAATCATCTTTTTATACTCATTGTTATCTTTTGATGAACTGAACAACTTACAACTACCTTCAGTTAATAGCTTTCCTACAATCGTCGATAGATTTTTTTAAAACAACTTTCCCAGTTAATTTTGAAAAAAGAGGGGCAGCGTAATCGGCGAAGTTTAACATTTATACTCATCTCGTTAGTCTTGTTAAAAAGACAAAGCATAGTCATTTTTACACAATATTTCAGCATTATTTTGCTGATTTAAATTTTGGGTAGTTTTCAGGTAAAAAGAAGGACGCATACAGTTGGAATTTTCCCTAATACTGAATCGTGCCTAAGGCTCGTATCAGCTGTTTTAGTGGAAATTGATGACCAGTGGAGCGGATCACCTAGATACTTAAGTTGAAGTGAATAATAAGGCTTCATAGGGTTTTAGGATAGATCATTCTTGTTCTTATTAACGAGATATAATTGCTATTACCTAAAAGTTAATAATTTATTTTGAGAGGAGAAAAATTTGAGGTATAAATAATTTTTTAGATTGATTAGCATAATTAATTTAAGATATTATGCGATGAGACAGGTACAATAGAGTGCCATTTAGAATTTTAAAGGTTTTTCTAAGTACTGAAGTTGGTTTTTACAGACAAAATAACGCTCTATCGAAATTCTTTTTTATAAAGATAGATTTATTCTGATTATGTTTGCAGTGTGATACGGTTTTGTTCATTTTAGTCGAACGTCATTGCTTGCTCTTTAACAATTAACTGTGCCTCATGGAATCTGAAACTACTATGCTATAGCTACTACTTTCTGCCTAGGCCTTGCATCAGGCATAGCAGGCATATTGGTTCTGTCGCAAATTAATGGTTATTTGATATAATACCGACCAAATTTAGCATTGAATAATAATGGAGTTATTATGGCGATTAGTTTTAAAGGAAGACATTTCCCCAAAGAGATTATTTGGTTCTGTCGAAAAATTTATACCTAGATGAGGTAGCCTATTTTTGGGCGCAACTAGTCTGCGAGCGTGTAGAACTGCTGCCAGGCTGGCATCATGCTATTGCCTCGCATCTGCCCTTTTTTTAGCATATGGCATAACTCAATACCAGCTATTGTTGCCTTAGCTGAATTGAACTTTTTAAAACCCAGTGTATATTTCGTGATACGCTTTATCGATCGATGGTCTTGCTCGACCAAATTATTGAGGTATTTAATGCGCCTAACCTCGACCATCGCAAACCAGAATCCAGATAAAAATAATAAGGTATTGAGTCTTTCCAGCGCTGCTGTATTTGCACCACTTTTATCAATGTTAACCTTTTTGGGTAACCCGCTTGATCCAATCGCTTTATTAAAAAAAGCTAGAACTGCCTTACGATCACGCTTCTCTGACAGCATAAAATCAACGGTGTTACCGTACTTATCAACTGCACGATAAAGATAAACTTGCTTGCCATTGACCTTAATATAAGTCTCATCCATCTTCCAACTATCAGCAAGTTTGCGCTTGCTTTTACGAAACTCTTGCTCAAGCTGGGGCGCATAGCGAACCACCCATTTTTGTACTGTAGAGTGATCAAAGCTAACACCACGTTCTTCCATGAGCTCTTCAATATTTCGGTAACTTAATGGGTACGCAAGCTTCCAGCGTACTGCTGTTAAAATAATCTCTTTGGGGAAATGTCTTCCTTTAAAACTAATCGCCATAATAACTCCATTATTATTCAATGCTAAATTTGGTCGGTATTATATCAAATAACCATTAATTTGCGACAGAACCACTCGTGGTGCTAAATTGGGTGTTATTGCCATACCTTGCTGATTAACAAACAAAACCGGAAGATCGCCTAAGTGTCCTTGTCGATAAGGCCCTGCGTGTTTACCTGTGCGGGTTGGATCAAAGTGACCACCTGCGTCAAACCCATTGTTTCCGCAATGTGGAAATTCATGGATATGAAAGCCGTGAAGACCAGTAGTTAACCCATGTAGCTTGGGATAAATTAGTAAACCATAGGAAGAATCACGAAACTTCACTGTGCCTATTAATTTTCCTTCACCATGAGGTGCTACACGATAAACCGGCACAGTAATTTGGTGGACAGGATAATGGTGTTGGCGATAATAGAAGCTTGATCCGTAACTGGTTAAAATTGATAAGCAAGCTACGATTGTAATCACACGAATACTCAAAATCCCTTTTACATTCATTCGCCCTCACTCCTTTGTTAAGTCACGACTCATCATCTGTGGTGGCAGTTATTGTTTGCATTTGATCGGTAGAATCAGCCGAAGCATGAGGGTATCCGTTCAATATCAGCATGATTTGAAAATAATTCAAAAAGTTCTTGACAGCTTTTTCGTGCAAATTTGGAAATTTTATATTGGAATCATCGTGTGTCATAAAAGCATGATGTGCGCTCTATAACAACGCTGTATGCTCGGATTATTTTTTCATCGATCAGGTTCATGGCTTAAAAATAATTTCAGCAGTACGGCCATCTGTGTGGGGAAAATTTACCTTTTCAAACCCGTGGTATACTCTTCCTATGAAAAAACAACCTGACAAATCAGTTTTAGCCGATCTCATTGAGAGATTTAATAATACTGTTACACCAACAGCACTAGAAACAGATTTTAGCAATGTATGTGAAAGTCAGGCTGAGAAAATCATAAAGCTAGAAGACAAGGTGCAATCGTTAAATAACGCATTAAATAAATATAAAGGTGAGCAAGGAAAGCCTAATGTTAGAAAGCAAACGCGCGCTAACAAGGACAAGGATCATTCCTCCGAGAAGGATAGAAAAGGAAATAAAACCAATAAAACTAGAAAGCCAAAATCTAGTAAAAAAAATCTCGAAGTCTCTAATACAGTGACACTAACAATTAATCCAGATTCGTTGCCCAGCGATGCTGTGCCAAATGGCTCTAAGAAAACACTTATCCAGGATATAAAAATTGCTGCTAATAACACTCTTTTTTTGCGCCAACAATATTACTCCCCCTTCTGAAAACAAACACTATACAGCACCTCTGCCAACTGGTTATGAGGGCCAGTTCGGCCCTACTATTAAAAGCTGGACAAGCTTCCTAAATACTCAAGGTGGTATGACGCTAGAAAGCCTTGAGACATTTTATAAAACCGCCAACATAGATATTAGTAAATCAACCATCCATAGCTTCACAATTAAAACACCTACGATACTTGAGCCCGAGAAGGTAGAAGTTGTGAAGGCAGGTTTACAATCCACGAACTACCAGCACCTAGATGACACCAACGCTAGAGAGGATGGGAAAAACCGTTATGTTAATGTATTGGGTAATGAGTATTATTCAGCTTACTTTACGCTGACCAGTAAAAGTCGATTAAGCGTCATTGAAATGTTAAGCCAAGACCACTTTGGGTTCACATTAAATGAGGCCGCTTTTAATTTACTGGCTATTATGAACTTACCCCACAAGGTAATCGAAAGCTTAAAGGTATTTCACTCATCGACTATCTTAAACAGTAAGGAGCTGGAAGTTATTCTTGATAAGGTATTAGGTGATAAAAAATTTCCAAAATATAGAAAGCTGATTACTGATGCGGCAGCTATCTCAACATATAGAAAGAGTCCTTATGCGATAGAAACACTCATTACCGATGATGCGCCACAGTTTAAGCTCATTACTGAATCACTCGCCTTGTGCTGGGTTCATGAGGGTAGGCATTATAAAAAGCTGACGCCAATTTTTAAGAAGCACCAAGACTCTGTTGACAGCTTCTTGGATAGGTTTTGGGATTATTATCATAAGCTCATTGAATATAAAAAGAACCCAGGGCAAGATGAGATAGATAAGCTATCCAATGAGTTTACTGAGTTATTCTCAACAATCACTGGCTACGAGAAACTAGATAAACAAATTGAGCTCACCTTAAAAAAGAAAAGGCAGCTATTGTTAGTGCTGGAAAAGCCAGAGCTTCCTCTACATAACAATCCAGCAGAGTTGATGGCTCGGAAGCAGGCTAGAATGCGCGATGTACACCTTCATACTATGAGTGAAGAAGGAACGAAAGCTAAGGATACAATGGTTACAATTACTGAGACATGTAAAAAGCTAGCAGTTAATGTCTTCGATTATATATATGACAGAATTACAAAAAACTATTCTATGCCTTCGCTAGCGGAATTAATTACCATCCGCTCATCACAGGCGCAGTAAACTAAAGAGAGCGCAGCATGAGCATCATGCTGAAATAAGACGGATACGCATGAGGCGGTTCAACCTTACTAAAAAACATGATATGACTAAAAAGAAACCCGTACGTTTTACCGGTAGAATCTTCCGCATAATCCTCACACCACTGGCGTGTTCTCTCAGGAAAACGCTGCTGCGTCTCAGCATCCCACTCAACAGTAATACGGCGAAGTTCGGGTTTAAACTCAACAATACGTCCGATAGAGCGTTATTTTGTCTGTAAAAACCAACTTCAGTACTTAGAAAAACCTTTAAAATTCTAAATGGCACTCTATTGTACCTGTCTCATCGCATAATATCTTAAATTAATTATGCTAATCAATCTAAAAAATTATTTATACCTCAAATTTTTCTCCTCTCAAAATAAATTATTAACTTTTAGGTAATAGCAATTATATCTCGTTAATAAGAACAAGAATGATCTATCCTAAAACCCTATGAAGCCTTATTATTCACTTCAACTTAAGTATCTAGGTGATCCGCTCCACTGGTCATCAATTTCCACTAAAACAGCTGATACGAGCCTTAGGCACGATTCAGTATTAGGGAAAATTCCAACTGTATGCGTCCTTCTTTTTACCTCTCTGTTTACGCGCTCAGCTATGTTACTGGTTCTTAATCTTTTTTGATGCGGCCTGTCAAAGTTCATCACTACTAAGCCCTCCGGTATATTCACTTCCAACCAAGAAGAAAGCTCTGGTGCTGTTTGCTGATATTTAGTGACTGACAGAAAACCTACTAATTCTTAGTCTTTGTTGTTTTATTACACTTTCATTTTTTTATATCCGCGCGAGATCATAATAAAAATAGCATGTTAAGCCCTGGCCGCGTACAAAAAAATGAAATCTCGCTGTTTTGATACGAAAAAAAGCATCCTGCTTTCTGGAATACAATGGGATATTCTGAGGCTGACTAGGCAGCTAACGGTGGGCTGCGACCTCGAATGCGTTTTTTTAGTCGCGCTGCTTTCCTTTGCTCAGCTCTTTGTATAAGACTTCCGATACGATCTATGTTTTTTCCAACAATCGCTAAGCCAACATAACTCTTAAAGCCATCAATGCCGTGATCTAGGCATTGATCCAACCCATGAACTTCAAGAGCATTAATACTGGATTCTACCGCAGAATGCTTTTGTTTCGCTTTCACAAACGAGTCTGACTTTTCAATTTCCTGTGCTTCCTTTGAGAGTCGACCTTTTCTCGGCAATGCAACAACTTCCAAAATATCTGCTAACGCAGATTGATTTTCTTTTGAATGAAAGCCCTTATCAAAACTACATGTGTTTAACTCTGGGAACTTTTGTTGGGTCTCTTGAACCATAGATACGGCGACCTTGTCATCAGTCTCATTCTCCATCACACGATGATGCAATATAAATTGGTGTTGATCCTCCAAGACACAGACTTTCATTCCTAATTCGACTGGTACACCAGCCTTTCCTTTTACAATCCATTCAGTATGTGGCTGAAAGACAGAAAAGACTTTTTCTTCATGCGGGATCTTTTCATCCAATAATATTCGGCGTTTAATTTGATCAACTTGGCGATCTGCATGAACCGTGAACATTTCTATACTTTCAACCAGTGGCGCATCTTGCGGCTTCAGTAGATCGGCTTTCTGGATAGCGTTTATTGAGGCATGTGCTTTATCTAAATATTTTTGCGCAATATTGAGATACTCCTGATGAGCATCCTTGATTGCCTTGTCCTTTTTGTTTTGTTGATCTGCTTGCTTGCTCTTACTGCGCTTTTTTAGTTGAGCTATTCGCATGAGCCGTTTCAGATGCTTGATGTTATATCGATATTGACGCCAGTCACTCAATCCGCTGTGTTCACACAGCTTGGCCACCTGCTGAATTATTTTGCGCATTGCGTCAAACAGTAAGCTTATGTCTGTTGGAAAATGTACGTCTGTTTCAACCACAAAGGAATCGCAACGGCCTCGCAGAGGCTCACTTTTTTTTAACAATGAATGACCAGCTTTCACAACAACTTGATTAATCTCATCTAACAACTCGGGAGTGAGTAGCGAGACATTGTCTTTAATTGTTTGCAGCTGATACTCTATTTTATCGAAAAAATCAGCATGCCCTAGCATTTCACGAATGGTTTTATGTTGATTCACAAGTTCATGCAGTCGATCATAATCACAATTTAGACTCAGGCGGAGTACTCCCATGACCAATATTTTCCATAATTCCATACCAGGGCGTCCATTATTCTTGTCAACCTCAGGTGCAATCCGAGCCTCTAGTAGTTCGAAAATCTCCTTCCGTACAGAGGGTGTACTATAAATAAACTGTAGCCCTTTTAATAATTTTGGAATGTCATCCCGTGATTTAGAGCTGATTTGAATTTTAGAAATATCTACTTGGCCAATTTGCATTTGTGGATTTTGGGCTAGTCTTGTCATTCTTGCTTTCCAGTGAAGAGTTACCATGCTGTGGCGAAAAATCATCGAAGATTAAGGCATTATATCGAAAATAAGCTGTAAATAGCTGGAAAACGAGTATTTAGTGCTGTTTTTTGAAAATCTTCATGTGACCAGTTCGCCCCGAAACATTGAAAATAAAAGGCTTTGCGGGTTTTCTGTCAGTCACTATTTATCTACCGCCATAGCCAATAGTCTTTCCGACTCATGAATGTTTGAGGCATTAAATATAGCTGTAATCTCCTCAGCTACTGGTTCCTTCATTGAGCGCTTTGGTATGTGAGCCTGAGCATTTTGCTGCAAATGAAATTGGCAGCGTTGCCAAGGAACACTGGGGAACACAGCTCTTCTAGCGGCTTTTAGGCCAGTATGAGCGTCGCTAGTAATCAACTCAATACCATGTATACCTCGCTCAACCAACTGCTGAAGAAAATCACGCCAATGTACCTCAGCCTCTGATAACGCAACAGAAACACCTAGCACTGTTCTCTTGCCGGTTGATTCATCAAAGCCATAGGCTATCAATACCGCACAGTCTTGTACTGTGCCGCTAGTGCGCACCTTCTCATAACGTGCATCTAGCCAAAGATATTTTATTTTTCCTAACGGCTTATTTCGCCATTTCTTTAAATCTTCATCCAACAATTTAGCGCAACGGCTTACCTCTGTGCTTGAAATATCTGTTCCACAGAGTTGCTTTAGCACCTTTTCAACTTTGCGCGTGGAAACCCCATGCACATACATTTCAGCGACAGCCAGCTTAAGTGCTCTATCAGAGCGTACACCTCGCTCTAAGACTGATGGATAGAAGGCTTCATTGGAGTCTCTAACCTGCGGTATCTGTAGCTCAAGCTGACCTTGACCTGTGTTAATTAACCTTGGTTTAAAGCCGTTCGCATATCCGTTTCTATCGCCAGTTCGCTCATAAGGACTGGCATTTAAATGGCGCTCCCTTTCTATTAACATAGCCTCATTCATCAACCTGGAGACAAGCTTAGGTAAAGCTTCAAACCCCTCCATCGCTAAAACATGTATGGCTTCTTCGATTAAGTTCTCATTTTTATAGCAGCTCATTGTCATTCCTCTTTTTTGGTTAAGTTTACCTTAAAAGGAATTTCTAATCTGACTGAGTCGCCTGCTTATTTTCAGCAAGTCAATGGAATTTACAGAAAGGATGGCGCACTAGCTATATTATAAAACCGTCACGAGTATATCAGTATTATTTTATCATACCTATTAAGTATCCTTGTTTAGTAAATAAATTATACGGGGTGATTGTTTAAAAGAAAAACTAACTATCTTCTTTACGAGTTTAAGATATTCATGTTTAATAAGACTTGTTTAAACTAATTGAGTTTTATTTTATGGATCCTAAACTTCTTGTTTCAGATGCGGCGCAAATACTAGATACAAGCGTACAATACATACACAAACAACTAAAAGGTTTACACATTGAAACCAAAAAGAAACAAAATAAGCTTTATTTTGGCCATACAGGGGCTAGGAAATTATTTAATTATTCTTTTCACCCGAAAATATATACAACCCAATTAGTCAAAGGAGGTGTAGGAAAAACGATAGTATCGTTAAATTTTGCCGTTAGAAGTTCATTATTAGGGGCTAAGGTTCTTTTAATTGAGCTTGATCAACAATCTAATTTAACTAGAACGTTTGGTATTGATGCTACTAGTTTACCCGTTTTTATAGATGTGGTAAGTGAAAAGCTTAACCTTAAAGAATCAATAGTTAGTGTTTGCGATGGTTTAGACTTTATACCAAGCAGAGTTGATAATGCTCTTTTGGATAATACTCTGCTTTTAGGAAAACACCCTCTCGACAAGGTATTTAAAAACCTTATTAATCAAGTAAAGCATGAGTATGACATTATTATATTAGATTGCCCCCCTTCAATTGGGGCTTCTGTTAGTGCGGCTGCATTAGCCTCTGATGTTGTTATCATGCCTGTGAATCCTACTGATTACGCTATTGCTGGTTTAGAGCTCACGTTTAAAGAGTTAAATGATTTATTTCAAAAGTATGAACACTCTGCGGAATTTAAAATAGTATTCAATCGGTATGATGCTCGCACATCATTATCATTTGAAAAGCTAAGCGATTTAATTAAACACCCCAACTTTGGCCAACTAATAATCAGCTCCTATATTAGACAACTACAATCAATTGAGAATTCTGTTAACTCTGGGCAAAGTGTTTATGAAGGAATAAGAGCAACCCCAGAAAAAGATGATTTTAATAACGTAACCAAAGATCTACTGGGGGTCTAGTTTATGCCAAATATTAATGATGCTTTAAATAGAGGAAAGAAAAAATTCAAACCTAAAAAATACCGAGCTTGGGATTATAATACTGAAGATTTTATTAATAATACTGAGAACAATAACCAAGATAATGCAAATACTCAGAATAGACCATCTGATCCTATTGATACATTAAGCAAGGATAGCAAAAGGTTAGCAGACAGTAGGCAAACAGTTAGCGATACCCCCGCTAAGCCGCCAAAAGCTTCTGTAACTGCAGACCAAGGTAAGGATAGCAAAAGGTTAGCAGACAGTAGGCAAACAGTTAGCGATACCCCCGCTAAGCCGCCAAAAGCTTCTGTAACTGCAGACCAAGGTAAGGATAGCAAAAGGTTAGCAGACAGTAGGCAAACAGTTAGCGATACCCCCACTAAGCCGTCAAAAGCTTCTGTAACTGCAGACCAAGGTAAGGATAGCAAAAGGTTAGCAGACAGTAGGCAAACAGTTAGCGATACCCCCACTAAGCCGTCAAAAGCTTCTGTAACTGCAGACCAAGGTAAGGATAGCAAAAGGTTAGCGAATAGCAGGCAAACAGTTAGCGATACCCCCACTAAGCCGTCAAAAGCTTCTGTAACTGCAGACCAAGGTAAGGATAGCAAAAGGTTAGCAGACAGTAGGCAAAAAATTAGCGATACCCCCACTAAGCCGTCAAAGCCTTTAGTAACTGCAGATCAGGATATTATTTATAAATACAAACAGCATGAAACTGTAGCAGATAAATTAAATCTTGTAGGTATTCAAAAAAAGATAGTTGATTTTATTGCAAACCTACCTATCAATGAAGATGGTTGTACACCTCGTATAAAGCTAGTTGATTTACTTTTCATCGCCAATTGTAACAATTCAACACTTAAAAATGCCATCAATCGACTTTATGAAAAAAAAGTCCTACACAAAGGGGTCTCTAAGCTGGGTAGGGGAGGGCATAGAGTGTTTAAGGTTAGTGATCAGATTATTAATTATGTGAGACAAAAATAGAGTTGACGTGTGGCGAATAAATATTTCGCCACACATCTGGAATATAGAAGCTTTTTAAACGCGAACGCTAGTTAAGCTTTATCAATTCCCTCGGCAGGGTTGATTATAACGCGTCTAAAAGCTTTTACAAATTTATTATATGTAAAAGGATTTGTTTAGCGTGTTAAATAAACCTGTAGGAGTTACTACATTAGGCAACCGTTGTGGCCATGACCCTGCGAACCCGCGTACCTATACCCGTGAGTCCCACCATAAGAAAACCTTCGATGCACTTCAGATTGCCTCAGAGAATGCCCAACGCTATGCGTTCAGCCCTGAAGGGGTGTTAGATCTGATTGACTTTAGCCGTGAGTCGGATCGACAAGTTCGATCAGAACGCCGTGAGGCAGTGAGCTTAGTGTTAGGGGTACTGATTAATCATGCGGACATAGCACAATTACGAGTAGTGCGGTATCTCAATGGCACGAGCTGGCGTGACATGAAGATCACCGAGATCGCTAAGCTGGCGAACATTACGGTTAAACGCTGTGAGCGGGCGTTAAAAGATCTCAAGCGAGCAGGGTACTTAACCCTGGAAAAACGCTTTACTTTCAAAAAAGGGGCTATTCGTGCCTTAGTCTCGATTAAACGTTTGAATGCGGTGTTATTCCATCATTTAGGCGTGGGGTGGGGTAAACTCAACCAGTGCATCCAATGGGCCAAAAAACGCCTGGAACGCCGCCAGAAACAACACAGCAAAGCGGAAGCGAAACTGGCGTATCTGGCGAATCAGCACAATCACACTAAACAGCCCACCAACAAGCCTCAAGCCCCGAAAACGACTGGCTTGGCCAAACTGGTGCAAAACTTACTGCCCGCGCAACAACAGCTTCATAATCAAACCCAACAGCAACAAGCCTTAGCCAAGCAACGCAATCAGTGGTTTTTAAAGAAAATGCACTTATTGCAAGCTGAGCCGGATCTTAATGACGCCGCCATTCTCGCCCGTTTAGGCGCACCACCGGCCTAATCTACCCTTACCACCCGTCAACCCACTACAACGCGGTAGGGGCTTCCTGTGGCCTGATTACACCAAAACCTCAGCCTAAGCCACTCGCAACTCGCTTTTTGCCCTCAGAACGTCTGAAAAGCCCTGAAACCCCATCCATCAAGCCCACTTTTTATCCACCGCTACACCCCATCATGCTCATTAACCCCGTTATCCCCAGTTTAAGTGTCGGGTAATCGAGGCTTAAGTGTCGGATGATTAATCTATTAATATCAAAAAGAATTCTTTTTTTTGTTTTGTTTTTTTTAAACCGCAACAGCAACCAAAACGAGTGACAATAACCCTCAATACCTCACGCAAACGCAGTCAGCCAATCGATCACTCTAGGCGTCTTTCCTTTACTCATTTGTCTGATCTAACGCCTCATAAAGCCTTCTGTAACGCTTTTCACTCTCAGCTAGTCGATTAACCGCTTGTCGACTGGTCACTAAATCCTGATAAAGCCGCGCTAACACTTTTTTAAGCTGGTCAGGGTCATCCGGTAAATTAGCAATGGCCTGTGGTAAGGGGAGGGCGGGCGCATCGGTTTTGAAAAAATTCGGGGAGAGGGCGCGGATTTCAGTCTTAAGCTGCTGAACTTGTTCGGTGAGCGCAATAAAAGTCGTTTGTGTCGTGGCTAACGCGTCTTGCAAGACTTGGCGACGCGCTTGCGCGATCCGGCGTTGCGGTGCCCATTGATCAGGAAAGTCGTTGGCTTTCACTCTGACTAAGGAGTCAAATAAGTCTTTAAACTTGGCTTCCACTTGCAATTCCAAACGAACAAGGTCTCGTTCTTGCTGCTTTTGCCGGTAAGTCCGCTGGGCGTCTCGATGGCGTTTTTTCAGTGTCGCTTCAGAAAATTGGCTCATAAAAATGATCTCGTCTAACCACAAAAAAGATGTTCCACAGGTTTCCCGACGTTCCCCGCTTCTAACCGATTGAAAAATAAGCAGAAAATCCCGCTAAAAATCGGTAGTAAAAAAACGCTGTTCACCGGAGATTCATCACCGGAGATAATAGCAGGGTCAAACAGGTGCGGCAAGGGGTGGTTTTCGGCCGGAAAAATAGCCCCCCATAATGGACCTTATGACGAGCTAGTTTTATCCCACACCTCACGGTATTTTTATGCAGTTTATGTTAATTTTTTTTTGTTATTTTAAAATATTATCCAAAAATAATATTAGGTATTTGAAAATTATGATTAAAACAATAAATGCTTTACTTAAATCAATGGGTGATTACTGGGATGAAGAAAACTTTCTGGTTAAATTATATCGAGAAGCACAAAAGCAAGCAAAGCCTGAGCAAGAGGAATTAGATGGACAGACATTTTCTGTTATTACAGGAAATAGTTTGCGCACCTATCTAAAAGAAGCTTTATCCAGGTTATTTATTAGGGAATATAGTCAAATTAGCTTACGTGCTAAAAAAGAGCTTTACAATAAAATATACAATTGGGGGCTGCTTTATAGCTCATGTACTGATACATCATCTACAGAATCATCAATAAATGACCAAGACTATATTGCTGCTACTGTACAAAGCGTTTTATTAGATTTATATGCTGAATATAATGAAGTTCAAACTTTAAATAGTACTGATACTTTACTGAAAGAGTATATATATATTATTCCAGCCCAGCATGTATTAGATAGTAATAAGAGTATCTTTTCTAACTTAGATGAAAACACTTCTCAAGCCAGTAAAGTGATTTTTAAACCTGCTGAAGATGGTGAGGTGCATGAAGAATATGGTGATATAGTTCCTGATTGGTTTAGAAATCAGAAAGATTACTTCTTCTTTGATGAAGATAAAAGTGCATTCGGCACACTAACTCCTATCGATAATGCAGAGGGCCTTACTGATACAATAAGAAAAAATGTCGAAGATCAATTAAAGCAAAAGCTAGGCCCACATTATAATGATTTTAATAAAGCTTGGAATCAAGCTGTAACATATAGTTTATATAAATGCTTCCAGCCAGAATTTAAAATACAGGCCGATACTCATATTATAAAACCAACAGACCAAAAGTTTTATTTTTATACTGAACATGGTGAGCTATTTTGCTCTGTGTGTGGTAGCTTGCAGTTAGAGGGTTACTCTACCCAGCGAGGTGAATTTAGCAAGATACCTTTAGGGGGCTTACAAGCTAAGCTAAAACTAGGTAAAGACGGTTTTGAGCTAGTTGAATATAGAGCAACAAACACTCCTTTACAGCAACTGATAAAGGGAAAAAGTTTTGAAGAGCCTATGCTGCATACGGCAGAAGAGGAGGAAGCTGCTTTATCACTTTTACTACAAAATGACCCTACTATAGACCTTTCCCAGATTGAAGATAAAGAAGGTTTTTTACCAAGGCTAACCTCATCAGTGGCAGTAGTTAACCAAAGCATTGAACCTTTATTTACTCATATAGATCCAGAAAAAAAAGACCAACAAAAACTAGCCCTAAATAACTATAAAGCAAAAGCTTTAAATGGTGTTATTGATTATAACGTAAGAGTTGCTAAGGGCCATCATCGCGGGTGGAATGTTAGCCATATTTGCTATGATAATGAGTTACGTAAAGTAACAAATGAAGCAAGTCAACGCTGCGTAAATGAGTTGGAAAAATCACTTATGCATCATTCCTCAAATCCTACAAACCTTTTTAAGCAGGTTAAAGAATCAGTACAGTCTGTTATCAATAATATTAGAAATCTTTTTCGTAGTGCGTTCCGACTTTCAAGGAGTGAAAGTAGTCTGTTTTCATCGCCAAAATCTATCAAAAGAAAGGCGTCAGAGCTGCTTAATGAAACTGAAGAAAATATTCTGTCAGGCACAAAGGGTGCTCGAAAAGAAATTATGTGATCAGCAACTATAACCCCTGATAACCAGCGTTATCGGGGGGTTGGGCACTATGTGACTAAAAAACCAGCTCTGAAGCATGAAGCAGCAGAAGCGAGTTATTTTTTAACCACCTGTTAGTTTTATTATTTTTCCAGCAACTTTTCGGGCTTGGTTCAATTACGGTGTATTTTAGGTATCAGGGCGCATAGAAATACCTACCCAATTAAAGCATAATAACTACTGCTCTTTAAAAATTAG
>CBDALO010000109.1:0-6604 GCA_965196985.1 Gammaproteobacteria bacterium | reverse complement strand
CGGACGTGCGCCCGCAATCCAAGCCCTACTCACGCATCACGCCACCCTACTGAATCAGGGTTTTAATGACTACGATTTAATCAGAATAGTCAACCAAGACGGAGCCAGAGTCACCCTCACATTACTTGCTGAGGAGCAAAAGGCATGGCAAACCCTCTCACTCACACCTGCTGATTTGGTCAGTATCACCGCAAAAAGTGGCGGAGCTAAGACCCTGCAAGCCCTGCAAACGCACGCTAAAAAATTGCTAGGGTGGGGTTTTTCGGAACCAGAACTTGCTCAAATTGCACGTTGTCGCAGTGCAGGATCCACACTCAACACCCTCGCCAGCCATTACAACACCCTCCGCCAGCAAGGCTTACCGCATCAAAAGATTGTCCAGCTTGCGAGTCAACCGGCAGGCTTTGTTGTCTTGCAGGCGGAACTCTCCACTCGCTAGAGGCTTTCCAAGCACCTCGATTTTCAGTCCAGTCAACCGTTCCACCGGTTGGCTTCGGCCCTCGTTTTCGCACGGGGGCTGCTTTAGATTCTCCCGCTGTCACTTCGCAAAAAGCGAAGTGACAGCGGGAGCTGTTTTCCGGATTTTTTATTTAATACAATTACTTGCAAGCTATTTTCACTCACTATTGATAGTGAGAAACCTTAAAACAGTAAAGCTGCTTAATTATTGAGCCGGACTTTGCCGTGAAATAGCCATTGCTCGGAAGCCCCCAATTTATCCCCATGAGTTGGGGATTCTATAAAAAAATCCCCAACGATTGTGGATAAATTGTCGGCGCGGAATTTTGGTTTGTACCACCCACTGGCATCAGGGTTAATGGGTCACTTTGTTTTGCTGTCGCTGCTGCTCTTTTTTGAAATGGCTCAGCTCAGACCACTTGCTGGTTCTGCTGCTGCTTTTTTTTGTTTGATTGAATTTGCTTTTGTGGTGTCAGCTCGGTAACATTGTTTGAGGTAATACTGAAGAAGGCCTACAGCCTGAAACGTCTTGTACGTCTATTACTATTCGTCACAGTTGTCCCACGTGTCGTGAGCCTAGCGAAAGCTAGCGGGACTTACCAAAGCATGGAGCGAGTGACAAGATTAACCTTGTCCTAAAAGTTCGGGTTCGCCAATGCGGCCAGTGCTCTGACCGAGCATAAACGAATGACGCAAACTGCCTTTGGCATTAAGACCGATAAGCGGTGTTATCTGCTTATCTGTAACCTTCGTTAGGACTAATGCTGTCGCAGAAGGGGCTTGGTGATTTCATTCTATCGACCAAGATCGATAGCTTACTACTTGTACACGAGTTCGTGTGCTTAACAAAACGTATTGTAGCCACTTCGCGTTAAGCGGGCAGACTGACTTTGTGGTTTGAAGTCAGAGAGCATCGGATTGACACGCTTGCGCGTTGGATACGTTTTGCACCGCTCCGTTCACACTGGCGAAGGTCAGGTGGAGGGTGAGCACTGCTTCCTAAGCACTGGGGTTACAGCTTGCTTAGGAAATTTATTTGATAAAACCGATCAAGAGGAGACGAGAAAAGACAAGAACAGAGAAATTGAGTAGTCCGTGTTTTGGCAAATGGTAGATCCACTGCCTAGGGCCTTCACCACGTTGTGGTAACGGTAGCACTTACTTACTGCTACAGTTGGTCATGTAACACTAAGTTGTTAAGTCTTAGATCTAATAGTTCAGAACCAGCACGTGTTTCTTTGTTTGTGACTTTCTCTCCCTCAAGATCCTGATTGCCCGAATAGGAGTCGCTATGAGTCGACAACACAGTTTAATTAACACCGCGAAAAAATTGCTGACTAAGGATCGCACCCAATCACCGCTGACTCGCTATCAACGCCGTGTAATGATTGAGCAAGGGTTGCGAGATTTAGCCAAACTCAGGCAATTGCCTGCCCAATTATCCTTGCTCACCAGCCAACACATCCAACAGCTTGTCACCTACTACCAACAGCAAGGGGTTAGTGATCGAAGCTTGGCAAACAAACTCGCTGCATGGCGTTACTTTATTCGCTTAGCTAAGCTCTCCATGAGGTTACCAAGTAATGAGCAGCTTGGCATTACCACACAAGCGAACCACGTGCCTCACTATCAACCGCCTGATCTTAGCTTGATTTATCATCCGGTCACACTCAACCTGATTGAGTTGCAACAGCTTTTTGGGTTAACGCGTGTTGAAGCGGCGAAACTTAATTTAGCCACTTTAGAAAAAGAGCCGAAGCAATTAAGTATTCATCGTTTAATCGCACACAATCATCGAGACCGCTCAATTGCGATTCACACTGAAGCGCAACGGGCTTGTTTGAAAACCCGCCAACACTTAGAGCAAACCATCGCTGGCTTTCAACAACCCGATTATCATCAGCTCGTCCTACGCTTATATCAGCATGAGTGCAATGTGGGCAAGGTTCCGTTTACCACGCCGTTTCGCAAGGTCTATGCCCAACAACGTTACGAAGCACTGGTGTCTCGCCTCGGTGACAAGCAAACCTTGCGATTGCTGTGTCGGGAAATGGGTTGCCAATCACCGCACCGCTTGCAAAAGGAGTGGCTCCATGAGCTTGCAACCGCTTAAAAAAGTCAAGTATTCCATTAATCAATTCATGGGCCAATACAAAGGCAGTAAGGTGATGTCTTTTTCGACTCAAGTCTCGCGCACTAATCGGCTGCATGCCATGTTTGAGGAACTGCATCAATTAGGCTATAAAGTTCGACACATTCAGTTTCTTAAACAAAAGCATGTGGATGCGTTAGTGTCGCACTGGAAAACCAAGCAAGTCAGTGTTGGCAGCATGAAAAATCGTTTATCCGATCTACGCTTTGTTTGCAACGCGTTACGTAAAAATCGTTTAGTGCAACCAAACGAGCATTACCAAATCGGGCAGCGCAGTACAATACCTCGTGCCAATAAAGCCATTTATGATCCTGACTTAAGCGCGATTAAGGATGAGTGAGTGCGTTGCTCGTTGGAGCTGCAACGGCTGTTTGGGTTGCGAGCTGAGGAGTGCTTGAAAATCGTGCCGGTTATCGCAGACCAAGGCAATCAGCTTTTTTTAAAGCGAAGCTGGACAAAAGGGGGCGTTGAGCGATTCGTGCCTATTCGCACACAGGCGCAACGCGACTGGCTAGAGCGAGCGAAGCAGATTGCAGGGCAGGGGTCGTTAATTCCAGCGGATAAAACCTATATTCAGCAACGGGGTCGCTACTACCGAGAAGCGAAAAAGATAGGGCTTAATCGGCCCCACGGTTTGCGCCATGCTTATGCTCAGCAACGCTATAAAATGCTTACAGGTTGGGAATCGCCTGTTAATGGCGGGCCACTCACTAAAACACTGAGCAAAGAAGAGAGGCAACTAGATCGCGCTGCAAGAAAGCTCATTTCGATTGAATTAGGTCATTCTCGAATTGGTGTGACCAGTACATACTTAAACGTTCGCGCTTAAAGGGATTGAAGCAGGTTTTTCTAGTCAGGCAGTGTTGGATTGATTACACTACGAAGCTGTATTAGCAATCAAACACAAGTTAGCCGATTCATGGAACAACCCTTAAGTTATAAAGCCTTATTAAGAAAACGTGGCGTTGAAGCAGCACTACACTCCTTACTCATTATTGGCCTTTGGATGCTGGCCAATAATTACTTTTTCCGTACGCCGTTACAAGGCTATGCTCGCTACCTGTATGTGATTGGCTTCTTAGCGTTTACAGTGTATTTAACTTGGAAACCGCGTTGGCTAGCCAAATCGCGCAGGGAGTCTGAATGAAGAGTAAACACGCCATTAAGCATCACGATCTTTTTTTAAAAGCTCGCTCCAGGACATCGAGATTGCCAAGGATTTTTTTAAAGCGCACTTGCCGAAAAAGATCCAAAAGATGATTGACTGGGAGACGCTGCACTTAGAAAACGATAGCTTCATCGAAGAAGATTTTCAGACTGCATTTACGGATGTGCTCTACCAAGTGAAGCTCAAAAAGCAGTACGGCAAAGAGCAGATCTTTTTATACATTTTGAGTGAGCACCAATCCACTCCTGACCCTCTTATAGCGTTTCGATTGTGGTATTATCGCTGTAAAATTTGGGATCGTTTTTTAAAGCAAATCTCTAAAAAAGATCATAGCGATCAGCTTAAACTGCCATTAATTCTCAACTTGGTGTTTTATAACGGCCAGAAAAAACCCTACCCCTACACACTGAATTTCTTCGATTTGTTTGAGGATGCGGAACTCGCCCAAGAGCTTTACAACGCCCCTGCCCCGCTGATTGATTTATCTGTCATACCGGATGATGAGCTATTAACGCATGGGCATGTGGCTGCCATGGAATTATGCCATAAGCATGCTTATAGTCGTGATCTTATACCAATTATCAAGGCGTTAATTCAGCATGATTTGCTACAATTAATCAAGACACTTGATGGTGGAAAACACATTTCTAGGCTGGTAAAATATGCGCTAGAATATGAGAAAGATAACTATGGTAGTGAAATTGTCACGCTGTTAGCTGAAGCACTACCAGATATGAAGGAGACGATTATGTCTGCAGCAGATCAATTACGGCAAGAAGGCCGACTACAAGAGAAACGTATAATTGCTAAAAATATGCTTAGAAAGGGTTTAGATGGAGAATTAATATCTGAAACAACAGGTTTACCTCATGATCTTTTAATTGATATTGAAAAAGAAATTAGGTAGGTCCCTTTTATTTGACATACAACAGAGTGATCACTACTAAAAAAACTGCCATTTCTTTGACGAAAGATCACTTTTAATAATACCACTTACATCTCAAGTGCATCTAACTGAAGCACATTGATTGATTTTATGTAATTTATAATTCCTCTTTTCACTAGATCATTAGAATTATTATATGACTCTCTATACCTTTCCAAAGAGCTATCACTTAATAGAATATTTTTATGGCTTAAACAAATACCAAAAGCAATTAAATTACAACTTGGTTCAGCAGTTTTATTGATATTTAAAGTGAATGGCGAAAATCCCCCTACCGCCTTCTTTAGCCTGCTAAATACACATTGGCAGATTACCTTATCTTTTGATGATATAATTATGTCATCTACATAAATACTAATATTTACGCTGTCATCCTCATTCATCAAAGATATCTGCTGGCCAGGTGAACTAAAATGCAAACAGATGGATGCTAATAAATTAGATTGAACATAACCTACTAGGGGGTGCTGCCTCTATATAATGTAGGCTATATTACTGCTGGCACGCCAAAATCATTAACCTTCTCCCAAAACTGATCCCATCTTCCTTTAGTCTTTACTAGTGTTCTCAAGCATAAAACAATTTTCATTCCCTTGTCTTTCCAGCGCATTCCTGATCCGCCTAATCTTTGTTTAACAATTGTTTTACATGCTGCTTCAGTGACGCCAGAGCCAATTGGTGCATTCTGCTTAATCAAATTATGATACGACATTCGCTTTTCTTTAATATTATTTTCAAAATACGTAATTGTTCCTTCTAGCTTTTCTCTAAGCGATTTATTCAGTTTTTTATTTACATGCTCTTTAAGCTCAGCAAGTATTCTACCTGCCGCACCTTTCTTGTGCTTTAAGTCATGACATCTCTCTTCGAGCCAAACATCACGCTCATCTCTTTCAGATTTTTTGGTAAATACTGCCTTTGATGCTTCGCCGAGATATTCAGTTGCATGCCAAAAATCTAAAATTTGCGTATCAGTATGTTTTTTTAGAAATGGCCAATTATTTTTTGCTCCATCAGCAACGCCAATTGTTTTAGCATCAGGGTAATATTTCTTTTTCAGCTTTATTTCCTTTTCAAGCCTATTAAAGAATTCATCTTTTCCATATTCTGGTGATGCTGCAACGTAGGTTGTGTGCAGGCGTGCACCATGCTTATCATACATGGAAATAGTTCCAACCATGCTCTCTCTATAACCATCATCAACGGTGAGAACATATGCACCATCTAAGCTAATGCTTAGCATCTCAACGCCTGCATCAAGCTTTGGCTCTTCATATTCCCACTCAGCCTCTTTGGCTTGTGCAATACCGCCAACAAAATCAGTTGCCCGTTGCAAGTATGAATGTGAGATTTTACGGTTATGATTGACCTTGAGATCATCAATAACACTAGGAGCAGGTAAGTTTGAGTATTTATGTGAGATTATTTTTGCAAATCGCGGTGTTGATCCTTGGATAATTCTAGCCTTATCTTCTAAAGGACAAAAGATCTTACCGCCTTTAGAGGTTTGATAAACATAACGCTTAACTCGAGCAACTCCATAAGGCGTTTGGTAATTTGCTTCATCTCTACTTCGTGCTGTTAGCTTTATTTTTCCAACATGGATAGGAGAGCCATCTGCATCAAACTTACTTAAAGCTTTTTCAGTGGCTAATGTTCCAACCTCATTAAGCCCATCAAGAATTGCGTCCTCACATTCAAGCATAGATCCTTTTAGTGGAAGCTTGAGTTCAATAGTTAATTCATTATTTTCATCAGAGATAATTCTAGCTGACATCCAAACACCATCCTTCATCATGTTAAAGTGTATATTATGCTATATATTCTACATTATATAAAGGCAGCACCCCTACTAGGGTACTAAGAAATTCCGGCTTGG
>CBDALO010000108.1:0-7924 GCA_965196985.1 Gammaproteobacteria bacterium | reverse complement strand
TTGCAAACGACTACCAGGAAAAACATTAGAACATTATTTGCTTGATAAAGTTCTTCCTAGGTCTGATAAGTTACGGATGCTAGATGCGGTTTATGCTGCACTGGATGAGCAGCTGCATAGTAAAGGTTTTTTTCACGGTGATTTAAAGCCAGATAATATATTAATAGCTATTAAAGTTGATGGGAGTTATCAAGTAAGCTTTATTGATTTTGGTTGGTCTTATCACTATCAAGAACCTGTCACAACAGCTTGCCTTCCTTTGGCTAAGAAGCACTATTGGCACCCAGATAGGCATCAAATTCGGAATAATCTAGTCCCAAGCCCTTATCATGATATCTATTCTTTAAGCTTTTATTTAATGCACTTTATATCCAGCTATGTTAACTATCAATTTCTAGCGCCTTTTTGTCATAGGGAGGGGGCCTATACAGTGCTTGATGTACGTAATGCAATTAATTCTGAACTTAATTTGCCTGACGTTGAACTGATAAAACTTAACACCATTTATTCTATCTTGCGTAAGCACCAAAATGACCCAAAGGTTATTCAATGGCTTAGCGTTAGTAACGATCTAGCATTGATAGGTTGGCTAAAAGGAAAAGCGCCTTGTTTAACTGACGTTTGTGAGGAAGACTTGACGTGGATTGATCGTAGTAAGATGCGTCAACATTATGAGGATGGCTTTTTAGAATATGCTGTAAGCGATAGAGCGTTATTTTGTCTGTAAAAACCAACTTCAGTACTTAGAAAAACCTTTAAAATTCTAAATGGCACTCTATTGTACCTGTCTCATCGCATAATATCTTAAATTAATTATGCTAATCAATCTAAAAAATTATTTATACCTCAAATTTTTCTCCTCTCAAAATAAATTATTAACTTTTAGGTAATAGCAATTATATCTCGTTAATAAGAACAAGAATGATCTATCCTAAAACCCTATGAAGCCTTATTATTCACTTCAACTTAAGTATCTAGGTGATCCGCTCCACTGGTCATCAATTTCCACTAAAACAGCTGATACGAGCCTTAGGCACGATTCAGTATTAGGGAAAATTCCAACTGTATGCGTCCTTCTTTTTACCTCTCTGTTTACGCGCTCAGCTATGTTACTGGTTCTTAATCTTTTTTGATGCGGCCTGTCAAAGTTCATCACTACTAAGCCCTCCGGTATATTCACTTCCAACCAAGAAGAAAGCTCTGGTGCTGTTTGCTGATATTTATCTACCGCCATAGCCAATAGTCTTTCCGACTCATGAATGTTTGAGGCATTAAATATAGCTGTAATCTCCTCAGCTACTGGTTCCTTCATTGAGCGCTTTGGTATGTGAGCCTGAGCATTTTGCTGCAAATGAAATTGGCAGCGTTGCCAAGGAACACTGGGGAACACAGCTCTTCTAGCGGCTTTTAGGCCAGTATGAGCGTCGCTAGTAATCAACTCAATACCATGTATACCTCGCTCAACCAACTGCTGAAGAAAATCACGCCAATGTACCTCAGCCTCTGATAACGCAACAGAAACACCTAGCACTGTTCTCTTGCCGGTTGATTCATCAAAGCCATAGGCTATCAATACCGCACAGTCTTGTACTGTGCCGCTAGTGCGCACCTTCTCATAACGTGCATCTAGCCAAAGATATTTTATCTTTCCTAACGGCTTATTTCGCCATTTCTTTAAATCTTCATCCAACAATTTAGCGCAACGGCTTACCTCTGTGCTTGAAATATCTGTTCCACAGAGTTGCTTTAGCACCTTTTCAACTTTGCGCGTGGAAACCCCATGCACATACATTTCAGCGACAGCCAGCTTAAGTGCTCTATCAGAGCGTACACCTCGCTCTAAGACTGATGGATAGAAGGCTTCATTGGAGTCTCTAACCTGCGGTATCTGTAGCTCAAGCTGACCTTGACCTGTGTTAATTAACCTTGGTTTAAAGCCGTTCGCATATCCGTTTCTATCGCCAGTTCGCTCATAAGGACTGGCATTTAAATGGCGCTCCTTTTCTATTAACATAGCCTCATTCATCAACCTGGAGACAAGCTTAGGTAAAGCTTCAAACCCCTCCATCGCTAAAACATGTATGGCTTCTTCGATTAAGTTCTCATTTTTATAGCAGCTCATTGTCATTCCTCTTTTTTGGTTAAGTTTACCTTAAAAGGAATTTCTAATCTGACTGAGTCGCCTGCTTATTTTCAGCAAGTCAATGGAATTTACAGAAAGGATGGCGCACTAGCCTGTAAGCTGGGCAGATAGAGCATCTATAAATGTTAATAGTTCGGCTGATCTTAGAGATATTTTGCCTATACACTACCGACAGGCCAGCGATGAACTGATTACACGTACTTTGCAACTTATAAAAAGACGTAAGCTATTAAGGGAAGTTATTGCGACAAATCAGCACAATTTAATGTTGCACCAACTACTTGCACTTAATAATCCAGATTGGATTAGAAAGTGGTTTATACAACAAGATCCCATGTTTTCAGCGATGACAGAAAGAGAGGCATTGTCAATAGGCACGAGTTTAACTTTCAAGTGGTATAAAGACAGCTTGTTTCAGCAGTGCGCGCTGATTCTAAAGGAGATTGGCTTTAAACAGATTGGCGTTATCAAAGTACGAGCTAAGTTGCCAGAACACCTTAGCTTGGCAAGCGACAAACTTATTAGACAGGCGGTTCAAGCTTCTCGATTTAGCCGCTTAAGTGATTTCATTGCTAATATTGAAGACACCACGCTGATTCATTTGCTTGTTGCTGTTAGTAAAGACAAGGCAAGGGCTTTTTTAAGTCAATCAAAAATATTTGGTAGTTTAGTTGCTTCATTGAGCAAGCAAGAGTTTAGCAAGCTTTGGTATGAACACTGCGCGCCACTTTTAGAAAATGAATGGCGAGAAAGCAGTAAAGTAGCGATCAATGAATTACGTGCCCTCGCTACAAAAGATGCTGATGAGTTTCTAAGTGAAACAGGTGTTGAATTAAGTAGTATACCTGGTGGTTGGGATGGAGTTAAAGCATCTTTACAAGGATATCCCGTTTGCTTAGAAATGCACCTTGTTGAAATGCTGTTACGTGAATTAACGGCGATGGTGGATTCTGAGCAGCAAGTTAGCAGTATGCTTAGTGTTTACGAACTTAAACTGACAGTCTTGCAAGCGCAGCAAGTTGAAACCTATGCTAAGTGGCATGAGTTGCGAATTTCACTTTGCCTTTCACTTGCCATGGTAAAAGCTGTCATTCAATATGAACGACGGCTTGGGGAGCAAGCTAATAGATTTTATAGAGATTCTGAAAACTACCCAAAATTTAAATCAGCAAAATAATGCTGAAATATTGTGTAAAAATGACTATGCTTTGTCTTTTTAACAAGACTAACGAGATGAGTATAAATGTTAAACTTCGCCGATTACGCTGCCCCTCTTTTTTCAAAATTAACTGGGAAAGTTGTTTTAAAAAAATCTATCGACGATTGTAGGAAAGCTATTAACTGAAGGTAGTTGTAAGTTGTTCAGTTCATCAAAAGATAACAATGAGTATAAAAAGATGATTCGTACACTTACCGGTGAAAATAAAAGCACCGATTTAGATCCAATAAAAACAAATGATGCATTGCTAGAACAGAGCTGTGAAAAACTTTCACACGCCAGTAAAATTGATGTTCTTCATGATCCTTCTGATATTAGAAAGCCACATAGCAAGCAAACTGAAAATCTAGGTAAAGTAAGGAGTCTGGACGGGGATATTATCAATGGTTACAGCACGCATAACGCAGTTGCATTAGTACCTGGTGATAAGGCTGTGCATCTACTATCGCATGTAAGCTACAGCAATAAAGACCCTAAGTTTTTAAAAGCTGAGCATATTAAGAAAATAGAGGCTGGAAAGCCATTTGAGGGAGATAAAGAGGCCAAGAGTCTTTATGAATCTGGTGATTACTTTAATAAAAAGCTGCTGTCTATTCGTGAAATAGAAAAAATAGGAATCTGCCTAAAATCAAAGAATGAAGATGCAACCATTACCCATATTCTAGATAGAGAGTTTGATGATAATGACTATCTCTCACTAATTGATACAAACCTAGATCAAGACTTTATTATTCGCTCAAAAATAACAAGAACAATAGAAGGTAGAGGTGATGATGGTAAAAAGCTTAAGCTGATTAACGCTGATTTTGATGCTCAAGGCGAAAAGCAATTCCAAAAGTTAACAGTTGGAAAGAATTGCGTACAAGACGGAAAAATAACTATTTATTTTGGAGAGTTTGAGAACATCAATGCAATTAAAATCCAAATTACAGGCAGAGATGGTAGGAGAATTTTTAAGAATGACATGCTGCTATTAACTAATAAAAAAGTAACGACTTTTGATGAGGCGTATGAGGTATACATAGCCTATCTATCTCGTGCGAAAATTGAATATGTTTTTAAATTTCTCAAGGAAGGACTAGGCTGGGAAAATATGCAGATAAAAAATTTTAAAGGGATACAAAATCTACTGGCTGTATGTTTTTATGTGGCCTCATATTTGTATGAGATAGGTAAGGAAAAAGCTTATGACGATTACGCAATTATGCTAGCTAAATTAGGAGATGGTAAGGGCAAGGTGACACGACACTTTATTGCGAAGGGTATTAGAAAACTTCTAACGTATCACTTAGTAGAGCAATTTTTTAAAGAAAATAGTGTTTCTCAAGAAGAACAAAAAGAATTATCGAATTCAGTTCAGGTAGGGAGATAACAATTTTGGGTAGTTCTCAGAGAGATTATGTATTTTCATGAACTGAGCAGCACTCACTTGCGAAACTTTGCAATTTAGTTGTTGAGCAGGAAGGGCAGCTTAGTTTGCGGAAAGATTCATTTATTTTGACTTTATTTGAGCAAAGGGCGAGCCTGGGATTAGAAGAAGCCCTGAGACCGTTACTTGATTTCGGTAATGGTGACCTGGAAGTATGTTTTGCTAAACGGCTTTATATTGGTGGAGCTCAACAAAGTGGTGCGGCTGGTTTTTTTGCTCCAATCGCTGAACTTTCTAGAAAGAAAGTACTGAGCGCTGTAAGAGAATTTTCTATTGCTCAACAAGCGTTAGTAGAGGAGGGTTCTGCTAGCGAGCTTGATGAAGCCAAAAGGGTGAGAATTTAGATTTTGAAATCACGTGTAGCTATATCACAAGCCACCACTTTTTCTGCGCTCGATTTATTAAAGTGTAACATTTCCAATATTTTAAAGGGTGTGATGCAGTGCAGAATTAATCGATGAGGGAAACTTTGTCATAGAAGTTACTAAGGCGGGGTTTTCTTCATAAAATCCACACCTATCTAGACTTGTCTTGCGCTGGAGAGACTAGTGTTTATTGAGGTTTACTGATTATAATTTTAAATGAAATGGATTTTTAGTTACTCTTTTGTTTGTAAAGCCAAGTCGTAATCTTGAAAAAAGCTAGGTGAGAGGATCAAAAGCATTTACATGGATGGTTTATGGGTTGTTCAGCTATATTGCTGGCTAATAGTTTGTTTGTGTTTTTTCTATCTTTTCTTTCATGTTTTTTTATGTGTATTTTTCAGTGCGTGCTGAATAGAGCTAGCTATGTGATTTTTTTCGTTTTATATGGTGTTGTTTCTTTTGTAGTGGTTTATAGGGTTTAAGGGAATTTTAAGAGGGATCTTTTTATGAATAGGCAGTTTTCACTTTACCGTGCGTTTTTAGTGTTAGGCTTCTTGCTACTAATAACAGGTTATGCTGTGGCTAAGCCAATTTTACTGTTTGAACCTGCCGCCAAAGTTGTGCACATGAACCCGGGTGAAACAGCTCAGTCCATTACATTTTCTGTAAAAAATGTTTCTGGTGCCACGCCGTCAAACTTATTGGTGCCTAGTAGATCAATTAGTACATCAGTTTTTTCAGCTAGTTTGGCCAAGAATACTTGTACTGGTTCGCTACTAACAAACCAAAGTTGTCAGCTTACCTATAATCTCTTTGCTAAGGCTACAGGAAATGCTGTGCTGCCTACGAAAGTATGTGCTTTTAATGGTATGTTGTGTAATGCAGGTTCTCTGTCAGTGATTTCAGATAAGCATGCTTTGCTTCAACCTACAGCGGTGATTGCGGCCAACTTACCTGTAAATGTGATGCGGGGCCACTCTTACCCAATCGTTGCCAGCTTTTTAAATACAGATACACGTTACCCTTTAACCGGTGTGAAAATTACCCAGCAAATCCCTAATTTTACAGTAACCGATAATACTTGCCTGGGAGTTCTTAACCCTCAAACTTCCTGTCATTTATCTGGAGTTTTTATTCCTCAGTCAACAGGCCCATTTCATATAACAGGGACATTCCACTATAATGAGGGAGCGGCAATTATTCGATCTGCTAATACTGTAAGTCAAGCTGTAGCCGTATAAGGAGCTGTTGTTCAGGGGCTTCCAGCTTATGTTGAGAAGGATAGGGATTATCCTATCATTTTCCAATACATCATCATGGTAGTGCACCCGCAACAAATGTAGAAGTTGCTCCGTTTCTACCTTTAGGTACTTTTACACCGACTGGAAATAGTTGTGGAGACACTTCAACACCGCGTCCTAGTTTAGGGCCGGGTGAATCATGCCAGTATGCAGGGACATTTCATGCCTCAACAACTGGTCCAGTTACATTAAGTACTACATTAACTGGTGGTGGGATAGTGAATCCGGTTGTGCTCAGTGTGCAATCACAAGTTACGGATGTAGTGGTTCAAGGTAGCGTTTCTCCTTCTCTGCCAGCGATGCTAACAGTAGCGCCGGGACTTACATTTCCTGTTGTCTTCACCTTTACAAATACAAGCAGTACGCTACCTGCAACACAGTTAAAGTTAGCAAAGATTTTACCTGATTTTACTATTACTTCAGATACTTGTGGTACGTCTTTAGCTCCAGGGGCTTCTTGTGTAGTTGGGGGAACTTTCAGCCATTAGTGACTGGCCCGGTTGCTTTGTCTACAATTTTAACTTATGGAGAGCATAGTATTCCTTTGGAGCTTACAACTAATGGTACTGCGGCAAAAACAGTTGTTTCAGGAAAGTTAGTAAAGCCACTAGGGGCGAATACGGAAAAGGATACGCCGCATAAATTCATTTTTCAGTACACTAACTACGGAACAGCTAATGCTACTAATGTTTTTGCGACGCCGAACTTACCTTATTCAGTAGGTACTTCAAATAATTGCGGTACTTCATCTAGCCGTATTACTTTAGCTCCGGGAGCTTCTTGTGAGATTGAAGGGACATTTCAGGATGCCCCCGTAGGTGCTCAAGCATTGAATACGACGTTAACCTATACTGACTCAGCTAATCAAGTGCAAACGCTTCCTTTAAACATGGCAACACAAGTAGTGAATGTAGCAGTTACTGGCACGTTAACGACACCATTGCTTGTTAATACTAATGCAAATACAAGTTATCCATTTTTGTTTACTTTCCATAATGGAAGCAGCTCATCAGCTACGAATGTCCATGTCGTCAAATCCTTACCACATACAAGTGGGGTAAGTGATAATTGTGGCACACAAGCTAATCCAGTTACTTTAACTCCAGGTGCTAGTTGTTCTATTAGCGGTAATTTTAACTCAGCTTATGGTGGGCCTCAGACACTAGCTGCGACTTTACTTTATAAAGAGGGAAGTCCTATCTCTATAAGTACTACAACTAACGTAGTAGTTCCAGATATTACCGTGAATGGCTATGGGTTTAATGTCCATGGAGATGCTTTTAAAACCTCTGGCAACTGGGTTCAGCTTACTGCTAATACCTCCAACCAGAGGGGTATACTTTCTTCAAACAATAGATTTGACTTTACAAAAGACTTTAGTATTACAGCAGATTTTAATTTTTCTATAGATGCAGATCCTGCTGATGGAATTGCCCTTGCTATACATAATGATTCTAGAGGCTCATC
>CBDALO010000107.1:0-12574 GCA_965196985.1 Gammaproteobacteria bacterium | reverse complement strand
CGCCAAGTTAGTGTAATTGCAAATAATATGTTTTTTCTGAAAAACTAGCAGTTCTTCATTGGAAAAATGTCTTGGTTTCATTGCAATTCAGTGTTTTACATTGGTTTAAAGCATTTTTGTGTGAGTTTAATCGACTGTTTTTGAGAAAATCAATGTCTTTTTGGTAAACACAGTTTTAGGCCTAGTTAGTGTGATTGCAAATAATATGTTTTTTCTGAACAACTAGCAGTAATTCATTGAAAAAATGGCTTGGTTTCATTGCAATTCAGTGTTTTACATTGGTTTAAAGCATTTTTGTGTGAGTTTAATCGACTGTTTTTGAGAAAATTAAAGTTTTTTAATTAAACACTGTTTCAGGCCAAGTTAGTGTGAATGCAAATAATATGTTTTTTCTGAAAAACTAGCAGTAATTCATTGGAAAAATGGCTTGGTTTCATTGCAATTAAGTGTTTTACATTGGTTGAAAGCATTTTTGTGTGGGTTTAATCGACTGTTTTGAGAAAATCAATGATTTTATAGTAAACACTATTTTGGGCCTAGTTAGTGTGATTGCAAATAATATGTTTTTCCTGAAAAACTAGCAGTAATTCATTGGAAAAATGGCTTGGTTTCATTGCAATTCAGTGTTTTACATTGGTTTAAAGCATTTTTGTGTGAGTTTAATCGACTGTTCTTGAGAAAATCAATGTTTTTTTGGTAATCACTGTTTTACGCCAAGTTAGTGTGATTGCAAATAATATGTTTTTTCTGAAAAACTAGCAGTTCTTCATTGGAAAAATGTCTTGGTTTCATTGCAATTCAGTGTTTTACATTGGTTTAAAGCATTTTTGTGTGAGTTTAATCGACTGTTTTTGAGAAAATCAATGCTTTTTTGGTAATCACTGTTTTAGGCCTAGTTAGTGTGATTGCAAATAATATGTTTTTTCTGAAAAACTAGCAGTAATTCATTGAAAAAATGTCTTGGTTTCATTGCAATTCAGTGTTTTACATTGGTTTAAAGCATTTTTGTGTGAGTTTAATCGACTTTTTTTGAGAAAATCAATGTTTTTTTGGTAATCACTGTTTTAGGCATAGTTAGTGTGATTGCAAATAATATGTTTTTTCTGAAAAACTAGCAGTAATTCATTGAAAAAATGGCTTGGTTTTATTGCAATTTAGTGTTTTACATTGGTTTAAAGCATTTTTGTGTGAGTTTAATCGACTGTTATTGAGAAAATAAATGTTTTTATAGTAAACACTATTTTAGGCCTAGTTAGTGTGATTGCAAATAATATGTTTTTCCTGAAAAACTAGCAGTAATTCATTGGAAAAATGGCTTGGTTTCATTGCAATTTAGTGTTTTACATTGGTTTAAAGCATTTTTGTGTGAGTTTAATCGACTATTTTTGAGAAAATCAATGTCTTTTTGGTAAACACAGTTTTAGGCCTAGTTAGTGTGATTGCAAATAATATGTTTTTTCTGAACAACTAGCAGTAATTCATTGAAAAAATGGCTTGGTTTCATTGCAATTCAGTGTTTTACATTGGTTTAAAGCATTTTTGTGTGAGTTTAATCGACTGTTTTTGAGAAAATTAAAGTTTTTTAATTAAACACTGTTTCAGGCCAAGTTAGTGTGAATGCAAATAATATGTTTTTTCTGAAAAACTAGCAGTAATTCATTGGAAAAATGGCTTGGTTTCATTGCAATTAAGTGTTTTACATTGGTTGAAAGCATTTTTGTGTGGGTTTAATCGACTGTTTTGAGAAAATCAATGATTTTATAGTAAACACTATTTTGGGCCTAGTTAGTGTGATTGCAAATAATATGTTTTTCCTGAAAAACTAGCAGTAATTCATTGGAAAAATGGCTTGGTTTCATTGCAATTCAGTGTTTTACATTGGTTTAAAGCATTTTTGTGTCAGTTTAATCGACTGTTCTTGAGAAAATCAATGTTTTTTTGGTAATCACTGTTTTACGCCAAGTTAGTGTGATTGCAAATAATATGTTTTTTCTGAAAAACTAGCAGTTCTTCATTGGAAAAATGTCTTGGTTTCATTGCAATTCAGTGTTTTACATTGGTTTAAAGCATTTTTGTGTGAGTTTAATCGACTGTTTTTGAGAAAATCAATGCTTTTTTGGTAATCACTGTTTTAGGCCTAGTTAGTGTGATTGCAAATAATATGTTTTTTCTGAAAAACTAGCAGTAATTCATTGAAAAAATGGCTTGGTTTTATTGCAATTCAGTGTTTTACATTGGTTTAAAGCATTTTTGTGTGAGTTTAATCGACTCTTTTTTAGAAAATCAATGTTTTTATAGTAAACACTATTTTAGGCCTAGTTAGTGTGATTGCAAATAATATGTTTTTCCTGAAAAACTAGCAGTAATTCATTGGAAAAATGGCTTGGTTTCATTGCAATATAGTGTTTTACATTGGTTTAAAGCATTTTTGTGTGAGTTTAATCGACTATTTTTGAGAAAATCAATGTTTTTTTGGTAAACACATTTTTTGGCCTAGTTAGTGTGATTGCAAATAATATGTTTTTTCTGAACAACTAGCAGTAATTCATTGGAAAAATGGCTTGGTTTCATTGCAATTCAGTGTTTAACATTGGTTTAAAGCATTTTTGTGTGAGTTTAATCGACTGTTTTTGAGAAAATTAAAGTTTTTTAATTAAACACTGTTTTAGGCCAAGTTAGTTTGAATGCAAATAATATGTTTTTTCTGAAAAACTAGCAGTAATTCATTGGAAAAATGGCTTGGCTTCATTGCAATTAAGTGTTTTACATTGGTTGAAAGCATTTTTGTGTGGGTTTAATCGACTGTTTTGAGAAAATCAATGATTTTATAGTAAACACCATTTTAGGCCTAGTTAGTGTGATTGCAAATAATATGTTTTTCCTGACAAACTAGCAGTAATTCATTGGAAAAATGGCTTGGTTTTATTGCAATTCAGTGTTTTACATTGGTTTAAAGCATTTTTGTGAGAGTTTAATCGACTGTTTTTGAGAAAATCAAAGATTTTTAAGTAAACACTGTTTTAGGCCAAGTTAGTGTGAATGCAAATAATATGTTTTTTCTGAAAAACTAGCAGTAATTCATTGGAAAAATGGCTTGGTTTTATTGCAGTTCAGTGTTTTACATTGGTTTAAAGCATTTTTGTGTGAGATTAATCGACTGTTTTTGAGAAAATCAATGTATTTATAGTAAACACTATTTTAGGCCTAGTTAGTGTGATTGCAAATAATATGTTTTTCCTGAAAAACTAGCAGTAATTCATTGGAAAAATGGCTTGATTTCCTTGCAATTCAGTGTTTTACATTGGTTTAAAGCATTTTTGTGTGACTTTAATCGACTGTTTTTGAGAAAATCAATGTTTTTATGGTAAACACTATTTTAGGCCTAGTTAGTGTGATTGCAAATAATATGTTTTTCCTGACAAACTAGCAGTAATTCATTGGAAAAATGGCTTGGTTTCATTGCAATTCAGTGTTTTACATTGGTTTAAAGCATTGTTGTGTGAGTTTAATCGACTGTTTTTGAGAAAAACAAAGTTTTTTAAGTAAACACTGTTTTAGGCCAAGTTAGTGTGAATGCAAATAATATGTTTTTTCTGAAAAACTAGCAGTATATCTTTGGAAAAATGGCTTAGTTTTATTGCAATTCAGTGTTTTACATTGGTTTAAAGCATTTTTGTGTGAGTTTAAACGACTGTTTTTGAGAAAATCAATGTTTTTATAGTAAACACTGTTTTAGGCCTAGTTAGTGTGATTGCAAATAATATGTTTTTCCTGAAAAACTAGCGTTAATTCATTGGAAAATTGGCTTGGTTTCATTGCAATTTAGTGTTTTACATTGGTTTAAAGCATTTTTGTGTGAATTTAATCGACTATTTTTGAGAAAATCAATGTTTTTTTGGTAAACACAGTTTTAGGCCTAGTTAGTGTGATTGCAAATAATATGTTATTTATGAACAACTAGCAGTAATTCATTGGAAAAATGGCTTGATTTCATTGCAATTCAGTGTTTTACATTGGTTTAAAGCATTTTTGTGTGAGTTTAATCGACTGTTTTTGAGAAAATTAAAGTTTTTTAATTAAACACTGTTTTAGGCCAAGTTAGTGTGAATGCAAATAATATGTTTTTTCTGAAAAACTAGCAGTAATTCATTGGAAAAATGGCTTGGCTTCATTGCAATTAAGTGTTTTACATTGGTTGAAAGCATTTTTGTGTGGGTTTAATCGACTGTTTTGAGAAAATCAATGATTTTATAGTAAACACTATTAATTCATTGAAAAAATGGCTTGGTTTTATTGCAATTCAGTGTTTTACATTGGTTTAAAGCATTTTTGTGTGAGTTTAATCGACTCTTTTTTAGAAAATCAATGTTTTTATAGTAAACACTATTTTAGGCCTAGTTAGTGTGATTGCAAATAATATGTTTTTCCTGAAAAACTAGCAGTAATTCATTGGAAAAATGGCTTGGTTTCATTGCAATATAGTGTTTTACATTGGTTTAAAGCATTTTTGTGTGAGTTTAATCGACTATTTTTGAGAAAATCAATGTTTTTTTGGTAAACACATTTTTTGGCCTAGTTAGTGTGATTGCAAATAATATGTTTTTTCTGAACAACTAGCAGTAATTCATTGGAAAAATGGCTTGGTTTCATTGCAATTCAGTGTTTAACATTGGTTTAAAGCATTTTTGTGTGAGTTTAATCGACTGTTTTTGAGAAAATTAAAGTTTTTTAATTAAACACTGTTTTAGGCCAAGTTAGTTTGAATGCAAATAATATGTTTTTTCTGAACAACTAGCAGTAATTCATTGGAAAAATGGCTTGGTTTCATTGCAATTCAGTGTTTTACATTGGTTTAAAGCATTTTTGTGTGAGTTTAATCGACTGTTTTTGAGAAAATCAAAGTTTTTTAAGTAAACACTGTTTTAGGCCAAGTTAGTGTGAATGCAAATAATATGTTTTTTCTGAAAAACTAGCAGTAATTCATTGGAAAAATGGCTTGGTTTCATTGCAATTAAGTGTTTTACATTGGTTTAAAGCATTTTTGTGTGAGTTTAATCGACTGTTTTTGAGAAAATCAATGATTTTTAAGTAAACACTGTTTTAGGCCTAGTTAGTGTGATTGCAAATAATATGTTTTTTCTGAAAAACTAGCAGTAATTCATTGGAAAAATGGCTTGGTTTTATTGCAAATCAGTGTTTTACATTGGTTTAAAGCATTTTTGTGTGAGTTTAATCGACTGTTCTTGAGAAAATCAATGTTTTTATAGTAAACACTGTTTTACGCCAAGTTAGTGTGATTGCAAATAATATGTTTTTTCTGAAAAACTAGCAGTAATTCATTGGAAAAATGGCTTGGTTTCATTGCAATTCAGTGTTTTACATTGGTTTAAAGCATTTTTGTGTGAGTTTAATCGACTGTTTTTGAGAAAATCAATGTTTTTTTGGTAAACACTGTTTTAGGCCTAGTTAGTGTGATTGCAAATAATATGTTTTTTCTGAAAAACTAGCAGTAATTCATTGGAAAAATGGCTTGGTTTCATTGCAATTCAGTGTTTTACATTGGTTTAAAGCATTTTTGTGTGAGTTTAATCGACTGTTTTTGAGAAAATCAATGTTTTTTAAGTAAACACTGTTTTAGGCCTAGTTAGTGTGATTGCAAATAATATGTTTTTTCTGAAAAACTAGCAGTAATTCATTGAAAAAATGGCTTGGTTTTATTGCAATTCAGTGTTTTACATTGGTTTAAAGCATTTTTGTGTGAGTTTAATCGACTGTTTTTGAGAAAATCAATGTTTTTATAGTAAACACTGTTTTAGGCCTAGTTAGTGTGATTGCAAATAATATGTTTTTCCTGAAAAACTAGCAGTAATTCATTGGAAAAATGGCTTGGTTTCATTGCAATTTAGTGTTTTACATTGGTTTAAAGCATTTTTGTGTGAGTTTAATCGACTATTTTTGAGAAAATCAATGTTTTTTTGGTAAACACAGTTTTAGGCCTAGTTAGTGTGATTGCAAATAATATGTTTTTTCTGAACAACTAGCAGTAATTCATTGGAAAAATGGCTTGGTTTCATTGCAATTCAGTGTTTTACATTGGTTTAAAGCATTTTTGTGTGAGTTTAATCGACTGTTTTTGAGATAATCAAAGTTTTTTAAGTAAACACTGTTTTAGGCCAAGTTAGTGTGAATGCAAATAATATGTTTTTTCTGAAAAACTAGCAGTAATTCATTGGAAAAATGGCTTGTTTTCATTGCAATTAAGTGTTTTACATTGGTTGAAAGCATTTTTGTGTGGGTTTAATCGACTGTTTTGAGAAAATCAATGATTTTATAGTAAACACTATTTTGGGCCTAGTTAGTGTGATTGCAAATAATATGTTTTTCCTGAAAAACTAGCAGTAATTCATTGGAAAAATGGCTTGGTTTCATTGCAATTCAGTGTTTTACATTGGTTTAAAGCATTTTTGTGTGAGTTTAATCGACTGTTCTTGAGAAAATCAATGTTTTTTTGGTAATCACTGTTTTACGCCAAGTTAGTGTGATTGCAAATAATATGTTTTTTCTGAAAAACTAGCAGTAATTCATTGGAAAAATGTCTTGGTTTCATTGCAATTCAGTGTTTTACATTGGTTTAAAGCATTTTTGTGTGAGTTTAATCGACTGTTTTTGAGAAAATCAATGCTTTTTTGGTAATCACTGTTTTAGGCCTAGTTAGTGTGAT
The DNA here is from genome assembly GCA_965196985.1 of Gammaproteobacteria bacterium. Taxonomy (GTDB): domain Bacteria; phylum Pseudomonadota; class Gammaproteobacteria; order UBA12402; family UBA12402; genus 2-12-FULL-35-23. The sequence continues at coordinate 5,853 of CBDALO010000107.1, read as the reverse complement.
TGCAAATAATATGATTTTTCTGAAAAACTACCAGTAATTCATTGGAAAAATGGCTTGGTTTTATTGCAATTCAGTGTTTTACATTGGTTTAAAGCATTTTTGTGTGAGTTTAATCGACTGTTTTTGAGAAAATCAATGTTTTTATAGTAAACACTATTTTAGGCCTAGTTAGTGTGATTGCAAATAATATGTTTTTCCTGAAAAACTAGCAGTAATTCATTGAAAAAATGGCTTGGTTTCATTGCAATTCAGTGTTTTACATTGGTTTAAAGCATTTTTGTGTGAGTTTAATCGACTGTTTTTGAGAAAATCAATGTTTCTTTGGTAAACACTGTTTTAGGCCTAGTTAGTGTGATTGCAAATAATATGTTTTTCCTGAAAAACTAGCAGTAATTCATTGAAAAAATGGCTTGGTTTCATTGCAATTCAGTGTTTTACATTGGTTTAAAGCATTTTTGTGTGTGTTTAATCGACTATTTTTGAGAAAATCAATGTTTTTTTGGTAAACACTGTTTTAGGCCTAGTTAGTGTGATTGCAAATAATATGTTTTTTCTGAACAACTAGCAGTAATTCATTGGAAAAATGGCTTGGTTTCATTGCAATTCAGTGTTTTACATTGGTTTAAAGCATTTTTGTGTGAGTTTAATCGACTGTTTTTGAGATAATCAAAGTTTTTTAAGTAAACACTGTTTTAGGCCAAGTTAGTGTGAAAGCAAATAATATGTTTTTTCTGAAAAACTAGCAGTAATTCATTGGAAAAATGGCTTGTTTTCATTGCAATTAAGTGTTTTACATTGGTTTAAAGCATTTTTGTGAGAGTTTAATCGACTGTTTTTGAGAAAATCAAAGATTTTTAAGTAAACACTGTTTTAGGCCAAGTTAGTGTGAATGCAAATAATATGTTTTTTCTGAAAAACTAGCAGTAATTCATTGGAAAAATGGCTTGGTTTTATTGCAGTTCAGTGTTTTACATTGGTTTAAAGCATTTTTGTGTGAGATTAATCGACTGTTTTTGAGAAAATCAATGTATTTATAGTAAACACTGTTTTACGCCAAGTTAGTGTGATTGCAAATAATATGTTTTTTCTGAAAAACTAGCAGTTCTTCATTGGAAAAATGTCTTGGTTTCATTGCAATTCAGTGTTTTACATTGGTTTAAAGCATTTTTGTGTGAGTTTAATCGACTGTTTTTGAGAAAATCAATGCTTTTTTGGTAATCACTGTTTTAGGCCTAGTTAGTGTGATTGCAAATAATATGTTTTTTCTGAAAAACTAGCAGTAATTCATTGAAAAAATGTCTTGGTTTCATTGCAATTCAGTGTTTTACATTGGTTTAAAGCATTTTTGTGTGAGTTTAATCGACTTTTTTTGAGAAAATCAATGTTTTTTTGGTAATCACTGTTTTAGGCATAGTTAGTGTGATTGCAAATAATATGTTTTTTCTGAAAAACTAGCAGTAATTCATTGAAAAAATGGCTTGGTTTTATTGCAATTTAGTGTTTTACATTGGTTTAAAGCATTTTTGTGTGAGTTTAATCGACTGTTTTTGAGAAAATCAATGTTTTTATAGTAAACACTGTTTTAGGCCTAGTTAGTGTGATTGCAAATAATATGTTTTTCCTGAAAAACTAGCGTTAATTCATTGGAAAATTGGCTTGGTTTCATTGCAATTTAGTGTTTTACATTGGTTTAAAGCATTTTTGTGTGAATTTAATCGACTATTTTTGAGAAAATCAATGTTTTTTTGGTAAACACAGTTTTAGGCCTAGTTAGTGTGATTGCAAATAATATGTTTTTTCTGAACAACTAGCAGTAATTCATTGAAAAAATGGCTTGGTTTCATTGCAATTCAGTGTTTTACATTGGTTTAAAGCATTTTTGTGTGAGTTTAATCGACTGTTTTTGAGAAAATTAAAGTTTTTTAATTAAACACTGTTTCAGGCCAAGTTAGTGTGAATGCAAATAATATGTTTTTTCTGAAAAACTAGCAGTAATTCATTGGAAAAATGGCTTGGTTTCATTGCAATTAAGTGTTTTACATTGGTTGAAAGCATTTTTGTGTGGGTTTAATCGACTGTTTTGAGAAAATCAATGATTTTATAGTAAACACTATTTTGGGCCTAGTTAGTGTGATTGCAAATAATATGTTTTTCCTGAAAAACTAGCAGTAATTCATTGGAAAAATGGCTTGGTTTCATTGCAATTCAGTGTTTTACATTGGTTTAAAGCATTTTTGTGTGAGTTTAATCGACTGTTCTTGAGAAAATCAATGTTTTTTTGGTAATCACTGTTTTACGCCAAGTTAGTGTGATTGCAAATAATATGTTTTTTCTGAAAAACTAGCAGTTCTTCATTGGAAAAATGTCTTGGTTTCATTGCAATTCAGTGTTTTACATTGGTTTAAAGCATTTTTGTGTGAGTTTAATCGACTGTTTTTGAGAAAATCAATGCTTTTTTGGTAATCACTGTTTTAGGCCTAGTTAGTGTGATTGCAAATAATATGTTTTTTCTGAAAAACTAGCAGTAATTCATTGAAAAAATGTCTTGGTTTCATTGCAATTCAGTGTTTTACATTGGTTTAAAGCATTTTTGTGTGAGTTTAATCGACTTTTTTTGAGAAAATCAATGTTTTTTTGGTAATCACTGTTTTAGGCATAGTTAGTGTGATTGCAAATAATATGTTTTTTCTGAAAAACTAGCAGTAATTCATTGAAAAAATGGCTTGGTTTTATTGCAATTTAGTGTTTTACATTGGTTTAAAGCATTTTTGTGTGAGTTTAATCGACTGTTATTGAGAAAATAAATGTTTTTATAGTAAACACTATTTTAGGCCTAGTTAGTGTGATTGCAAATAATATGTTTTTCCTGAAAAACTAGCAGTAATTCATTGGAAAAATGGCTTGGTTTCATTGCAATTTAGTGTTTTACATTGGTTTAAAGCATTTTTGTGTGAGTTTAATCGACTATTTTTGAGAAAATCAATGTCTTTTTGGTAAACACAGTTTTAGGCCTAGTTAGTGTGATTGCAAATAATATGTTTTTTCTGAACAACTAGCAGTAATTCATTGAAAAAATGGCTTGGTTTCATTGCAATTCAGTGTTTTACATTGGTTTAAAGCATTTTTGTGTGAGTTTAATCGACTGTTTTTGAGAAAATTAAAGTTTTTTAATTAAACACTGTTTCAGGCCAAGTTAGTGTGAATGCAAATAATATGTTTTTTCTGAAAAACTAGCAGTAATTCATTGGAAAAATGGCTTGGTTTCATTGCAATTAAGTGTTTTACATTGGTTGAAAGCATTTTTGTGTGGGTTTAATCGACTGTTTTGAGAAAATCAATGATTTTATAGTAAACACTATTTTGGGCCTAGTTAGTGTGATTGCAAATAATATGTTTTTCCTGAAAAACTAGCAGTAATTCATTGGAAAAATGGCTTGGTTTCATTGCAATTCAGTGTTTTACATTGGTTTAAAGCATTTTTGTGTCAGTTTAATCGACTGTTCTTGAGAAAATCAATGTTTTTTTGGTAATCACTGTTTTACGCCAAGTTAGTGTGATTGCAAATAATATGTTTTTTCTGAAAAACTAGCAGTTCTTCATTGGAAAAATGTCTTGGTTTCATTGCAATTCAGTGTTTTACATTGGTTTAAAGCATTTTTGTGTGAGTTTAATCGACTGTTTTTGAGAAAATCAATGCTTTTTTGGTAATCACTGTTTTAGGCCTAGTTAGTGTGATTGCAAATAATATGTTTTTTCTGAAAAACTAGCAGTAATTCATTGAAAAAATGGCTTGGTTTTATTGCAATTCAGTGTTTTACATTGGTTTAAAGCATTTTTGTGTGAGTTTAATCGACTCTTTTTTAGAAAATCAATGTTTTTATAGTAAACACTATTTTAGGCCTAGTTAGTGTGATTGCAAATAATATGTTTTTCCTGAAAAACTAGCAGTAATTCATTGGAAAAATGGCTTGGTTTCATTGCAATATAGTGTTTTACATTGGTTTAAAGCATTTTTGTGTGAGTTTAATCGACTATTTTTGAGAAAATCAATGTTTTTTTGGTAAACACATTTTTTGGCCTAGTTAGTGTGATTGCAAATAATATGTTTTTTCTGAACAACTAGCAGTAATTCATTGGAAAAATGGCTTGGTTTCATTGCAATTCAGTGTTTAACATTGGTTTAAAGCATTTTTGTGTGAGTTTAATCGACTGTTTTTGAGAAAATTAAAGTTTTTTAATTAAACACTGTTTTAGGCCAAGTTAGTTTGAATGCAAATAATATGTTTTTTCTGAACAACTAGCAGTAATTCATTAGAAAAATGGCTTGGCTTCATTGCAATTAAGTGTTTTACATTGGTTGAAAGCATTTTTGTGTGGGTTTAATCGACTGTTTTTGAGATAATCAATGATTTTTATAGTAAACACCATTTTAGGCCTAGTTAGTGTGATTGCAAATAATATGTTTTTCCTGACAAACTAGCAGTAATTCATTGGAAAAATGGCTTGTTTTTATTGCAATTCAGTGTTTTACATTGGTTTAAAGCATTTTTGTGTGAGTTTAATCGACTGTTTTTGAGAAAATCAATGATTTTTAAGTAAACACTGTTTTAGGCCTAGTTAGTGTGATTGCAAATAATATGTTTTTTCTGAAAAACTAGCAGTAATTCATTGGAAAAATGGCTTGGTTTTATTGCAAATCAGTGTTTTACATTGGTTTAAAGCATTTTTGTGTGAGTTTAATCGACTGTTCTTGAGAAAATCAATGTTTTTATAGTAAACACTGTTTTAGGCCAAGTTAGTGTGATTGCAAATAATATGTTTTTCTGAAAAACTAGCAGTAATTCATTGGAAAAATGGCTTGGTTTCATTGCAATTCAGTGTTTTACATTGGTTTAAAGCATTTTTGTGTGAGTTTAATCGACTGTTTTTGAGAAAATCAATGTTTTTTTGGTAAACACTATTTTAGGCCTAGTTAGTGTGATTGCAAATAATATGATTTTCCTGACAAACTACCAGTAATTCATTGGAAAAATGGCTTGGTTTTATTGCAATTCAGTGTTTTACATTGGTTTAAAGCATTGTTGTGTGAGTTTAATCGACTGTTTTTGAGAAAAACAAAGTTTTTATAGTAAACACTATTTTAGGCCAAGTTAGTGTGAATGCAAATAATATGTTTTTCCTGAAAAACTAGCAGTAATATCTTTGGAAAAATGGCTTAGTTTCATTGCAATTCAGTGTTTTACATTGGTTTAAAGCATTTTTGTGTGAGTTTAAACGACTGTTTTTGAGAAAATCAATGTTTCTTATGGTAAACACTGTTTTAGGCCTAGTTAGTGTGATTGCAAATAATATGTTTTTCCTGAAAAACTAGCAGTTAATTCATTGAAAAATTGGCTTGGTTTCATTGCAATTCAGTGTTTTACATTGGTTTAAAGCATTTTTGTGTGTGTTTAATCGACTATTTTTGAGAAAATCAATGTTTTTTTGGTAAACACTGTTTTAGGCCTAGTTAGTGTGATTGCAAATAATATGTTATTTATGAACAACTAGCAGTAATTCATTGGAAAAATGGCTTGATTTCATTGCAATTCAGTGTTTTACATTGGTTTAAAGCATTTTTGTGTGAGTTTAATCGACTGTTTTTGAGATAATCAAAGTTTTTTAAGTAAACACTGTTTTAGGCCAAGTTAGTGTGAAAGCAAATAATATGTTTTTTCTGAAAAACTAGCAGTAATTCATTGGAAAAATGGCTTGTTTTCATTGCAATTAAGTGTTTTACATTGGTTGAAAGCATTTTTGTGTGGGTTTAATCGACTGTTTTGAGAAAATCAATGATTTTATAGTAAACACTAT
>CBDALO010000106.1:0-20721 GCA_965196985.1 Gammaproteobacteria bacterium | reverse complement strand
ATCCTCCAATCTGCTGTAGTTAATTTCTTCTCTTCCGGTTAGCTGATCAATTGTTATATTGAAATAAGAGGCAAGAGCATGCAATGTTTTAAAGCTTGGCTCAGCTCCTTTTTCATTTAATATACGATGTAAAATAGGATGGCTAACGCCAGAAGCTTTTCCAAGGCTTGATTCTGACTCCCTAAGAAGGAGCATTAAATGCTTTAAAACCTCAGCGGTATTTTTAGGTCTTGTTGAAAATATTAACTTTTCTGCTCCTGAAATTTCTTCATTTCCAGAAAGCATCTCAACACCAACACCTATATAATCTGATATTTTTTCTAAGACATCTAAACTTGGATTAGAGTTTTTACCACTAAGTATTAAATCAATTTGCTCACCTGGTATTTTTGTTTTTTTTGCTAACTCATTTTTTGTAATATTATTAAGATCTAATAATATTGATAAAGAGTCTTTTACTAAAAAGAAATTACCCACGAGGTTTTTCCCCAATAATAAAGACTCTAGGATATTCTATTACTATATTACCAGACTTATCACATTGAGAAGATAAACCCTCCTCAAGTATTTCCATAAAACACTTATCATAGCTTTCTGGTTTATGGATAGAAAAGTAATCTTCCAATAAAAAGGCTTTCACGGCACCAGATTTAAAAATATTTAAAGCACCTTCTAAATCAGTTTCGTTTCTTTGAATACTAATTTCGCAATGCAAAACATCAAATCCAGCATTTTTTAAAAGTTTTTTATATTCATCTGGTGTTTCATAATGCCTAACTGGGAAAGTGTAATGTTTATATGCCTGGGCAGTGATTGGGTGATTTTTTACAGCTTCAATTGCGCTTAAGAATTGTGGACACCAGTTTTCTTTTGCGCTACTTTGTAGAGCAATTACACCTCCACTCCTTAAAGAAAAATACATATTATTTAAAGCTAAATCTTGCTGTGTGAACCACTGGAATGCTGAATTACTAATAACAAGATCATATTGATCAAAGTCTCTCAAACCCTCTGCAGAACAAACTTCAAAAGTAATATTATTAAAGTTATTAGCTTGTTTAGCTATGTTAATCATCGATGGTGATATATCATAACAAATCATTGATTCTGGCTTCAGTTCATTAAAAAAATAACTAGATAACCCTCCACTTCCGCAGCCAATATCAGCTACTTTCTTAAAGGGTTTATTCCTATATCTAAATAATATTTCTAATAGATATTTTCCCGCACTATATTGTGAAACAGCGAGTTTATTATAACTTTCAGAATATTCTTCTATCTTCATACAATAGCAACCTTTTTGTAAAATTTGTTTTTTATAAAGTAAACAATCAGATAAGTTAATGGTAAAGCCATTACCTCATAGGCAACCTTAATAAAATATTGATCTACTACTAAAGATAGCATCTTACTGACTGGTAGTGTCCCAGCAAAAAAAATCAATACCCATATCAATGAAAACAGAAACTCAGCAATAGCTGTCGAAAAGACACACCTTATAGCTAAAGAACCTACTATAGGCACAGAGTGAAACCTATTTTTTATAAAACTAAATAAGGTGCAATTAGTTAAATCAGCTATGATAGAAGCTACTATCATAGCTAAAACTATTCTAATTGAAGAAGAAAAAACTACCATATAAGACGAGTTAAAATGCTCCGCAGACGGTGCAGGCTGCAGTAGTAAGAACGAGCTAGCAATCAATGCAAAAATTATTTGCATAGCTACATTAAGATAAATAACTTTCCTAGCTAATTTCAATCCGTAACACTCTGTAATTATATCTAAGATTGCAAACGTCATTGGAAAAATTAGAATTCCACCAGGGAAAATACGGCCAAAAATTGTGATGATTCTTTTTGCAAATAAATTAGATAGAATTAGACTCATAACAAAAAGTATTGAAAGAATTAAATAAGGCCACCAAAACAATTTTGGGTTTAATTTTTCCTTAGGTAGAAAACTATCAGTTGAGCAAATCTCTCTATTAGCAAGCAGGCCACCAATTTTAAAACAGTCTCGCTGATTAAAGCTTGTTAATAGCTCTGTACTTTTTTGTAAATCAGTAGCTAAAAAACTACCAGCTGCCCTTTTATACTTAAAGGTATATTCAATAAGAAGATTTCCATCCTTGTCATAACTAAAACCGGTGTATTCTCTTAAGTTTGTAAACCTTAGCCAAAATAAAAATGAGAATAAAATTGAGAAATATTTTTTTATATTCATAGTACTAAATCATCAGGTATGAGAGTTGTTAAATCCACTTTTAGAGCTTTAGCAATTTTTGCCAAGGAACCAATAGAAAAATTCCTCTCCCCCCTTTCTAGCTCACAATAATAAGCTTGAGACATCCCCGCATCCTTGGATAAGGCAAATTGAGATATTCTCTTTTGTAATCGAATAATTCTAATATGGTCAGCTATCTGCTTTTGCACATGATGCGACTCATCTTGTTGATGTTCATATTTTTTTTCCATGCCCGCAATTTTGAAGACTTTTATCATCTCGAGCTATACTTTATAATTTATTTTTAATATCTATTAGGCTATAAAAATTCATAAATAAGCTAATCACAGCGTAAAATTTATATTATTTTTAAGGCGCCGTCGTAAAATGGAGAATAAATCTTGTTTTACGGCGAGAAACGTATTATTGTTAAGAAAATATTTATACAGGAATGTAGCAGATGGGAACATCTATAAATTACGGCTTAGGAAGTTTAAAAAATCAATTCGAATTTTATCAGGATACTAAAAACAAAGGGCATCATAGCGTACAGATTTTAAAACAAAACTTAAACCAACCTGATTACAACAAAGCACAAAAAACTCTAACTATTTCTGAGGTTGAAAGGTTAATCAATGTACCTAGATCTACCATTAGAGATAAAGAAAAAAGTAAAGAAATTATTTATACAGCACAATCTCATCAAGCTGATTTAAAAAAAAATTATTCGCTAAATGATATACAGCAACTCCGTTCATTTTTTAAAAAGGGTTTTTTTCATGGAAGTATTAAGCGCCCTAAAGAAAGCGAACCCTTTATTATGGCATTTAGTATGTTTAAAGGCGGGGTTGGTAAAACCACCCAAGCAACACATTTTGCAGCACATTGTGCTTTGCAAGGCTTAAAAACTCTTTTAATAGATTTAGATCCTCAAGCCTCTGCAACTTTAATATTTGGTTATATCCCTGCAGTAGATATAGATAACGGAGAGACGGTACATAATGCTCTTGTAGATGATTTTGAATATATAAATAAAATTATAAAACCAACCCACTACGATGGCTTAGACATCATCACATCAGGATTAGAGTTACAAGGTTCTGATTTAATATTACCAAGTTCAGCCTATAATAATGAGGAAAAATTAGGGCCACCTTTATTAAGGCTTAAAAACGCTCTATCGTTAGTTCAAGATAAATATGACGTTATTGTATTAGATTGTGCTCCAAATCATGGAGCAACAACAATGAATGCTTTAACTGCTGCCAATGGAGTTATACTACCAGTCTCGCCAAATATGCTCTCGTATGGTAGCTCAATACAGTTTATCCAAACCCTCGGCGATTTAGCTGATAGCTTATACACGTATGAAATGCAATTAGACTCTACCAGTCAATTAAACAGTGTATTTAAAAACATTAGTAATAGATTATTTCGGATACTTATTGCTAACGACCCTGCTGACAAGGAAGCTCAAGACGTAACAGCTTCAATTAGAGCATTGTATCAAGGATATGTTCTACCGAGATCTATGATAAGGACAATTGCACTATCAAGAGCTTCAAATGACCTTGGTTTACTATATGACACCAAGCGATCTGATGTTAGAGGTTCAAAAGAGGCATTCGATAGGGGGTTAGCTTCCATGAAAGCTGTAAATGAAGACTTACTAACTTTGTTATCATCAATTTGGAGCCAGCATGATGAGTAATAAACCCTTAAGCCCCTTGCAAGCAATGACAATGGAAATCTTATCTAAAAAAGAAAGCATCCAAGTAAATAAAGACCAAATTCAATTGGTTGACCCGAATGATATTTATAACTGGCACTTTCATGATAGACCTGAAAACGAAATGGGAGATATTGATGCATTAGCCAAAAGTATGAAAATTAATGGCCAAATCGAACCATGTATTGTTCGACCATTAAAAAATAGTGATGGTAAAAAATATCAGCTAATCGTTGGTGAGAGAAGGTGGAGGGCGGCTTCAAAATTAAATTTAATGTTATCAGTGGTTATAAGAAATATTACTGACAAGGAGGCCAGTATTATACAGGCTGCTGAGAACTTAGATAGAAAAGACTTATCTGATTATGCAAAAGGCATTAGTTATGCAAAATTAATTGAATCTGACTTGTTGCAACAAAAAGATTTGCAAGAACGATTTAATATTTCCAAGGCTCAAGCAAATAGACTGATGTCATTTAGTCAATTATCACCAGATGTAGTTAATGCAATAGAAGATATGACTAATATAAGCGCACGTTTAGCAGCAGAAATTAGATCATGGTGCAATAAGGGTTATGAGAGTGAAATTATAAAACTATCTCATCACTTAAAATTAGGTAAATTAGGGCCAGCAAATTTAGAAAAAAAAATGAATGAATTATCATGTCCTGCACCGAAGAAAAATATCGATAAAATAACAATTAACGAGTCTGGTTCTATATATCAAATTACAGTTAATAAAAATGGAAAAATAGAAATTGATACAAAGAAAGCAAACATAGACTTAAATGATTTAACACAAAAAGTAATAAATTTACTCAAAGGACTAAATAAAGGTAGTGATTAAATTTAGCGCATGTTTCCATATGGAAATCACGGAGAGGTGTTTATGAAAACAAAGATTAATTAGATCTAGCCTTGCTGTAACAAGGCTAGATCTTTTGAAGGCAAGGATTTTAGTTCTAAGTTCAAATTAATTCTAGCAACTGAAATCCCGTTATTCAACTTAGGAATTACACATTTTGAAGGTAAGGGGATTTTTGTGCCCAAAAAAGGACTTTCGCCACCCCAAGTGAGCGAAAAGGAATCACCCATCGGCGCGGCCATTGATACGACTGGGCAGGGCGCAGCACCATTGGAGCCAGCCGAAGGCACTCGCTCCGGTAATCGCTGTGGCCATGACCCTGCGAACCCGCGTACATATACCCGTGACTCCGATCATAAGAAAACCTTCGATGCACTCCAGATTGCCTCAGAGAATGCCCAACGCTATGCGTTCAGCCCTGAAGGGGTCTTAGATCTGATTGACTTTAGTCGTGAGTCAGATCGACAAGTCCGATCAGAACGCCGTGAAGCCGTGAGCTTAGTGTTAGGGGTGCTGATTAATCATGCGGACATGGCACAATTACGAGTAGTGCGGTATCTCAATGGCACGAGCTGGCGTGACATGAAGATCACTGAGATCGCTAAGCTGGCGAACCTTACCGTTAAACGCTGTGAACGAGCTTTAAAAGACTTGAAGCGAGCAGGGTACTTAACCCTTGAAAAACGCTTTACCTTCAAAAAAGGCGCCATTCGTGCACTAGTCTCGATTAAACGCTTGAATGCGGTGTTATTCCATCATTTAGGCGTGGGGTGGGGCAAACTCAACCAGTGCATCCAATGGGCGAAAAAACGCCTCGAACGCCGCCAAAAAAAACATAATAAAGCCGAAGCGAAACTGGCGTACCTGGCGAATCAACACAATCAAAATAAACAGCCCACCAATAAGCCTCAAGCCCCGAAAACGACTGGGTTCGCCAAGCTCGTGCAAAACTTGCTGCCCGCCCAACAACAGCTTCACGATCAAACGAAACAGCAACAAGCCTTAGCCCAGCAACGTAATCAATGGTTTTTAAAGAAGATGCACTTATTGCAAGCCGAGCCGGATCTTGATGACGCCGCCATTCTCGCCCGCTTAGGCGCACCACCGGCCTAATCTACCCTTAACCACCTATCAACCCACTACAACGCGGTAGGGGCTTCCTGTGGCCTGATCACGCTAAAATCTCACCCTAAGCCACTCACAACCTGCTTTTCGCCCTCAGAACGCCTGAAAAGCCCTTAAATCGCATCCACCAAACCCACTTTTTATCCACCGCGACACCCCATCATGTTCATTAATCGAGTTGTCCCCAGTTTAAGTGTCGGGTAATCGAGGCTTAAGTGTCGGATGATTAATCTATTTACATCAAATAAATTATTCTTTTTTTATTTTTACTTTTTTAAGGCTCCTTTGTGGCACACTTTTCCCGTAAACGCTGATTCTGTATCCGTTCAATATCAGCATGATTTGAAAATAATTCAAAAAGTTCTTGACAGCTTTTTCGTGCAAATTTGGAAATTTTATATTGGAATCATCGTGTGTCATAAAAGCATGATGTGCGCTCTATAACAACGCTGTATGCTCGGATTATTTTTTCATCGATCAGGTTCATGGCTTAAAAATAATTTCAGCAGTACGGCCATCTGTGTGGGGAAAATTTACCTTTTCAAACCCGTGGTATACTCTTCCTATGAAAAAACAACCTGACAAATCAGTTTTAGCCGATCTCATTGAGAGATTTAATAATACTGTTACACCAACAGCACTAGAAACAGATTTTAGCAATGTATGTGAAAGTCAGGCTGAGAAAATCATAAAGCTAGAAGACAAGGTGCAATCGTTAAATAACGCATTAAATAAATATAAAGGTGAGCAAGGAAAGCCTAATGTTAGAAAGCAAACGCGCGCTAACAAGGACAAGGATCATTCCTCCGAGAAGGATAGAAAAGGAAATAAAACCAATAAAACTAGAAAGCCAAAATCTAGTAAAAAAAATCTCGAAGTCTCTAATACAGTGACACTAACAATTAATCCAGATTCGTTGCCCAGCGATGCTGTGCCAAATGGCTCTAAGAAAACACTTATCCAGGATATAAAAATTGCTGCTAATAACACTCTTTTTTTGCGCCAACAATATTACTCCCCTTCTGAAAACAAACACTATACAGCACCTCTGCCAACTGGTTATGAGGGCCAGTTCGGCCCTACTATTAAAAGCTGGACAAGCTTCCTAAATACTCAAGGTGGTATGACGCTAGAAAGCCTTGAGACATTTTATAAAACCGCCAACATAGATATTAGTAAATCAACCATCCATAGCTTCACAATTAAAACACCTACGATACTTGAGCCCGAGAAGGTAGAAGTTGTGAAGGCAGGTTTACAATCCACGAACTACCAGCACCTAGATGACACCAACGCTAGAGAGGATGGGAAAAACCGTTATGTTAATGTATTGGGTAATGAGTATTATTCAGCTTACTTTACGCTGACCAGTAAAAGTCGATTAAGCGTCATTGAAATGTTAAGCAAAGACCACTTTGGGTTCACATTAAATGAGGCCGCTTTTAATTTACTGGCTACTATGAACTTACCCCACAAGGTAATCGAAAGCTTAAAGGTATTTCACTCATCGACTATCTTAAACAGTAAGGAGCTGGAAGTTATTCTTGATAAGGTATTAGGTGATAAAAAATTTCCAAAATATAGAAAGCTGATTACTGATGCGGCAGCTATCTCAACATATAGAAAGAGTCCTTATGCGATAGAAACACTCATTACCGATGATGCGCCACAGTTTAAGCTCATTACTGAATCACTCGCCTTGTGCTGGGTTCATGAGGGTAGGCATTATAAAAAGCTGACGCCAATTTTTAAGAAGCACCAAGACTCTGTTGACAGCTTCTTGGATAGGTTTTGGGATTATTATCATAAGCTCATTGAATATAAAAAGAACCCAGGGCAAGATGAGATAGATAAGCTATCCAATGAGTTTACTGAGTTATTCTCAACAATCACTGGCTACGAGAAACTAGATAAACAAATTGAGCTCACCTTAAAAAAGAAAAGGCAGCTATTGTTAGTGCTGGAAAAGCCAGAGCTTCCTCTACATAACAATCCAGCAGAGTTGATGGCTCGGAAGCAGGCTAGAATGCGCGATGTACACCTTCATACTATGAGTGAAGAAGGAACGAAAGCTAAGGATACAATGGTTACAATTACTGAGACATGTAAAAAGCTAGCAGTTAATGTCTTCGATTATATATATGACAGAATTACAAAAAACTATTCTATGCCTTCGCTAGCGGAATTAATTACCATCCGCTCATCACAGGCGCAGTAAACTAAAGAGAGCGCAGCATGAGCATCATGCTGAAATAAGACGGATACCTGATTCTCTTGTTCAACCGCCTCATAGAGCTTTTTATACTGGTTAGCCGCATTCGTTTGTTGAACCTGTTGGCGTTCAGCCAACACTTTGGCTTTGTAAAACTGCGCTAAGAGCTGCTTTAAAAAAGCCGCTTCATTGGGTAGACTTTTAATTGATTCGGGTAAAAAAGAAGTGGGGGCCTCAAGTGCTGCTTCAAAAAAAGCGGGGGAAAGGGCGCTCACTTCCGCTTTAAGCTGGGCAATGTGATCTTGCAAGGTAATGAAACTGGTTTGGGTGTTGGCCAGTGCCTCTTCGATCACTAACCGGCGAGCCTGGGCTAATCGCTTATGCCGATGCCAATTTTCTGGCAGGTCTTTCGCTTTCGCAGCGACCAGCTCATCAAACCGGTGTTTATAGGCTTGCTTCATCTGAATTTCCACGCGCACCAGCTCACGCTCGCGTTGTTTTCGCCGATACGCTTGCTGGGCGAGGCGTTGCGCTAAACTAGTAGGTTGCTTTGAATGGGTCATACTCTTTTCCTTGCTGGGTCGCTCCTTGATGAAGGAGTAGGGCACAAAAAACAAGGTTCCACAAGTATCTCGATGTTCCCCACTTCTAACCGGTTGAAAAATAAGTGAAAAATTCCTCGATTTTTTGATCGTCAAAAAACGCTGATAACCGGAGATACGATAACCGGAGATAAGCATAGGGCAGGGATGCGCAGAAAACAACCCCAAACCGCCCGAAAAGATAGCCCCCTATAATGGCCCTTATGCGAAGTAAATTAAATTTTGACCAGCAAGAAAAACTGGGTCGCTTTTGTGGTTAAATTTTAGCATCGCTTACAACGTATTAGCAGCAGTTTGATTTTTGGTCAAATTAGGGCGAGATTAACAAAAGAGTTAGCCTAGCTTGTCGCATTCTTGTATAGTCGCGCCTGTTGAATGGCGTGGCCAAACAAGGACGTGTGATGAGAGTCGGGGATAAAGCGGAAGTAAGCGCAAAGCAATTTACCAAGGCGAGGGTGAAGTCCCCTTGGCTGAGCTTGTACTCAACGCTTGTCACTTGGGCGAGTGTTGCCCTGATTAGCCTGTTGGTCATGGCCAGTGGTTTTGCCGATTCGGTCAAGCCAGCTAATCCCCCGCCCTTTTTTTCTACGCTCCATTCGAGCAGCCATGCTCAGTCTAAAACCAGCAACCCCGCCTCCACTCACGCCCAAGGGTGGGAGAAGGACTGGCGCCGCTACTTGAAACTGGCCGATAGCCAATCCCAACCGTATTTATCAACCCAACTTGGTAACTTACTGTATCGCTCTGAGATCAAGCTGCATGAAATCACGCACGTGGATCCGTTTACAGGGAATGTCTCACTGCACTTACCGTTAGTAGCCATCCCAGGCGGGGACGGGCTACCGTTACAGATCACCGGCAGTTATTCGCTGCTGGATCCCTTTGTCATGGGGAGTGACGTGAGCGATCGACAACACGGGTACAACATTAACCGATTAGGCTATCGCTTTAATTACTTTGTAGGCATACTTGAAGACAAAACGCCGTATACCGCTTCCTTTCCTGCTTTTCAGGATCCATCAGGCAACATCCATGTGCTTTATCCGCAAAACGGCTCACGGTATTACTCAAAAGACCATTGGCAAGCAACGCTCAGTAAACAAGCCTATCCGCGCTTTCAAGGGTCATTTATTTATTCAGGCCGAGTGACGAGTCCTAATGGCACTCAGTACACCGTTGTCTCCAAAGGGGGCTTTACCTCCCCTGTGACCCAAATCACCAGTCCGAACGGGCAAACCATTCAGTATACCTATGCAACTGGCGCGAATGGGGTGTTACTCAAAGTCAGAACCAGTGACGGGTATCAGTTGGGTTTTAGTTACAGCTATGTGGCTGGTGTGGCGGTGTTAACACACATGGCCAGCAGTGATGGTCGGCATTGGTACTTTAAGTACACCACGGCACATAACAGCCCCGTCTTGTACCAGATTCTTTTACCTGATGGCTCACAGTGGCAATTTAATTGGAAGGTGTTAACTGACCCTGATGCCTCTGACCCGCAGGTTTACACTGTCCTCGCTGATATGACGTACCCCAGAGGCGCGAAGGTCGCTTATACCTATGGGTTTTTACCGATGGTGGAGAGTGCTGAGGTCAATATCAAGCAACCTGATCGCATGATTGATCCTTATGTGATTCGGGTTCAAAAGTCAGGCCCTTTTCTGCCCAGTGCCACGTGGACTTACACCTATGACCACATGCCCAATAATCAAAGCTACCTGTATGGCAAGCACACCATGGTCACCGCCCCTGACCGAAAAACCATTTATACCTTTGATACGCAAAGAGATCTGTTTACCCTCGCGTTTTACGATCCGATCCAGCATGCCTACGCCACGACCACTTCACCCGTACCGACCCCTCAAACGGGTTTACTCCTGGATAAAGAAATTACCACCCTGAATGGGATCCCTTTAGAAAACACTCAATTGACTTGGGGGTTTAAAAATATCTCGACGGCTCCGGTGTATGTTCATCCTATCTCACAATCGGCTTGGAGTGGCCCTTATGACCCGAACACGGGTACCTTCATGGCTGAGCTGACACAAAAAAAGATCACACGTTACAGTCAAGGGGTGGGAACAACCTATCTCACCCTGTATACCAATTTTAATGCCCAAGGACTCGCGCAACATGTTGTAGAAACGTCTGATCAAGGATCCTTCAGTAAAGACCTGACGTATTTTATTAATCCTTCACATTGGATGGTGAAGCTCCAAGACACCACGCTGTATAACGCACAAAAACAACCGGTCAAAACCCTCCGCAGTACGTTTGATTCGTTGGGGAATTTACTGACTCATACCGTGGACGGCGTGAAAACCACGTACACGTACGATGCTCACGGAAATGTCACCTCAAAAACCAATGCACTGGGCCAGAAAACCACCTTTGCCGATTATCAAGCCGGTTTACCTCAAACGGTGACCGATCCTTTAGGGGCAGTGAAACGGTTTGTTGTGCAAAACAATGGGACGGTAACAAGTGCAACTGATCCTTTGGGGAATACCACAACCTATCAGTATGATCCGCTGTATCGATTGAGCCTAATCACTCCGCCGTTGCATGCGCCAACCAAGCTCCTCTGGCAAGATCGTCCCACCGGCAGCACTCAAACCGTGATTCGAGGCCCCAGCCAACAAGTAACCGCATTTGACGGCTGGGGGAATCCTATCAGCGTAGACACCGAGGACACGACCCAAAAAATCCATCGCCGAGTGATTCGACGCTATGACGCAGAGAAGCGGTGCGTATTTAAATCCTATCCCAATCAAACCACGGGTGTGGTAACCCGTTATGATCCCTTAAATCGCATCACACGGATTGAACAAGCCGCGCCATTCACTGACCGCAACACCCTCACGAATCCCTATGTGACCCAGTTGACGTATCTCCCCAAAAATCGGGTGCAACTAACCGATCCTTTGGGTCATGTAACCACCAAGCAGTACCGCGCTTTTGGGAATCCTAACCAAAAGCAACTGATGGGCATTGAACAACCCAATGGGACGATCACCACTATAACGCGCAACACGTTGGGGCAGATTACGCAAGTCCAGCAAGGCCAATGGCAGCGACAGTATCACTATAATCAGCAGGGGTATTTAACCCAAGTGATCAATCCTGAAACGGGTATTACCACCTATGGGCGGGATTTACTGGGGAATAAGCGTTCTGAACAAGTGGGTCAATCGGGTGTGACGCAGTATCAGTATGATGCGGATCAACGACTGACGACCATCACGTATCCTGGTACCAGTACGTCACCGATCACGAGAACGTATGATCAAAAAGGGGAGCTCATCCAAACGACCAACCAACAAGCCACTTGGCAATATGCCTACGATGCGAACGGTCACTTACTCAGTGCCACCTTAACGGCATTAGGGCATCAGTTAGCCTTGCAGTATACCTATGATGCGTTGGATCACTTGTTGAGCATGACCTATCCTGATCACACCGTGTTGCATTTTGCACCCAATGCGTTTGGTGAACCCACCCAGCTTCTACCGTTTGTCTCCTCGGTCACGTATTTTCCGAATGGGCAAGTGCAGTCGTGGACAGACGCGAACGGCGTTAAAACAACCGATACCCTAACCCCACGACAATTCATTGCCAGCAGGGTGAGTCAAAAAGCAGGAGCCGCAGCTTTAGTCAACCGCCAGTACCGTTATGATTGGGTTGGCAATTTAAGTCAGCTCACGGATCAGCTCAACAGCACGAATAATCAAACCTTGCACTACAACGCAGTGAATTGGTTAACCGATGCGTCAGGCCCTTGGGGGAGTGGTCAGATTGCGTATGATGTTACGGGTAACATCACCCAAAAAACGATGGGCAGTCATGTGATCACGTATACCTATGACCCCACGACCAATCAATTAAGCGCAATGGGTGGCTCAGACCCTGCCACTTTGTCGTATGATGGGTTTGGCAATCTGACCAGTGATGGGACGCAGCGTTTCACGTATAACGCCGCACAAGCATTAACAAGTATTACGGGACACAACCGCCTCGGCCAGCCTGAGGTATTGACTTACCGTTATGATGGCAATCATCACCGACTGGCTGTGACCGAAGCAACGGCTAAAGGGCCAACAACAGTTTTAGAGCTGCATCAAGCCAACCAAATGCCGTATACGTTGCAAAACGTTGCCGGCCACCTGGTGGCGACTGACTTTATTGCGTTAGCAGGGCATCCGATTGCGAAAGTGACGCACCCAGCGGGGCAAGCAGGCACAGTCAGTGACGCCTTGTACTACCTGAATGATCTTTTGGGTTCGCCGATAGTGGCGACAGACAGCACGGGGAGTGTGCAATGGCAACAAACGTATTTACCTTATGGCACGGAACAAGCCGTGGCTCAACAAGCAACACGCCATGTCGGGTATACCGGTCAATTGCATAACCGGCAAACAGGGTTGTCCTACTTTGGCGCGCGTTATTATAACCCGTTAATTGGTCGCTTTATTCAACCGGATCCCGTGGGTTTTAAAGCCAAGAATCCGTTGAGTTTTAATCGCTATGCGTATGCCAATGACAACCCGTATCGATTCAAGGATCCGACTGGTCAATTTCCTGAAGGATTCTTTGGTGGCGTGATGGGGATGTTGGAAGCCTTGCCTGCTGAGCAGGGGGCTGTTGAAGCGATTGAAGTCGGAGGTAAGGCGTTAGGTGAAGTGGCGGATGCGGTGGGTGAGGTTGGTGCTAAAGTGGCTGCTGAAGGTGAAAGTCTAATGACTGAGGTTGGTCATGAAATAAGTGAGATTGCAACTCCTTACGGTACTGCTAAGCAAGAGATTTCGGAGAGGGCTATAAATATTAAAAACTCTGTGCAAAATGGAGCACCAATCTACAGGGTTGGTAGGTTTGGTGTTCAAAATACAAATGATGCACAGTTTTGGTCACCAATAAATCCATTAGAAGAAGCAAATTATGCCTCTGAATTTGGCTTACCTTCAAACAGTGGTATGGACTGGGTTATGAAAGGGTACGTTCGAGGAAATTTTATTACTAGAGCCGCGCCAGGGCTTGGGCAAAATAATGGCGGAGCTATTGAGGTAGTCACAAGCCCAGGAGATGTAAATACTATTTGGTTTAGCAGCTTATAGGTGGGTGAGGCAATGAGTAGCATTATAATATCTAATGAAAAAGAACTTCAAACATTTCTCTTGGATATGGCAGCTAATGTTACGGATCAGCAGTTGTTTAATAAACTTACTCATGCAGCTGAATTTTATGGCGGTATGTCATCAGAATTTCTTGGCGAAAGCATGCTTGCTTTAGAGTATGTTGTTAATAACAAAGCTACACCTGAAAAAATTAAAAAACCATGCGCTCAAGTTCTTCATCAGGTTAAAGTAGCGATGAAGATATAAATAATAGCGTAAAGGGTTTTTTCAAGTAATGCGCCCAATTGATATTGGAGCTGATCAAGTTACACCAGAATGTTGAACGGTTTCCGCCTATTAGGGTATTAGGAATAATTGCTAAATTGGAACAGTGATAGTCTAAATAACTATCAAACCTGGCTGGCAGAGCAGGCTAGTAGGGTCTGGGCAATAAAATATAGGTAAAATCTGCTTTTTTACCAAAGCTATTCATAGGAAACATTATATTTTACATGTTCTGTTTTAGTAAGAAGGATATATCAGCATCCATTTGTTCCGAGGCAAGCCAATTGGAGCCATGTGAGCATAAAAGCATTGGTTCTATCATTGAAAAGGCTTGGTGAGAACGACATTCTTTTCTGATTAATTCAGGTGACATGCGGCCAAGTGTTGCCAATATCCAGCCACGCATAGAAGTGTTCTGATCATAGGCTTGCAATAAAGAATTTAATACTTCTTTTGTAGAGATAATACGTAAAACTTCGCTAGCGGCAGGGCTGATACGATCATTACCATCTACTAGCATAGTAACTAGGTTATCAATAACTTTATTTGGGGTATGCTCATCGAAACCAGTAATGGCATGAAGGGCTACATTTTCTTCAGCATCTGCAATATAAGTAAGTAAATCAGAATATGATTTTAAACCAGCTTTGCCTAAACCCCATACTGCTGCTTGTCTGATTTCATTTTCAGTAAAAGCTAGTGCGCCATCCTTTCTGTAAATTCCATTGACTTGCTGAAAATAAGCAGGCGACTCAGTCAGATTAGAAATTCCTTTTAAGGTAAACTTAACCAAAAAAGAGGAATGACAATGAGCTGCTATAAAAATGAGAACTTAATCGAAGAAGCCATACATGTTTTAGCGATGGAGGGGTTTGAAGCTTTACCTAAGCTTGTCTCCAGGTTGATGAATGAGGCTATGTTAATGGAAAGGGAGCGCCATTTAAATGCCAGTCCTTATGAGCGAACTGGCGATAGAAACGGATATGCGAACGGCTTTAAACCAAGGTTAATTAACACAGGTCAAGGTCAGCTTGAGCTACAGATACCGCAGGTTAGAGACTCCAATGAAGCCTTCTATCCATCAGTCTTAGAGCGAGGTGTACGCTCTGATAGAGCACTTAAGCTGGCTGTCGCTGAAATGTATGTGCATGGGGTTTCCACGCGCAAAGTTGAAAAGGTGCTAAAGCAACTCTGTGGAACAGATATTTCAAGCACAGAGGTAAGCCGTTGCGCTAAATTGTTGGATGAAGATTTAAAGAAATGGCGAAATAAGCCGTTAGGAAAGATAAAATATCTTTGGCTAGATGCACGTTATGAGAAGGTGCGCACTAGCGGCACAGTACAAGACTGTGCGGTATTGATAGCCTATGGCTTTGATGAATCAACCGGCAAGAGAACAGTGCTAGGTGTTTCTGTTGCGTTATCAGAGGCTGAGGTACATTGGCGTGATTTTCTTCAGCAGTTGGTTGAGCGAGGTATACATGGTATTGAGTTGATTACTAGCGACGCTCATACTGGCCTAAAAGCCGCTAGAAGAGCTGTGTTCCCCAGTGTTCCTTGGCAACGCTGCCAATTTCATTTGCAGCAAAATGCTCAGGCTCACATACCAAAGCGCTCAATGAAGGAACCAGTAGCTGAGGAGATTACAGCTATATTTAATGCCTCAAACATTCATGAGTCGGAAAGATTATTGGCTATGGCGGTAGATAAATATCAGCAAACAGCACCAGAGCTTTCTTCTTGGTTGGAAGTGAATATACCGGAGGGCTTAGTAGTGATGAACTTTGACAGGCCGCATCAAAAAAGATTAAGAACCAGTAACATAGCTGAGCGCGTAAACAGAGAGGTAAAAAGAAGGACGCATACAGTTGGAATTTTCCCTAATACTGAATCGTGCCTAAGGCTCGTATCAGCTGTTTTAGTGGAAATTGATGACCAGTGGAGCGGATCACCTAGATACTTAAGTTGAAGTGAATAATAAGGCTTCATAGGGTTTTAGGATAGATCATTCTTGTTCTTATTAACGAGATATAATTGCTATTACCTAAAAGTTAATAATTTATTTTGAGAGGAGAAAAATTTGAGGTATAAATAATTTTTTAGATTGATTAGCATAATTAATTTAAGATATTATGCGATGAGACAGGTACAATAGAGTGCCATTTAGAATTTTAAAGGTTTTTCTAAGTACTGAAGTTGGTTTTTACAGACAAAATAACGCTCTATCCAGTAAAACTCGCGTGACTAGCAATAGAAGTTAAAAGATCATGGGTAAAATTACTATATCCGAGTTCCGTCAATATTAAAATAGCCTCCATACCTAACTCTTGACTTACATTATTACTCCAAAAATATTGGGAAATCATATCTTGCCCTATACTACTGAAAACTACCCAAAATTTAAATCAGCAAAATAATGCTGAAATATTGTGTAAAAATGACTATGCTTTGTCTTTTTAACAAGACTAACGAGATGAGTATAAATGTTAAACTTCGCCGATTACGCTGCCCCTCTTTTTTCAAAATTAACTGGGAAAGTTGTTTTAAAAAAATCTATCGACGCTAGTGCGCCATCCTTTCTGTAAATTCCATTGACTTGCTGAAAATAAGCAGGCGACTCAGTCAGATTAGAAATTCCTTTTAAGGTAAACTTAACCAAAAAAGAGGAATGACAATGAGCTGCTATAAAAATGAGAACTTAATCGAAGAAGCCATACATGTTTTAGCGATGGAGGGGTTTGAAGCTTTACCTAAGCTTGTCTCCAGGTTGATGAATGAGGCTATGTTAATAGAAAGGGAGCGCCATTTAAATGCCAGTCCTTATGAGCGAACTGGCGATAGAAACGGATATGCGAACGGCTTTAAACCAAGGTTAATTAACACAGGTCAAGGTCAGCTTGAGCTACAGATACCGCAGGTTAGAGACTCCAATGAAGCCTTCTATCCATCAGTCTTAGAGCGAGGTGTACGCTCTGATAGAGCACTTAAGCTGGCTGTCGCTGAAATGTATGTGCATGGGGTTTCCACGCGCAAAGTTGAAAAGGTGCTAAAGCAACTCTGTGGAACAGATATTTCAAGCACAGAGGTAAGCCGTTGCGCTAAATTGTTGGATGAAGATTTAAAGAAATGGCGAAATAAGCCGTTAGGAAAGATAAAATATCTTTGGCTAGATGCACGTTATGAGAAGGTGCGCACTAGCGGCACAGTACAAGACTGTGCGGTATTGATAGCCTATGGCTTTGATGAATCAACCGGCAAGAGAACAGTGCTAGGTGTTTCTGTTGCGTTATCAGAGGCTGAGGTACATTGGCGTGATTTTCTTCAGCAGTTGGTTGAGCGAGGTATACATGGTATTGAGTTGATTACTAGCGACGCTCATACTGGCCTAAAAGCCGCTAGAAGAGCTGTGTTCCCCAGTGTTCCTTGGCAACGCTGCCAATTTCATTTGCAGCAAAATGCTCAGGCTCACATACCAAAGCGCTCAATGAAGGAACCAGTAGCTGAGGAGATTACAGCTATATTTAATGCCTCAAACATTCATGAGTCGGAAAGACTATTGGCTATGGCGGTAGATAAATATCAGCAAACAGCACCAGAGCTTTCTTCTTGGTTGGAAGTGAATATACCGGAGGGCTTAGTAGTGATGAACTTTGACAGGCCGCATCAAAAAAGATTAAGAACCAGTAACATAGCTGAGCGCGTAAACAGAGAGGTAAAAAGAAGGACGCATACAGTTGGAATTTTCCCTAATACTGAATCGTGCCTAAGGCTCGTATCAGCTGTTTTAGTGGAAATTGATGACCAGTGGAGCGGATCACCTAGATACTTAAGTTGAAGTGAATAATAAGGCTTCATAGGGTTTTAGGATAGATCATTCTTGTTCTTATTAACGAGATATAATTGCTATTACCTAAAAGTTAATAATTTATTTTGAGAGGAGAAAAATTTGAGGTATAAATAATTTTTTAGATTGATTAGCATAATTAATTTAAGATATTATGCGATGAGACAGGTACAATAGAGTGCCATTTAGAATTTTAAAGGTTTTTCTAAGTACTGAAGTTGGTTTTTACAGACAAAATAACGCTCTATCCTATCGACGATTGTAGGAAAGCTATTAACTGAAGGTAGTTGTAAGTTGTTCAGTTCATCAAAAGATAACAATGAGTATAAAAAGATGATTCGTACACTTACCGGTGAAAATAAAAGCACCGATTTAGATCCAATAAAAACAAATGATGTATTGCTAGAACAGAGCTGTGAAAAACTTTCACACGCCAGTAAAATTGATGTTCTTCATGATCCTTCTGATATTAGAAAGCCACATAGCAAGCAAACTGAAAATCTAGGTAAAGTAAGGAGTCTGGACGGGGATATTATCAATGGTTACAGCACGCATAACGCAGTTGCATTAGTACCTGGTGATAAGGCTGTGCATCTACTATCGCATGTAAGCTACAGCAATAAAGACCCTAAGTTTTTAAAAGCTGAGCATATTAAGAAAATAGAGGCTGGAAAGCCATTTGAGGGAGATAAAGAGGCCAAGAGTCTTTATGAATCTGGTGATTACTTTAATAAAAAGCTGCTGTCTATTCGTGAAATAGAAAAAATAGGAATCTGCCTAAAATCAAAGAATGAAGATGCAACCATTACCCATATTCTAGATAGAGAGTTTGATGATAATGACTATCTCTCACTAATTGATACAAACCTAGATCAAGACTTTATTATTCGCTCAAAAATAACAAGAACAATAGAAGGTAGAGGTGATGATGGTAAAAAGCTTAAGCTGATTAACGCTGATTTTGATGCTCAAGGCGAAAAGCAATTCCAAAAGTTAACAGTTGGAAAGAATTGCGTACAAGACGGAAAAATAACTATTTATTTTGGAGAGTTTGAGAACTTCAATGCAATTAAAATCCAAATTACAGGCAGAGATGGTAGGAGAATTTTTAAGAATGACATGCTGCTATTAACTAATAAAAAAGTAACGACTTTTGATGAGGCGTATGAGGTATACATAGCCTATCTATCTCGTGCGAAAATTGAATATGTTTTTAAATTTCTCAAGGAAGGACTAGGCTGGGAAAATATGCAGATAAAAAATTTTAAAGGGATACAAAATCTACTGGCTGTATGTTTTTATGTGGCCTCATATTTGTATGAGATAGGTAAGGAAAAAGCTTATGACGATTACGCAATTATGCTAGCTAAATTAGGAGATGGTAAGGGCAAGGTGACACGACACTTTATTGCGAAGGGTATTAGAAAACTTCTAACGTATCACTTAGTAGAGCAATTTTTTAAAGAAAATAGTGTTTCTCAAGAAGAACAAAAAGAATTATCGAATTCAGTTCAGGTAGGGAGATAACAATTTTGGGTAGTTCTCAGTATACTAGAGCCAAGTGCACTAGCAGATCCTGCTGCTTCCAGTTTTATGCGTGCATCGCTCTCAATAGATATTAAATTTTCCAAAGCTTCTATAGCACATTTTTTATTATCATCTCGATGAGGTAAAGATTTAGCTGCGGCATATCTTTCTACAGGATTTTGAGAAAACATCCCAATAAAAGGGTCATAAACATTACAGAGATATAACGATAAATCTGCCATGGAGTGTGGTATACCGCTTATAAATCTGACATCTGCTTTGAAGGTGTCGCCAACATTTACGTAAGGGGTTTTTCCTTTTAGTGTATATGTTTGTCTACGTTTATTTTGTAATGAAGTCGCAAACATTTCAGTAACAATCTTTTGATCGCTAACTTCTATAACTCTGCCATCTCGTTTAGGAATAGTTGCAGGCCATGTTCTATCACGCTCAGCACCTTCAGAGGCAGATTTTGGTGCCCCTAGCTTTGAGTACTTCGCTGTATTACGAAGATCACAAATTCTAAAAAACATAGCTTCATCTGCAGGAGTAAAGCTATTACCATTATCGAGGCAAGCAATAAATGCCACTATATCATTATCTTGCAATCCAGCATCCCATGCACGAGATGGGTTATTAGGAGTATCGCTCATTTTGATTTTTAGATCCGATTTAGCGCGAACTTCTAAACGAAGTCCTGTTTTTACGCATAGCAGGTCAGGTAAACGTAGACGTTTAACTTTAGTACTCCAAATTTTATTAGAGGTACAATATCGTTCAAGCTCAATTGGCTTAAAACCAAGTTTTTTCAATTGATGAACAGTTTGTTTAACTCCAAGTGCCCCCATGGTTAAAAAACGAAGAAAGCTAGTATCAGCTTTAAACCCCATTACTTCTTATCCTCATTTCGCAAGATGACAAGCTCAGAGGGGGGAATCCCAAGAGTCTCGGCTAACCCAAAGATGTTGTCTAGCGTAACATTACGCTGTCCTCTCTCAATTGAACTAATATAGGTACGATGTAAACCAGCTCGGTCAGCAAGTTCTTCTTGAGATAATCCAGCAGAGGTGCGCAGTGCCTTCAGATTCTGAGCTAGAATAGTTTTAGGATTAAATTTTTTGATAATCAATTACCTTGAAAGGTCGGATTTATCTGAAATTGCAACCAAAGTTATATTTATGTACACTGCAAGTCT
>CBDALO010000105.1:0-75685 GCA_965196985.1 Gammaproteobacteria bacterium | reverse complement strand
CGTTGATGGTTTTGCTAAAGAGTGTGCGGTGGTGACTCATCATCGCTTAGAAGCAGACGGTGAAGGTAAGCTACTGCCAGCAGGTAAGCTAGAAGAGCCCTATGTGATCCGGCCTACGAGTGAAACAGTGATTGGTGAGGCATTTGCTAAGTGGGTTCAATCTTATCGTGATTTGCCGCTGCTAATCAACCAGTGGGCTAATGTGATGCGCTGGGAAATGCGTACGCGATTATTCTTGCGTACCTCAGAGTTTCTTTGGCAAGAAGGCCATACGGCCCATGCAACCGAGAAAGAAGCTGTGGCTGAAACCATGCAAATGTTAGAGGTATATGCAGACTTTGCTGAAGAGGTTCTGGCAATGCCAGTTATTAAGGGTGAGAAGACTATTGCTGAGCGCTTCCCTGGTGCAATTAACACTTATTGCATTGAGGCATTGATGCAGGATAAAAAAGCCTTGCAGGCCGGGACTTCACATTTCTTAGGCCAGAATTTTTCAAAAGCAGCGAATATTGACTTTCTTGCTCAAGATGGTGAGCGAGAATTAGTGTGGACAACCTCTTGGGGCGTTTCGACTCGCTTGATCGGTGGTGTGATTATGACGCATAGCGATGATGATGGGTTAGTATTGCCTCCTAAGATCGCACCGCAACAAATTGTTATTTTACCTATTTATCGCAATGGGGCAGATCGTGATCGTGTGCTGACTTATTGCCAAGCTTTGCAGAGTGATTTGCAGGCAGTCGATTATGCTAGGCAGTCAGTGCGTGTTTATATTGATGATAGAGATTTGCGTGGTGGTGAAAAGAGCTGGCAATGGGTGAAGAAGGGCGTGCCAATTCGTTTAGAAGTGGGTCCGCGTGATATTGATAACGATTCTGTCTTTATGGCTTGTCGGCATTTATCGCCTAAAGAAAAGCAAAGCGTTAAGCGAGCAGAATTTGTCTCAACAATTGCTGAGCAACTAGAGACTATTCAGCAAGCACTATATGAACGAGCGCAAGCTTTTCAGCAAGCCAATACTCGAGAAATTACTTCTCTTGAGGAGTTTAACGAGTTCTTTAAAGAAGAGGGTGGTTTTGCAAGTTGTTATGCAATTGATGATCCAGCAATTGAAGTTCACCTAAAACCGTTAAAAGTTTCAGCGCGCTGTATTCCTTTGGCACAAGAGGTTGGTGAAGGGGTTTGTATTTTTACCGGCAAGAAAGTGACACACAAGACTTTATTTGCTAAGGCTTATTAGACTCCTGTTTTTCCAGATAAAAAGTGGTAGCCCGGATTGAAAATGCGAAGTGTTTGATAATCCAGGGTCTGTGTCAGTTTTGTCCCCGGCTTATCGCTATCGCTTAAGCCGGGCTACATGCTAGGGCCTGTTTACAAAGGAAGTTGCTTATTTTTAAAATCCACCCTATCCCTCCTTCCTTATTCTAAGGAGGGGACGTACTACAAAAACTCGATAGTTACTATGGGCTTGATAGTTATTATGAGCTTGATAGTTGCTGTGAAGCTCTATAAAAACAGCCCCCTTTGACTCAAAGGGGGCGGCCGAGCGTAAGCGAGGCGGGGGATTTAAAGGTGATGGGTTTTAAAACGATGCAGTCAGACCTTAAAAGCTAATCAGCTACTTAGTTAAACCTGAAAAACACCATATTTGCCCGTTAGCGGTGTTGGGCCTGCGCTTCCGTTGCTCAAGTGACAACGAAGTTGTCATCCCCGCGAAGGCGGGGATCCAAGCTTTGCCGCTACGGTTCTCGGCCCGCCTTGCTAACGAACAAATCTGACTTTTTTCAGATTCAACTCAACAAAAAATCCCAGATTTTTTGTTGTAGTTAGCCCTTTCCTGGGAAATTTTTTTCCGAAGAAACACTTGATTTATTTTATCTATCAACTACTTAAATAGTTTTCCGGGCTAACTACTTAAATTTTCACCTACTCGACACAATGCCTTTAACTGACAGTGCTGGCAAGTTTGGTGTTGGTTTTTCGGATCAACGTTGGCATTGCCTGCCATAAAGTCATTCGCGAGGCGGTTTAATTCCTGTTGCCACTGTTTAATCTGCTCTGACCAGTCACTACTTGCTGCAGTTTTTACTTTGTTAAGCGATGTGCAGCCAGGTAGTGTTACACCTTCAACAGTTACACCCTTAAAGCGTAACTCACTCGTTCGTAACTGTGCAAAAGCCATGCCGCCAACGGGATATTTGTGTGTGCAGGTATAGAGAGGTAGTTGTGGCTCGTTAGGCCGATAGCCAAACCAGTCGTTAGGGTTCGCTAAACCGGTTTTGTAGTCGACGAGTATATGTAAGCCATTATTGAGTTGATCTATTCGGTCGATTTGCACGTGTAAATTTAGCTTGCCTAGTGAAACGTGTTGCCATTGTTCATTGGCAATTACTTTAAAAGATTCTCGTTGTAGTTCTAATTTAAGCCAACGCAATACTAGCTTCAATAGACGTTGCTTTTCTAGCTCGAGTAAAGCTTGGTTATTACTATTTGTTTGGCAAGTGTTGCAGGCCTGCTTAATGCAAGTTTGTAGGAGGGTTTCTAGTTGTTCTTCTTGTAGTTGTGCTAGTTGCTGTTGTGATTTAACCTGGGACCAAAATAGTTCGAGCGTTTTATGCAGTAAAATTCCTTTGCTGCGAGCGTCGATGCCAACTTCTGGTTCTTCGGCTACCTGTGCTTTAAGGCGGTAATTGGCAAAGGCTCGAAAGGGGCAAGCGGCTTGCTGCTTGATAATACCAGTTCCGCCACGAACTTTTTCACCAGGAAGAATAGCCGGCCCTTGATGATCGTCAATTTGCTCCTTAATTAATGGTGTAACTATTTCTTCATTGAACCTATTGAGTGGGATTATCGTTAAATGGTTTAAGAGAGGGCTTAAGGTATAGTGTTCTCCTTCATGTTGTTGTGCATAACTAAAGTGAATCACGCGATTAGTTGCTAGTAATTGTTTGGTGATGGTTTGGCAAAAATGTAGCTCACGCTGTGCAGAGCAGTGTGGCATAGCTAAAGTTTGTTGCAAACTTAAGCTAATAAAAGGTGAGGGCGTCGCTTGTGAGGGCCAGTGAGCGTTGTCCATTCCCATTACCCAGGCAAAGTCAAACGGCATGCCAACAGCTTCTAATAGCCCTAATACATGAATACGCGTTGCCCCTGACTCAGGCTGGAAGAGCTGTTTATAAGCGAGCTGTTTAAGTAGTTGTAAAGCAGCTTTAAAGTTAAGCTGTGTTGTGACCCGGTTAAGCGTGGCAAACTCATCAAGTAAGCTAAGCCAGCGCTGGCTTGCTTGATATTCAACACTGGTTAGTGCGCGATAACCAGGCCAAGCTAAGTTCTGCAAAACTTGGCTAAACTGTTCTGCCCATTGATTAGTTGTGGCTGTTTTAGGGAGTTGATGCCCATGTAAGTTTTTCCAGCGTTTAATTAATGGTAAATCTTCCTTAAAGTTCTCAGCAAGGCGGATAAGTTCCGATAAGCTAAAACGAGACCTACGAGTCTGTTTAATGGCTTTTGCAAACAAAGCATTTAAATGAAGTTCGTTTTCACTGCTTACTAAAAAAGGTGATTGTAATAACTGATTAATTAGTTCAACAGGGAGTTGATAGGCTTTACTTTGTAAGGCAATAAAGGCTGCGAAAATAAGTGGTGTTTCATCAAGTGATATACCACCTGAAAAGTTAATTGGGCTTTCTTCGTCTAAGTTAATAGCAAAAGTTTCTGAAAAGTAGCCTGCAATTGTTTATACAAGGTAGAAAGCTCAGGCACAATACAAGCAATTTCTGCTTTCGGATTGTTTTGCCAAGTAGCTTTAGCCCAGCAGGCCATTTGTTTAATTTCTGTTGTTACGTCCTGGCAAGCATGAGCTTTTTGTTCTTCAGTAAGTTGTTGTAGGGAAAAGCTTTGCTGAGGGCAGCCTTGCTGTTCAAGCTTGACTAATAGCTTCGCCATATTAGGTTGTTGTTCAATAAAGTTCACTAGTAACAGACGGTTGGGAAGGGGTAAGTACTCACTTTGCTGGGTTAGGTAGCGAGTTAGGCAATAAGGGTCTAGGAAATACTCATGTTCACAATGCTGCTGATACTTTCTTGCCCAGCTAATAAATTGCTGCTGAGTTTCATTTTCAACTAAACCTGGGTCATCAAGAGAAAGGTCCCACTGTTGTAAGCTTTGCCAGGCGCGCATGGCTTGCTCAGCAGTAGCGTAAGGGTTTAGTAAGTACTCTTGGCTATTTTCATTAATAATAGCTTGCCATATTAATTTGCTTTGAGTTGTGGTGAGTAAGGTTTGCTGCTGGGTTAGCCCACGAGCAAGCAAACTTTGCCATAGCTGCTCCAACCAGACTTGAAGAGGGAGAATAGGAGTTGTTCGCCAGGTAAGTTCCCCATGGTTTTTAGCATGTGCTTGCTGTAAATAAGTGGCAAGCCGATTATTCGGGGTAATCAATAAGTCTTGAGTCGGATCGAAAGTGGTAAATAGTGAATCTAGTGTTTGCATGATTACAGTGGCTAATTCAACAAGCATTATCATAACAAGTGCTAGTGCGCCATCCTTTCTGTAAATTCCATTGACTTGCTGAAAATAAGCAGGCGACTCAGTCAGATTAGAAATTCCTTTTAAGGTAAACTTAACCAAAAAAGAGGAATGACAATGAGCTGCTATAAAAATGAGAACTTAATCGAAGAAGCCATACATGTTTTAGCGATGGAGGGGTTTGAAGCTTTACCTAAGCTTGTCTCCAGGTTGATGAATGAGGCTATGTTAATAGAAAGGGAGCGCCATTTAAATGCCAGTCCTTATGAGCGAACTGGCGATAGAAACGGATATGCGAACGGCTTTAAACCAAGGTTAATTAACACAGGTCAAGGTCAGCTTGAGCTACAGATACCGCAGGTTAGAGACTCCAATGAAGCCTTCTATCCATCAGTCTTAGAGCGAGGTGTACGCTCTGATAGAGCACTTAAGCTGGCTGTCGCTGAAATGTATGTGCATGGGGTTTCCACGCGCAAAGTTGAAAAGGTGCTAAAGCAACTCTGTGGAACAGATATTTCAAGCACAGAGGTAAGCCGTTGCGCTAAATTGTTGGATGAAGATTTAAAGAAATGGCGAAATAAGCCGTTAGGAAAGATAAAATATCTTTGGCTAGATGCACGTTATGAGAAGGTGCGCACTAGCGGCACAGTACAAGACTGTGCGGTATTGATAGCCTATGGCTTTGATGAATCAACCGGCAAGAGAACAGTGCTAGGTGTTTCTGTTGCGTTATCAGAGGCTGAGGTACATTGGCGTGATTTTCTTCAGCAGTTGGTTGAGCGAGGTATACATGGTATTGAGTTGATTACTAGCGACGCTCATACTGGCCTAAAAGCCGCTAGAAGAGCTGTGTTCCCCAGTGTTCCTTGGCAACGCTGCCAATTTCATTTGCAGCAAAATGCTCAGGCTCACATACCAAAGCGCTCAATGAAGGAACCAGTAGCTGAGGAGATTACAGCTATATTTAATGCCTCAAACATTCATGAGTCGGAAAGACTATTGGCTATGGCGGTAGATAAATATCAGCAAACAGCACCAGAGCTTTCTTCTTGGTTGGAAGTGAATATACCGGAGGGCTTAGTAGTGATGAACTTTGACAGGCCGCATCAAAAAAGATTAAGAACCAGTAACATAGCTGAGCGCGTAAACAGAGAGGTAAAAAGAAGGACGCATACAGTTGGAATTTTCCCTAATACTGAATCGTGCCTAAGGCTCGTATCAGCTGTTTTAGTGGAAATTGATGACCAGTGGAGCGGATCACCTAGATACTTAAGTTGAAGTGAATAATAAGGCTTCATAGGGTTTTAGGATAGATCATTCTTGTTCTTATTAACGAGATATAATTGCTATTACCTAAAAGTTAATAATTTATTTTGAGAGGAGAAAAATTTGAGGTATAAATAATTTTTTAGATTGATTAGCATAATTAATTTAAGATATTATGCGATGAGACAGGTACAATAGAGTGCCATTTAGAATTTTAAAGGTTTTTCTAAGTACTGAAGTTGGTTTTTACAGACAAAATAACGGTATCCGTCTTATTTCAGCATGATGCTCATGCTGCGCTCTCTTTAGTTTACTGCGCCTGTGATGAGCGGATGGTAATTAATTCCGCTAGCGAAGGCATAGAATAGTTTTTTGTAATTCTGTCATATATATAATCGAAGACATTAACTGCTAGCTTTTTACATGTCTCAGTAATTGTAACCATTGTATCCTTAGCTTTCGTTCCTTCTTCACTCATAGTATGAAGGTGTACATCGCGCATTCTAGCCTGCTTCCGAGCCATCAACTCTGCTGGATTGTTATGTAGAGGAAGCTCTGGCTTTTCCAGCACTAACAATAGCTGCCTTTTCTTTTTTAAGGTGAGCTCAATTTGTTTATCTAGTTTCTCGTAGCCAGTGATTGTTGAGAATAACTCAGTAAACTCATTGGATAGCTTATCTATCTCATCTTGCCCTGGGTTCTTTTTATATTCAATGAGCTTATGATAATAATCCCAAAACCTATCCAAGAAGCTGTCAACAGAGTCTTGGTGCTTCTTAAAAATTGGCGTCAGCTTTTTATAATGCCTACCCTCATGAACCCAGCACAAGGCGAGTGATTCAGTAATGAGCTTAAACTGTGGCGCATCATCGGTAATGAGTGTTTCTATCGCATAAGGACTCTTTCTATATGTTGAGATAGCTGCCGCATCAGTAATCAGCTTTCTATATTTTGGAAATTTTTTATCACCTAATACCTTATCAAGAATAACTTCCAGCTCCTTACTGTTTAAGATAGTCGATGAGTGAAATACCTTTAAGCTTTCGATTACCTTGTGGGGTAAGTTCATAATAGCCAGTAAATTAAAAGCGGCCTCATTTAATGTGAACCCAAAGTGGTCTTGGCTTAACATTTCAATGACGCTTAATCGACTTTTACTGGTCAGCGTAAAGTAAGCTGAATAATACTCATTACCCAATACATTAACATAACGGTTTTTCCCATCCTCTCTAGCGTTAGTGTCATCTAAGTGCTGGTAGTTCGTGGATTGTAAACCTGCCTTCACAACTTCTACCTTCTCGGGCTCAAGTATCGTAGGTGTTTTAATTGTGAAGCTATGGATGGTTGATTTACTAATATCTATGTTGGCGGTTTTATAAAATGTCTCAAGGCTTTCTAGCGTCATACCACCTTGAGTATTTAGGAAGCTTGTCCAGCTTTTAATAGTAGGGCCGAACTGGCCCTCATAACCAGTTGGCAGAGGTGCTGTATAGTGTTTGTTTTCAGAAGGGGAGTAATATTGTTGGCGCAAAAAAAGAGTGTTATTAGCAGCAATTTTTATATCCTGGATAAGTGTTTTCTTAGAGCCATTTGGCACAGCATCGCTGGGCAACGAATCTGGATTAA
The DNA here is from genome assembly GCA_965196985.1 of Gammaproteobacteria bacterium. GTDB lineage: Bacteria > Pseudomonadota > Gammaproteobacteria > UBA12402 > UBA12402 > 2-12-FULL-35-23. Next base: position 68,266 of record CBDALO010000105.1, on the reverse strand, counting down.
TTGTTAGTGTCACTGTATTAGAGACTTCGAGATTTTTTTTACTAGATTTTGGCTTTCTAGTTTTATTGGTTTTATTTCCTTTTCTATCCTTCTCGGAGGAATGATCCTTGTCCTTGTTAGCGCGCGTTTGCTTTCTAACATTAGGCTTTCCTTGCTCACCTTTATATTTATTTAATGCGTTATTTAACGATTGCACCTTGTCTTCTAGCTTTATGATTTTCTCAGCCTGACTTTCACATACATTGCTAAAATCTGTTTCTAGTGCTGTTGGTGTAACAGTATTATTAAATCTCTCAATGAGATCGGCTAAAACTGATTTGTCAGGTTGTTTTTTCATAGGAAGAGTATACCACGGGTTTGAAAAGGTAAATTTTCCCCACACAGATGGCCGTACTGCTGAAATTATTTTTAAGCCATGAACCTGATCGATGAAAAAATAATCCGAGCATACAGCGTTGTTATAGAGCGCACATCATGCTTTTATGACACACGATGATTCCAATATAAAATTTCCAAATTTGCACGAAAAAGCTGTCAAGAACTTTTTGAATTATTTTCAAATCATGCTGATATTGAACGGATACAAATAACGCTCTATCTAACAAGTTAACGAGTATATCAATAGTGAACAGTTCTATCTTTCCATGAATTAGGTTACTTATGCGCGGCTGAGTTACCCCAAGGACTTCCGCAGCCTGCGTTTGTGTCCAGTTTTGCTCTCTAAACTGGAGTGAGCTCTAGGAATCACAGCGGTTAGCTTGTACAAACAGATGAAACACCACTTTATTTGTAAGTCATCACTGATTTTTTAAGTTGTTTTACACAGGTAGCAAAATAAAAATGAAAAGATCAAGCGCTTTTAAAATTTTTTTTAGTTAAAATTTAAAACCAACGTAACTTATTGATATATAAATAAAATTTTTCTATGCCTAGAGTTTAGGCAAACTAGAGAAGTGACGGTGAAATGCGGCTTTGCGGGTTAAACTCAAACTTTACTAACAAAGTTATCCACAGAATCTGTGAGTAACCCATAACCCGAAATGAAAAACAATAACTTGCTTGTTTGGTGTGATCGATCGCGTAATATGACGTGAAACTCGGGAGGTGAAAATGGTCAAAATTACGAAGGTTTATACTCGTACTGGGGATAAAGGGACAACGTCGGTAGCCGGTGGTATCAAAATTAAGAAAAATGCAGCTCGGATTAATGCTATTGGTAGTGTTGATGAACTTAATTCAGTGTTAGGCTGGTGTGCTCAGCTATTAAAGCAAGACCAAAAGTTCCAAAATCTATTTCAAAGGGTTCAGCGTTTACAGAATGAGCTATTTAATTTAGGTGCTCAACTGGCAGTGTTACCTGAGCACCGGCGTGATAATACGCCAGTGGTGACTGAACAAGACATAAAAGCTTTAGAGCAGTCTATTGACGAAATGAATGACAGCTTGCCTATGCTGCAGTCTTTTATTTTGCCTGGTGGGGGTGAGCTAGGCAGTCGCTTTCATATGGCGCGTAGTGTCTGCCGACGTGTGGAGCGAGAGCTGTTAACTTTACTTGAGAGTGATAAGGCAGCAGAGCCCGTTACATTGGCTTATTTAAATAGGCTAAGTGATTGGTTGTTTGTTGCAGCGCGGTATGTTGCCCAATTGCAAGGTGAGTCAGAAAGTTTGTGGGTGGTGAAATAGGGCAGGCAGTTTAGCGGTGAACTTCGGAGCGTGCCCCTTCTCTTTCTGATTTGCGCATTGCTTTTGCTTCATGGCTCGCTACGCTTTACTTACGCAAAAGCAACATACAAATCAGCAAGCCAAAGTGTGAAAAAGGTTTTATACAACAACGCCATTCTAAGGAGAGCGCGTACTATGAGATATGAGAGCTTGCTTTTGCTTTAAGAATATAAAACTCTAATGAATAACCAAACGCTGACCGATATGTAGGTCTCTAGCGCTTTTGATTTTGTTCCAAACCATAATCTGTTTACTAGTTACTTTAAAGCGGCGTGAGATAACGTACAGCGTATCGCCTTTTTTAACAGTGTAATGGCGGATTGGGTGTAGTGGTGGCTTGGCTATTTTTAGTTTTTCCCCTACCTGAATAGTGTTGTCAGGTAAATGATTAACGGTTCGTAAGTCTTTAGCAGTGAGGTGGAAGTGTCTAGCTATATGGTATAAGTCATCACCACTCTGTACTGTGTAGTAACCATCAACGGTTTTCATGGCGTGTGTGGGGTGAAAAGGTCTTCTGATAACAGAGTAACTACGTGTACTTACGCGATTACGGTGAGTAGTAAAGTGGCGGACAGGTATGCGAAGAATTTGTCCTACACGTAAAAAGTTGCTGCGTAAGTGATTTTGATGTTTGAGCATATCCGTTGAAACATGGTATTGCTTTGCAATGCTGATTAGATTGTCACCAGCTTTCACGCGATATGGCCAGCTAGTGTAGTAAACGTAAAGCGGTTTAGGTTTTGGTGGCCAGATAACTAGTTGAGTGCCAACGTCAATGGTTTTTGACTTAAGTCCATTCCAAAAAATAATATCCCTCGGTTTAACAGAAAAGCGCTTGGCGATACTTGTAAGTGAATCACCATGGCGGACAGTATAGTGAACAACATCGGGCTCTGGAATATTATGCAGCGCTTTAAAGTAATGCTTCTCTTGGCTAATAACGAAATCAGTAACTTTGCTTTGCCGGTTAGGAATTAATAACTCTTGTCCAACGCGTATTAGGTTGCCATGTAAGTCGTTGACTTCACGGATAACAGAGATGCTGGTGTGATATTCATTAGCGATACCTAGCAGGCTATCACCAGCTTTTACTTTGTGCCGATACCAAGTAACTCGATCAGCTTTAGGGATGTGCTTTAAGTTCCTTTCAAAGCGTGCAGCATCTTTAATAGGTAATAAGAGCTTAAACGGTCCATTAGGAGAAGTTGCCCAGCGATTATAGCCTGGATTGAGAGAAGAAAGCTCTTGTAGGCTAATACCTGCTAGTTTAGCAGCATGGGATAGGTCAATTTGAGAGCCCACGTTTACTTGTGCCAAATAGGGTTCATTGGCAACAAAAGGTAAGTGAATAGCTGGATAACGCCAAGGGTCTTTTATGATTGCTGCCAGTGCAAGTACTTTCGGTACATAGTTTTGAGTTTCCTGTGGGAGAGGCAGTGCCCAAAAGCTTGTGCTTTTGCCGCGTTTAGCATTGTAATCAATGGCGTGCTGTACATTGCCTTCCCCAGTATCATAAGCGGCAATAGCAAGTACCCAGTTGCCATTAAAGAAGCTGCCGAGGCAGGCGATATAATCAAGCGCAGCATTGGTTGAAGCAACGATGTCACGACGACCATCATACCACCAGTTAACGTGTAGCCCGAAGCCTAAAGCTGTGCCAGTCATCATTTGCCAAAGCCCCGAGGCACCACTACTCATATTGATAGCAAAAGGATTGTAGGCGCTTTCAACCATTGGCATTAAGGTGACTTCAGCGGGTAGATCGCGTTTTTTCACCTGTTGATAGATGTAATATAAATAAGGCCTGGCTTTTTCAGCAACAACGCGTAAGTAGCCTGGGTGTTTCACGAACCAGTCAATTTGTTCGCGCACGGAAGGGTTAGAGGTTGTTTCATCAGGTAGATCAAATGAATCACCTAATACGGTCCATAGATTTTCAGTTGATCGTTGTGGAGGTAGTGGCTGTGATGGATTACCAAATCCGCTGGTATAGCCCGAGTAATGTGCTGTACAGGCAGATAGCAGGGCTATTGAGAAGCAAAGAAATAGAATTTTAAGTGCTTGGTAAGCCCGGTTGCGCATAATAACTCTTAGCTTTATTTAAAGAATCTTCGTATTAAAAGGAGCGTATTGTGCCCGATTTTATTGATGACGGCAAATAAATTGGCGGGTTATATTAACCCAACTTTGTCCGTTCTACAATTAAACCTATCCAAATCAATGACTTACGTTTTAAAAAAACGTTTAGGGTCACTACAACTTAACAAATTGTTTTTTCAGTGTCCCCAGGTTCTGAATTCATGCCTAACGATTTATAGATCACAACTTGCTCTGGAGTTGCCTTAGAGGTTCTTCTAATAGAAAGCAATTTATTATTTTCAAGCTGCATTGTAGTAGTGATACGAACCTGAGTGCTAAAAATCTGCCGTATAGTTTGCCAGCTACTATCAATGTTCTGCAATTTAAGTTGATGGCGAATAGTGTGTAGTAAGTGATAAGCAAGAATACTAATAAACAGATGGGCATCAACTCGCTCTTGCTTTTGATGGTAGATAGGACGCAGGCCTAACTCTGATTTTAATGATCTGAATGCCGATTCAACGTCAGTTAGAGTTGTATAAATTCTCCAAATTGTTTTTTCATCTAAATCCATTCTGTTACTACGCAAACAATATGCACCCAGATTCTCAGAGTTAACTTTACTCCAACTGATTTGCGTAACCTTATCACCCTCTGAATCAAGCGTGATAGTGTATCGACCTGAAACACGTTTATGGCGCTCCTTTATTCGACCTAAACGCAAGGTTACTTTCTCAATTGCTTTCATTCCAGTTTTTTTAGTGAGTCCATTAGCTAACTTAATTAATTCCTCTTCGAAACGAGTCTCAGCCTTACTAATCATATTTAAGCTTTTTTCTTCCTTAGCCTGAGAATGGCAGTACAGTAAGACTTCATTTGCTTCAGTATCTTTAATTAATTGCGCTGTAACCGTATTATTTACTGATTCTTTTACTAGCACTTTATCAATGTTTTCATCGACAACAGGCAATGCTCTACGGCTCACTACAATATAATGGAAACCTTTTTCAGTAAGCCATGAAATATTTTCTTCAGTTGCAAAACCAGCATCTAAGATAATTGTTGCCTCTGGCTGTGCATGAAGCTCAGTTAGTATTTCGGGTAATGTTTTAGGCTCGCTAACATTTCCTTTGAAGAATTCACTCCGTTGCGGGAACCCTGATCCATCCAGCACAAGACCTAAAGAAACAAGCGGACAATCAGACCGCTTCTCCTTTGATCGCCCATGCTGTGCATGATCATTTTGTAATGCGCGACCTTCAAAGTAGGTATTGGTTATATCGTAGAGAGTGATCACCTGATTTAAACTAAACAGATTTTTCTCACGTTCAAATAATTGATCTTCAATCACTTGTTTATGTTTAAGTAACTCATCAGCAGTCTTATAGAATTTCTTGAGTGATAGTTCTGAGAAATCAGTACCCAGTAATTCATCTAGCGCACTTTGATTGCTTAAATAATAGTGCGTACTCAAATCACTTCCTGGAGCAACTAGCCGCCCAATGATGGTAGCAAGCATCAGGTGACATTGTTTTTGATTAAAGCCCAAAGCCCTGAACAATTCCTCAAGTTGTAATTGCCTGGCAGCATGTAAGCCCAACGCCTCAGCTCCAACGTGTCGTATGTCCGCGCTCTCAATGGAGTTAACATCCACTGTTTTAAAGTCAGGTTCTACCGCGCTTACTGAATTAACAGCGATACTTGTCTCATTGTCATCAGCAAACCTAGAGCGAATGCGTTTTACATACATTTGCGCCTGTTTTTCGAGATGTGCTGGTATTGAAATTAACGTGCCTTGACCCGTTAAAATTTCCTCAATACGGTCAGCAAGCAATTTCCAACTGTCCTTCTTTACTGAAAAATTCGCACCAAGATTTAAAATCAGTCTTTGACGTACTTTGCCGTCAGCAGTGCGATGAGTATCAACAAGTCGGTAGGTTGCGTAAGACTTACCTGTCCGAGGACTCTTTTGTGTAGAGGTTCGAATATACATAACTCAATACTCTCATCACTTCACCAGCCCATGCAACCCCTTATTGCCATTATGTGTCACTACATTCGAGAATTCACGTTTCTAGGCAAGTAAAATCAATGGGTTGAGTTAAAAATAGTGATGAAATTTTTGATTTTCAGGGTGAAATGGCCAAACTTGGGTTAAAAATGGATCTCTTAATGCGTGGGTAAGTAAGCGGTCAATGAGTTTTGTATTTTCGTTATTCGATGCTGCAGAACCGGTGGCGCGAATCGAGCTGTAGCCCGGATTGAAAATGCGAAGCATTTGATAATCCGGGGTTAAGCCATACTCAGCCCCGGATTTTCACTTCGTTCAATCCGGGCTACGTGCTCACACACTTTGAAAGAGAACCTTAAAAACAATCTTTCCAGGCACGCAGGGCGGCAAAAACTTGCTCAGGCGAGTTGAGCTTTTCTTTAGTATAAGCTTCCACTTTCCCTTTTATCTGGTTGTTATTACAGCGTAAAAAAGGATTTACCTTCTTTTCAGTACCAAGTAATGAGGGTAGGGTGGGTTCATCGTTAGCACGTTTAGTTTGGCAGTAGTGTAAGTAGTCTTGTAGCGCCTGATTATCAGGGTCGACAGCTTGAGCAAAAGCTAAGTTTGATAGGGTGTATTCATGTGTACAATAAACTTCTGTATTATCAGGTAGTTCCATAAGTTTGTTAAGGGAGTTCCACATTTGTTTAGGAGTGCCTTCAAACAAACGACCACAACCGCCGCTGAACAAAGTATCACCACAAAATAACCAGGGTGCACAATAATATGCCAAGTGGTCTAAGGTGTGCCCTGGTACGGCTAGTACCAAAAAGTTGTGATTTAAGCTAGTTAACTGATTACCTTCACTTACTGGGTGGGTAATAAGTGGATTATTTTTTGGGCCGTAAACAGGTGTCTCACAATAATCTCGCAAGGCATTAACACCACCAGTATGATCGGGGTGGTGATGAGTGATTAAAGTGGCAGTGAGTTGTAGCCCTTGTTGTTGTAAAAAGTTGATAACGGGTTTGGCATCACCAGGGTCAACACAAACGCATTGCTGTGAACTTCTATCCACTAAAGTCCAGATATAGTTGTCAGTAAAGGCAGGAGTAGCGATAATCTCGATCATGTTGCTAGACTAGCGAACTAAACAATCGAGCGCAATATGAAAAAGGCCCTAAATAAACGCTTTAATCAGTGGTTACATGGTTCAACTGGGAACGCTTTGCAGCGTATTGAGTTTAAGGTGCTGCGTAAGTTAAAACGACTTGATAAAGTTGATAACTTGGTATTGCTCGGAGAGCCAGAGCAGCAAGGGCTTTTTAAAGCATTCCATGCTAAGCATAATATTTTGATTACTGATCAGAAGGTCCAGAACCAAAAAGACAATGATGTGATCTATGCGAGCCATGATGAGTTGCCGCTGCGCCCGAATAGTATTGATTGTATTTTGTTGCCGCATACCTTGGATTACACCAAGTCACTACACCATACCTTAAGAGAAGCAAATATCTGTTTGCAGCCAGAGGGGCATCTGGTCATTTTGGGGTTTAACCCGTATAGCTTGTGGGGGTTACGGCGCTTGTTCACTATGCGGATTAATACACCATGGTGTGGGCATTTCTATCCCTCTTGGCGAATTCGTGATGCGTTGGTATTACTAAACTACCAAGTGACTACAACGAAGAAGTTTGTTTATCGACCGCATGCCAGGCGTTTTGGTTTATTTAGAAAAATGGCGTTCTTAGAGTCATTTTTTCGGTTATTATTTCCGTTTTCTGGTGCAGTGTATTTAATCGTGGCGAAGAAAAAAGTTTTTGGTAAGCCGCCTCTAAAGCGTGCTTGGCAGCGAGTACCTTCGGTAATTAGTAATGGCGTGGTCAATCCAACCAGAACAGCAGTAGAGCGAGAACAAACAAATGGTTAAACAAGTAGAGATTTTTACTGATGGTGCTTGTCGAGGTAATCCTGGTCCTGGTGGTTGGGGGGTGGTATTGCGTTACGGTGAAAGCGAGAAATATTTATATGGGGGTGAGCGTGACACAACTAACAATCGTATGGAGTTACTTGCCGCGATTAAGGGGTTGGAGGCTTTAACTAAAACCTGTGCTGTCGCATTGACGACTGATTCGCAGTATGTACGTAAAGGTATTAGCGAGTGGATCGCTAACTGGAAAAAAAATAGTTGGAAAACTAGTGCTAAGAAGCCAGTGAAAAACCAAGATCTGTGGCAGCGTTTGGACGAATTGAGCAGTCAGCATGAAATAGAGTGGCACTGGGTAAAAGGACATAGTGGTCATGCTGAGAATGAGCTTGCTGATCAGCTGGCCAATCGTGGTATTGATGAATTGTAGGGCAGGTGTCAGTTGGCAGGTGTCAGTTGGCAGGGGGCAGGATACAGGGTTTAAAAAATGTAGGTCGGTCCTGAGGTGGTATTGGTGTTAACTTAATAAAGCACTGAATGTTACCCCACCGAAGGCCGACACGAAGTGCGAGCATGATTCTGGGTCCTCGTCGCAATGCCCCGCGTTGTGACGCAATAAGCCCCCTTTAAAGGGGGCTTATTGCGAAGCGAGCGGGGGATTTAACGATGATTGGTTTTAAAAGAGTTTACTTGCTTTTAATGAGAAAGGTGATTGTTTTTATAATCCACCCTGGCCCTCCTTATTCTAAGGAGGGAACGTACTATGAAGGCTTGATGTTTATCATGAAGTTTTTAAACAAGTCGTTGCTTTTGAATAGAGGACGCATTTGTTGGAAGTTGGAATAGAGAAAATGGGAGCATGAGACAGGAAAATGAGACAAATTATTCTAGATACAGAGACAACGGGTATTGATCCGAAGCAAGGTCATCGAATTATTGAAATCGGTGGTGTCGAGCTAGTTAATAGGCGTTTAACAGGTAAGCATTTTCATGAGTATGTAAATCCTGAGCGTGAGGTCGAAGAAGAAGCCTTGCAAGTGCACGGTATTTCCAACGAGTTTTTGCATGATAAGCCTTTATTTAAAGAAGTAGCAGAAAAATTTATTGATTACATCGATGGTGCAGAGCTAATTATCCATAATGCGCCGTTTGATATTGGTTTTTTAAATCATGAATTTAAATTAATGCGCGCTAAAGTGCGGCGTGTAACCGATATTTGTTCTGTGATTGATACATTGGCAATGGCTCGTCAATTACACCCTGGGCAGCGTAGTAACTTAGATGCACTTTGTAAACGTTATGGTGTTGATAACACCAATCGTGAACTCCATGGTGCGTTACTCGATTCAGAAATCTTGGCACAAGTTTATTTGGCAATGACTGGTGGTCAGACTGCTTTATTTGCTGAAGCAGATGAAAAGCGTTCTACTTCAGACTCTGTGCGAGCAACTGAAGTGGTGGAAAAAAAACAGCGAGATAGTTTATTAGTCATTGAAGCTAATGAACAAGAATTAACAGCGCATCAGACATTTATCGATAAGCTTGAAGGTAATGAGAAGTTGTGGGAGTAATCCGTGACGGAGGTGACTCGCATTTTCGTGAAACTTCGGTAAAATCAACGCCTTCTATTAAAACAATTCAGGAAAAAAAGTGACCACTCCCGTAACTAAATACCGTAAAGATTATCTGCCTCCTTCCCATTTTATTACTGCTATTGAATTAACTATTGAGCTTGAAGAAAGCTTTGCTCGGGTAACATCTAAGCAACGAGTTACTACTAACTCTGCTCACTCATCAACCACATTGTGTTTAAATGGCCGTGCGCAAACTTTGATAAGCGTTACTGTAAATGAGCAGCGGTTAAGTCTTGAAGACTACACTCTGGATGAGGAGTCTTTAACTTTAAACAATTTGCCGGATGAGTTTATTTTAGAAATTGTCTCTGAGTGTAAACCACAAGAGAACACTTCTTTGATGGGGCTTTATAAAAGTGGCGGAAACTTTTGTACGCAATGTGAAGCAGAAGGCTTTCGTAAAATTACTTACTTTTTAGATCGTCCGGATGTGCTGTCCGTCTTTACTACCACTATTATCGCTGATAAGTGCTATCCGGTTTTGCTTTCTAATGGGAATTTGATTGAGCAGGGCGAGCTAGATGATGGTCGTCACTACGCTAAGTGGCACGATCCTTTTAAAAAGCCTTGTTATCTATTTGCCATGGTGGCTGGTGATTTGGCCTGCCTAGAAGATTCATTTACAACTTGTAATGATCGTACTGTTACTTTAAAAATCTTTGCAGATGAAAAAGTGATTGATCGTTGTCAGTATGCTATGCAGGCATTGAAAAAGTCGATGAAGTGGGATGAAGAAACTTATGGCCGTGAATATGATTTAGATATCTTTATGATTGTGGCAGTTAATGACTTTAACTTTGGCGCAATGGAAAATAAAGGCCTTAATATCTTTAATGACAAGTACATTCTTGTTGACCCTAAAACAGCAACTGATACCGACTATGCTTTAATTGATGCAGTGGTTGGGCATGAATATTTTCACAACTGGTCTGGTAATCGAGTAACTGTACGTGACTGGTTTCAGTTGAGTTTAAAAGAAGGGTTTACGGTTTTTCGTGATCATTCATTTTCTGAATCAATCGGCTTATTGCCATTTGAACGTATTAATCAAGTGAAGCGATTGCGTAATTTTCAGTTCTCTGAAGATGCAGGGCCATTAGCTCACCCGATTAGACCTGATTCTTACATTGAGATGAATAACTTCTACACCATGACGGTTTACGAGAAAGGCTCGGAAGTGATTCGTATGATGCGCACAATTCTAGGTGCACGCCAGTTTCGCCAGGGCTCTGACCTGTACTTTGAACGTAATGATGGCAAAGCGGTAACTTGTGATGACTTTGTGCAGGCTATGCAAGATGCTAGTGGCATTGATTTAACTCAGTTTAAGCGTTGGTATAGCCAGGCAGGAACGCCTGAGCTAACTATTACTACAAACTACGATAGTGCTAGCAAGCAGTATCATGTGGTTATTAAACAGCAGACTCCAGCAACACCCGGGCAGGCGGAGAAAGCCGCTTTTCATATCCCTATTGCTATTGGTTTGTTAGATTCAGCAGGGCAAGATATGTCGTTGCAATTAACTTCAAAAGAAGAGCTTGTTAGTACCTATGTGTTGAACTTAACTGAAGCAGAGCAACGTTTTACTTTTATTAATGTGAATGAGGAGCCTGTTCCTTCGTTGTTAAGGGGGTTCTCAGCACCTGTGAAGTTAAATTATAACTACTCTGAGCGGCAGCTTGCTTTCTTAATGGCATATGATAGTGATGCAGTTGCTCGGTGGGAAGCAGGGCAGCAGCTTGCTGTACAGGTGTTGTTTAAGTTAATTCAGCAGTGTCAGCAAAGTGAAGATCTACAAGTGCCTGATGATTATTTAGTTGCTGTAAAAGCTATTTTGCAACACTGTGATGCTAATAAAGCTATTGCAGCAATGATGTTGGTGCTACCTGAAGAAAGCTACTTGGTTGATTTGCTTGGGAAGGTTGATGTTGATGCTGTGGTAACAGCTAAGCGTTATTTAGAAGCAACAATAGCAAATAATTGTTACGAGCAATTGTTAGCAGTTTATCAGGCTAACCAAGTGGCACAACCATTTAACTATGATAATCAGCAAGCTGCACAGCGCGCCTTGCGAAATGCTTGTTTGCACTATTTGTCATTAGCTGAGTTAGATGATCGCGGTGAGGCGTTGGCTTTAGAGCAGTTTCGTTCAGCAGATAATATGACTGATCAGCTTTCTGCTTTAGTAGCGCTTAGCAATCGGCAAACAGTTGTGCGTGAAGAGGTATTGGCTGGCTTCTTTGAGCAGTGGCGCGAGGATAACTTGGTGCTGGATAAGTGGTTTGGAGTGCAAGCTTTATCGCGAGTTGCTAATGTGCTTGATGAGGTGAAAGGTTTGTTGACTCACCCACAATTTAATATCAAAAACCCTAACAAGGTGCGTGCTTTGCTAGGTGCCTTTACTCGTAACTTTGCAGCTTTTCATGCTAAAGATGGTTTGGGTTATCGTTTGATTGCTGATCAGGCTTTAATTGTTGACAAGTTAAACCCCGGTGTTTCATCACGTTTAATTGCGACATTAGCTAACTGGCGTCAGTTTGATGAAGGGCGTCAGGCACTAATGTGTGCTGAGTTAGAGCGAGTATTGGCTGAGCCTGGATTATCGAAAGACGTTTATGAGATTGCTAGTAAAAGCTTGGGCATTGCTCAACTGGCTTAGGTTTTTTGGCTTTTGTAGTAGCTGTAGCCCGGATTGAAAACGCGAAGCGTTTGATAATCCGGGGTTGAGATTAAGCTTTACTCTCGGATTTTCGCTGACGCTCAATCCGGGCTACGCGCTGCTCGCGGAGCGGGCGGGGGGATTTGTAGCCCGATGAATTTAAAACAATGTTTTCTATAAGGAGAAAATGATGACTAAGAAACAAAGAATGAGAACTGAATCAGATAGCATGGGCGAAATTAAAGTGCCTGCAAAAGTATTATGGGGTGCGCAAACCATGCGTTCACTGATTCACTTTCCTATTGGTCACGATACTATGCCGGTGGAATTGATCCATGCTTTTGGGGTATTAAAGAAAGCAGCGGCTTTAACGAATTCCTCTTTAGGTTTGTTGCCAAAAGGGAAAGCTAAGCTGATTGTTCAAGCTGCTAATGAAGTGATTGCTGGTAAGCATGATGCCCAGTTTCCTTTGCATGTTTGGCAAACTGGTAGTGGTACGCAAACTAATATGAACGTTAACGAGGTCATTTCTAATCGTGCCATTCAAATTGTTGGCGGTAAACTGGGTAGCAAGGATCCTGTGCACCCTAATGATCATGTTAATATGTCGCAATCTTCTAATGATACTTTCCCGACCGCTATGCATATTGCAGCGACTATTCAATTAAATAAAAAATTGATTCCAGCAGTAGAAAGATTATGTGAAGCTTTTGCTAAGAAAGAAAAAGCATTTGCAAAAATTGTTAAAATTGGCCGTACTCACTTACAAGATGCCGTGCCTTTAACTTTAGGTCAGGAGTTCTCAGGTTATGTTGCTCAACTTAAAGCTTGTTTGAAGCGTCTTAAGGCTAGTTTGCCAGATCTTTATCAGCTTGCTGCCGGAGGTACTGCTGTTGGTACTGGAATAAACTCAAGTCCTAAATTTGCAAAGCAAGTGGCGGGCGAGATAGCTAAAGAAACAGGCTTTCCTTTTGTAACCGCACCAAATAAGTTTGCTAGCTTGGCCGCACATGATGCGATCGTATCAGCAAGTGGCGCATTAAAAAGCTTAGCAGCTGCCTTAATGAAAATTGCTAATGACGTGCGCTGGTTAGCTTCTGGTCCTCGTTGTGGCATTGGTGAAATTACCTTGCCTGAGAATGAGCCTGGTTCTTCAATTATGCCTGGTAAAGTAAACCCCACGCAGTGTGAGGCGATTACTATGGTTTGTGTGCAGGTGATGGGTAACGATGCGGCGATTGGTTTTGCGGGTTCTCAAGGTAATTTTGAGTTAAATGTTTACAAGCCAGTAATGATTTTTAACTTTTTACACTCATTAACTTTGCTTGCTGATTCTTGTGATACCTTTAGAAAATACTGCGTTGTTGGTATTAAACCTAATTTAGATAAGATTGATTACTTCTTACAAAATTCACTAATGTTAGTTACCGCTTTAGCGCCAAGTATTGGCTATGATAATGCAGCTCACGTTGCTCACCATGCGCATGTTAATAGTTTAACCTTAAAGCAAGCTTGTGTTGAGTTGGGTTTTATGACTGAGCTTGAGTTCGATAAGGCGGTTCGCCCTGAAAAAAATGACAAAACCTAATCGCAAGTAATGATGATTGATGAGCCTATGAAACAGCTTGCCGAGCAACTCGGTGAGCTGCTACTACAAAAGTCCTTAGTTGTTACGACTGCTGAGTCTTGTACTGGTGGTGGCTTGGGTTATGCATTAACGACTACTCCTGGCAGTTCGGTTTGGTATGAGCAGGGGATTATTAGCTATAGCAATGAAGTTAAGCAGCGCTTGCTAGCCGTGCCAGAGAACGTTTTGTTCGAATATGGTGCTGTGAGCGAGCAGACTGCTAAAGCTATGGCGGCTGGTGCATTGCATAGTGCTGATGCGGATTTGGCTGTGGCTATTACTGGTATTGCAGGCCCTGATGGTGGTAGTGACGCAAAACCTGTAGGTACAGTTTGGTTTGGGCTTGCTACTTTAAGCAAAGTTAATGCAGTTAAGTATTGCTTCTCAGGTGATCGACAAGCAATACGTGAGCAGGCTATTGTTACGGCTTTGCAGTTGTTAATCGAGGTAGTGGTTTAGCCTGTAGGTTCCTTTTTTAAAAGGTTGTGAGTGCTATGAGGTTTTAGAAAAAACAGCCCCCTTTTTTAAAGGGGGCGGCTCGCGTAGCGAGCGGGGGATTTACAGCTGTGAAAGCCGTTCTTGATACTCTTTGCGAATTTCTTTAAGTGCTTGTGCCTTAGCAAAACGACGTTTTTCAACGTCATTGTAGATTTCTAGTTTTGGTACAGGGGTAGGCTTGCCATGTTCGTCAATAGCAACCATGGTTAAATAGCTGGTATTAGTATGACGTACTTCACCTGTTTTTAAGTCTTCTGAAGTAACTTTTACACCAATGACCACTGAGCTACGACCAACATGGTTTACTGAAGCATAGAAGGTTACTAGTTCACCAACATAAATAGGCTGCTTGAACAATACTTCATCAATTGAAACTGTTACAACGTTTTGACCTGAGTAACGTGCTGCACAAGCGTAGGCAACTCGATCAAGTAATAGAACTAAATAACCTCCATGAATATGACCGGTAAAGTTAGCTCGCTCAGGAGGCATGACTTCAGCCATAACAACTTGTTTGCGTTGACTTTGGACTTCACTCATGATTTACGCTCCTTATTGGTTAGCCTTAATTGCTATGATTGTGTCATTTTGCTATTTGACTGGTCAAGGAATTTGGTTATGATGGCAGCTTGATTTTGCAAAGGAAGTTGATTGATTTATAAATCTACTTGCCTGTCCTGCGCAGCAGGATCCCTCCTTATTCTAAGGAGCGGACGTGCTAGAAGGGCTTTTACTCGAAGGGATGTGCTACAAAACTTCATTCTTGTTGTGAGGTTTAGAAAAAACAGCCCCCTTTTTTAAAGGGGGCGGCTCGCGAAGCGAGCGGGGGATTTATTGTAAGAAAGCTGATTTATTTATAAATTCTCTCTGTTTCTCCTTATCCTAAGGGGCGGTATTGCATAAATAGTAGAATAGATAGATAGCTCGACTTAAACTGATTTGTTTGTTGCTTTTGCGTAAGTAAAGCGCAGCGTAGCGAGCCATGAAGCAAAAGCAACAAACAAATCAGCAAGACAAAGTATGAAAAGCCTCTAATCTTTTCCAGGAGATAAGTCAGCAGAGGCGACAGTGGGGCAGCTGATTAAAAAAGGCTGAAGTAGTCGGATAAATTGTTAGTTAGAATCTTTTGCACTTACTAGGAGAAAAATATGATTGTATTACAAACGAATAAAGGTGAAATTAAAATTAAACTTGATGAAGAGCGTACGCCAGCAACAGCTCAAAACTTTATTGAGTATGTTAAGTCGGGTTATTACGATGGGGTTATCTTTCATCGAGTAATTGATGGTTTTATGGTTCAGGCTGGTGGTTTTGAAGAAGGCATGAAAGCAAAGTCACCTAATGCACCGATAGAGAATGAAGCGGATAAAGGTGGTGAGAATAAGCGTGGTACGATCGCAATGGCGCGAACTATGGATCCACATTCTGCTGCGGCACAGTTTTTTATTAATGTAAAAGACAATGACTTTTTGAATTTCCGCTCTAAAGATCATCAAGGCTGCGGTTACTGTGTATTTGGTGAGGTCACTGAAGGCATGGAAGTTGTTGATGACATTAAAAAAGTAAAAACAAGTTCACAGGCATGGCACGATGACGTTCCAGTTGACGCAGTAGTTATCGAACGAGCTTTTATTGAAGGCACTGTTTAGTTTAATTAGGGTGGATTATAAAAATAAACAACCTCCTTTATAAATCCAACCATCTTTAAATCCCCCGCCTCGCATGCGCGAGGCTGCCCCCTTTAAAAAAAGGGGCTTTGTTTTTCAAACACCCTACCTACTGTCATCTGACAAGCATCTCATCTACCCTTATGGGCACAGGCCGCAGCTGGGAACAGGGTGCCGGTTTAAAAAATGTAGGTCGGACCTGAGCTGGCATTGATTAGGTCTTAATGCTCTTCTAAATATTGTGCCAATGAAGGCCGACACGAAGTGTGTATGTGGTTCAGTGTCGGCCCGCGCTACGCTTGGGACCGACCTACCGTACTAAGCTGATTAGAAAGCCCGTAGCCTAGACTGAGAATACGAAGCGTTTGATAATCCGAGGTTGAGGTTAAGCTTCGTCCCCGGGTTTTCACTCTCGCCCAACTCCAGCTGCGCGCTACCATTTACTCCTTTCCTTTATAAGTAGATATAACTCAAAATAACTAATTTAACGATTCTGTTAAGCTTTAGATAAGTTTTGCATGCAACAAGCTAGTGCGCCATCCTTTCTGTAAATTCCATTGACTTGCTGAAAATAAGCAGGCGACTCAGTCAGATTAGAAATTCCTTTTAAGGTAAACTTAACCAAAAAAGAGGAATGACAATGAGCTGCTATAAAAATGAGAACTTAATCGAAGAAGCCATACATGTTTTAGCGATGGAGGGGTTTGAAGCTTTACCTAAGCTTGTCTCCAGGTTGATGAATGAGGCTATGTTAATAGAAAGGGAGCGCCATTTAAATGCGCTAGTGCGCCATCCTTTCTGTAAATTCCATTGACTTGCTGAAAATAAGCAGGCGACTCAGTCAGATTAGAAATTCCTTTTAAGGTAAACTTAACCAAAAAAGAGGAATGACAATGAGCTGCTATAAAAATGAGAACTTAATCGAAGAAGCCATACATGTTTTAGCGATGGAGGGGTTTGAAGCTTTACCTAAGCTTGTCTCCAGGTTGATGAATGAGGCTATGTTAATAGAAAGGGAGCGCCATTTAAATGCCAGTCCTTATGAGCGAACTGGCGATAGAAACGGATATGCGAACGGCTTTAAACCAAGGTTAATTAACACAGGTCAAGGTCAGCTTGAGCTACAGATACCGCAGGTTAGAGACTCCAATGAAGCCTTCTATCCATCAGTCTTAGAGCGAGGTGTACGCTCTGATAGAGCACTCAAGCTGGCTGTCGCTGAAATGTATGTGCATGGGGTTTCCACGCGCAAAGTTGAAAAGGTGCTAAAGCAACTCTGTGGAACAGATATTTCAAGCACAGAGGTAAGCCGTTGCGCTAAATTGTTGGATGAAGATTTAAAGAAATGGCGAAATAAGCCGTTAGGAAAGATAAAATATCTTTGGCTAGATGCACGTTATGAGAAGGTGCGCACTAGCGGCACAGTACAAGACTGTGCGGTATTGATAGCCTATGGCTTTGATGAATCAACCGGCAAGAGAACAGTGCTAGGTGTTTCTGTTGCGTTATCAGAGGCTGAGGTACATTGGCGTGATTTTCTTCAGCAGTTGGTTGAGCGAGGTATACATGGTATTGAGTTGATTACTAGCGACGCTCATACTGGCCTAAAAGCCGCTAGAAGAGCTGTGTTCCCCAGTGTTCCTTGGCAACGCTGCCAATTTCATTTGCAGCAAAATGCTCAGGCTCACATACCAAAGCGCTCAATGAAGGAACCAGTAGCTGAGGAGATTACAGCTATATTTAATGCCTCAAACATTCATGAGTCGGAAAGACTATTGGCTATGGCGGTAGATAAATATCAGCAAACAGCACCAGAGCTTTCTTCTTGGTTGGAAGTGAATATACCGGAGGGCTTAGTAGTGATGAACTTTGACAGGCCGCATCAAAAAAGATTAAGAACCAGTAACATAGCTGAGCGCGTAAACAGAGAGGTAAAAAGAAGGACGCATACAGTTGGAATTTTCCCTAATACTGAATCGTGCCTAAGGCTCGTATCAGCTGTTTTAGTGGAAATTGATGACCAGTGGAGCGGATCACCTAGATACTTAAGTTGAAGTGAATAATAAGGCTTCATAGGGTTTTAGGATAGATCATTCTTGTTCTTATTAACGAGATATAATTGCTATTACCTAAAAGTTAATAATTTATTTTGAGAGGAGAAAAATTTGAGGTATAAATAATTTTTTAGATTGATTAGCATAATTAATTTAAGATATTATGCGATGAGACAGGTACAATAGAGTGCCATTTAGAATTTTAAAGGTTTTTCTAAGTACTGAAGTTGGTTTTTACAGACAAAATAACGCTCTATCTTAAATGCCAGTCCTTATGAGCGAACTGGCGATAGAAACGGATATGCGAACGGCTTTAAACCAAGGTTAATTAACACAGGTCAAGGTCAGCTTGAGCTACAGATACCGCAGGTTAGAGACTCCAATGAAGCCTTCTATCCATCAGTCTTAGAGCGAGGTGTACGCTCTGATAGAGCACTTAAGCTGGCTGTCGCTGAAATGTATGTGCATGGGGTTTCCACGCGCAAAGTTGAAAAGGTGCTAAAGCAACTCTGTGGAACAGATATTTCAAGCACAGAGGTAAGCCGTTGCGCTAAATTGTTGGATGAAGATTTAAAGAAATGGCGAAATAAGCCGTTAGGAAAGATAAAATATCTTTGGCTAGATGCACGTTATGAGAAGGTGCGCACTAGCGGCACAGTACAAGACTGTGCGGTATTGATAGCCTATGGCTTTGATGAATCAACCGGCAAGAGAACAGTGCTAGGTGTTTCTGTTGCGTTATCAGAGGCTGAGGTACATTGGCGTGATTTTCTTCAGCAGTTGGTTGAGCGAGGTATACATGGTATTGAGTTGATTACTAGCGACGCTCATACTGGCCTAAAAGCCGCTAGAAGAGCTGTGTTCCCCAGTGTTCCTTGGCAACGCTGCCAATTTCATTTGCAGCAAAATGCTCAGGCTCACATACCAAAGCGCTCAATGAAGGAACCAGTAGCTGAGGAGATTACAGCTATATTTAATGCCTCAAACATTCATGAGTCGGAAAGACTATTGGCTATGGCGGTAGATAAATATCAGCAAACAGCACCAGAGCTTTCTTCTTGGTTGGAAGTGAATATACCGGAGGGCTTAGTAGTGATGAACTTTGACAGGCCGCATCAAAAAAGATTAAGAACCAGTAACATAGCTGAGCGCGTAAACAGAGAGGTAAAAAGAAGGACGCATACAGTTGGAATTTTCCCTAATACTGAATCGTGCCTAAGGCTCGTATCAGCTGTTTTAGTGGAAATTGATGACCAGTGGAGCGGATCACCTAGATACTTAAGTTGAAGTGAATAATAAGGCTTCATAGGGTTTTAGGATAGATCATTCTTGTTCTTATTAACGAGATATAATTGCTATTACCTAAAAGTTAATAATTTATTTTGAGAGGAGAAAAATTTGAGGTATAAATAATTTTTTAGATTGATTAGCATAATTAATTTAAGATATTATGCGATGAGACAGGTACAATAGAGTGCCATTTAGAATTTTAAAGGTTTTTCTAAGTACTGAAGTTGGTTTTTACAGACAAAATAACGCTCTATCTAACTAAGTAATAAGAGGTTAAGATGTCTATTAAAAATTTTTTAGCAGACTTAGAAGAATTATTAATAAAGAGTAAGTCTAGCAACGATTTAAAGAAGCGCCTTACTGGTGAAGATATTCAGTTCTTAGCTAATAAACATAGACTTAAATTAGAGAGCAAGGTAATTAATCAGGTCTTTCCAATCATGTTAGTTTTACCTTCTTGTAATAAGACGGGGCAAAAAGCTTTGCTTGGCCTGTTTTCTGACAGGGCTTTGATAGCGGGTATAAGCACAGTTGATTTTAAGAGGCTTAGTAAGGAGAACGCACACAGATTAGGGCATAATTTTGGTTTGTTGGCTTGTTATAGCTATTTTGAAACAAAAAAGTTATCTAAAGAATGGGATTATGATAAGTATTTGAAGTCTCAAGAGCTTTTAGAAATAATTAATTTTTTAGAAGACAACAGGGGTAGGCTGGCAAAAAAAGAGTGGGTTAAGTTTATCGATGGATGTTTACCTAAGCATGGATTTTTTGTTAGGTCAAAATGGGATATATTAAGAGGTGCACTGTCAGGATTATCCATAAAAGCAGTTTATGGTAATCTAGAAAAACTAAAATCTTTTTTAATTTCCACTTGGTAGGGTATAAACCTTCGCCTTTAGGCGGAAATGTCTTTAGCAAACCTATCACCAGCCAGAATGTGATGTATTAGAATCGCTTTTTATTTTTAATAAGGGAGCGATCTAAATGACTGGAGCAAACAACTATAGGAAAGGCGCGCATACGGTACTGGATTTAAAATATCATTTTGTATGGAAGACAAAATATGGATATCCAGTGTTATGTGGGGATATAGGTTTAGGAGCAAGAAGCATTTTGCGAGAGATCTGTGCTGAGAAGGGGATGAGGATATTGAGGGGGAATGTGAGGTCGAATCACATTCACCTTCTAATTGAGGCGCCGAGCCACTTATCGGTATCAAAGATGGCTCAATATTTGAAAGGTAAAAGTGCCTATCGACTATTGAGAGAATTTAGGAGTACGCTTGGCAAGAAATACTGGGGCAATCATCTCTGGTCGAGAGGGTATTTTTGCGCAACGGTTGGTTCTGTAACAGAAGAGCAGGTCAAACGCTACATAGAGAATCAAGATGATACGCCGGAGGGTTTTCAGGTATGGGATGAGGAAGAGCTTAAGTCGGATTAATCCGAACCATTTAAACGGCTTTAGCCGTAATGAGGCTTCAGCCTCTGTACCAAACCCCCACCTTTAGGTGGGGGTCAAGTTGATTAATCCGGGTAGTTTGGATGAAGGTATAGCGTTACATTCTTCTGGAAACAATGAGCGTGCATCAATTTTCTTTGAGTGTTTACCAAGTATAAGGCAAGGGATAACGAGTGGTATTGTTAAAGCGATCCCTGGCTGGCAGGTGTCAGATTGTGGTAGTGGTTCTTCTGTTGTTAAAGTTGTTCCGCCGCCTATCGAAGGTGCGCCGCCGTCCTATCAAGAATGGATGGCTGCTAATGATTTAATGGCGCAATCAGTTTCACCTGCTAATAGCCAAGTGGATATGGCGATCCCAGTGCCTCCTCCCGTAAGTTTTTTCTATTCGCAGCCAGTTACTGCTGATATTCAGGTATCTGAATCAATCCCTTCGAATAATAGGTAATTTTGTTAAGGACAATAATAATGAGTCAAGATAGTTTTCTTTTAGAGTTAGAGTTATTAATACACAGCTCGTTTCAAGATAGGTGTGCTTTAGTAAGGGAGCAAGATGTACGTATCTTGATTAATGCTCATAAAGTTAAAGAGCCGATTACCCGTATTTTTGCGCTGGATTTAGTTGTGCTTGCTAGTGCGCCATCCTTTCTGTAAATTCCATTGACTTGCTGAAAATAAGCAGGCGACTCAGTCAGATTAGAAATTCCTTTTAAGGTAAACTTAACCAAAAAAGAGGAATGACAATGAGCTGCTATAAAAATGAGAACTTAATCGAAGAAGCCATACATGTTTTAGCGATGGAGGGGTTTGAAGCTTTACCTAAGCTTGTCTCCAGGTTGATGAATGAGGCTATGTTAATAGAAAGGGAGCGCCATTTAAATGCCAGTCCTTATGAGCGAACTGGCGATAGAAACGGATATGCGAACGGCTTTAAACCAAGGTTAATTAACACAGGTCAAGGTCAGCTTGAGCTACAGATACCGCAGGTTAGAGACTCCAATGAAGCCTTCTATCCATCAGTCTTAGAGCGAGGTGTACGCTCTGATAGAGCACTTAAGCTGGCTGTCGCTGAAATGTATGTGCATGGGGTTTCCACGCGCAAAGTTGAAAAGGTGCTAAAGCAACTCTGTGGAACAGATATTTCAAGCACAGAGGTAAGCCGTTGCGCTAAATTGTTGGATGAAGATTTAAAGAAATGGCGAAATAAGCCGTTAGGAAAGATAAAATATCTTTGGCTAGATGCACGTTATGAGA
This sequence comes from Gammaproteobacteria bacterium, assembly GCA_965196985.1. Lineage (GTDB taxonomy): Bacteria > Pseudomonadota > Gammaproteobacteria > UBA12402 > UBA12402 > 2-12-FULL-35-23. Next base: position 46,404 of record CBDALO010000105.1, on the reverse strand, counting down.
AGGTGCGCACTAGCGGCACAGTACAAGACTGTGCGGTATTGATAGCCTATGGCTTTGATGAATCAACCGGCAAGAGAACAGTGCTAGGTGTTTCTGTTGCGTTATCAGAGGCTGAGGTACATTGGCGTGATTTTCTTCAGCAGTTGGTTGAGCGAGGTATACATGGTATTGAGTTGATTACTAGCGACGCTCATACTGGCCTAAAAGCCGCTAGAAGAGCTGTGTTCCCCAGTGTTCCTTGGCAACGCTGCCAATTTCATTTGCAGCAAAATGCTCAGGCTCACATACCAAAGCGCTCAATGAAGGAACCAGTAGCTGAGGAGATTACAGCTATATTTAATGCCTCAAACATTCATGAGTCGGAAAGACTATTGGCTATGGCGGTAGATAAATATCAACAAACAGCACCAGAGCTTTCTTCTTGGTTGGAAGTGAATATACCGGAGGGCTTAGTAGTGATGAACTTTGACAGGCCGCATCAAAAAAGATTAAGAACCAGTAACATAGCTGAGCGCGTAAACAGAGAGGTAAAAAGAAGGACGCATACAGTTGGAATTTTCCCTAATACTGAATCGTGCCTAAGGCTCGTATCAGCTATTTTAGTGGAAATTGATGACCAGTGGAGCGGATCACCTAGATACTTAAGTTGAAGTGAATAATAAGGCTTCATAGGGTTTTAGGATAGATCATTCTTGTTCTTATTAACGAGATATAATTGCTATTACCTAAAAGTTAATAATTTATTTTGAGAGGAGAAAAATTTGAGGTATAAATAATTTTTTAGATTGATTAGCATAATTAATTTAAGATATTATGCGATGAGACAGGTACAATAGAGTGCCATTTAGAATTTTAAAGGTTTTTCTAAGTACTGAAGTTGGTTTTTACAGACAAAATAACGGTATCCGTCTTATTTCAGCATGATGCTCATGCTGCGCTCTCTTTAGTTTACTGCGCCTGTGATGAGCGGATGGTAATTAATTCCGCTAGCGAAGGCATAGAATAGTTTTTTGTAATTCTGTCATATATATAATCGAAGACATTAACTGCTAGCTTTTTACATGTCTCAGTAATTGTAACCATTGTATCCTTAGCTTTCGTTCCTTCTTCACTCATAGTATGAAGGTGTACATCGCGCATTCTAGCCTGCTTCCGAGCCATCAACTCTGCTGGATTGTTATGTAGAGGAAGCTCTGGCTTTTCCAGCACTAACAATAGCTGCCTTTTCTTTTTTAAGGTGAGCTCAATTTGTTTATCTAGTTTCTCGTAGCCAGTGATTGTTGAGAATAACTCAGTAAACTCATTGGATAGCTTATCTATCTCATCTTGCCCTGGGTTCTTTTTATATTCAATGAGCTTATGATAATAATCCCAAAACCTATCCAAGAAGCTGTCAACAGAGTCTTGGTGCTTCTTAAAAATTGGCGTCAGCTTTTTATAATGCCTACCCTCATGAACCCAGCACAAGGCGAGTGATTCAGTAATGAGCTTAAACTGTGGCGCATCATCGGTAATGAGTGTTTCTATCGCATAAGGACTCTTTCTATATGTTGAGATAGCTGCCGCATCAGTAATCAGCTTTCTATATTTTGGAAATTTTTTATCACCTAATACCTTATCAAGAATAACTTCCAGCTCCTTACTGTTTAAGATAGTCGATGAGTGAAATACCTTTAAGCTTTCGATTACCTTGTGGGGTAAGTTCATAGTAGCCAGTAAATTAAAAGCGGCCTCATTTAATGTGAACCCAAAGTGGTCTTTGCTTAACATTTCAATGACGCTTAATCGACTTTTACTGGTCAGCGTAAAGTAAGCTGAATAATACTCATTACCCAATACATTAACATAACGGTTTTTCCCATCCTCTCTAGCGTTGGTGTCATCTAGGTGCTGGTAGTTCGTGGATTGTAAACCTGCCTTCACAACTTCTACCTTCTCGGGCTCAAGTATCGTAGGTGTTTTAATTGTGAAGCTATGGATGGTTGATTTACTAATATCTATGTTGGCGGTTTTATAAAATGTCTCAAGGCTTTCTAGCGTCATACCACCTTGAGTATTTAGGAAGCTTGTCCAGCTTTTAATAGTAGGGCCGAACTGGCCCTCATAACCAGTTGGCAGAGGTGCTGTATAGTGTTTGTTTTCAGAAGGGGAGTAATATTGTTGGCGCAAAAAAAGAGTGTTATTAGCAGCAATTTTTATATCCTGGATAAGTGTTTTCTTAGAGCCATTTGGCACAGCATCGCTGGGCAACGAATCTGGATTAATTGTTAGTGTCACTGTATTAGAGACTTCGAGATTTTTTTTACTAGATTTTGGCTTTCTAGTTTTATTGGTTTTATTTCCTTTTCTATCCTTCTCGGAGGAATGATCCTTGTCCTTGTTAGCGCGCGTTTGCTTTCTAACATTAGGCTTTCCTTGCTCACCTTTATATTTATTTAATGCGTTATTTAACGATTGCACCTTGTCTTCTAGCTTTATGATTTTCTCAGCCTGACTTTCACATACATTGCTAAAATCTGTTTCTAGTGCTGTTGGTGTAACAGTATTATTAAATCTCTCAATGAGATCGGCTAAAACTGATTTGTCAGGTTGTTTTTTCATAGGAAGAGTATACCACGGGTTTGAAAAGGTAAATTTTCCCCACACAGATGGCCGTACTGCTGAAATTATTTTTAAGCCATGAACCTGATCGATGAAAAAATAATCCGAGCATACAGCGTTGTTATAGAGCGCACATCATGCTTTTATGACACACGATGATTCCAATATAAAATTTCCAAATTTGCACGAAAAAGCTGTCAAGAACTTTTTGAATTATTTTCAAATCATGCTGATATTGAACGGATACAAATAACGCTCTATCTTGTGCTTACCTGTGATCCTTATGCGCAGCATGCGTTGTTTGAGCATTTTGACCCGCTTTTTTTAGCTATTTCAGCAGGAGAAACGGTTGGAAAGTGCCCTTTTTTTATGTCTGAGATTGTAAATGGCGTTGCACCTCATGTTGGCTTACTCGGTTGCCGTGTTTACTTGGAGCAAAAGTACCAAGATGGCCGATGGGATAAAGATAAGGAGCGTAAGCTTAATGAGTTTGCAAAGATTATTAATTACCTACAAAAGCATAGAAAAGGCTTTAGTGGCGAAGCGTTTAGAGAGTTTATTGCTGGTTTGCCTAGCTATCAAGGTGTTTTTAAATGCTCTAATAAGTGGGTTAATTGGCGAGCAGGTTTGGTTTATACATCACAGCAGAAGCTTTATGAAAGTTTAGATTTAATAATGCGAGGTTTATTAGTTGCTGGAGGGGGGGCAAGTTGTTAAAAGCGGTTTTTCTAAAGCTCAACAAGTTATCGATAGTGCAATTAATGAAAAGCTGGCTGAGTTTCGAGGTGAAAGTGCAGGCTCTGGTGAAGTTGCAGGTGTGGGCGTAGGCGCCGCTTCAGATAGTAAATCTAATGGTCGAGAGCGAACTTCTTCAGCTCGTTTAGTACGTGCGCAGGATGCATGTTGTTTTTTTCCCAAACCAGCAACTCCTAAAGGAGGAGCTAACTCTGCTGCTTTGCATAAGCTTTATAATCGCTTATAGCTTCGTAAGAGGTTTATGCTGTTGTATAGTCTAGCCATTGGTTCGCTAAAGTCTCTGCAACGCGATTTTGTGCTAGCCGTTCGTCAAAATTACCAAGGTCGACTAGCTCTAGAGGTTGATCTTGCCAAGAGCAAGCAAAAACAGCCTTGCGGCGTTCACCCGTTTCAGGATCAAGTTGCCACTGTAGGCACTGAGCACAAACGCCTTTGAGCATGCACTGCATGGTGCTATAGATTGCTGCGTAAGTTTTTACGTTCTCTTTAAAATGTTGCTGCAAAATACCATGGCGAGCTGCTTGGAACTCACGCATCATTTGAGTACTGCCAATTAGCGTAATGCGGTCAACTTCATGCAATAATAGTGTTTTTTCAACAAGAGTGAGGTTAATTAAGGCGTCAATAGCCATTGCGTTGGGGAGTGAATAATCTTGATCACGGTTTGGTGTGATGATTGAATTGTCGGCGGTTAACCAGAAGCACTGGTCTGTGCAGGATTCGATTTCTTGTTGACAAAAGAGCTCATCTGCCCGCGCGAATTTAGCAAAGAAAATGACGCGATTGCCAGCGGCTTGAAGCTCTGGACCGACTGCGCGAGCGTAGGCTAAACCTTGTTGGCTATCACATAGAATTAAAATAGTCTGTTGGTCTTCAGGGATCTTGCTGCGAACTCCGGTTGGTCCCATTAGAGCAATTGACTCGCCAGGCTTGAAGTATCGAGCCATTTTAGAGCTGGCACCTTGCTCAATTACCATAAATTTAATCGTGCCAGCTTTAAGGTCAGGAGAGAAGCCAGCTAAAGCCATAGGCTCTGTTTGTAGCCTCGTATCCTTAACAACTTGTGCTTGTGTTTCATAGTTTTGTAAGCGGAAGAACTGCCCGGGTTTGAAGCGTTTAACTGCGGCAGGAGCTTTAACCGTTAACTCAACGATATTATTGCTGCGACGTTCGATATCGGTAATTACTGTGGTGAATTCGTTTTGTATGGCTTGCTTAAATGTTTTGTAGTCGTTAGTCGAGTTAGTTGCGTCCCCAGTAAAAAGTGAAGTAATTTTAGGGTAACTACGCAGCGCTGAAGCAATGGCACTTACTACATTGCCATGAAAGACTGGGTGAGTATCTCCTAAAAAGCTGACATGCTTGCCTTGTTCGTCATAGGAGGTAAAAGGGCCAAATTGTTTTTCTTTGAGGTTTTTAGCTGCTTTTACAATGGTTAATTCATCGTTAATGACTTCATAAGGCTGATACTGTAAACCATTACGCTTAAAGGTTTTAGGATGTTCAAAGGTATAAGCGATATTAGGTTGTGCACCAGTAGCAACTAAAATACTTTTTGATGCGAGGTTAATGTATTCTTCTGTGTTAAACCAGTTGCCATCCTCATCTTGTTGGCGACGTTGGCAGCTTAGTTCATGGACATGGCCATGTTGATCGAGTTTTGCGGTGTGCGGTTGTAATCCTTCTAGATAATAAATACCTTCCTCGAAGGCTTTGTCGAGCTCTTCGTGATTGCTTGTGTAAGCAGGAGACTCTTGTATTGAGCGGCGATAGACAATCGTTACGCCACCCCAGGAACGAATGAGTTTGATAAAATTGGGTTGCTCATTCGCAGCTTTAGCTCGAGCTCGCTCATCTCGTATAGCTTTCCCATGAGCTAGAAATTCATCGAGGATAGTTAACCCTTCTTCATCATAAGCAGCACGAACTTTACTTTCACCTTGTTTGGCAGTTAAGGCCTCGTAACGAGCTAATGCCTTTTCAACTTGTATAATATAGTAAGCTTGTAACTCAGTAGCTGTATCAACCCCCGTTAGTCCACCACCAATGACTACTGCAGGTAAGCGAATTTGTAAGTTAGCTAATGAGTCATATTTAGCAGCACCAGTAAGCTGTAAGGCCATTAAGAAATCGTTGGCCTGGCGCATGCCCTTAGCCATGCTGCCGGGAATGGGAAGCGCCTTAGGTAGTCCGGCACCTACAGCAATGCTGGCGTGGTCAAAGCCTAACTCCCATAAGGTTTCGATAGTCACTGTGCCACCTAAGCGAACGCCGCCAAATGCTTGGAAGTAGGGGCGACGCATAAGGCTAATGTAAATAAGCTTTAGGAAATTTTTATCCCAGCGCACAGTGATGCCATATTCAGCAACTCCGCCAAAGCCAGCCATAACTCGCTCGTCTAAAGCTTCTTCGATATCGTGATAGAACCTTATCGGTTGCTCTAAAAGCTCAATAGGAAGGGGTTCTATTTTTAGTCCATCACTAGCAACAACCGCAAAGCCTTCCATTAGCATGTGATGAGCAAGGGTAAAGCCGGCAGGACCTAGGCCAGCAATAAAAAGCTTGCGGCCATTATAGGGTTTACTAATGTGCTGGTTAGTTCGTAGAGGGTTCCAGTAAGTAAGTAAATCATAGATTTCGACGCCATAGGGAAGGTTTATAACGTCTGTTAAAATGCGAGTTTCAACTTCTGGGATATTGACTGGTGTTTGCTTTTGATAGATACAAGATTTCATGCAGTCGTTACAAATACGATGCCCTGTAGCAGGGCACATCGGGTTATCAATCATGATAGTAGCAAGCGCTGCAAGTGAATAGCCATCACGTTTTAGTGATTGCATTTCAGAAATTTTTTCATCGAGTGGACAGCCGACTAGTTGATTGCCTAGTGGATTAGTGCGATAGCCTTGAGTCGGATCAGTTTTTTTCTCAGGGAAGCCCTTAGAGCAAAAGTCACCGTCATGATCATGACAGTAGACACAGTAATCTATTTCACCCATGACTTCGCGTTGGGTCATGCGCTTGTCAGTCAGTTTAAAGCTATCACGTTGTCGTAGCTGGTCGTCAGGGCAGGCTTGGCGTTGTTCACTATCATTTTGAACGTATGTTAACTTGATAAGGTGTTTATAGTCAGTCTTTTGTGGAAGTTTAAAGCTGGCCCAACCTTGAACTGCTTGTTGGCCCTCGGGGGTTTTTATGGCTTGAATACACCATTGAGTGACTTTTTCAATAATCGCTTCGTTAGCTTCTGGTTTTTCTAGTAAAGGTAGAGCGAATTCAGCAAGTGCTTTTTCTTGATCTTGAGTTTTAGGTAGTTGCTTTACTAACCAGCTATTTAGTTCAGCAAAAGGCGGTAAATCTTCATCGCGCAATAGACGCCTTTTAGCACGCCGAGCAATATACCACTTTTTGAAGGCGAAAATAGGGCGGTGACTAAGTGTTTGTACATTAAGTTCACCGGCTGCTGATTCGATGTCAAAAAAATCGATTAAGAAGTTTTCTAGAACTCGTCCTGTTGCAATAATTAGTTCACTGCGCGCGATATCTGTAAACTGCTGAGGTTGGTTTCGATAAGTTAATAAGTCACTGTGTAGCTTTTCGTTCGCTGTTTTTAATGTTGCTAAAAAGCTTGCATCAAGTTTGGCTAAGCTGTCAGCTTGATGTAGGCTTTGGACTGAATAATCATGAAAACGCAGAGTCATTACCGTAACTTGTGTTGTAGTTCGAGTAAGGAGCCAGCTTCTCGTAGTTCAGAGGGAAGGTCTTTGTCTAAGCGTTTTACGATATCATAAATGTAAAGTAGACCATGAACACGTTGTTCGTTTGAGCTTTCTTCAATATCAACAACCAGCATATAATGCTGCTTATTTTGGATTAGAGTATTAACGACGTGTCCAACTTTTGTGTGTGTTAGCTCTTCATAATCAATGGCCATGAGCTTGTCGATTGGTGTCATTACTGCTCGAACCAGAATTTCTTCACGTTTAATGCGGCGCTCTTGTACAATGCGCATTGGACGTTCACCTAGGATATCTTCAGAGCTGACAACACCAACAACCTGCTCACCTTCAACAACTAGTATGATATGGCTGTTGCTAGATTTTAAACTCAAGTTTGCTTCGTCTAAGGTATTACGTGGTGAAACGGTAAAGGGTCTGGCTGTTTCAAAGTTAATCATGACATCAGTTGCTGGATCTGACATATAAACTAGCTCAGGGCGACGAGGAGGGTGCGAATAAGTATTGTTTTCACTAACGGTAAGCGTGGGTAGGCTTTCGTAAGTTTTTGTCATGGTATGATCCTTTTTAACGGTGGCTTTTAAGCAGGAGAGCATGGTAAATCGAATCAACGATTTAGGCAACAATAGCGTGTTGTTTAGCATTTTATTTGGGCAATAAAAAGGCCCTGAGCAGGGCCTTTGATTAAGCGTTTTAGTATTATTTCTGTGCAGCAGGGCAGCTTGCTTTAGTCGCTTTGTAACAGCCGCATTTTTTACAGCCACATTGGCCTTTTGCTTTATTATCGAGCTTCTTAATCTCTGTTTTTCCTCGTTGGAGTTGCTGGTTAAGTTTTGCTTTCCCTTTATCGTACTGTTGGCTAACTTTTTGATCAAAGGTGGTGGTATTGGTGTTTGATTGAGCTAGTGCTAAGCCAGATGTTAGTAAAAGTGAACCTGTGATTACTAAGGCGGGCAGTAGTTTTTTTATATTCATAGCTTTCTCCTTAAGGTGTAAAACCTGTAAAAGTATAGCTAACCCTTTGCGTTTATAGGGTTTTATCCAGTTTTTTGCTTGAAATTTAGAATCACGCCCTTATATCCCATGACAATCAATAATTTATAGGAGCTATTAAATGACTGTTGCTGCAAAAAAAGAAACCTTGGGTTTTCAAACAGAGGTAACCCAACTGCTCAACCTAATGATCAATTCGCTTTACAGCAATAAAGAAATCTTCCTTAGAGAATTGGTTTCTAATGCTTCTGATGCAGCGGATAAGTTACGCTTTGAGGCGTTGGGTGATCCTGCTTTATTAGAAGATAGCCCTGAGTTAAATATCCATGTGTCATTTGATAACGAGGCCAAAACTGTCACGATCCGTGATAACGGTATTGGCATGAGTAGGGAAGATGTTATTGAGCACTTAGGTACTATTGCCAAATCAGGAACTAGTGACTTTTTGAAAAACTTAACTGGCGATCAGGCAAAGGATGCTCAGTTAATTGGACAGTTTGGTGTTGGTTTTTATTCAGCGTTTATTGTTGCTGATAAAGTCACCGTTAAGACTCGCCGTGCAGGGCTAACTACAGAGCACGGGGTGCAATGGGAGTCTGAAGGTAAGGGTGAATATTCTATTGAAAATATTGAGAAAGCCGATCGTGGTACTGAAATTATCTTGCATCTAAAGAAAGATGAGGAAGAATTCCTAAACGATTGGCGTTTGCGTAGCGTTATTACTAAATACTCTGATCATATTGGTCTGCCTATTTTAATGAAAAAAATGGAACAAACTGGTGAAGCTGATAAGGAGGAAGAGGGCGATAAGGAAGAAGCAAAAGAACCAGAATGGGAAACAGTAAATAAAGCAACTGCTTTATGGTCAGTGCCTAAAAGTAAGGTTAAAGATGAAGAGTACAAGGAATTCTATAAACATATTGCTCATGATTTTCAAGATCCTTTAACTTGGGCGCATAACAAAGTAGAAGGTAAGCTTGAATATACTAGTTTACTTTACATCCCAGCTCATGCTCCATTTGACCTTTATAATCGTGATACGCCTCGTGGCCTAAAGCTTTACGTTCAGCGCGTTTTTATCATGGATAACGTTGAACAGTTCTTACCGATGTACTTGCGTTTTATCAAAGGGGTATTGGACTCTAAAGACCTACCGCTCAATATTTCTCGTGAGATCTTGCAGGGCAATAAAGCAGTTGAAAGTATGAAAGCAGCGTTAACTAAGCGCGTACTTGATATGCTAGCTAAGCTTGCTAAAGATAAGCCAGAAGAGTACAGCAGTTTCTGGAAGCAGTTTGGTATGGTATTAAAAGAAGGTCCTGCTGAAGATTTTGCTAATAAAGAAAAGATTGCTAAATTATTTCGTTTTTCAACGACGCTATATGACTCTGAAGAAGAAACAGTTTCTTTAGATGATTACATTAGCCGTATGCAAGACAAGCAGGATAAAATCTACTACGTAACAGCTGATAGCTATATTGCCGCTAAAAATAGCCCGCACTTGGAAATTTTTCGCAAGAAGGGTATAGAGGTTATCTTGTTAAAAGACCGTGTTGATGAGTGGTTAGTTTCTCACCTTACTGAATATGGTGACAAGAAGTTAGTTTCTGTTGCCCGTGGTGACCTTGATTTAGGTGACATGGAAAACGAACAAGAGAAAGAACAGCAAGAAAAAGCTGAAACAGAATACGAAAGCGTATTAAAGCAAGTTAAAGAGATCCTGGGTGATCGAATTAAAGAAGTACGTTTAACCCATCGTTTGACTACTTCACCTGCTTGTATTGTTGCTGATGAGAATGATATGAATGCAAATATGCAACGTATTATGGAGTCACTGGGGCAATCTGTTCCTGAAGCTAAGCCTATCTTTGAGTTGAATCCGACGCATGCAATTGTTGAGCGTTTACGTAGCGAGGCTGATGATGATCGATTTAGTGAGTGGACTAATATCCTTTTTGATCAGGCTATTTTGGCAGAGGGCGGGCACCTAAAAAATCCAGCAGAATTCGTTCAGCGTTTAAATAAGTTGTTGCTTGAGCTTGCTTAATAGGTAAAAAAACTGTGCGAGTTTCGCTTGTGAAACTCGCCAGTTATCTTTTAACTTAGATTTAAAAGGATGCACTATTTACACTTTTTCGTTTTAGTGCCTAGGAAAATTTAACCAGTAAAAATCACCTTTCTTTCCGGTGCTAACTCCGCGTTTTAATGAGCCAGCTTCATAGATAAAGTGGGCAATGCACTTGGTTGCCAAGGCAGCTGCAGCGATAAATAAAGTAATTAAACTGAATAAAATAGCGAAATCGATAGTATGTAACATGGTGTAACCTCCTTGTTAAACCATTAGTAATTGGGGTGAGGAATTATAGCCGAGCTTTATTTGTTTACCTGTTTTTTTTTACGTTTTTTTTTAAATTCTATTAAGTTATTTATTGAAAAGCCTTTTTTAAGCTTAAAATATGACGATAACCCGCTGATTTTTTTGTGATTTCTAACCTTGAGTAGGTTGTAGTAGCATGAAAACGAAAAGTGATTTCAAACCGGCCTGGTGGCTTAAAAATGCCCATTTGCAAACGATGTGGCCAACGCTAACACGTTCTAAACCCGAGCTACCGTTACAGAGAGAACGTTTTGAACTTTCTGATGGTGATTTTTTAGACTTAGATTGGCTTGGTGCAGAAGAGGCACCAATCGTTGTTATTCTGCATGGGCTAGGGGGGTCAATTAATTCACCCTATGCACCAGGAACCTTACAGGCAGTAGCTAAAGCTGGCTGGCTTGGGGTTTTAATGCACTTTCGTGGTGCAAGCGAAGAGCATAACCGATTTGATAGAGCTTATCATGCGGCTGAAACGCATGATCTAAATGAACTAATTTATAGCTTGAAAGAAAAGTACCCGAATCAACCTCTTGCTTGTATTGGTTTTTCACTAGGTGGTAATGTTTTACTAAAGTGGTTGGGTGAAAGTGGGAAGCAAAATCCGCTTGCAGCGGCAATTGCTGTTTCAGTTCCTTTTGACTTAAGTAAAGTGCTTAATCGGTTTAGCACAGGTTTTTCCCGTTTTTATTCTCGTTATTTATTAACCCAGCTTCGAGAGGAGGTGGTTGATAAATTCTCTCAAATGTACCCGCCAATTAATGTTGATAAAGTACTTAAAGCAACAAGTTTTACTGACTTTGATAATCACTATACTGCACCTATTCATGGGTTTGATAGTGCTTATGATTATTATCAACGAGGAAGTAGTCGTCACTATTTGCGTGATATTAGTGTGCCAACTCTAATACTTCATGCTGAAGATGATCCTTTTATGACACCAGATGCTGTGCCAGAAGAAGAGGAAATGTCATCGACTATAACGCTTGAGATTAGCCCGAAAGGAGGTCATGTTGGCTTTGTGTCAGGGCGTTGGCCTTGGCAGGCTGAATATTGGTTGGAAGAAAGGATGCCAAGGTTTTTATCACCTTATCTAAATAAAGATAGAAGTAAGAAATAAGCTAAAATTCCTAACCTCCGGCAGCAGGTCCAGAAGGTGTCGTCGCAGGCATTGCTTGTTCAGCTTCTTTATACATAGCATCAGTTGGTTTATCGGCAAACTGACCTTTGGAGTGCTTGAAAGAAGCTTGTTTGTTTGCTAGAGCTTGAACCTCTTCACGACAAGCGCTTAGTGTGCTAGTTGAGCTTCCACAAGTACGTTGATTGAGTTCTCGCAAAGCAGAGTGAAATTTGCTCATGTGCTCTAATAAGTCTGGATTAAATTGATTTGGAGAAATAGTTCGCATGATACGTCCAAAGCGCTCTGGTTTTGTCTTACAGCGTTTTGCTACTTTCTCTATTTGCTTCCACTCTTTATCATTAAATCCTAATTTCTCTCTGGATAGGGGGGGCATAGTCATAAGTTATCTCGCTTAATAATCGAAAGGCATGTTTTAAATCAGTAGGGCTAACAGCAAGCCCTTTTTGTTTAAGCTGTTCAGCAAAATCTTGCATAAGAGAGTTGTATTCTGACATAAAGCTATCAACTTCTTTTTGGTGTTCATCAAGTAGCTCTTGTATTCTTGCTTTGCTTTGTGAGCTTTGTTCATTGAGGTTATCCAAAAAATCAATGGCAAGATCAGGCGAAAGTTGGCGAGTAAAATCAAAGTGCAGTTTACTAGTAGTGGGGTGAGCTTTTTCAAACTGTTTGATTTCATCTTGGTAGCTGGTTTCAGCTTGAACTACAGTCTGAAAATCATCTAGCTGAGCGCGAGCAAGCAGTAGTGATAGTTGGGCAGCAGTAATAGCTCGCAGTGGATTCTGGTTGGATTCTTTGCGAACTTTCTTTTTTTTCTTTGTTGCATCAGCGTTAGGGAGTTTGGAAGCAAAGACTTGCTCAAACTCATGGTCTTGCAGACCAATAGAGTCTACTAGTTGACTAAGCAAGGCTTCTGTTTGAGCGTGGATGGTGATATCAGAACGAACTTTACGAATTTCAGCAATATGTTGCTGGATGGTTTGAAAGTCGGGCGTTTGTTGTTTGGCCATAGTGCTTGACTCAACTCTCTTAGTTAGGTAGCTTACCCACGTTTTAACCAGCGGTTATTTTTATCCCAAAGGTAAAACGCTGAGTTTGTAACAAATGTAAACAGACTCTAGTGTATTGCCTTAGTTACTATTTAGCAATTACTTTATTAATGAACCAATTTCCCTCGATTAAACAGTTTTTAGCTTGTAAAACGCCTTCCTTGTGGGTAGAGATTGCTCTTAAAACCAAGACTTAATGCTGATTGATCACGCTAATTGCGAGAAAAAAGCGGCTGCGGCTGCTTTACACCTAATGCACCGCTATGTTGACAAATCAGAGTTGCTACAGAAGATATCACGCTTAGCGAGAGAAGAATTATTGCATTTCCAAAAAGTATTAACCTTGATGAATAAGCGACAAATTGCCTATAAACCGATTAGCGCTTCACGCTACGCGCCATCGCTTAGGGAGCATGTGTGTAAGCAAGAGCCAGGGCGTTTAGTCGATTTGTTAATTATTGGAGCCTTTATTGAAGCACGTTCATGTGAAAGGTTTGAAGCAATTGCCCCTTTTCTTGATGAGGAGTTGCAAAAGTTCTACCTTTCTTTACTGCGTTCTGAGCGACGTCATTATCAAGATTACTTGCGTTTAGCTGAGCTTTATAGTCTCAAACCTATCGATGCTCGAGTTGAGTTTTTTCGTGACTTAGAGTGTGGACTTATTAAGTCAGCTGATAGTGAGTTTCGTTTTCACAGTGGGGTTATGTCTGAACCCAACTTTGCCCTTTCTAAAATTAAACCTATCCAAATCAATGACTTACATTTTAAAAAAACGTTTAGGGTCACTACAACTTAACAAATTGTTTTTTCAGTGTGCCCAGGTTGTGAATTCATGCCTAACGATTTATAGATCACAACTTGCTCTGGAGTTGCCTTTGAGGTTCTTCTAACAGAAAGTAGTTTATTATTTTCAAGCCGCATCGTAGTCGTGATACGAACCTGAGTGCTAAAAATCTGCCGTATAGTTTGCCAGCTACTATCAATGTTCTGCAATTTAAGTTGATGGCGAATAGTGTGTAGTAAGTGATAAGCAAGAATACTAATAAACAGATGGGCATCAACTCGCTCTTGCTTTTGATGGTAGATAGGACGCAGGCCTAACTCTGATTTTAATGATCTGAATGCCGATTCAACATCAGTTAGAGTTGTATAGATTCTCCAAATTGTTTTTTCATCTAAATCCATTCTGTTACTACGCAAACAATATGCGCCCAGATTCTCAGAGTTAACTTTACTCCAACTGATTTTCGTAACCTTATCAGCCTCTGAATCAAGCGTGATAGTGTATCGACCTGAAACACGTTTATGGCGCTCCTTTATTCGACCTAAACGCAAGGTTACTTTCTCAATTGCTTTCATTCCGGTTTTTTTAGTGAGTCCATTAGCTAACTTAATTAATTCCTCTTCGAAACGAGTCTCAGCCTTACTAATCAGATTTAAGCTTTTTTCTTCCTTAGCCTGAGAATGGCAGTACAGTAAGACTTCATTTGCTTCAGTATCTTTAATTAATTGCGATGTAACCGTATTATTTACTGATTCTTTTACTAGCACTTTATCAATGTTTTCATCGACAACAGGCAATGCTCTACGGCTCACTACAATATAATGGAAACCTTTTTCAGTAAGCCATGAAATATTTTCTTCAGTTGCAAAACCAGCATCTAAGACAATTGTTGCCTCTGGCTGTGCATGAAGCTCAGTTAGCATTTCGGATAATGTTTTAGGCTCGCTAACATTCCCTTTGAAAAATTCACTGCGTTGCGGGAACCCTGAGCCATTCAGCACGAGTCCTAGAGAAACAAGCGGACAATCAGACCGCTTCTCCTTTGATCGACCATGCTGTGCGTGATCATTCTGTAATGCTCTACCCTCAAAGTAGGTATTGGTTATATCGTAGAGAGTGATCACCTGATTTAAACTAAAGAGATTTTTCTCACGTTCGAATAATTGATCTTCAATCATTTGCTTATGTTTGAGTAACTCATCAGCAGTCTTATAGAATTTCTTGAGTGATAGTTCTGAGAAATCAGTACCCAGTAATTCATCTAACGCACTTTGATTGCTTAAATAATAGTGCGTACTTAAATCACTTCCTGGGGCAACTAGCCGCCCAATGATGGTAGCAAGCATCAGGTGACATTGTTTTTGATTAAAGCCCAAAGCCCTGAACAATTCCTCAAGTTGTAATTGCCTGGCAGCATGTAAGCCCAACGCCTCAGCTCCAACGTGTCGTATGTCCGCGCTCTCAATGGAGTTAACATCCACTGTTTTAAAGTCAGGTTCTACCGCGCTTACTGAATTAACAGCGATACTTGTCTCATTGTCATCAGCAAACCTAGAGCGAATGCGTTTTACATACATTTGCGCCTGTTTTTCGAGATGTGCTGGTATTGAAATTAACGTGCCTTGACCCGTTAAAATTTCCTCAATACGGTCAGCAAGCAATTTCCAACTGTCCTTCTTTACTGAAAAATTCGCACCAAGATTTAAAATCAGTCTTTGACGTACTTTGCCGTCAGCAGTGCGATGAGTATCAACAAGTCGGTAGGTTGCGTAAGACTTACCTGTCCGAGGACTCTTTTGTGTAGAGGTTCGAATATACATAACTCAATACTCTCATCACTTCACCAGCCCATGCAACCCCTTATTGCCATTATGTGTCACTACATTCGAGAATTCACGTTTCTAGGCAAGTAAAATCAATGGGTTGAGTTAAAAATAGTGATGAAATTTTTGATTTTCAGGGTGAAATGGCCAAACTTGGGTGAAGACTTAGCATAGCTTTGCTAGGCGGTCTTTGATATGATTAGCGCAATTTATTGGCAGTGGGAGAAGAGCGATGACTTTTGTGGTATTAGAAAGCTGTGTGAAGTGCAAATACACTGACTGTGTTGAGGTGTGCCCTGTTGATTGCTTTTATGAGGGGCCAAATTTTTTGGTCAT
This sequence comes from Gammaproteobacteria bacterium, assembly GCA_965196985.1. Classification (GTDB taxonomy): domain Bacteria; phylum Pseudomonadota; class Gammaproteobacteria; order UBA12402; family UBA12402; genus 2-12-FULL-35-23. The sequence continues at coordinate 30,813 of CBDALO010000105.1, read as the reverse complement.
CGACCCTGATGAATGCATTGACTGTGCTTTATGTGAGCCAGAGTGTCCTGTGGAGGCGATTATTTCTGAAGACGACTTGCCGGAAGATAAGCAAAAGTATATTGAACTTAATGCCAAGCTAGCACAAAAGTGGCCTAATATTACCGAGCGAAAAGATCCACCAGTTGATGCTGATGAGTGGGTGTCGGTGCCAGAAAAGCTTCAGTACCTTGAAGATGCAGACTTAATGAGTTGGGAATGAAGCCGGAAGGTTCTTGATGAAGTTACTCGCCTTTGATACTGCTACTGCAGCCTGTTCGGTTGCGCTTTACGATGGCGACACTTTATTAGCTTCGGTTTACCAATTGCGTCCTCGTGAGCAGGCACAGCTATTATTACCGATGATTGATCAAGTACTACGGGCAGCTAACTATGCGTTAGTTGATTTAGACGCATTGGCCGTAACGGTGGGACCAGGGAGCTTTGTTGGATTACGTATTGCAATAGGCATTGCTCAAGGCTTAGCTTTTGCCTATGACTTGCCGGTCATTCCAGTATCAACTTTAGCTGCGCTTGCTCAAACCGCTTACCGTTTACATGGCTATACGCATAGTGCTGTTGCACTTGATGCTCATCAAAAGGAAATTTACTTTGCTGCTTATCAAGTTAAAGATGAACTGGTTCGCCCTGTTATAAAAGACTGTTTGGTTTATCCAGAAAATGTTTCTAACTTATCTGGAACGTGGGTTGGTGTAGGCAATGGTTGGGATAATTATTTAGAAGTATTAACTGAGCGTTTGCAGCCTAGCCATAGTCTTATTGAGCTTTATCCTTATGCACAGGATGTAGCTAGTCTCGCAAGAGTTCAGCAACCTATTAAAGTTGCTGAACTTGAGCCTGTCTACCTTCGTGATGAAGGCGCTTGGAAGACTGCTAACAGTCAATAGGCGCGTAGCCCAGGCTACAAGCCCCATTTTGTTTAATCCATAGATTTTGAAAGATAAACTAAATAAATTTAACAGTCCTGGATTATCAAGCGTTACACGCTTTCAATCTGAGCTACGATTTTAATTTTTTTTTTACCAAATCACGGGTATAGTCTTTTAAGGGCGGTAAAGTTTTTATTAACCCGCTGTTCTCTAGGAATTTTGCAAAGCGTAAATACTTGGTGTGATTAAGTTTACCTGGGTGACTGTCAAAGTAAGGTACGGTTTTAAACCATGTCATGCGATTGAGTTTGTTATTTAAGGCTGGATGATTTTTAGCGAAAGTATTCCAGCTTTTTTCAGGGTGTTTTTTTAAATATTTAACTCCCTCACGAAGAGCAATAACAAAGTGCTTCAAGCGAGGATCGTTGATGTATTTAGGGCTGGTTACAAAAATTAGCTCATCATAAGGGGGGACGCCATTTTTTTCTGGGTAGAATGCCCGGGCAGGTTGTCCGGCTAACTCCATTTCAGGTAATTCAAAGTTACGCATCTGACCAGTGATAGCATCAATACGGTGTGCAAGTAAGGCTTGAGTTTGTCCATAGTGAAAGCTGATTAACTTAACGTCATTTAGTGATAAGTTATGCTGCTTTAACATGGTGCGGAGTATTACATCATCCACACCGCCAGTACTGTAGCCGATAGTTTTTCCTTTTAAGTCAGCAATAGATTTAATTGGCCCATTCTTTAATACCAGCATGCAGCTTAACGGTGAGTTTACTAGAGTAGCGATACGTATTAAAGGTAGGCCTTGGCTCACTGCAACCATAAAACTGGGTTGATAGGTGATTCCTAACTCCGCTTTGCCTGCAGCAACAAGTTTAGTTGCATCAGCTGGATCTGCGGGAGCAATTAACTTAACGTCTAAACCTTGTTGTTTAAAAAAACCTTGCTGCTGCGCAACAAGCAAGGGGGCATGGTCAGGATTGACAAACCAGTCTAGAATGACGGTCAGTGGTTTGGCTGATACTGTGAAGGTAAAAAAACTAAAGAAAATAATACAAACTAATCGGTTAAACATGCTTTTCCTCCGTTGATACTAATCAAATCAGGTTCTAAGGGTTTATGAGCTAAGCCCAATTCTCAGCTGCATACCTACGCAGCTCCCCTAAGCGAGCGGTGATTGTAATGGGTAATAGCTTGTCTGTGAAGCTTTATAGCTGCTCCTGGGAGAAACTGTCCAGGAGCAAGCCAGAGTTATTTTAATGAGGGGAGTTGTTTAAAAGAGCAGCTTTGATAGGTGACGTTAACCATGATGTTCATGTTTTGAGTTAGGTTGAAGCTACCAGGACAAGTGCCTGAAGGGCCACCTTGGTAAGTTTTCCAAGAAACCACTAGGTTAGATTTGCCTTCAATCGATGCAGCAGAAGGGTTAGAGCTGCTGTTATAGATCTTATCAGAATTTGGGGCCAAGTAGTCAGTTGTAAAAGAGTGCCCGTCATTATCACTGATTGTTAGGGTAACACCCAGTGGATCAGAGCTTGTGTCAGTGTTACTAGCCTGCAGCACATAGTTTGTAACAGGTGGTTTAGGTGGGGGCGGAGTATCACATTGGTTGTTGATAACGCAATCTTTTAGCCCGTAAGCAAAGGAGCCTGGAACATGGCTAGGGTCTAAGTAGTCAGCAGGGTCATAATCTACATTGAGTGACCATCCCATTACCCCGCCATATTGACTGTCAGTATTAATTTTCTTTAGTTCTGGGAGCATTTGTGCGGTGACTTCAGGGGTGGTTAGCGTTTGTCCTGCGGTTGGGTGATAGATGCTGGTAGCGCCAGCAGCGACAGCAGCAGTAGGCTCACCAGTGACGATTTTTGTATTGCTAGGAACTTGAGCTTTTATCGTTGGATAAATTGATGAGATGTAGGACGCTTCGTTTTGAGGTGGGGTATTGTATTCTTGCAAGAATAGGTAATTAAATAAACCAGCTTGTATAGCTTGTTGGTAATCTTGATTATCACCAGTAGTAACAAGCTTACCGTCGTTAATTTGAGGGGCTGCAGTTGTTATGATACTTGGGTCTAGCGATTTAATATCATTTAATAGATTAAATAACATTTCAGGGTTGGTTTTTACTTCTATATCAAAATCAACTCCGTCAAGGCCATTATTTTTTACGAAGTTTACAACGTTGCCTGCTAGCGTGGCTACCTGATCTGGAGTTAAGTCACCAGGAGCAAAGGTATTTACTTGGCCACCAAAAGAAACAAGTGCTTTCATTCCATTTGCTTTTGCTTGGGCAAGTTTTTCTTTTAAAACATTTTCGGATGAAGCATTAAAAAAACTTACAGTGGTACCGGATATTTTGGCAAAGCCAAAGATTACCATGTTGTAGCCATCAGTTGCTGCTTGCGCCATATTGACTTTTAAGGCTGAACCAGTAGCTGTGGTATCGAGATAGCCAGCAAGAAGATTGGCGGCATTTGCTGCGCTTAAGGTAAAAGAAGAAACCAGTAGTACACCAAGTGCTAGTTTGTATCGCATCTGTTCAGCCCATTATTATTTAAATTGCGTAATTGTAATATAGAAGTTTGACTTGAGGAAATATTACTCATTCTGACTCCTATGCTTATGACGCTAGCGATTGCAAGCTTTTCCTAGTTCAGTTAGCCTGATCTGCTTTGTTAGTGATGTATTGAAAGGGGGGAAGTAATGCATCGTATTTTAGTTGCTGGCGCAGGCCGGATTGGTTCATTAATTACAACCTTGCTGTCACAATCGGGTGATTATCAAGTTTACTTGATTGACATGAACGTTGATGGCGCTGAGGTTGATAAATTAAAACAACAGTTAACGAATATTAGCGTTGATCAACTTGACGTTACTAACCAGGCAAAACTTATTCAGTATGCAAAAGAAAAGCAGGTTGAAGCGGTAGTTTCTTGTTTGCCTTATTTTTGTAATGTGGGTTTGGCTGAAATGGCACGTGCTTTAGAAATACATTACTTTGATCCAACTGAAGATACTGAAGTTACCGAAGCAATAAAGCAGATTGCCGCTGAGGCAAGTAGCGCTTTTGTACCGCAGTGTGGATTAGCACCTGGTGTGGTAGGTATTATTGCTAATGATTTAATGCAAGGCTATGAAGAAATAGACAAGGTTAAAATGCGGGTTGGCGCGTTGCCTGAGCATGCAAGCAACGCACTAAAGTATGCACTTACCTGGTCAACTGATGGTTTGATTAATGAGTACGGTAATTCATGTCATGCAGTTGTTAATGGTGAGAGTATGATGGTAAAACCTTTGGGAGACTTAGAGACAATTGAATTGGATGGCAATACCTACGAGGCCTTCAATACATCAGGAGGGTTAGGTAGTTTAGTTGAACTTTATGAAGGTAAAGTGTAACGTCCCACAATAATTTAGAGAAACCATCTCAACCTATTTTGCGTGAGATGGTGTCAAATAGTTAACCTTTTAGCTCATGAATTGCCTGATTAATGACATCATCCGGTATATGGTTTAAATTCATATTAGCGGCGATTAGCAACGCATGTCGCATGAGCCTATCAACATAACGAAGCCTACCTTTTGTGGCCATGTGTACTGCACGAATACCTGTTTCAGTGAATAAGCTGCTGCTCATTCCTGCCTTCTCAAAAGCAGCGTGAATAATGCTCTCAAAATCCCTGCTATCTTCAATTGCATGCCACCTAATAAAGCACTGAATTCTAGAGTTGATAGGTTCATAGGCTGGTCTCTGCAATGTTGCTAGAAGTGATGGGAGTCCACATAAGATAATCGTCATGACGTCTTTGCTGTCAAAACTGAAATTAAGGAAGTCAGGTAATCGTAGAATGAAATCATTACTAAGCTGATGCGCCTCGTCTAGGATCCAAATAGGCTGAACGTTTTTATCATGGTAGAGCGCGATCAAGCTCTGCTTCAAGTCTCTCCAAAGTTTAGAGAATCGGTAATAGTTTTCTAAACCTAGATTTTCGGCAAGCTGAGAGTACACATCAAATGACCGAAAGTGAGTGTCTGATTGATAAATGACTTGATGGGTCAGCGGGTTGAGTTGGGTGCTGCCTTTATATAATGTAGAATATATAGCATAATATACACTTTAACATGATGAAGGATGGTGTTTGGATGTCAGCTAGAATTATCTCTGATGAAAATAATGAATTAACTATTGAACTCAAGCTTCCACTAAAAGGATCTATGCTTGAATGTGAGGACGCAATTCTTGATGGGCTTAATGAGGTTGGAACATTAGCCACTGAAAAAGCATTAAGTAAGTTTGATGCAGATGGCTCTCCTATCCATGTTGGAAAAATAAAGCTAACAGCACGAAGTAGAGATGAAGCAAATTACCAAACGCCTTATGGAGTTGCTCGAGTTAAGCGTTATGTTTATCAAACCTCTAAAGGCGGGAAGATCTTTTGTCCTTTAGAAGATAAGGCTAGAATTATCCAAGGATCAACACCGCGATTTGCAAAAATAATCTCACATAAATACTCAAACTTACCTGCTCCTAGTGTTATTGATGATCTCAAGGTCAATCATAACCGTAAAATCTCACATTCATACTTGCAACGGGCAACTGATTTTGTTGGCGGTATTGCACAAGCCAAAGAGGCTGAGTGGGAATATGAAGAGCCAAAGCTTGATGCAGGCGTTGAGATGCTAAGCATTAGCTTAGATGGTGCATATGTCCTCACCGTTGATGATGGTTATAGAGAGAGCATGGTTGGAACTATTTCCATGTATGATAAGCATGGTGCACGCCTGCACACAACCTACGTTGCAGCATCACCAGAATATGGAAAAGATGAATTCTTTAATAGGCTTGAAAAGGAAATAAAGCTGAAAAAGAAATATTACCCTGATGCTAAAACAATTGGCGTTGCTGATGGAGCAAAAAATAATTGGCCATTTCTAAAAAAACATACTGATACGCAAATTTTAGATTTTTGGCATGCAACTGAATATCTCGGTGAAGCATCAAAGGCAATATTTACCAAAAAATCTGAAAGAGATGAGCGTGATGTTTGGCTCCAAGAGCGATGTCATGACTTAAAGCACAAGAAAGGTGCGGCAGGTAGAATACTTGCTGAGCTTAAAGAGCATGTAAATAAAAAACTGAATAAATCGCTTAGAGAAAAGCTAGAAGGAACAATTACGTATTTTGAAAATAATATTAAAGAAAAGCGAATGTCGTATCATAATTTGATTAAGCAGAATGCACCAATTGGCTCTGGCGTCACTGAAGCAGCATGTAAAACAATTGTTAAACAAAGATTAGGCGGATCAGGAATGCGCTGGAAAGACAAGGGAATGAAAATTGTTTTATGCTTGAGAACACTAGTAAAGACTAAAGGAAGATGGGATCAGTTTTGGGAGAAGGTTAATGATTTTGGCGTGCCAGCAGTAATATAGCCTACATTATATAGAGGCAGCACCCGTTGAGTTTATTGCTCCAGTATCTTAGCGCCGTGGTCTTTCCTGTCCCTGAGTCGCCAGTAATCACTGCTAAGCCGCGTGTTTCTAGCAAACCATTAAGTTGCTGTTCTAGTCGCTTTGACTGCGCCAATTCAATAATGTTTGATTTACCCAATGGATCAAATTTCAAGCCAAAATGTTGAAGATACATCTTACTCATCCTTGTATCTTAAATAACTGTAGAGATATGACAATATTGCTACAATCCCAAGGATGCTTGGGTAGGCGGAAGGTGAAGCCGTGTTCGTCCTTAGGATTTAATCCTGTTGAGGAGATTTAGCTCCCTTCCACCCTCATAAGTTCATGAGATCGAACGGTATCTTAGGCCATTGTGAGCCTGTATTTGCAAGGTTGATCCGAACTATGATTTCCCAAGTTTGTTATTGTAATAAAATTTAAGAGGCTCTAGCAAATGAAAAAAAATTGTGTTGGTATTGATATTGCAAAATCTGATTTTGTTGCTGCTATCACCACTAGCGGAAAAGATCACGTTAAACATTTTAATAATAATCCTGAGGGCTTTTCTGAGTTATTAGAATGGACGCAATCTTTATCTGATCAGTCACTTCATTTTTGCATGGAATCAACAGGTAAATACGGTAATGCATTGGCTCTTTATTTACATAGTGAGAAGTGTGATGTCAGTATAATTAATCCTGCACGAATAAAGTTTTTTATGAAAGGACAGCTAATACGAAACAAGACCGACAAGGCCGATGCGGTCAGTATTAAGGACTATTCAAATCATTTTACTCCAACGCTATGGCAGCCTTTGCCAGCTAATATAGAGGCTCTAAGAGCTTTGATACAGAGATCTGAAGTATTAACCTCCCAAGTCAGCAATGAACAAAACAGGCTGGAGCTAGCGGAAGAAACAATTATTAGCTCTATACAAAATCATATCGATTATATGGAAAAAGAAATTTTACGACTGCAGGAAGAAATTAGTAAGCTGATCGCGAGTGATGATGATCTGAAGAATAACACAGAGCTGCTTAAAAGCATCCCAGGCATTGGTGATAAAACCGCTCAAACACTAACTGCTTTTTTTAATAATATTGAAAGATTTTCTGGCGCAAAACAATTGGCTGCTCATATTGGTTTAAATCCCAGCCAGTCACAATCAGGCACTTCATTGAATTCATCACGGCTCTCAAAGGTTGGTAGTGCTTGGTTGCGAAAGGCGCTTTACATGCCGGCATTAGTGGCTATAAGGCATAATCCTATTTTGAAGAAATTTTATGAAAAGCTGCTCAAAAAAGGCAAGCCAAAGAAGCTAGCCATTTGTGCTGTTATGAGAAAAATGGTGCATATGATTTATGGCATCCTAAAAACACAGCAGCCATTTTCAGCGGATGCCTAGTAAAAATTTTACAATTTATTGTTGACGTTTAAGACGGTATCTCCTCAGTGATATCCAAATCCTCTTTAACTTGGTTATAAACAATCTCAACTAGCGAGGTTTTTCTTGCTGGTTGTTCCGGCATCTGAGGTCTAGCTCGGGTTCTAGAAAGGTTGTTATGTTTGTCCAGCTCTCCCACTGCACCAAGGTATTGATATTCCAATGATTCGACGTGACGGGCGGAGTCACTATGCGGATCAACCACTAAATAAACCTCTTGTTGAGCCAGTTCAAATGGAACTTCAAAGAGTCGATTATTCCAGCTTACCGTGCCATCCTTCCTGACTCGGCGCTTAATGCGATGCAGGAAGTAATCATCTAGCTTATCGGCCAAACAACCTAACGGCTGAATTTTAGTGAGGTCTTGCTGATAGCGTTGTAACGGGGTCATCTTGTCAGGCAGGGCGCTTTGCGAGGCTTGATGATAAACACGCTCAACCCAAGCCCAAAATCGATCATTCAGCGCATTGAAACTATGAATGGAATCCAGGTTGCATTCAGCTAGGAATTGCTCGCGTACTGTTCTATGCCAACGCTCTAGTTTGCCTTTGCTTTGCGGTTCATAGGGCCTGCCGTAAATCAATTGAATTTTCAAACGAGCACAAATGGTTTGCAACGTTTTAGCACGGTAGGCAGGGCCGTTGTCAATGATGAGCTTAACAGGAAGCCCACGTTTGAGTAATGCCTCTTTCAACACATGCTCAATAGTAATGGCACTCTCATCAGTACAAAATTTACTGTGACAGACCAACCTTGAGGCATCATCAAAAATACTCACCAAATAGCTTTTAACTCTTCTTTGGCCATCGTAAATCGTTGAACCATGCATGACATCGCCATACCAAATATCACAAGCTGTGAGCGCCTCAAATGAGCGGCGCTCAATTTGGTTAGAAGGTGTGACTGTTCTTTTAGACAGGCCGTGTTTTACTAATAAGCGGTGAACTGTTGCGTGAGATAATTCACCTCGTGCTACCTTCCCTTGAGTTTCTAAGAGTTTAATCACGGTCGGAATTGATCTTGAAGGGCTTTCCTGTTTAGTGGAAATAATTAACTCTTGTAGCTCTGGATTGATGTGACACTGGCCTTTGTCTCGTCGAGTTTTAGGAACTAATCCATCAATACCCTGCTTTAACCAGGCGTAATACCAATTCTCAATTGTTTTAGCACTGAGGTGAACACGCTTACTACCTGGAATGTTGTAGGTTTGCTGGGACAACCTTTTAATAATGCTCTTGAGCTCACCATGCTCAAAACTATTTCGGCTACATAGCTCACCTAAAACACTTAGGCGAAACAGTGCTGTTGGGTGAATGGGCTTGGTCATTTTGCAATTCCTGTGTGATTTAACTACTTGCAATGAGTTAATCACAACTTGAGTTGAGAATGCTACGCTCAAACTGTGTGGGGTCGTGAGGTTTACAGAAAATATCCATCTCAACTTTTTTTCACGTTAATTAATTATGGGATGCTCACTCCTGTGTTGTTAAGAAAAAGCATGATGCTCGATAAATCATGCTCACCAAGGCAGGCCAACCAAAACGCTTGTGGATCACTATGTCGCCCAAGCTGTAACCACAACGGATGTGCTTTGATATGGAAGGAGTAATCAACGAAGTGGTCAACCAACCAGTGAAACCACCTAGCAACGGTGTGTCGACTAACACCTTGCTCCTGACCTGATGAGCTAATACTTTTCCCAGGAGCACGCTCATTAACACTGCCTGCTGAACTGACCAGCAATACCAACGCTTTGGAGAAAGTATCTCAGGTAGGGTTGAACAAGTACGTTTACATTGATGACAATAAAATCTCAAAACAGGGGTGGGATTTAAAGAGCGTCCTTTACCTGGGTTCCTATCTGGTTTTCGATCATATGATCCATGTGACCATAGTCCACCTGCACCGCAATGGCTGCACTGCTCTGGCCTTAGTAGCTCTGGATTTTTTTTCAGCAGGATCAGGTAATCACTCAGGCTTTTAATCGCTTTTATGATTCTGCGCATGACTAATTTCACTATAGTTTTTATATCAAGTTATTTTACCTTGATAGGTTACTAAAAACCTTGTTTATTATGAGATAAAACTAGCTCAATTCCCCTAAATAAAGATAGACGTAACAGTAAAGTGCGTAGTATGAATTACAAAACTATGCGTTACCCCGGTCACTGTGAGAAAATACGCTTTTTGATGAATGATTTGAAGCTTAACAATCATCGTGAGATTTTAAAGAAAATTTTTGAAAATGCGATTCCAAAATCACACCAGGACGTGGTGGTAATCTATGTGTCAGTGACAGGTAAGAAAAACGGTGAGCTTTGTGAAGCACATTATATGAATAAAGTCTATCCTCAAGCTGTCATGGATACAGAATGGTCTGCAATACAAATTACCACAGCTTCAAGTATTTGCGTGGTTATCGATTTAGTCCTTAATAACCCTGATAGTTACCAAGGTTTTGTCTACCAAGAAAAGGTTTCTTTTAAAGACTTTTTGGCTAATCGGTTTGGTCGGTTTTATTTAACTAAAGAAAAGGAAGCAACTAAATGACTTTAGACTTTTTAGCGAAGCTTGGTATTCAGCGTGACAATACAGGCTCTTTTGCAAAGGAGTGGTTGCCAAATAATACAGAGAAAAAAATTAATTCTTATTCGCCAACTAATGGGGAGTTAATCGCCTCGGTTTACTGCTCTACACAGAATGACTATGAAGCAGCTATTACTGCAGCTCAAGATGCTTTTGAAATATGGCGTGATATCCCTGTGCCACACCGGGGTGAGGTGATTCGCCAGTTAGGTAATGCTTTGCGAGACAATAAAGATGCCTTGGGTAGCTTGGTTTCTTATGAAATGGGTAAGTCTAAGCAAGAAGGTGATGGCGAAGTGCAAGAAATGATTGATATTGCAGACTTCGCCGTGGGGCAATCACGCATGCCTTATGGTAAAACCATGCACTCTGAACGGTATCATCACCGTATGTATGAGAAATGGCACCCGCTTGGTCCGGTTGGTATTATTAGCGCTTTTAATTTCCCTGTGGCTGTTTGGTCATGGAATGCGTTTATTGCAGCGATTTGTGGTAACACTTGTATCTGGAAACCGTCATTGCAAACGCCATTGTGTGCGATTGCCGTGCAAAACGTTTGCAATGAGGTATTTGCAAAGTTAGATGTTCCTAATATTTTTTCTTTATTTATCCCTGAGAATCATGATTTAGCTGAGCGCTTTGTTAACGATGAGCGTGTGCCGCTTATTTCTTTTACTGGTTCTTCAGCAGTTGGAGGAGAGGTTGGTTCTAAAGTGGCCAGACGTTTTGGTAAATCAATTCTTGAGCTGGGTGGTAATAACGCCATTATCATTGACCAAGAGGCTGACTTAAAACTTGCTATTCCTGCCATTGTTTTTGGCGCAGTGGGAACAGCAGGGCAGCGCTGTACAACGACAAGGCGTTTGTTCGTACATGAATCACAGTTGGATGAAATGGTTACTCGGCTTATAAAAGCTTACCAGCAAGTGACTATTGGTGATCCGCTTGATGAGCGAAATCTAATGGGGCCTTTAGTTGACCAACGTGCGGTAGATAACTATCAGGTAGCCATTGCTCAAGCTCAGGCTGAAGGTGGTGAGTTGTTGTTTGGTGGCAAGGTGCTCGATAAAGCTGGTTATTATGTTGAGCCTGCCTTGATCAAAGCCAGTAACGAATGGGAAGTGGTGCAGCGAGAAACTTTTGCGCCGATCCTTTATGTAATTTCTTATTGTGACTTATCAGAAGCTATAGCAATGCAAAATGGAGTTAAGCAAGGCTTGTCTTCATCAATTTTTACTACGAACCTTAAGCATGCTGAGCATTTTCTATCAGCGCTAGGTAGTGATTGCGGTATCGCGAATGTTAATATTGGTACTTCGGGTGCTGAGATAGGCGGTGCTTTTGGTGGTGAAAAAGAAACAGGCGGGGGAAGGGAGTCAGGATCTGATGCCTGGAAGGCTTATATGCGCCGTCAAACCAATACTATTAATTGGAGTGATGAGTTGCCATTAGCTCAAGGGATTAAGTTTGATTTGTAGTTCGTATGTGTCAGTTAATCTGAAATATCAGGAAGGAAATTAAGTGCAGAAGATAAAGTCAACGTACAATTTGCTGTTTGCTCTTGCGTTTATTTCCTATGGTTATTTGTCGATTAACCTTGGGGGGTGCTGCCTTTATATAATGTAGAAAATATAGCATAATATACACTTTAACTTGATTACGGATGGTGTTTGGATGTTAGCTAGAATTCTCTCTGATGAAAATAATGAATTAACTATTGAGCTCAAGCTTCCACTAAAAGGATCCATGCTTGAATGTGAGGATGCAATTCTTGACGGCCTTAATGAGGTTGGAACATTAGCCACTGAAAAAGCTTTAAGTAAGTTTGATGCAGATGGCTCTCCTATCCATGTTGGAAAAATAAAGCTAACAGCACGAAGTAGAGATGAAGCAAATTACCAAACGCCTTATGGAGTTGCTCGAGTTAAGCGTTATGTTTATCAAACCTCTAAAGGCGGGAAGATCTTTTGTCCTTTAGAAGATAAGGCTAGAATTATCCAAGGATCAACACCGCGATTTGCAAAAATAATCTCACATAAATACTCAAACTTACCTGCTCCTAGTGTTATTGATGATCTCAAGGTCAATCATAACCGTAAAATCTCACATTCATACTTGCAACGGGCAACTGATTTTGTTGGCGGTATTGCACAAGCCAAAGAGGCTGAGTGGGAATATGAAGAGCCAAAGCTTGATGCAGGCATTGAGATGCTAAGTATTAGCTTAGATGGTGCATATGTTCTCACCGTTGATGATGGTTATAGAGAGAGCATGGTTGGAACTATTTCCATGTATGATAAGCATGGTGCACGCCTGCACACAACCTACGTTGCAGCATCACCAGAATATGGAAAAGATGAATTCTTTAATAGGCTTGAAAAGGAAATAAAGCTGAAAAAGAAATATTACCCTGATGCTAAAACAATTGGCGTTGCTGATGGAGCAAAAAATAATTGGCCATTTCTAAAAAAACATACTGATACGCAAATTTTAGATTTTTGGCATGCAACTGAATATCTCGGCGAAGCATCAAAGGCAGTATTTACCAAAAAATCTGAAAGAGATGAGCGTGATGTTTGGCTCGAAGAGAGATGTCATGACTTAAAGCACAAGAAAGGTGCGGCAGGTAGAATACTTGCTGAGCTTAAAGAGCATCTAAATAAAAAACTGAATAAATCGCTTAGAGAAAAGCTAGAAGGAACAATTACGTATTTTGAAAATAATATTAAAGAAAAGCGAATGTCGTATCATAATTTGATTAAGCAGAATGCACCAATTGGCTCTGGCGTCACTGAAGCAGCATGTAAAACAATTGTTAAACAAAGATTAGGCGGATCAGGAATGCGCTGGAAAGACAAGGGAATGAAAATCGTTTTATGCTTGAGAACACTAGTAAAGACTAAAGGCAGGGGTGCTGCCTTTATATAATGTAGAAAATATAGCATAATATACACTTTAACTTGATTACGGATGGTGTTTGGATGTTAGCTAGAATTCTCTCTGATGAAAATAATGAATTAACTATTGAGCTCAAGCTTCCACTAAAAGGATCCATGCTTGAATGTGAGGATGCAATTCTTGACGGCCTTAATGAGGTTGGAACATTAGCCACTGAAAAAGCTTTAAGTAAGTTTGATGCAGATGGCTCTCCTATCCATGTTGGAAAAATAAAGCTAACAGCACGAAGTAGAGATGAAGCAAATTACCAAACGCCTTATGGAGTTGCTCGAGTTAAGCGTTATGTTTATCAAACCTCTAAAGGCGGGAAGATCTTTTGTCCTTTAGAAGATAAGGCTAGAATTATCCAAGGATCAACACCGCGATTTGCAAAAATAATCTCACATAAATACTCAAACTTACCTGCTCCTAGTGTTATTGATGATCTCAAGGTCAATCATAACCGTAAAATCTCACATTCATACTTGCAACGGGCAACTGATTTTGTTGGCGGTATTGCACAAGCCAAAGAGGCTGAGTGGGAATATGAAGAGCCAAAGCTTGATGCAGGCATTGAGATGCTAAGTATTAGCTTAGATGGTGCATATGTTCTCACCGTTGATGATGGTTATAGAGAGAGCATGGTTGGAACTATTTCCATGTATGATAAGCATGGTGCACGCCTGCACACAACCTACGTTGCAGCATCACCAGAATATGGAAAAGATGAATTCTTTAATAGGCTTGAAAAGGAAATAAAGCTGAAAAAGAAATATTACCCTGATGCTAAAACAATTGGCGTTGCTGATGGAGCAAAAAATAATTGGCCATTTCTAAAAAAACATACTGATACGCAAATTTTAGATTTTTGGCATGCAACTGAATATCTCGGCGAAGCATCAAAGGCAGTATTTACCAAAAAATCTGAAAGAGATGAGCGTGATGTTTGGCTCGAAGAGAGATGTCATGACTTAAAGCACAAGAAAGGTGCGGCAGGTAGAATACTTGCTGAGCTTAAAGAGCATCTAAATAAAAAACTGAATAAATCGCTTAGAGAAAAGCTAGAAGGAACAATTACGTATTTTGAAAATAATATTAAAGAAAAGCGAATGTCGTATCATAATTTGATTAAGCAGAATGCACCAATTGGCTCTGGCGTCACTGAAGCAGCATGTAAAACAATTGTTAAACAAAGATTAGGCGGATCAGGAATGCGCTCGAAAGACAAGGGAATGAAAATCGTTTTATGCTTGAGAACACTAGTAAAGACTAAAGGCAGATGGGATCAGTTTTGGGAGAAGGTCAATGATTTTGGCGTGCCAGCAGCAATATAGCCTACATTATATAGAGGCAGCACCCAAAGGCAGATGGGATCAGTTTTGGGAGAAGGTCAATGATTTTGGCGTGCCAGCAGCAATATAGCCTACATTATATAGAGGCAGCACCCACCTTGGGCTACCTGCTTATCCTATTCTTGCCAAGCACTTTTCTGCTTCGTTAAGCCATGTAAAGTTTTCAATGACGGTTTTTTTATTAGGTTATGCTATTTCACAGGTTGTCTGGGGGTTGTTAGCAGATCACTATGGTCGTAGGCCGATTGTGTTAAGCGCTACCTTTATTGCCATATTCGGTAGTGTTTTAACTGGTTTGTCAGTATCATTGCCCTGGTTTTTTGCTGGGCGTTTTATCGAAGCGATAGGGGCTGGTTTTTCAACGGTGCTAGCTCGAGCTTTATTAGTCGATTCCTATCAGGGTAAAGCTCTTAAGGCAAATATGTCTTATATCATTATCCTTGCGGCCTTAATGCCCGCTGTTGCACTTATCCTTGGTGGCCATATTTTACAGTGGAGTAATTGGCATATTATTTATTTTTTTCTAGCCATTATTGGTGTGATCCTTTTAATTGCAGAGCTTTTTACGTTACAAGAAACCATTGCGCGACCAGATTCGCATATTTCTCTGGTTTATGTTGGTAAAGCGATGCGATCACTTTTTAGTAATTATGGTTTCTTAAGCTTCGCACTTCCTTTTGGCTGTGTTATGGGTGGTTTGATTAGTTTCTATGCTATAGCTCCTTTTATTTATATTACTCAGTTACAACTAGACCCAAATAATTATGGTTACCTTTTGTTATTCGTTGGTGCTGGATACGTTGTTGGCGCTTTTTTATTTCGTTTTTTTCTTCACCTTTATCCTGCAAGAAAAGTTGTGCTTTTAGGGTTTGCTATCAATGCAGTAACGGTGGTTTTTGCTAGTATTGCCTGGTTGCTTAATGATATGAGTGTTATTACTGTTACAATTTCAGCTTGCTTCTTTAGTTTAAGTTGCGGTCTAATTAGCCCGACCTCAAACGTTAGTGCGCTATCGGTGTTAAAATCATATCATGGCTTGGCGTCAGCAATTTTACCTTCACTTGCTATGATTTTTTCTAGTTTAGCAACAGGTTTACTTGCTGGGGTTCACTATACAAGTATGTTGCCTTTAGTATGCTTTTGGGCGAGTACTTTTGGGCTTGCCCTGTTAACTTTCTTTTTGTTTGGCTTGTTTTCTTCTACTGTCAATTGACTAAACGAGTACGTGGTCCAGCTTGAGCGTTAGCGAAAATCCGGGGCAGAACCTAGTCTTAACCCCGGATTATCAAATGCTACGCATTTTCAATCCGGGCTACGCGCTTACATTGTCAAAAAATTTAAAACCTGCATCCTGTTTTCTTCCTGCTGATACCTAATCCGTAGCCCGGATTGAGCGTTAGCGAAAATCCGGGGCAGAACCTAGTCTTAACCCCGGATTATCAAATGCTACGCATTTTCAATCCGGCTACGCGCTTACCAATCAATAATGTGCGTAAGGGCTTTATCAACTACAAAGTAGAGTAATAGAGTAAAGACGGTAATAACAACTAGTACGGCAAACATTAAGCTAATTTGCATTCGTGCGTTGCTGTTTAATAGTAAAAATCCTAAACCTTCACTTGATCCTACCCATTCGCCAATGACAGCACCAATGGGGGCAATTGTTGCTGCAACACGTAGGCCAGTAGCAAGTGAAGGTAAAGCATGAGGGACTTGAATGCGCCAGAGCTTTTGCCAGCCTGAGCTACCCATAGTTTGTGCTAAGTCTAAATAGCTCTGTGGAGTTTTTCGTAAGCCATCATAAAACGCACTTGCTACGGGGAAAAATAGCATTACAACTGTAATAGCAACTTTCGAAGTTATGCCGTAGCCTAACCACAGAACGAATAAAGGTGTGATAGCGAAAGTTGGTAGTGCTTGACTGATTAATAAAACAGGTAAGAACCAAAGCTTAATTGGTCGACAAAAAGACATAGATAGTGCCGCCCAGCAGCCTAACATGGTGCCAAACAGTAGCCCTAGCAAAGTTTCAATAATAGTTGGTATAGCTTGTTGACTAATCAAAGGTGCTTGTTGGAAAAGAGTGCTAAAGACGGAGGTAGGTCCTGGCAAGATATAAGGCGGGAAGTTGCCAAGCAATACAGCTATCTGCCATAGCAGTAATAGGCCAAGGGTAAGGATGGCACCACGTGCTAGTATCATTAACTTTCCTCGCTTGCTAAATAGAGTTGTTGTAGAAGCTTGCCTTGTAAGTTAAGTAATTTCTCATCGTTAGTTGATCTAGGTGCTTGGGTCGTTAACTTAATGGGTTCTAATAAGCTGGCAGGAGAGCCAGTCATAATGTAAACCTGATCACTTAAGCGTAAAGCTTCAAGTGGGTCGTGAGTAACTAAAATAACAGTCTTGCCTTGTAGTAATTCATAGGCAAGTTCTTGTAGTTTTAAACGAGTAATTACATCAAGTGCTGAGAAGGGCTCGTCCATAAGTACAATAGGCTTATCTTCTAGAAGTGTTCGAGCTAAAGCAACTCGCTGTTTCATGCCTCCTGAAAGTTCATTGGGGCGCTTTTTTAAAGCATTTGCCAGTCCAACTCTTGTTAATAGTTCAATAGCCTTGGCTTTGTTGATAGATTGACGGCGCAAGCGGTAACCCAATAAGACATTTTCTAAGCTAGATAGCCATGGCATAAGGCTTGCATCTTGTCCGAGGTAAGCTACTCGTTGAAAAAGTGGTTTATCATCATCGGCCTTAATTTTAGCGCCATGATTAAGTGTACCTCCAGTGGGTAGATTTGCGATTAGACGGATTAGGCTGCTTTTACCTACGCCGCTAGGCCCCAGTATGGAAGACCATTGTTGAGCTGGAAAGCAAACGCTAAGCTTATCAAACAGCATATGCTTATGGTAGTTAAGTGTTAGTTCTTTTAGCTCAATTCCAGGAGATACACTCATATCCAAAATAATTCCCTATCAAAGTAAAATCTATAGAGGCTAAAGTTTAAATAGCGATGCCATTGTTGTTGCAGTTTGGCACGCAATTGTAAGTAGTTGGGTTTAGGATGTTCCTGCTTTGCTTTAGCTGTATAGTGATACGTCATAGTTTGAGTTGACGTGATTAATTGGTCTTTAGCAATATGCTTGGCTATTTGATTAATCGCCAAGGCATAAAGGTAAGCATCATTCCAGCGTAGTAAAACAAAGAAATTAGAACTAACGAGGTAAGCATGTAAAGGACTGCCTTGAGTAACAATAATAACAAGTTTACCAGGCCAGCGAGGGAATGGCTGACCAGTGTAACTAACAATGCCTAGTTTTTTCCAGGCGCTAATAGTCCTTGGGCTAGAACGACCAAGTTGATCCAAAGAGAAGTTAACAGGCAGTTTAACTTGAAAGGCCACCCCTTGTTTGTCTGTCCAACCTAAATGGTGAACAAAGTTAGCTGTAGAAGCTAATGCATCGGCAGCATTGGTCCAAATGTTAGGTTGCCCATAGTTATCATAGGAAACAGCGTAAGTTAAATAAATATCAGGCATAAATTGGCACTGTCCCATTGCACCAGCCCAAGAGCATAGTAGTTTTAATTTGTCACGAGGGTTGTTTTGTAAGATTTTTAAAGCAGAGAGCAACTCCCGTTGATAAAAAAGATGCCGTCCGTCAGCATAAGCTAGCGTGGCAAGCGCATCAACGATAGGAAAGTTACCCATGGTTTTACCATAGTTGCTTTCTGCGCCAAGTAGGGCAACAAGGTATTGAGGTTGTACGTGATACTTTTTGCTTATTGCTTTGAGCAGATTTCGGTGCTGATTAAAAAAAAGAATGCCGTTGTTAACACGTGTTTTTGTGACAAACAGAGCTAAGTAACGTTTATAACCTAAGATCAGTTCTGGTTGATATTGGTCATGTTGAATAACTTTGTTTTGGTATTGGGCAGTTAGCAGGTGATGTTTGATTATATTGCGACTAATGCCATGTTGCTTGGCATAATGGGCTAGCTTTACCAGATTTGCTTTAAAGCCAGCAGCAGACGGTATGAAATCACTAGGTATAGTTTCCAGACTGGTCAGGCAGGTGGAAACTAACAATAGTAAGCTTACGAAACGCTTCATTTTGATTTCAACTTTAAAGGCACTGCTGTATAAAAAGGGTGAATTATAATCAGATTCTTTGTGTGTTGTCATCATTCAGTGAGTACTGTAGGCTTTGCCTTTGTTGGTTTGTCCTTGTAAGGAGAGGTGCGGTGCCATTCATTATTAACCTTGAACAAAGCTGTTTAGATGAGCCAATTGCTATAAGGTTATCAGGATTATTAGTAAACCAGAAAGTAACAATACGGCTAAATGCAGTTGATCAGCAGGGTGTAGCATGGCGATCGCAGGCGGAGTTTGTAGCTGACGCTAGTGGAATGATAGATCTTAGCAAACAAGCCCCGATAGCAGGAAGTTATCATGGGATTGATCCGTTTGGTTTGTTTTGGTCATTGCTTCCAGTTGATAAAGCAGATTCTCAAGCATATTTTGCGGTGAGCAGTCAGTCATCAGTAATGGAATGGACTCGCTCCACTTTGAACCATTCTAAAAAAATGGTTCTCGGCATCTAAGTGCTAAATAGCTAAGCTATTAAATTTAACGAAAGCGAAGGAGTCCACTATGGATATTAACGTGTTAGCCATTGATATTGCAAAAAATGTTTTCCAGCTCTGTGGCGTTAATCAGCAGGGGGCAATTTTAACTGAGAAAAAAGTAACGCGTGCAAAATTATTAGAAGTGATTAATCAGCTTGCTCCCAAAGTGATAGCAATGGAAGCTTGTGGAAGTGCAAATTATTGGGCGCGTGAATTAATTAAACGAAACTATGAGGTTAAACTCATTTCACCCCAATACGTGAAACCTTATCTAAAACGGAATAAGAATGATCAACAAGATGCTCGCGCAATAGCTGAAGCAGCTCAACGGCCAACCATGAATTTTGTCACCCCGAAAACAGTTGAGCAGCAAGACATGCAAAGCTTGTTACGTATACGTGAAGGTCAAGTAGAAGCTCGAACTAAGCTATGTAATCAGTTGAGAGGTCTTCTAGCAGAGAACGGTATTGTCATTGCAAAAAGTATTTATAAATTAAGGGCCGAGTTGCCTTCAATTTTCGATCGTACAAATGACAATGGTTTGACAGATCGTATGAAGGTCTACATTCAGAGGCAATATGAAACCTTGTTAGTTCTGGATGAGAACATCGATGTTTACGAACTTGAAATTAATAGCATTTCCAAGAACAATGAAAGTTGCCAGCGTATTCAGGCGATAGAGGGTGTGGGACCAATAACAGCGGTGGCAGTGGTTGCTCAGGGGTGCTGCCTTTATATAATGTAGAAAATATAGCATAATATACACTTTAACTTGATTACGGATGGTGTTTGGATGTTAGCTAGAATTCTCTCTGATGAAAATAATGAATTAACTATTGAGCTCAAGCTTCCACTAAAAGGATCCATGCTTGAATGTGAGGATGCAATTCTTGACGGCCTTAATGAGGTTGGAACATTAGCCACTGAAAAAGCTTTAAGTAAGTTTGATGCAGATGGCTCTCCTATCCATGTTGGAAAAATAAAGCTAACAGCACGAAGTAGAGATGAAGCAAATTACCAAACGCCTTATGGAGTTGCTCGAGTTAAGCGTTATGTTTATCAAACCTCTAAAGGCGGGAAGGTCTTTTGTCCTTTAGAAGATAAGGCTAGAATTATCCAAGGATCAACACCGCGATTTGCAAAAATAATCTCACATAAATACTCAAACTTACCTGCTCCTAGTGTTATTGATGATCTCAAGGTCAATCATAACCGTAAAATCTCACATTCATACTTGCAACGGGCAACTGATTTTGTTGGCGGTATTGCACAAGCCAAAGAGGCTGAGTGGGAATATGAAGAGCCAAAGCTTGATGCAGGCATTGAGATGCTAAGTATTAGCTTAGATGGTGCATATGTTCTCACCGTTGATGATGGTTATAGAGAGAGCATGGTTGGAACTATTTCCATGTATGATAAGCATGGTGCACGCCTGCACACAACCTACGTTGCAGCATCACCAGAATATGGAAAAGATGAATTCTTTAATAGGCTTGAAAAGGAAATAAAGCTGAAAAAGAAATATTACCCTGATGCTAAAACAATTGGCGTTGCTGATGGAGCAAAAAATAATTGGCCATTTCTAAAAAAACATACTGATACGCAAATTTTAGATTTTTGGCATGCAACTGAATATCTCGGCGAAGCATCAAAGGCAGTATTTACCAAAAAATCTGAAAGAGATGAGCGTGATGTTTGGCTCGAAGAGAGATGTCATGACTTAAAGCACAAGAAAGGTGCGGCAGGTAGAATACTTGCTGAGCTTAAAGAGCATCTAAATAAAAAACTGAATAAATCGCTTAGAGAAAAGCTAGAAGGAACAATTACGTATTTTGAAAATAATATTAAAGAAAAGCGAATGTCGTATCATAATTTGATTAAGCAGAATGCACCAATTGGCTCTGGCGTCACTGAAGCAGCATGTAAAACAATTGTTAAACAAAGATTAGGCGGATCAGGAATGCGCTGGAAAGACAAGGGAATGAAAATCGTTTTATGCTTGAGAACACTAGTAAAGACTAAAGGCAGATGGGATCAGTTTTGGGAGAAGGTCAATGATTTTGGCGTGCCAGCAGCAATATAGCCTACATTATATAGAGGCAGCACCCTTGCTCAGGTGGGTAATGGGAGTGAATTTAAAAATGGCAGACATCTTTCCGCTTACCTAGGCCTAGTGCCTAGGCAACACTCAAGTGGTAATAGGGAGTATTTGGGAGGAATAAGTAAGCGAGGAGATAAATACCTACGAACCCTGCTTATCCATGGCGGTAGGTCTGTAGTTACCAGGTGCGGAAAAAAGGATGATCCAAGAAGTGTATGGGTTAAGCGTATTAAAATGGAGCGTGGAAGCAATAAGGCTAGTGTTGCTGTCGCCAATAAAAATGCTCGGATAATTCTAGCTATGTTAAAAAGTGGCGAAGAGTATCGACGTGCTGCTTAGTAGTTAGTTGAGTTTAACAGTCAGGAGAATTGCAAAGAGTATTGAATGATGACAAGTGGGTAAGACCAATGTTTGAGAGCCTGAAAAACCCAAGGCTAACCAGCCTGTAATAGGTAGTTGAGTCTAAACAGTGATGAGGCACAAACATGCGTAGTTCCATCAGGGCACGAAGAGGTGATGCATCAATCAGTCATCTGCTTCAGATGTCGGATATATGAGCGCATCTCTTCTACCATTGTCGTCAGAAAATAATCTTTACAATACGGGGCGAGTCCATATATGGAGTTTATTTTGACAGCAGTAAGTGCTGGTGAGGAAATAGCTTCGACTACTTTAGTTAAGCAGGTTTTGCTAGAGGGCGTTGAGCGACTAGAAGTTGATACTGGCTCAGTTTGTGGTGTGTTGTTTTCCCCTGCTTCAGTACAGTCTGCTCCTGGAGTAGTGCTAATCCCTGGTTCAACAGGGCTGCAGGCATTGGAAATGATGGCTAGCTTATTGGCAAACCATGGTTATGCAGTACTATTAGTTGGTTATTATCGCTATAAATCACTCCCCGATGAGTTGTATGAGTTACCTCTGGAGCGTTTTAAACACGCAATCGAGTGGTTAGCTGGGCACGATAAAGTGACAAAAGGTGGTGTTTCAGCTATTGGTATTTCTAAAGGTGCTGAGGGGTTGTTGGCGACAGCATCTTACTGTCCTGATATCCCTTTAAAACACCTTATTGGTATTTCTGCTTCTAATGTGATCTGGCAAGGTATTGGTAAGGGGCGGCCAGAGCAGAAAAGTTCTTGGTCTTTATTTGGAGAGCCGCTGCCTTATTTGCCTATGCATGCTGGTTCTGCATTTATGGAGGTTATGAAGCGCAAGACTTTACAAAACTTTGGGCTTGGTAAGCTCTGGCCAAAGTGTGAGGCGGTTAGCTTTAAACGTGCTTATGAAAAAGCATTAAAAGGGAATAAAAAGCTTGTTGAACAAGCAGAAATTCCAGCTGAAAACATTAAAGTGCCAATCACACTATTTATTGGTGAAGACGACGCTTTGTGGCCTGTTAAACTAATGACACAACGTCTAATGGCAAGGTTGGCAGCAAAAAATTTCCAATACCTTACTGACTGTTACTCTTATCCTGGAGTTGGGCATGTTTTTATGCCACCAGGTGTGCCTAGCCTATTATCAGTTAAATTGCCTCATCTTTGTTTGGCTTTAGGTGGAGATCGTGCTGCTAGTGGTAAAGCTTATTTGGATTATTGGAATAACTTATTGGCGGCGTTGAAGGGTTAAGTTGACTTAGTGTCGGCCCGCGCTATGCTTGGGGCACGACCTACCGTGCTAAGCTGATTTTAAAAACAGCCCCCCTTTGAATCAAAAGGGGCAGCTCGCATAGCGAGCGGGGGATTTGTAGCCCGGATTGAAAATGCGAAGCATTTGAAAATCCGGGGTAAAGTTACACCCAGCCCCGGCTTATCGCTAACGCTCAAGCCGGGCTACGGGTCAGGTGTCAGTTTGCAGGAAGCAGGGCGTAGGAAATTTGTAAACATGTAGGTCGGCTCTGAGGTGGCATTGGTGCTAACTTAATAAAGCTTTAAATGTTACGCCGCCGAAGGCCGACATTGGGTTGAGAAGATGATGTGTTGTCGGCCCGTGCTACGCTTGGGACCGACCTACCGTGCTAAGCTGATTTTAAAAAAAAGCCCCCTTTGACTCAAAGGGGGCAGCTCGCGTAGCGAGCGGGGGATTTGTAGCCCGGATTGAAAATGCGAAGCATTTGAAAATCCGGGGTGAGGTCACACCCAGCCCCGGCTTATCGCTTCCGCTCAAGCCGGCTACGGGTCAGGTGTCAGTTTGCAGGAAGCAGGGCGTAGGAATTTGAAAAACAGCCCCCTTTTTTAAAGGGGGCAGCTCGCGTAGCGAGCGGGGGATTTAAGGATGGTTGGTTTTATAAAAGGAAGTCGCTTGTTTTTATAATCCATCCTAGCCTTCCTTATTCTAAGGAAGGGACGTATTGGTCAGGATGCGGTAGTCTACTTATGAGAAAGGGGCCTCGTCGCAACGCTCTGCGTTGTGACGCAACAAGCCCCCTTTGATTCAAAGGGGGCAGCTCGCGTAGCGAGCGGGGGATTTAAGCCTTGAGTAGTTATTGCTTTTTGTAAAGAAATCCTGCATAGTATCCGCGCCTATCCAGAATAAGAACAAGGGTTTCTCGCTTTGA
Source organism: Gammaproteobacteria bacterium (assembly GCA_965196985.1). Classification (GTDB taxonomy): domain Bacteria; phylum Pseudomonadota; class Gammaproteobacteria; order UBA12402; family UBA12402; genus 2-12-FULL-35-23. The sequence continues at coordinate 6,851 of CBDALO010000105.1, read as the reverse complement.
TTTTTATGTCACAAAAGTGAAAAGTATTTTATTAGTCATAACCTGCTGTGATTTGGATCAGGCTTTCCTGTGGGATACAAGCCTCTAAGCGATGCCTTTAGACTTTCATTCGGTAGGGATAAATAAGGATATCTTTCAGAGTCTATGGGTAGCGTGTAGCCCGGCTTGAAGCTGCAACTTGTTTGTGGGGGAAAAGCCGGGGCAAAGTCTAAGATTATCCCCGGATTATCAAACGCTTTGCGTTTTCAATCTGGGCTACAGTTTTGCTGATTCTGTTGTTATCCATAAATGAAAACGATCGCCAGGGATAATAATTATGAGATTAGGAAACGTTCTAGTTGGTTTGGCCAGTTTGTTGAGTTTGGGAGGAGGAGCAGAGTCAACAAGCAGGAGCTTACGAGGAAGTGCTGTTGATCCTGCCAAGTTGGAGTTAGATCAACCTGCTTTTGATCCAATACCCCCAGATCTTTATCTTTCCCTGTCTCGTGAACTAGCCGAAAACAGCACAGTAACCAGTACAAGAGACGTCTCACTGCAAGTTGCCAAATCAGGTGAGAGCTATGCAGCAACCTTCCCAGTCAGAAATTATTTTGAATCGGATGATCTATACCTACGTCCAACCGTTGCTTCTGATGATGGACAACTACCCGATTGGTTAAGCGTCACCCCTGACGCACCTTTACAATCCGTTTCAACACACAGCACTAACGGTGCCTTTGAACGCATTAAATTCGATGGTGATATCGCCTATGTCGCGATGGGCGATGGAGGTGTGTTTACTTACAATATGTCCGACCCGACTTCTCCAGAACTATTAAGTCATTTCGCCACAGTGGGTGAGGCTAAAGATGTTGCTGTAGATGGTGATACGGTTTATATCGCCGACGGTAGCAAGGGCTTAATCATTGCTAATCGTACGGCGGATTTTGCGTTAACAGAAGTCGGAGACGTTAGTCCATTCGGTGGTGTCACCGCTGTTGCACATGTTGATAATACAACTTACCTGGCTGGTGCAGCAGGCGTTAAGGCGTATGACTTAGCTGACCTAACCCAACCGCAATTATTAAGTGAGCTTGCTATAGCTGGCTCGCCTCAAAGTTTAGCGCTCAGTGGTGATTATCTATTGGCAGCTAGTGGTATTGGTGGTTTACATGTCTTAAATCGTACCGCAACTGATTTATCATTGTTGCATACACTGCCAGTGCCAATGGGTAATTTAACTTTGGCACAGGATATGTATGTTCATGATGGTGAAATATATTTGCCAAATCCTGATGGCGAAGGGGTTAAGCTTGTATTGCCCGATGCTTTAACTGGCACAACTAATATTACGAGCGTACTGCCTCGAGCTCGATTCAGAAGTGTTGTCGGGAATTATTCAATTGATGCTGGGTCACAGACTTTAGTAGTGCGACATATAGATAATACTATGTCTAACTTGGGTTTAAATGGACGAGGATCAAAGTTGGCGATTTATAACGAGTTGCTATACGTTATAGATGAAGCACCTAACGTTTTAGATTATGTACAGATATATAAAATAATTGATAACTCTAATTTGTCTTATGTAGGGAATATCACTTCTGTGTCAGCAGGTCGTGACGTTGTCGATATTAAAGCTAATTCGCACTACATTGTAGTTAAAGATGAGGGAGCATGCTAGTGCGCCATCCTTTCTGTAAATTCCATTGACTTGCTGAAAATAAGCAGGCGACTCAGTCAGATTAGAAATTCCTTTTAAGGTAAACTTAACCAAAAAAGAGGAATGACAATGAGCTGCTATAAAAATGAGAACTTAATCGAAGAAGCCATACATGTTTTAGCGATGGAGGGGTTTGAAGCTTTACCTAAGCTTGTCTCCAGGTTGATGAATGAGGCTATGTTAATAGAAAGGGAGCGCCATTTAAATGCCAGTCCTTATGAGCGAACTGGCGATAGAAACGGATATGCGAACGGCTTTAAACCAAGGTTAATTAACACAGGTCAAGGTCAGCTTGAGCTACAGATACCGCAGGTTAGAGACTCCAATGAAGCCTTCTATCCATCAGTCTTAGAGCGAGGTGTACGCTCTGATAGAGCACTTAAGCTGGCTGTCGCTGAAATGTATGTGCATGGGGTTTCCACGCGCAAAGTTGAAAAGGTGCTAAAGCAACTCTGTGGAACAGATATTTCAAGCACAGAGGTAAGCCGTTGCGCTAAATTGTTGGATGAAGATTTAAAGAAATGGCGAAATAAGCCGTTAGGAAAAATAAAATATCTTTGGCTAGATGCACGTTATGAGAAGGTGCGCACTAGCGGCACAGTACAAGACTGTGCGGTATTGATAGCCTATGGCTTTGATGAATCAACCGGCAAGAGAACAGTGCTAGGTGTTTCTGTTGCGTTATCAGAGGCTGAGGTACATTGGCGTGATTTTCTTCAGCAGTTGGTTGAGCGAGGTATACATGGTATTGAGTTGATTACTAGCGACGCTCATACTGGCCTAAAAGCCGCTAGAAGAGCTGTGTTCCCCAGTGTTCCTTGGCAACGCTGCCAATTTCATTTGCAGCAAAATGCTCAGGCTCACATACCAAAGCGCTCAATGAAGGAACCAGTAGCTGAGGAGATTACAGCTATATTTAATGCCTCAAACATTCATGAGTCGGAAAGACTATTGGCTATGGCGGTAGATAAATATCAGCAAACAGCACCAGAGCTTTCTTCTTGGTTGGAAGTGAATATACCGGAGGGCTTAGTAGTGATGAACTTTGACAGGCCGCATCAAAAAAGATTAAGAACCAGTAACATAGCTGAGCGCGTAAACAGAGAGGTAAAAAGAAGGACGCATACAGTTGGAATTTTCCCTAATACTGAATCGTGCCTAAGGCTCGTATCAGCTGTTTTAGTGGAAATTGATGACCAGTGGAGCGGATCACCTAGATACTTAAGTTGAAGTGAATAATAAGGCTTCATAGGGTTTTAGGATAGATCATTCTTGTTCTTATTAACGAGATATAATTGCTATTACCTAAAAGTTAATAATTTATTTTGAGAGGAGAAAAATTTGAGGTATAAATAATTTTTTAGATTGATTAGCATAATTAATTTAAGATATTATGCGATGAGACAGGTACAATAGAGTGCCATTTAGAATTTTAAAGGTTTTTCTAAGTACTGAAGTTGGTTTTTACAGACAAAATAACGCTCTATCGGGAGCATCTAGTGATATAGTTAGAGTCTTTAATGTAAGTGATACTTATTCACATGTGGAGGTGAGTAGAAGTACAATTTACAATGCCGCCTTTTTCCAACTTACAGAAGAGTTGATGTATATGTATGGTCGTCTCAGTAGCAGCGGTGAGCATTCAACAGATACAATTTATCAGCTTAAACTTCCTATGCTTTCCTATATAAGTGATGCCATCCCCTGGATTTCTGCTAGTTACTTTATTTTAACGAGAGACAGTGTGGTTTCAATAACTTCTAGTTTCTATTCGGTAATGGATTTAAATTTGCAGCAAAGAGTGCCTTATAGGCGAACTGTACTTCCTTCTTCTCCTTTGAGCGCTGTATTCGATAATACACCAGTTCTTGTGTATGGTACCCTTTCGCTCGCCGAGGCTTCTCTCTACGTGCTTAATGAGCGTGAACCGGATAATTATCTACAGATCACCCTACCATTTACTGTATACCCGATTCCAGTAAAGACAATGGGAGTTATTGACAATATCGCAATTGTCCCTGGTGCTGTTGAGGATGTAGGGACCACGAATAAATTACACTTACTTGATATGGCTAATCCAACTAACCCAAAGTATATCGCTGGTTGGGATATTCCTATTCCAAAAGAAGGTTATGAAATAAACAGCTATAGGGATTATGGTATTTCCGACTTGGCTACGTATAGAAGCACTGTGTTTATGTCAACAATAGAGCGTTCAACGCCAATAGTTTCTTCAGTGCAGCTATGGCCTACTACTGTTCAGCTTAAATTAAAACAATTAGCTTTACTTCAAAGTGATTTGCTAACTTTAACAGCCAGCCAACTTGTCCAAGGCTCATTGAGTTCCGATTCACTGTGGACAGTTAAAGGCATCCAAACTTTTCCTGACAATTTAAATAAAGTTGCTGTGCATGGTGCGTCGGCTTATTTGCTTGGTGATAGTAGTGTTTCATTACTCGATGCTGATGCAGGTTTCACGCCAACCGTTTCACAAAACTTTACTTCAGCTGCTAGTATTGCCTTCTATGATGACAAGGTGATAGTCGGTGGCCCAAGCTCATTCAGTGTCTATAACGAGACCACGACTGACCCATGGAATTTAATTAGTGATACCGCCAGTACAGGCATTACCGATATGTTAGTTGCCGATAAAACCTTACTGGTTGCGCGTGGTACAAGTAAGGTTCAGTTCTATGATATTTATGCAAATAACACGTTGTCTGCTCCCGCCGAGGTTTTACCGTTTGCCAGCGTCAGTCAATTGGCTTTTAACTCACAATACTACTTTATCGTCAATGCCGGATTGGGCGTTGGGATTTATTCACCTGGTACTGTGCCAACGTTTGTTAATATGCTGTCGATTATTGATAGTATTAGCAAAATCGTTGCTAAGCATCAGTTATTATTCGTTGCGACTGAGAGTAAAGTTTCAATTTATGATGTCAGCAATCCACTACAGATAACCACCTTATCTCAACACACCATTAGCAAAGGTAAGATTGCGGATATGATCTTAACGGATAATCGTTTGATTCTTGCTAAAGGCATTGATGGTCTCGAGGTATTACAAGCTAAGAATTTAGGTAAGCATTGGGTGCAGTCGGTCAAGCTATCCGGCGAGCGGCCAATCACCGACAAGACTATTTATAACTTAACTTGGACAACCACGACAGCTGATGGTGTTGCGGCTAACACTTCCTTCCAACTAAATTATCAGCACCCACCGACAGTGAGCTCATCCGTCGCGCCACAGCAAGCTTTGATTGGTGATCTGTATTCTTATACGTTTGCGAGTGAGGTGTTATTTCGTGATTTAGATCAAGATCCGTTGGCGTTAAGTATTCCGAATATGCCAAGTTGGTTAACACTGATTGGTGAAGCCTTATCAGGCATACCAGTAAGTGGACATCAAGGACAATATGATTTGACGCTTCGAGCCTTTGATGGTCATGCCAGCGTTGATATGGCTTTTACATTGACTGTGCCCAATCGAGCGCCAGTTGTTGCGGCAAGTTTGCAGGACTACTCCTTTAAATCTGGCACGATCGTTAATTTAACGATTCCAACTACAACTTTCGTTGATGCTGATAAAGATCCGTTGGTTTTATCCGCGTGGCAAACAGGGACAACAGCTCTACCTAGTTGGTTAGCCTTCTATCCATCCAATAGCAGCTTCTATGGTCTAAGCCTATTAGGTGATCTCAGTACGGTTGCGCTAACCCTTGAAGCAAAAGATGGTCAAAATGCCACAGCAACTACTTCGTTTAAGTTGGTTTTAACTAATGCACGACCAGAAGTGTTTGCAGGTTTAAGTGCACAAACGATTAAAGCGGGTAAAGCCTTTAGTTATCAGTTCGCAGCGGATGCTTTTAAAGACGCGGACGATAGTTTAACGTATACCGCTACCTTATCGGATGGTTCGCCACTGCCTGCCTGGCTAAGCTTTAACGCTGTAACGAGAACGTTTAGCGGGACGCCAACCGGTGATGATCTCGGGTCGTTATCCGTTAAGGTTGCAGCTAGTGATGGTCAGTTCACTGCAACGGACAGTTTTGATTTCCACTTGGTAGGGTGTAAACCTTCGCCTTTAGGCGGAAATGTCTTTAGCAAACCTATCACCAGCCAGAATGTGATGTATTAGAATCGCTTTTTATTTTTAATAAGGGAGCGATCTAAATGACTGGAGCAAACAACTATAGGAAAGGCGCGCATACGGTACTGGATTTAAAATATCATTTTGTATGGAAGACAAAATATGGATATCCAGTGTTATGTGGGGATATAGGTTTAGGAGCAAGAAGCATTTTGCGAGAGATCTGTGCTGAGAAGGGGATGAGGATATTGAGGGGGAATGTGAGGTCGAATCACATTCACCTTCTAATTGAGGCGCCGAGCCACTTATCGGTATCAAAGATGGCTCAATATTTGAAAGGTAAAAGTGCCTATCGACTATTGAGAGAATTTAGGAGTACGCTTGGCAAGAAATACTGGGGCAATCATCTCTGGTCGAGAGGGTATTTTTGCGCAACGGTTGGTTCTGTAACAGAAGAGCAGGTCAAACGCTACATAGAGAATCAAGATGATACGCCGGAGGGTTTTCAGGTATGGGATGAGGAAGAGCTTAAGTCGGATTAATCCGAACCGTTTTAAACGGCTTTAGCCGTAATGAGGCTTCAGCCTCTGTACCAAACCCCCACCTTTAGGTGGGGGTCAAGTTGATTTGTCGGTAACGAATAGACCTTCTGCGAAACTAAATACTGGGCGAGCTTATGCTCGTTTGTAGTTTTAGAATCCGGCTTGAAGATTGAGAATCCCAGCAATAATATTAAATCTCATATTGTGTTTTCTGCGAAAATTCCTATACACCTCCCCAAGAATGCGGAATTTTTTAAATTTTGAGAATTGATGTTCAACCCTAATACGGATCTTGCTGTGATTACGGTTATCCTCTTTTTGTTGAGTAGTTAATTTGCCGCCTTTGGGCTTTTTATGAGGTAAGTTAACCAAGGGGTCAGTATGTTGAATTCCTTGGTATCCTAGATCAGCATATTTTTCTGCTGGTGGCAGTGGGCTGCCACGTTGTTGGATCTTAATATCATGAACCCTCCCAGGCATTGTTTGAGAGACGTTGATTATTTTTCCGGATGTA
>CBDALO010000104.1:0-7537 GCA_965196985.1 Gammaproteobacteria bacterium | reverse complement strand
CGACGGTAAAGTCAAGTCCCTTGAGTTCGTGATAGGACGATTTGACGGCCTCAATGTTTTTCGAGCCCCCATTATTTGAAGCAATTTGCACGATTTGCTCGGCGGTAAAGTCAAGTTCCTTGAGTTCGTGATAGGACGATTTGACGGCCTCAATGTTTTTCGAGCCCCCATTATTTGAAGCAATTTGCACGATTTGCTCGGCGGTAAAGTCAAGTCCCTTGAGTTCGTGATAGGACGATTTGACGGCCTCAATGTTTTTCGAGCCCCCACCGTGTGCAGCAATTTGCACGATTTGCTCGGCGGTAAAGTCAAGTCCCTTGAGTTCGTGATAGGACGATTTGACGGCCTCAATGTTTTTCGAGCCACCGTCATTAGAGGCAATTTGCACGATTTGCTCGGCGGTAAAGTCAAGTCCCTTGAGTTCGTGATAGGACGATTTGACGGCCTCAATGTTTTTCGAGCCACCGTCATGAGAGGCAATTTGCACGATTTGCTCGGTGGTAAAGTCAAGTCCCTTGAGTTCGTGATAGGACGATTTGACGGCCTCAATGTTTTTCGAGCCACCGTCATGAGAGGCAATTTGCACGATCTGCTCGGCGGTAAAGTCAAGTCCCTTGAGTTCGTGATAGGACGATTTGACGGCCTCAATGTTTTTCGAGCCCCCACCGTGTGCAGCAATTTGCACGATTTGCTCGGCGGTAAAGTCAAGTCCCTTGAGTTCGTGATAGGACGATTTGACGGCCTCAATGTTTTTCGAGCCCCCACCGTGTGCAGCAATTTGCACGATTTGCTCGGCGGTAAAGTCAAGTCCCTTGAGTTCGTGATAGGACGATTTGACGGCCTCAATGTTTTTCGAGCCCCCACCGTGTGCAGCAATTTGCACGATTTGCTCGGCGGTAAAGTATTTAATTAACTCCGGTGTGTGTTCAACAACTTTTAAAATAGTGTTGTTAGAGCTTCTCCTTATAATAATTCTATTAGCTTGCACCTCAGTGAAACCTAATTGAGTTAAACTTTTTTTATGATGCTGATAAAACTGCTGAGTTATACCGAGTTTATTTAGTCGTTCTTCTATAGTTTTCATTTTCATTAATAATGCTGTTATAGCTGTTATAAAATATTGTTTGAGTATACAGGGTAAGTCTTTTAAATATTTTAGTAACTTTTAATATACGGTAGGGTAATTACAATTAAGTTTGATGCACATTGAAAAATAAGCCGTGTAATTCTAGTCCCCATAACCAGCGTTATCGGGGGTTGGGCAGAATCTATTCAGAAAAGGCCATTATTACCCCTCATAATGAACCTTATGGGGCAATGTGTAGAAATAGTGCAGCTAATTAAGTTATGCTTACAGAAATGAACAAGGCCAAAAATGCCTGTTCATTGACGACTGTTCTGGTTCAACCACGTTCTTTTTCAATCTATTACCTTGGGCAAATAAAGCGCTATTATTATTGGAGATAGAGCCTGGTTGTTCTATCTGCACTTGTTCTTGAAGCGAATCTATAAGCTCAACGACTATTTCTGCACTAGTGGTATGCTCATATCTGCTCTTACGACAGGATAGATCTGGTCTTCGCTGATCCAATAAAGCATCCAATAAAATTGGATTTTTATAGGTTGATTTGTTAACAGCTGTTCGCAAATAATCTAAGCCGCTAGAACTCTGAAAAAGCGTTTTTAGATAAGCGCTTTTTCTGGGTTCATCATCCTCAATTAATGCTATTGCTTCCATGATAATTGAGTCAACTATCTTCGTCGGCATTGCCTCAAATAAATCCTTATTTAATCTGCCATCTCGTATCGCGGAAAGCTGACCTATATTCAGATATTTACATAGGCTGTAAAGTGATGATGTTTCAGCTTGATCCTTCATTAAATAGGTTTTTGCAAATTGGTGGATTTCTTCAGATCTACTCTGAGCTACTTCAGTAAATACGTTTTGCTGATAGTGAGCCTCCTTTAAAATAAAAGCTCTATAGCAGAATACCTTATCCTCAAAGTTCATTGAATCGACTAGTGACTTATTTCGTAGCTTTTTGTTTGGATCATCTAAACCATGAGAAACATTAAGTGAGGTTAATAAATAATCATCGAGTTTTTTGTGATTATTCTGTGAGATTATTAAAGAAGATCCATCAGTCTGGTGAATCTGATTTTCAAGATCTGAAATAAGCGCGTCTGGAGCAACTATGAGCGCCAATGCACTGCAGCCTTCAAACGCCCCATCACCCAGACTCGTGACGCTATTGGACAGCGTAATGGATTGCAAACTGCTGCAGCCTTCAAACGCCTCATCACCCAGACTCGTGACGCTATTGGGCAGCGTAATGGATTGCAAACTGCTGCAGCCATAAAACGCCCCATCACCCAGACTCGTGACGCTATTGGGCAGCGTAATGGATTGCAAACTGCTGCAGCCTTCAAACGCCCAATCACCCAGGCTCGTGACGCTATTGGGCAGCGTAATGGATTGCAAACCGCTGCAGCCATAAAACGCCCCATCACCCAGACTCGTGACGCTATTGGGCAGCGTAATGGATTGCAAACTGCTGCAGCCAGAAAACGCCCAATCACCCAGACTCGTGACGCTATTGGGCAGCGTAATGGATTGCAAACTGCTGCAGCCATAAAACGCCCTTAAACCCAGGCTCGTGACGCTATTGGGCAGCGTAATGGATTTCAAACTGCTGCAGCCTTCAAACGCCCAATCACCCAGGCTCGTGACGCTATTGGGCAGCGTAATGGATTTCAAACTGCTGCAGCCTTCAAACGCCCCATCACCCAGACTCGTGACGCTATTGGGCAGCGTAATGGATTGCAAACTGCTGCAGCCTTCAAACGCACTTAAACCCAGACTCGTGACGCTATTGGGCAGCGTAATGGATTGCAAACTGCTGCAGCCTTTAAACGCCCAATCACCCAGGCTCGTGATCTCATCTATGATTTCAATTTTCTTTATATGTTCTTTTTTTGTAATACTATTCCAATTGCATTGTTCGACACGCTCTGGTTGTTTTTTTTGATCGGACAGGTAAGTAACTCTAACTTGCATATTTATCATTCTCATTTAATCCAAATAATGCGTTTAGAATAACTTATAGAAATTATCTGTTTATTTAGAGTAACAGAAAGGGTATGGGGATTATTTCTTAGGTAGAAAACACTGTAGGTAATATAGCACACCATAACCAAGTTTATCGGGGGTTGGGCAGAATATAGCTAAAATAAGCCAATATTACCCCCGATAAGCGACCTTATGGGGCTAAAAAAATGTTTGGACTTCTTTAAATCAATTTTGTAAAATACAGGTCTCTTTTTGCTCATAAAAGATTTAGCCTTTAAGGATAGTAAGGATACTCGAAGATTGTGAAGCCGCTTACGGATCTTAAAGCCATTTTACACTCAAAACGCGCAAACATTTACTACCTAGAAAAATGTAGAGTAATGCAAAAAGATGGACGTGTTCTCTATCTTACCGAAACGAATGAAGAAAATCATTATTGGAATATTCCTATTGCGAATACAACGGTTATTCTACTTGGAATAGGAACATCTATTACGCAAGCAGCGGTTAAATGATAGAGCGTTATTTTGTCTGTAAAAACCAACTTCAGTACTTAGAAAAACCTTTAAAATTCTAAATGGCACTCTATTGTACCTGTCTCATCGCATAATATCTTAAATTAATTATGCTAATCAATCTAAAAAATTATTTATACCTCAAATTTTTCTCCTCTCAAAATAAATTATTAACTTTTAGGTAATAGCAATTATATCTCGTTAATAAGAACAAGAATGATCTATCCTAAAACCCTATGAAGCCTTATTATTCACTTCAACTTAAGTATCTAGGTGATCCGCTCCACTGGTCATCAATTTCCACTAAAACAGCTGATACGAGCCTTAGGCACGATTCAGTATTAGGGAAAATTCCAACTGTATGCGTCCTTCTTTTTACCTCTCTGTTTACGCGCTCAGCTATGTTACTGGTTCTTAATCTTTTTTGATGCGGCCTGTCAAAGTTCATCACTACTAAGCCCTCCGGTATATTCACTTCCAACCAAGAAGAAAGCTCTGGTGCTGTTTGCTGATATTTATCTACCGCCATAGCCAATAGTCTTTCCGACTCATGAATGTTTGAGGCATTAAATATAGCTGTAATCTCCTCAGCTACTGGTTCCTTCATTGAGCGCTTTGGTATGTGAGCCTGAGCATTTTGCTGCAAATGAAATTGGCAGCGTTGCCAAGGAACACTGGGGAACACAGCTCTTCTAGCGGCTTTTAGGCCAGTATGAGCGTCGCTAGTAATCAACTCAATACCATGTATACCTCGCTCAACCAACTGCTGAAGAAAATCACGCCAATGTACCTCAGCCTCTGATAACGCAACAGAAACACCTAGCACTGTTCTCTTGCCGGTTGATTCATCAAAGCCATAGGCTATCAATACCGCACAGTCTTGTACTGTGCCGCTAGTGCGCACCTTCTCATAACGTGCATCTAGCCAAAGATATTTTATCTTTCCTAACGGCTTATTTCGCCATTTCTTTAAATCTTCATCCAACAATTTAGCGCAACGGCTTACCTCTGTGCTTGAAATATCTGTTCCACAGAGTTGCTTTAGCACCTTTTCAACTTTGCGCGTGGAAACCCCATGCACATACATTTCAGCGACAGCCAGCTTAAGTGCTCTATCAGAGCGTACACCTCGCTCTAAGACTGATGGATAGAAGGCTTCATTGGAGTCTCTAACCTGCGGTATCTGTAGCTCAAGCTGACCTTGACCTGTGTTAATTAACCTTGGTTTAAAGCCGTTCGCATATCCGTTTCTATCGCCAGTTCGCTCATAAGGACTGGCATTTAAATGGCGCTCCCTTTCTATTAACATAGCCTCATTCATCAACCTGGAGACAAGCTTAGGTAAAGCTTCAAACCCCTCCATCGCTAAAACATGTATGGCTTCTTCGATTAAGTTCTCATTTTTATAGCAGCTCATTGTCATTCCTCTTTTTTGGTTAAGTTTACCTTAAAAGGAATTTCTAATCTGACTGAGTCGCCTGCTTATTTTCAGCAAGTCAATGGAATTTACAGAAAGGATGGCGCACTAGCGGTTAAATTATTGGCATCAGCCGGTGTTTTAATTGGTTTTTGGGCTTGGTTCAATTACGGTGTATTTTAGGTATCAGGGCGCATAGAAATACCTACCCAATTAAAGCATAATAACTACTGCTCTTTAAAAATTAGATTGCGTTATGCTGCTCGTTGAAAACGTTTGAAGCCCAGCATTTCTACCCAGTGTGGATGCTCCTGACCAGTTAAAATATGTGCTGGAGTTTTCTGATGACGAAAGCTTTTTTCGCTACGCTCGATTTTCTCATGATTTAAAAAGAAGCGTAGTAAATTAAGAAATCCATTCCCTACTTGCTTACGTACAAATAAGTAGGGAGATATTCGACTATGCAGGTTTTCTGCCATAGAGCTTGTGCGTTCCGTGCCCTCTAGCACTCGAGTCACAAGTTCTTCTATGTCATAGAAATCATCACCCAATTCATCTTGTAAGGGTAACGCACGAACAGCATATTTCATTGACCCTTCCTTACACCTTTGTAATTCAGCTATTTTCCACAAAGTATTTACAGAGATATTATTAGATTCAGCAATTACCTGAAATTTATTATCAATTGTCATCATAAATGATAAAGCTAAGTGTTTGGCATTCTCCAACATAACTCGAATTGATTTAATACGATGAGGATGAATTAACTCAAGGGTTTTTAGTTCATTAACAATGAAGTCATATAACTCACTACGTTGCTCTGGTGCTGGGCCTGCTTTTACTAAAACATCATGACACAACCAGTCTACTAACGTGTCAATAGAGCTTGATAAGTGCCCAGCTTGTCCTGCCTCTTTTACCGCCATGAATAACTGCTCTTCATGTAGCGCTTCATTACCTTTAGTAATTGCCTTGTAATACTTATTCTCTCGTTGGTTTAGATATGTGATAGAACTTTTTTCCTATTTCTAAAGTAACGACGAACCTCAAGTAACTCATGGATGATGTGAAAATGATCTCTGTGGTAAGGAACATCTGGCATTACAAGTTTATGTCCAGCATACAAACCACTGCCATCGTCACCATAAACAGCCTCTGGTAAAAAATGTTTTTTCTTCAGCTCTAGTAAATTTCTTGCCCACGTATCTCCATCACGTGTGTCTTCTAGGCGAAGCAAATAACAATATAAAGAACGAATATCGGTTCCAGAAAGAATTGGTTTATTAAGGTGAAACTTTTCATCATTAGCTACTAGTTTGGCTTGGCTTAAGTCTTCCTGAGAATTAATCTTCTCCGCTCTTTGAATCGCAACAGCTGCAATGTTATGAATTCCACCTTGAGAGATCTCATAGTCTAAACAAACACTTAAAAATCTACGTATACCCCTAAATGAGCAGCGAGAAAAAAGCAGTAAGCAAACAACCATAAGAGAAATATACTGCTTGGTTACTGGTATATAGTACAAAACCTTATGTGCATCATTAGTCGCGTCTGTTTCTGAGAAAGCACTATCAATTGCATTCACCAATTTATTTTTTTGCTTATGCACAAACTTACGGCTAACATCATTTTGTTCTGCCAGCTTAGAAACTGACTTATCTTTTTTTAATGCTTTTAAAGCAAGTTCTTTTCTATCGTCTGCATTCATTAACTTAGCGGCACTGTTTGTTGTTGACATGATCAGCCTCACTCTTTTGCTTTCATTATTGACTTGGATGCGAGAGTATATGGCAAGATAAGCCATAACTACCAATCCGTGAAATACTATACTGTATGTATGCTCAATACCTGACCATCTAATCTGATACCCAGAAATGAACAAGGCCATATTTTCTTCCTCAGGCGCTTGGTTAGCGCATATTACTTTTTTGGGGTAGCTGGTCATTGTGATGTTTTCTTTTCAACTCCTAGCGGATCTCACAAAGCCTGGGCTAAGGATATAAAACAAGCATTAAAATCACGTGTAAAATCAAAAAACACAGAAAAAACCTGTCAAGACTTTTTTTGCCATTTTAGTAAAAAAACTCGGGAGAGACTTTGGGTAATGACTTTTGCTTCATCCAGTTTAAACCTGACAATAACCAGCTTAACTGATCTTGGGTCAACTCGATAGTCTCATCTGCTTCGCTAGGGAACTTCAGCTTACCTTTTTCTAATCGTTTGTAGCAAAGCCAAAAACCATTTTGGTCGTACCAAAGTAATTTTATTTTATCGCGCTGCCTGTTACGAAAAAGAAATAGCTGGCCTGAGCTTGGGGTCATTGAGAGATGATCGGCAATCAGCATTACTAGGCCATCAATCTGTTTTCTAAAGTCCACAGGGGTACGATAAAACCAGATCGGTGTTTTCCAGTTCTGAAACATTAGCAAAGCCTCTGAATCAAAGACGCTAAGCTATCCTGGTCATAAAAGCTAATCTGTATGTGTGAGTTGACCTGCATGACAGCCACTGGTTGTGCTGGCTGCTCAGACACGC
>CBDALO010000103.1:0-3058 GCA_965196985.1 Gammaproteobacteria bacterium | reverse complement strand
TAAAGCATTTTCATGTGAGTTTAATCGACTGTTTTTGAGAAAATCAATGTTTTGTTAGTAAACACTGTTTTAGGCCAAGTTAGTGTGATTGCAAATAATATGTTTTTTCTAAAAAACTAGCTGTAATTCAGTGGAAAAATGGCTTGGTTTCATTGCAATTCAGTGTTTTACATTGGTTTAAAGCATTTTTATGTGAGTTTAATCGACTGTTTTTGAGAAAATCAATGTTGTTTCAGTAGACACTGCTTTAGGCCAAGTTAGTGTGATTGCAAATAATATCTATTTTCTGAAAAACTAGCAGCAATTCATTGAGAATATGGCTTGGTTTCATTGCAATTCAGTGTTTTACATTGGTTTCAAGCATTTTATTTGAGTTTAATTGACTGTTTTTGAGAAAATCAATGTTTTTTTAGTAAACACTGTTTTAGGCCAAGTTAGTGTGGTTGCAAATAATATGTTTTTTCTGAAAAACCAGCAGTAATTCAGTGGAAAAATGGCTTGTTTTCATTGCAATTCAGTGTTTTACATTGGTTTAGAGCAGTTTTATGTGAGTTTAATCGACTATTTATGAGACAATCAATTTTTTTTTACAAAACACTGTTTTAGGCCAAGTTAGTGTGATTGCAAATAATCTCTATTTTCTGAAAAACTAGCAGCAATTCATTGGAAAAACTGCTTGGTTTCATTACAATTCACTGCTTTACATTGGCTTAAAGCATTTTTATGTGAGTTTAATCGACTGTTTTTAAGAAAATTTATTTTTTTTTTTAAGTAAACACTGTTTTAGGCCAAGTTAGTGTGATTGCAAATAATATGTTTTTTCTGAAAAACTAGCAGCAATTCATTGGAAAAACTGCTTGGTTTCATTGCAATTCAGTGTTTTACATTGGTTTAAAGCATTTTTATGTGAGTGTAATCGACTATTTTTGAGAAAATCAATGTTTTTTTACTAAACACTGTTTTAGGCCAAGTTAGTGTGATTGCAAATAATATGTTTTTTCTGAAAAACTAGCAGCAATTCATTGGAAAAACTGCTTGGTTTCATTACAATTCACTGCTTTACATTGGCTTAAAGCATTTTTATGTGAGTTTAATCGACTGTTTTTAAGAAAATTTATTTTTTTTTTTAAGTAAACACTGTTTTAGGCCAAGTTAGTGTGATTGCAAATAATATGTTTTTTCTGAAAAACTAGCAGCAATTCATTGGAAAAACTGCTTGGTTTCATTGCAATTCAGTGTTTTACATTGGTTTAAAGCATTTTTATGTGAGTGTAATCGACTATTTTTGAGAAAATCAATGTTTTTTTACTAAACACTGTTTTAGGCCAAGTTAGTGTGATTGCAAATAATATGTTTTTTCTGAAAAACTAGCAGCAATTCATTGGAAAAACTGCTTGGTTTCATTACAATTCAGTGCTTTACATTGGCTTAAAGCATTTTTATGTGAGTTTAATTGACTGTTTTTCAGAAAATCAATGTTTTTTTAGTAAACACTGTTTTAGGCCAAGTTAGTGCGATTGCAAAAAATATGTTTTTTCTGGAAAACCAGCAGTAATTCAGTGAAAAAATGGCTTGATCTCATTGCAACTCAGTGTTTTACATTGGTTTAAAGCATTTTTATGTGAGTTTAATCGACTATTTTTGAGAAAATCAATGATTTTTGACTAAACACTGTTTTAGGCCAAGATAGTGTGATTGCAAATAATATGTTTTTTCTGAAAAACTAGCAGCAATTCATTGTAAAAATTGCTTGGTTTCATTGCAATTCATTGTTTTACATTGGTTTAAAGCATTTTTATGTGAGTTTAATCGACTGTTTTTGAGAAAATCAATGTTTTTTTAGTAAACACTGTTTTAGGCCAAGTTAGTGTGATTGCAAATAATATGTTTTTTCTGAAAAACTAGCTGTAATTCAGTGGAAAAATGGCTTGGTTTCATTGCAATTCTGTGTTTTACATTGGTTTAAAGCATTTTTATGTGAGTTTAATCGACTGTTTTTGAGAAAATCAATGTTTTTTTAGTAAACACTGTTTTAGGCCAAGTTAGTGCGATTGCAAAAAATATGTTTTTTCTGGAAAACCAGCAGTAATTCAGTGAAAAAATGGCTTGGTCTCATTGCAACTCAGTGTTTTACATTGGTTTAAAGCATTTTTATGTGAGTTTAATCGACTATTTTTGAGAAAATCAATGATTTTTTACTAAACACTGTTTTAGGCCAAGATAGTGTGATTGCAAATAATATGTTTTTTCTGAAAAACTAGCAGCAATTCATTGTAAAAATTGCTTGGTTTCATTGCAATTCATTGTTTTACATTGGTTTAAAGCATTTTCATGTGAGTTGAATCGACTGTTTTTGAGAAAATCAATGTTTTTTAAGTAAACACTGTTTTAGGCCAAGTTAGTGTGATTGCAAACAATATGTTTTTTCTAAAAAACTAGCAGTAATTCATTGGAAAAATGGCTTGGTTTCATTGAAATTTAGTGTTTTACATTGGTTTAAAGCACTTTGATGTGAGTTTAATCGACTATTTTTGAGAAAATCAATGTTTTTTTAGTAAACACTGTTTTAGGCCAAGTTAGTGTGATTGCAAATAATATGTTTTTTCTGGAAAACCAGCAGTAATTCAGTGAAAAAATGGCTTAGTTTCATTGCAATTCAGTGTTTTACATTGGTTTAAAGCATTTTATGTGAATTTAATCGACTGTTTTTGAGAAAATCAATGTTTTTTTAGTAAACACTGTTTTAGGCCAAGTTAGTGTGATTGCAAATAATATGTTTTTTCTGAAAAACCAGCAGTAATTCAGTGGAAAGATGGCTTGGTTTTATTGCAATTCAGTGTTTTACATTGGTTGAAAGCATTTTTATGTGAGTTTAATCGACTATTTTTGAGAAAATCAATGTTTTTTTACTAAACACTGTTTTAGGCCAAGTTAGTGTGATTGCAAATAATATGTTTTTTCTGAAAAACTAGCAGCAATTCATTGTAAAAATTGCTTGGTTTCATTGCAATTCATTGTTTTACATTGGTTTAAAGCATTTTCATGTGAGTTGAATCGA
>CBDALO010000102.1:0-42887 GCA_965196985.1 Gammaproteobacteria bacterium | reverse complement strand
CACCGCCAAGATTGCTGAGCTTAAGAAAGACAAGCCCCCGCTGTATTTACTCAATCGCTTTTCACAGCGTTTGGGACTGAATGAGTCAGGGCGTGTGCAACGAGTCGGCGACTGGGAAGTCAGTCGCACAATTGAATGGAAGGAGAACGAGTAATGTTTGATACGTGGCGAGCGAGTGACGCTCAAAAACAAAAGATCGCGTTGTTGTGGGTGTTTATTGGCATCCTGCTCGTGATTATTGGCGTGTTTTGGTCAAGCCTCATAGGCATTAAAGGCGCATTGCGCCATCAACGCTTATACCTCACACCGGCGAACGTGTTGCAAGGCGGGTATTACCGAACCAACACCGTGTCACCGGCGTTTGTGTACGGCTTTGCCTATCAAATGCTCGTGGCCATTAATACGTGGTCAACGGATGCGCGGGTGGATTATCCCAAAGCCATCACAACGTATCGCTATTACCTCACGCCTGAGTACCGCACGCAATTACAAAATGATTTTCAGCAAAAAACGGCGAGCGGTCAGTTGCTTGATTCCGTGCAAACGCTGTCTCCTTTTAATGGCATGGGCTTTCGGGATGGCCGACAAGTCAAGCAAGTGAGTCAAGACAGTTGGGTGGTGGACATGAAATTACGCATCACCCGCTACAAAGATCAAGCGGTGTTGATGGATGCGTTGTACGACTACAAGGTGCGCGTGGTGCGTAGCGCACAGAGCTTGTCGTTTAACCCGTGGGGACTGGCGCTAGCCGGTTTGGTGAGTAAAACCCGATTAAAAACCTTTGTGTAGGAGAGACGATGAAACGTATAAGGTCATTATTGAGCGTGTGCTTACTGGTGTGCCCGCTGTTAGTCAGTGCTGCGCCCACCGTAGTAGCCAACACGGAAGTACCGGATGAGCACGCGGTATGGATTAAACAACCGATTCACTTTGCCATACCAGTGGGCCAGCAACGCTTGTTGTCGTTTCCCAAGCGGGTCGAGCTGGTGAACAGCAATTCAGCGTTAACGACTGACAAGGTGTCGGTGCTCAATAACAACGGCACGCTCTACATCACCGCGAAAAAACCCTTCGCTCCGCTGTTAGTGAGCGTCCGTTTGGTCGACTCCGGCGAGGTGGTGTTGGTGTCGCTCTCAGGCTCCGCTACTGCTAAAGACAACACCCCGTTGGATGTGGTGTTACCGGCTGGGCCTTCGGTCTATCACGCTACTCCCCAACAACCCAACGTCACGGTGGACTTGGTGTCGTTAATGCGCTTTGCCGTCCAACAGTTTGGCGTGGCACGGGTGGCGAGTCATCCAGCAGGTATTGTCCGCACCCCGATGTACACGCATCAAGCCGTGCCGTTAGTAGCCGGCGGACAAGTCGAAGCCTTTCCGCTGGTGAGCTGGCGCGGTGGCGGGTTAACGGTGACCGCGGTGGAGCTTAAAAACCTCTCGCACCACACCTTAACGTTGCACACCCGTCAGCTAGTCGGTGATTGGCAAGCAGCGAGTTTTTATCGCTTTGATCAAATGCGCGATTTAATCCATCCGCGTGTGCCTTTTCGTGTCGTGACACCCGTGGGCACCAAGCGCGATTTTACCTTGGTGTTTGTGATTTCCGATCAACCGTTTGGTCAAGCCTTAACGGCTCAACGCGCCTTTGTGAAGGAGCGAGCTGATGCGTAAGAAAATGACCTTAGCAAAATGGGTGGGCTTAGGCGCAGTGGGCGTGTTACTCGGTGTGTTGGTGTTCTCGCACTCAGGCACGTCTTCTCACACCCACACCAGCACCGATCAGACGAGTGACAACCCCTCTAACACCGTTGGGGTGAGTACCAACGAAGAGTTGCGCTACTTGACCGAAGGCTTGCACAAGCTGACGGAGCAAAACCAACAGGTGTTGAAAGACAATCAGGTGTTGAAAGCCAAATTAGCCCGCAGCGATCATCAACCCGCACTCGTGGCCGAGCAACAGCACTTGCAAGCCGTGTTAGCCAACCAACAACACACGCTTCATGCGCTAACCGCAAAAATTGCCGCGTTAAACGCCCAGAGCAGCCGATCCAATTATCGATTAAATCAAGGGGCAGGGGCGAAAGGTCAAGCGAGCGTCACTACGCACGTCATTACCACGGTGCAGGATTTATCCTTACCGGCGTTACCCGACAAAACCACCGCCTCAGGCTCAGGCTATCAACCGTTGTTACCCACGGCGAAAGCCGGTGGTGTACCAACAACCACGGCTGCACCGAAACTGGCTGCAAAGACCATTCCGTATTACACGATTCCCGCCAATGCCACCTTGGGGGACGTGGTGTTGATGAACAGCATTTTAGGAATTGTGCCGGTGAACAATAAACTCGAAGCCCCTGCGTTTCCGTTTAAAGCCTTAGTGGGACGCGATGCCTTGTTAGCCTCGAATGGCTTACACTTGCCACCGAATTTAAAAGGCATGGTGGTGACGGGGTATTCCATTGGCAACATGACGATGCGCTGTGCACGGGGTTACATTACCAGCGTGTTATTCACGTGGGACGATGGCAGTTTTACGGTCTACCCTAAACAACCCATTGGCAATGATTCGTTAAACCCGCAAAACGCCTTGGGCTACATCTCCACACCCGATGGCAATCCGTGCTTACCAGGCCAATACCTTACCGATGCACCCAAAGTGATTGCGAGCATTGCTGCATTGGGTGGACTCGCGGGTGGGGCGAATGCCTTCGCGCAGGGTGAGACGACTGAATCGTCCTCGGTCTATGGCCCGATCAGTCAAGTCACAGGCAATGCGTTTAAGTACATGGGCGGGAAGACCGTGGCGACTGGGGCGGATAAAGCATTGAGCTGGTACACGGATCGCGTCAAGGGCATTTTAGACGTGGTGGCAATACCCGCTTCCATCGGTCATCGCCCGACTCACATTGTGGTGAACATTACCCAAACCATACCTATTGATCAAAACCAACACGGGAGGAAACTCGATTATGCACAAGGCCATTCCAATCGCCTCGCTACTCGCGAGCTTGACTAGTTTGTTGTGCTTGGGTGGCTGTGTGTCGCCAGGCCAAACTATGCTGCCACGCGGTGAGCTGAGCATGGCGCAGATTTACGACCATCAAGCGAGCCAACCGGCAGACCGCGCTGTGAGTTCGTGGGACACCACGCGCTTTCAAGGCGCACGCTATGCAGTGAACGCGCGTCCGACTGCCGCACGGGGCGGGGCGAGTGTGATGGCACACGCCTCAACGAGTCGGGCGCAATTTCAGCTCTTGCCGAACCCCGTTGTGCCATTAACAGTGTTTCCGCACCTAGCGGAAGGGCAAACGCCGGTACCAGGGTATCAAACGGCGTTTTTTGGTATCCGTTCAATATCAGCATGATTTGAAAATAATTCAAAAAGTTCTTGACAGCTTTTTCGTGCAAATTTGGAAATTTTATATTGGAATCATCGTGTGTCATAAAAGCATGATGTGCGCTCTATAACAACGCTGTATGCTCGGATTATTTTTTCATCGATCAGGTTCATGGCTTAAAAATAATTTCAGCAGTACGGCCATCTGTGTGGGGAAAATTTACCTTTTCAAACCCGTGGTATACTCTTCCTATGAAAAAACAACCTGACAAATCAGTTTTAGCCGATCTCATTGAGAGATTTAATAATACTGTTACACCAACAGCACTAGAAACAGATTTTAGCAATGTATGTGAAAGTCAGGCTGAGAAAATCATAAAGCTAGAAGACAAGGTGCAATCGTTAAATAACGCATTAAATAAATATAAAGGTGAGCAAGGAAAGCCTAATGTTAGAAAGCAAACGCGCGCTAACAAGGACAAGGATCATTCCTCCGAGAAGGATAGAAAAGGAAATAAAACCAATAAAACTAGAAAGCCAAAATCTAGTAAAAAAAATCTCGAAGTCTCTAATACAGTGACACTAACAATTAATCCAGATTCGTTGCCCAGCGATGCTGTGCCAAATGGCTCTAAGAAAACACTTATCCAGGATATAAAAATTGCTGCTAATAACACTCTTTTTTTGCGCCAACAATATTACTCCCCTTCTGAAAACAAACACTATACAGCACCTCTGCCAACTGGTTATGAGGGCCAGTTCGGCCCTACTATTAAAAGCTGGACAAGCTTCCTAAATACTCAAGGTGGTATGACGCTAGAAAGCCTTGAGACATTTTATAAAACCGCCAACATAGATATTAGTAAATCAACCATCCATAGCTTCACAATTAAAACGCCTACGATACTTGAGCCCGAGAAGGTAGAAGTTGTGAAGGCAGGTTTACAATCCACGAACTACCAGCACCTAGATGACACCAACGCTAGAGAGGATGGGAAAAACCGTTATGTTAATGTATTGGGTAATGAGTATTATTCAGCTTACTTTACGCTGACCAGTAAAAGTCGATTAAGCGTCATTGAAATGTTAAGCAAAGACCACTTTGGGTTCACATTAAATGAGGCCGCTTTTAATTTACTGGCTACTATGAACTTACCCCGCAAGGTAATCGAAAGCTTAAAGGTATTTCACTCATCGACTATCTTAAACAGTAAGGAGCTGGAAGTTATTCTTGATAAGGTATTAGGTGATAAAAAATTTCCAAAATATAGAAAGCTGATTACTGATGCGGCAGCTATCTCAACATATAGAAAGAGTCCTTATGCGATAGAAACACTCATTACCGATGATGCGCCACAGTTTAAGCTCATTACTGAATCACTCGCCTTGTGCTGGGTTCATGAGGGTAGGCATTATAAAAAGCTGACGCCAATTTTTAAGAAGCACCAAGACTCTGTTGACAGCTTCTTGGATAGGTTTTGGGATTATTATCATAAGCTCATTGAATATAAAAAGAACCCAGGGCAAGATGAGATAGATAAGCTATCCAATGAGTTTACTGAGTTATTCTCAACAATCACTGGCTACGAGAAACTAGATAAACAAATTGAGCTCACCTTAAAAAAGAAAAGGCAGCTATTGTTAGTGCTGGAAAAGCCAGAGCTTCCTCTACATAACAATCCAGCAGAGTTGATGGCTCGGAAGCAGGCTAGAATGCGCGATGTACACCTTCATACTATGAGTGAAGAAGGAACGAAAGCTAAGGATACAATGGTTACAATTACTGAGACATGTAAAAAGCTAGCAGTTAATGTCTTCGATTATATATATGACAGAATTACAAAAAACTATTCTATGCCTTCGCTAGCGGAATTAATTACCATCCGCTCATCACAGGCGCAGTAAACTAAAGAGAGCGCAGCATGAGCATCATGCTGAAATAAGACGGATACGTTTTTTGTGTACGACAAAAACCAATTTGCGCTACCGAGTGAGGTATACTGATGGCAAAGACGTTAGTGAGTGCGTTCAAGGATTACTGGCGTGCGCTGTTTCACTCGCGCACCAACGCCCAACAAGCCAAGACCTATGCCTTCTTGCCGTCACTGGTCGATGAGATGGGCTTGGTGGAGTGGGACGATGAGGAAAACGTCGGGCTACTGAATGACGGGCGTTCCTTGATTGCGTTTTTAGAAGTCAAAGACTTGGCGTGTGAGACCTATTCGCCGGAGCAGTTACAAGCCCTGTACCAAACCTTAAAAAAATGGATTGCCTATTGCGTACCCATTGAAGCGGTGAACCCGTGGACGGTGTCGTTTTACGTGCAAGACGAGATGACGCTGACCGGCCTTGAAAAACGCTTAAAAGCCGCGGTGAAACCGGCACTCAAAGACGACCCGCTCACCACGCATTTTATTGACGAGGTGATGAGTGAGCACTTTCGCTTGTTGTGCCAACCGCAGGGCTTGTTTGAGGATCCGATGTCAGGGGTGGCGTTTCGAGGGCGCAGTCGGCGCATTCGCATTGCCTTGTGTCGGGTGCATAAGCGAGAGATCAACGGATTTGATTACCGCGTGGACGGACTCAACGAATTGCACGAGGTGGTGGTGCGAGTCAAAGAAGCCTTGCAAGGCATGCGGTTGAAAGTCACCTCGTTGCACGGTAAGCAAGTCTATCATTGGTTAACGCGCTGGTTTAATCCGCATCCGGAGAGCACCGAAGGCGATGTCGAGGCATTGTTAGCGAAACGGCCTTACCTCACGCCCGCGCAACGCCCGTTTGGGTGGAGCTTAATGCAAGCGGTGTTTCACGCCTTTCCCAAATCGCTTAAACGCGGTTGGGCGTTTGATGGTATCGAGCATCGGGTGTTGGTGTTGCGTGAATGCACCAAACAACCCAAGTTAGGCGCCATCACCCGCGAGCGGGAGTTAGCCGGTAAACGCGCGGCGTTAATGGATTACTTGCCCCCAGGCAGTGTGTACGTGATGCACTGTGTGTTTGAAGACAAAGACACCATTGACCGTCACTTAACCACGATTCGCTCCCGCGCCATTGGTCGCTCCAAAAAACCGCGTGAGATTAAACGCGATGTGGACGTGGCACTGGAGGCACAAGAAAACGAGAACCGCTTAATTCGTACCACGCAAGCGATTTACTTTCGTGGCGAAGACGAGGTGGCACTCAATGCCATTGAGCGTCACTTAAAACGTTTGCTCAACGATCAAGCCAACCTTGAAGTGATTGACACCCGTTACGATCTCTACCCGCTGGACAGTTACTTGCGGTTCTTACCAGGGAACTTTGATCCGGTGTTTGCGAAACGGCGTATGCGGGTGGGCAATTATTTGTATGCGAGTGATCTCGCCTGTTTGTTACCGTTTTACGGGCGGTTTCGAGGCGATGAACGCCATGTCTTATTCCCAAACTACAACCGTGGCGGGGAAGGGGTGTACTACAACCCGTATCACACCGAGTTTAAAAGCAATAACGCACACATGGTGCTCTTTGGCACAACAGGGGCGGGTAAGTCGGTGTTACTCAATTATATGACCTTGCTGTTACTGTCGGTCAATCACTCACGGGTGGTGATCTTAGAGGCGGGTGGCTCGTTTGATTTGCTGACCTTGTATTTATTGAAACAAAACAAGCGCGTGAAGTACCTGAAATTCAGCAAAGCGACACCGATGGCGATTAACCCGTTTGCCGAAGCCTACGCCTTACTCGCGCAAGTCAACAAAGAGCAAGCCGAGCGTGAAGCGGTGTTGCGTGAGCAACAAGTGGCAGGGTTAACGCTTGATCTTGATGCCGAAGGCTTACAAGCCGAGATTCTCGCCGATCATGCCGAGGCGCAAGCCAAGCTCTATGAGGAGCTCAATCAATTAGCGAGCGAGAAGGAGCAGCAAGCCGATCAAGACCGTGATTTACTCAATGAGATGGCCTTGGTGGTGAGCTGCATGGTGACAGGGGGTAATGCCAAGGAAGAAGCGGCGTTGACCCGTGCGGATCGTGGGCGCATTAACAAAGTGATCTTAGCGACTGCAGCACGGTGTTATGAGGCCGGTAAAGAACAAGTGCTGACCGAAGACATTCTCGAAGGCTTTCAGTTAGCTGCAACCGCGCACCCTGACCCGATGATCGCGCAACGGTTAAATGAGTTTGCCGAGAGTTTAAGTTTGTTTACCACCGGCGATTTAGCGATCTTTTTTAATCGCCCCGCCCAACCGATTGGGGACTTTGATTACTTTCACATTGATCTCGGCTTTTTGAAAAACAACGGCCAAGAAACGGGGTTAAGCGTGGTAGCCATTTCGGTGTTATCACGGGTGTTAGGCTTAGCCGAAGCCCATCAGCGCGGTGATCGCTCCACCATCTTTATTATGGATGAGGCGCACTTGCTCTTTAAAAACCCCTCCATTGCTGCCTTTGCAGTGTTGATGGCGAAAGTCGCGCGTAAGATTGGCTTGTGGCTCATTATCGCCACGCAAAACATCACCGATCTAAGCGGGAACGAAACCAAGAAACTGCTCTCGATGATGGAGAACTGGTTGTGTCTGGCCTTATCCAACAGTGAGATTGAACTCATTCCGCAGTTTCGTACCTTAACGGACGAACAACAGCGTTTACTCGGTAGCGTGAAAAAATACGCGAAGCTCTATTCCGAGGCGGTGCTGTTAGCGCATAAGTATCAAGGCATTTTACGCAACATTCCGCCTCGGTTGTGCTTAGCCTTAGCGATGACCGAGCAAAACGAAAAAGCCCGCTTGCGTCAATTAGCCAATGAGTACGGCTATGACAACCAATGGGATGCGATTGAGCATCAAGCCAATGACTTAAAACAACACAGGAACACGCTGCATGATGACAACGTCTTTGATGATTAACGCGATGATCGGTCTTTCACTGGTACTGACTGTCGGTGTGGTGAGTGCTGCACCGGTGACCGTGACGTATTATGGGCTAACCGCGCAACCGCCATTAAGCCCTACCCAGGAGGTACAGGTCTGTTTGCTCGATCAAGGGCAACAGCTCAAAGCAACGCTCAACGAACAGCTTCAAGCATGGCATCAGCAAGGGGGGTTAACCCCGCAACAGCTCGCGAGTCTAACGCCTGCCTTTCATCAGCTCGAAGCGGTACAAGCCTGTCAATGGCAAGCGAGTCAAGACGGTCTCACGCAGTTACCGGCGGTGGTGATCAATCATCGGTGGGTGGTGTTGGGTGAGCGCAACGTGCAAGACGCCTTAGCCATTGTTCAGCGAGCGCAACGCCAGCATCGATTGGTTCGCGATGAGGGGATTGAGCCATGAGCACTCAGAGTAAAAGAACCAACGTCATGGCCGTATGGCCTCCGCTGATGACACTTGCGCTCGTGGTACTGGGTGCAGGGGTGTTGGCGGTGTTGCTCACCGCGATGGTGAATACGTTTTTAATCGCTGGGGTGAATGCGTGGAGCATGCTAGGCGCACCCTTTGATCCGCATTACCGCCTGTTTATGCTGGTTCCGGATGCGCTGATTAAGCACTGGTCGGGATTTTTTGCTGCCTGGGACGCGTGTCGCGGTAGTTTGATGCTCAGTCTATTCCTCCTTGCCGTCTGGCGATTTAGCCCACTGGTTACGCTCGCTAAACCCGCTCAGGTGTTATTCGTTGAACAGGTTAAGGCGTTGTGGGAAGACAGGGTGGCGTGTTTTCAAGAAACAGCGAATTGGTTTTCAATGAGTCTGTTAATGGCATTTAATGGGTTGATGATGAGTAATGACTGTATTCCTCAAACAGCGATCACCTTACTGTTTGCTTACCTTGCGTTATTAGTCAGCCTTCTCTTATTCAGGGTCATTGAGGGGCTGTGGCAAGTGACTGGTTTGGTTCAGTGGATAAGGAGCGAGCATGAAACGCATTCACCGCGTTAGGGTTAATGGTTGTTTGAGCGCAACAGGTGTTGTTGTTAGTCGACTGATCCGGCGTGTGCAGCGGTTACTGCGAGCGGTGCTCGCACTGGTGGTCGTGAGTGTGGTGATGGTGGCAGGGGCCAGCACGGCCCCGCCGAGTCGTTTAACCACGCTGACGTTAGCACTCGATACGGCTAAGCACGTATTTACTGCCACGCACTTTAAACCCATTGGATTGTGCGTGTGGCTCGATCACGGCAAGTTCGGTGTGCCGTACCTTGCCACCACCTTAGAGTTGGACGAGCACTTACCGGACTTAGTGGTCACCAGCTTTAACCAAAAGAAGGATGACCCGTGGTGGCTTGCTCACACCACCTTGGATCCGGTGAGTTATGCAGCAGGGGATACGGCCGTACGTGCCTCAACCGGCAATCTGGCGCACTTAGGCAATGCGCCGACACCG
Organism: Gammaproteobacteria bacterium; assembly: GCA_965196985.1. Classification (GTDB taxonomy): domain Bacteria; phylum Pseudomonadota; class Gammaproteobacteria; order UBA12402; family UBA12402; genus 2-12-FULL-35-23. The sequence goes on along the minus strand of CBDALO010000102.1, from coordinate 33,203 downwards.
GCGAGCAATGACGGGTTGCAAGGTAATGGCGTGTTGATGAAGTACGTGGACGTGATTGGGAATCCGGATCCCTTGGCGTACTTTCCGTTTATCAGTTTACGCTTAGACACCCGCCCGTTATTCCCCTATTACAGCTCGGCAGCCGATACCCCAGGGCGATTAGGTGTAGCCGAAGCGATTCGCTTAGTGCAAAGCCTCGATGTGTTTCATTACTTCATTGGCAAAAGCTTCACGGACAAGTGGGGCTATGAGTTTCCGCGTGAGATGAGCGTGAGCACCAGTAACGACTACGAAGCAGCCGTCATTGCTGCGTTGCGAGCAGCGGACATTGTCACGAATCAGCATGTGATGCACGTGGTGCACGGCGTGTCAGATTCGTGCGGGAAGAACTGTGCCGTGGCTGCGGTCACGGAGTCGAGTGGTGACGACGTCCTGTGGCAAGAGGTCTACCCGCACGAGCATTTTATAACGATTGGTCAAAGTGAACAAGGCCTTGGGGCAGGGCATGAATTAGGCGAGGCCGATGACAAAGCGGGTAACGGCAATTACGTGTTTGTGCTGTGGCGCGAGTACAAAGGCTGCGTGCAGCACTCAGGCAAATTACTGTGGGCGAGCACCAACGTCCCACCAACAGAAAAACGATAGGAGTGAGTATGAATAAACAAGTGATAGTCGGACTGGTGAGTGCGTGCTGTTTAGCAGGCGTGGCATCCGGTTTGATTCCGTTAAAGTCCGCTAATTATTACCGCTTAAACGGCGGGTCAGATTTAGCGTTACCGCCCATTAGCGATGGCGCGGATTTTGAAGTCGGGGGCAATGTCGATGCGAACCTTGGCCTATCGAGTTGTTATAACTTTAATCCGGCCCTTTCAATCTCACACACCATCGGAGATTTATCGCAATCGATTGAGGGCATTAGTGGCACATTGATTAACAATGTGACCTCGGCTGCGATGCAGATGGGGATGTACGAGTTAGAGAAAACCGATCCTAAACTATATAATCTATTTCAAAATGCCATCAATGGCGCGAATGAAACCTTCCATTTGCATGTCGTGCAATGCACCGATCAGCTCACCAAGAACGGGCAGCTTAATTATTCCAAGTGGTTTAGTGTGGCTGACAGTAACGGCTGGTTATCGCACACGCAAGCGGTTGCTCAAGGCGGTGACGTGGATGTCAATGCCGCGTCCAAAGATGTTGCCAAAAAAGGCCCTGAGTACGGGGTGCAATGGGTGCATCAAGCTAAATCCGGTGGCTCGATTGGTCAGCAAGTACCAATCAAAGTGATCTCCGATGTGGCGATGGCAGGGTATAACATTTTAGTTGATCCCAATCGACCCTTAGACGATCAAGACCCACCCGCCCCGAAAGCCAATCCGGAGTTAACGCGCTTTTGGGCGACACCGAAGCAAGCGGGCGCGTTTGCACGGCTGGTGTTAGGTGATATTACGATTACCACCAAGAAAAGCGATCAAGACCAAGCCACGCAAGCAGGCGTAGGTTTAGTATCGTTACTCACCGCGTGCCCTGCCACCGCAGACGGCGCACGCACCTGTGTCAAAACCCTGCGCGATCACTTAGTGGATTGGGTCACGCATCCCGATCAAGTCCCCACACCGGCTGATCTTGAAAAAGTGAGTGCCAATGCGCTGACCATCACACCGGAAGTGGTGGAAGGGTTACGCAATTTAGACGGGGAGAGTCGGGCACTCTATATCAATCGCATTGCCCAAGACCTTGCAATTCAAAACCTGATTGATGAAGCCCTCTTATTACGCCGTTTATTGATTGCCGGTTCCCAAGCGCAGGTGGTGCAAAACTTGAAACCCGCCTTAGCCGTGATTCACGACACCATCGCTCGCTTAGACAAAGACATTCAAAACGTGTTGTTTGAGCATCAAGTGCGCTCACAGATTAGTTCCAACACCTTAGCCAATTTAATGAGTCAATTAAAAGACCATCAAATTGCTGCCGAGACCGGTGAAGGGCAAGCCGAATCCAGTGCGCCGGTGCATAACGGCGCGGTGTATCAACCCAATCATTCACAGGAGTCCTAAGCCATGATGGTTCCCAGTCCCTTAAGCTTATACACCACGTATTTAGGGTTTAAGTATTACGATCTCATTTGGGAGTTGTGTTCCAAAACGGGGTTGGTGTATTTTCCGTTTTTGATTTTACTCTTAAACAGCATTACCAAGCCCTTTGAAACCGCTATCGGGAACGGTGCAGACATTTCCTTTCGGCGCACCTTCATTGAATTCTTTTTGATGGTGTTGGTGTGCTATTTAGCGGTGGCTCCGGCGTTTCATTTGGATGTCAAAGAGATTCAATACCAGCCGGTGTGCGATAGCAGTGACAGTGGCTTTAAAACGGCAGCAGTGGCCAAACCAGGCGCCAGTGGGACAACCTATGACACCGTGTTTCAGGGATTGAAACTCGAATCGGTGAAAGTACCGGCGTTATTAGGCTTAGTGATGGATGTGTCGTCAGGGTTGACCTATGCCATGATGAAAAAAATTAGCTGCACGCAAAACATTAACCAAGTGATGCAAGCGGTGGTGATGACACGGTTCTCCCCGCCGTTACAGCAACAAATCCAAGCGTTTGATAATCAGTGTTACTTACCGGCTAAAACCATGTTTAACATGCGTAACCCTGCGTTAAGTACGTACCAGGACACGTATAAAAAGTACGGGGGCAACAGTGATTTAGCGTGGATGGGATCTCACGTCTTGCAACAGCTTTACTATTCACAGTTACGCCCTACGCAAGCCATACCCCCGTTTCCTTACAGCGGGGCATTTCGATCACCCATTGTGGATGCCAACATTAAAAGCGGTGAAATGACCGCACCTCAGTATGGCTTTCCGACTTGCAAAGACTGGTGGACGGATTCGCGTTATGGGTTGCGACAAGCGATTGTGAAAGAGGTGAATGCCAATACCCCGAATAATAAGTTCCTCAATGAGTTACCGCTTGGTGATCGGGTGTCTGCGTGGCTCAAGCAAGTGGGTGCAACCTTTAGTGGGGATCAGACTGCTGTTGCGGACATTATTGCGCGTGGCGCGTTATACGATGCTAATAGCATGGCGGATCGTCATATGGATGCCGGTGGGGGGATGGAATCACACCTCTCTAATATCGCCTTAACCATCGAGCAATTAAAAAATAACATTAACCTGTTTAAAACACCGCTGGATCAGGCAAAAGCGCAAGACCTGTTACCCATTGTTCAAGCATTACTGATTTTTTTGGTAATCATGTTTTATCCAATGGTTATGATTGCCGGCAATTACAATTTTAAAGTGTTAGGTGGGTTATTCTTCTTATTGTTCAGTTTGATCTTCACCACCTTTATTTGGCACGCGTTAACTGCCTTGCAAAACACGGTTAATGACAGCTTGAGCTACGTGAACTTTCAAAACCCCGAAGAAAAACCGTTGTTTAATAATTTCTTCACCGTTCTTTATTATCTTGTCCCTTTATTTTTCAATTCATTAATTGCGGGTGTTGGTGTGATGCTTGGAAACCAGCTCGATGATATAGCAAGTAAGTCAACGCAGAACATTAAAAACTCTGGCGGATCTGGCGGCGGACCATCAGCTCCTAGTGGTGGGTTTGGTGGTGGATCATCTGGTTCTGGTGGAGTTGAAGAAGCGGTGGAAGTTGCTAGCGAGGCAGCAGTATTATGAGATATCTAATAAGTATCATCTTGATCTTTCATTCCAATAAATCCGCGCATAAACATTTCACCATTTTGGTGCATATCGTTACTGCTGTTTTTAGTATTATCAAAAACACTTTTAATAAAAATAATTATACCAGCCAAAGCAACCAGACCAACGACCTTACCCACCAATTTCAAGCGAGTTTTATTGTCTGCTTTTTCCAGTTTGCCTGCGAAGGCCAAGGTTTTATTCCCTGCGTGCATCGCTTGTTTCACGGTGCGTTGCGCTCTGATCAATTCTCTCATGAGGAGCACTCCCTATGCTAAAAAAACGTCATTCAATCTTTCATTCTACGCCTAAACGGCTCCGCCTGCAAAAAACCCGCTGGGTATTGGGCTGGCTGGGGGTTTTTCTGGGGCTAGTGGTTGCGGGTGTGTTTTTAGGCCCTGTGTTAGTTGGCGCACACCCTCAAATAGCGCATTTTATGCCCTTTTTTAAACGCCACACCGGTTGGTTTTATTTAGGCCATGCGGTCTTTATTGGCTCTACGTATTGGTGGTGGCCTGCGGTCATTCGAGCGCGGGGGAAACGCAAAGGCTGGCCAGAGGCAATGATCGTGAAAGCGTGTCAGTGGAAGTGGGCGGTGATGCTCATGCTGGGTGTCTTAGCGGTGTTGTTCTTAATTTAAGGAGTGATGACGGATGAGGAATACCTTAATTATTGCCCGCTCGACAGGGCATGGCAAAACCCGCCTGATTGCTCACGCTGAGTGCTTTGCTCAGGCGGTATGGTTTGTCGATCCGGTGGGTGAGTCTAACCAGTTAGATTGGCCCCACCGAGACCAAGCGATTCATTTCACTCCGTTTGATAGGAGGGGGTTGTGATGCAAACGCATTATCACGTTGAAAACCCGTTTCGCAATGCCGTGGAGTGTTACGTGGCGTTAACCTTCTTAGCGGGTGGGTTACTGGTGTTTTGGATGCCACACGTGTTTTTATTAGACGACACGATGCTGTGGGCGTTTGAGTCCATCGTGTTAGGCATGGCACTGTGGCGTGGTTGGCAGGGTGTGCGTTTGATTCGCTTTCAGCAACGTTTGTTGCAATTGCGGTTAGTGTCACTGGCGACCGATGAAGTACCGTTGATTGACGGGTTGCAATACGTGGGGGAAGGCTTTGCGTGGGAAGGGCAACACACCCAGCGCAAAGCGTTTTTGCAAGAAGTCGAAAACGCGGCATATCAAAAAAAAGGCGCGTGCTATCACTGGGCAAGAGCCTATGAGCGCAATCATCACAATGCACTGGCCTCAGCACTCAAATGGCAATCGCCGTTAAACCCGTTACGCGCCCTACCGCCTATTGGTGGGAAACCGTGGCTACACGGATTAAGCGAACACGAAAAACCGCTTGGCATTTTAGAGAGCCAACGCGCACAACACACCTTGATTTTAGGGACGACTGGGGTGGGGAAAACCCGCTTGCTCTCCATACTCGCTAACCAAGACATTCGCCGAGGCAAGGCGGTGATTATTTTAGATCCCAAAGGGGATACCGAGTTTTTACGCGATGTGTATGCGGCGTGTCAGGTGGCAGGGCGGTTGCCGGATTTTAAGATCGTGCATGTCGGCTTTCCGTCACTTTCTGCCAAACTCAACCCACTGTCGTCTTACAGCGACATTTCCGATGTGGCCACACGAGTGACCGCAGCCATTAATGCGTCAGGCGAGGGCATGCAGTTTAAAGACTTTGCGTGGAAGTACGTCAACATCGTGGCCAAGTGTTTGGAAGAGATGGGCGAGACCATTAACTATCGCTTAATTAGCTTCTACATTATGCGTCCTGATCTGTTGTTGGTGAAATACGCGGACACCGTGTTTGTGCACAAAGACCCCGACTACGCAGCAGGCATTCAAGCCATTCAAGACGCACACGAGCTGGCGTGCATTGAGAGCAAAACACCGTTTACCCCGCTCCCGCGCACCGTGGTGGTGAAACGCTATTTTAAAGACTTTACCGAAGCGCAAACCACGGGTGGGAATACCGACTTTGTGGTCAATGAGATTATCACGCCCTTATACGAAATGGCGAAGCTCGATAAAAACTACTATGACAAGATTACCGCCAGTGTGGGACCGGTGCTCGATAAAATTAATCAAAGTAATGCCAAGGACATTTTTTCGTTTGAGGGGGACACGGAGCAGCCGGTGGTGACGCTGATTGATGCGATTAAGCGCAAGCAGGTCATTTACATTGGCTTAAATGCCTTAGTCAATGCTGAGGTGTCCTCAGCCTTGGGTAAAGCGATTATTTCGGATTTAGTCTCGTGCGCGGGGCGTATCTATAACGCCAACGAAGTGCATCCGGTCAGTTTGTACTTCGATGAGTTTTCCGAATTGGTGCAAGATGAATTTGTCACCTTACTCAATAAATCGCGTGGTGCAGGGTTTGAGGTCACAAGCTTAGGACAAACCTTACACGACATTGCCGAAGGCTACGGGGGTAATCACGATAAAGCCAAGATGACCGAGGGGAACAAACAAACGCTCATTATGATGCGGGTAAAAACCAAAGAAACCGCCAACCTGTTAGTGGAGCAATTACCGGAGGTGGAAGTCTTAGCCCGCACCGAAGGGTCATCGGCTTCGGATACCCCACACGGAGAAGAAGGCATTTATTTTAACACCGGCAATGACGTGCGCTTAAACCTCAAAGCCACGCCGATGTTAGCGGTGAATGATTTAGTCAGTCTGCCCGTGGGCCATGCGTTCTTATTTACCAACGGCGGTGAGCTGTACAAGCTGCGCTTGCCGTTACCAGCGAATGAAACCTTAGCTCCACGGGATTTCGTGGAACTCATTGAAACGGTCAATACAGGGGAGGCGTGTTATGTGGCGTAAAGTCGTTGTGGTGTTGAGTTTAGGGTTACTGCTGAGTGTGGCGCAGGCAGGGATTTTGCTCGGCAATCCCAAAGGCGCGGTGACACTGGTGGAAGTGATGGATTATCAATGCGTGCATTGTCTGCATTTACAGCCTTCAATTGATTGGCTAATTGAGCACGATTCGCAGCTTAAAGTGGTGGTGATGCCGGTTCCACTCATCAATCAACGCTCACTCATTGAAGCAGCGAGCGTGTTCGTGTTGGCGCGCCATCACGGTGACGTGGCGCGTTTTCATCACGCCTTAATCGATCACGCAGCGAATCCGTTGCCCATCGTGCGTAAGCTGTTACACGCGCATCCTGGGTGGGTGCGAGAGCTGCATCAAGCGTGGGTCAAACATCAGCTTGATCAAGGACTCGCGTTATTACAGCAAGCCCAGAGTGGGACGCCGTTATTACTCATCGGCCAGACCGCGCACCCGCAGCACGCACAGGTATTACGCGGGGAAGTTTCACTACGGCAATTACTCACAGTCATTCAGGAGGTGTCACAATGAAAGACGTTAAAAAAGGTCATCATGCGCTTTTTTGGTTGTTAGTGCTCAGCGCAAGCTTGACCCTTTTAGATCTGATTTTTTCCTCTGGGGTGAGTGTGCAGACGTGGCTGATCGTGATGGGTTTGTTGGTCTTGGCCGGTGTGGCCTTCGCGCTGTTAGTCAAAGCCGATGGTGATCAACAGGACAGTGATGCGTTGTTTCCTGAGCACGCCACACTCGAAGCCTTGATGCCACAACAAGCCTTAAATCTGTATCGCAATGGCTTATTGCCGAGTCTTACGCATTGTTATGTGCGCCAGTCGAAAAAGCTCGAAGCCGAAGCCTTGCAACTGTGGGTGCATCAGATTGTCCAAGCGGTGCGACACACCTTTGATCGTGCGTTTCCTAATAGCGTGTTGTATCAAGTGCAAGAACAACGTAACCGTGATCATGCGGTGGTGGCGTTGTTGTTTGTGGTGAGCGTGGTGCGGGTCTTAAAAGAAGAAGCCCGCACGCAAGTGTTTGGTCAGCCGGTCTCACCGTATCGAGGGGTGTTTGATGCCTTTCCGCTCACCCGTTTGTTTAGCGTGTTGTTTCGAGAAAGTTACCGCTTGTATGAGCTGAGTGTGTTAGTAGCGGAAGAACCTGCACCGTTAGTGTTTAACCGTGACGTGGATCTGTTTTTACGCGGGGCGTTATCGCCACGCTTATTGGCTAATCCGAAAAAGTCGAAGAAAAAGAAGAAACGCAAAAAAATAGCAGGGCAGGGTGAGGCGGTGACGGTTGCGGTGAGTTCGGTGGGTGAGGCCACGCCGGTTGAAACACCGCTTACTCCTTTGTCATCAGAGATTGAAGTTCAAGTGGACACCGCACCGGCTCAGTCGCTGTCGGAGTCTTCGTCTAACAAACCCAAGCCCACTAAAAAGAGAAAAAGCAAAACTAAAAAAAAGAAACCCGCCCCTATCCAGGAAGCATTGCCATCCAGTACCGAGCAACCGCCCGTACAACAAGCAAGTGAAGCAAGCGGGTCGCTGGCCTATCAAAAATACCAAACATGGTTGGTGCGCCAGCTTAAACGACAGCCGGTTAATGCGGGACGGTTTTTTTATACCAGTGAGGAGTTTGATTGTAACGCGGTGTTTGTGGCCGAGGCGGGGTGGCAAGATTTCTCACGCAAAGCACAAGTGGACGTGGGCGCACTCAAGCGAGAGCTGGTCGAGCTAGGGGATTCGGATGGTTTGCCCTATCGCTTAGTGGCCGGTGAAACAATCACGCCGTTAACGCGGGTGTTATTGGAGAAGCCTTTAGAAAACCCTGCTCCGTTACCCGATCAAGCAACCTTGGAGGCGTGTGTATGAAACTGACCCTTCCCTTTTTAGCACATTGCAAGGAAACACGATGGCTGTTATCGGTGACGTATCAGCACAATCGGTATTGTGTGATAGGGACACTGAATCGTTTAAATGCCATTGAGCATCAACTGCAAAAAGGCTCGGTGGTCGCCTTATTACGGTGGTCTCACACGTTAGAACGGCTTAAACGATTTCGTGAATCCTACCAAGATCAAAGTAATCAATTAAAACGGCTGATTAGCAAACGCATTCAATGTTCGGTAACGCTTTCCGCTTATGGGAATGATCCGATTACCTTACCGATTAGCTCACGCTTGGGCTTTGCTTTTTTTGAGGTGCTGCAGGCATACGATCAATTGATGAGTTTACTTGAAGCCGCTTACACCTTCGGGTTATTGCAAAACCGGACATTACAGCACCGCAAGCAACGCAGTCACTCGTCACGGTTGCTCACTTGGATGCAGCATGTTAGTCGTTGGTCGTTAGTCGATAAGCCTCTTAACCAATTAACGACTGAGGAATGCCAGCAAGTGCAAGTCGCTTTGCAGCACGAGCAATTGCCTTTCATTGATCCTGTTTTTTTCCGTACATTAAATCAATTGATTAAAGGAGTAATAACCGAATGACGACATTAGCCTTGTGTGGAGAAGCTTCACAAACTGATCGGTACAAGCGATTTTTGTACCGTCTCCAAGCTGCCTGCAAAGAGCTCGCGCAGGCGCATTCACCGGAAGAAACGGCGAACTGGACAGATGAGTTTGAGTATCGTGTGGTGAGTGTAGAGGAAACGCTTTTTATAAACGCAATTACTCTGGAAAGTAATCTTTTGACAGTCATTGACGAATCGCTCAGTGAGCTACAAGAAGCAAATGCGAAGGAATGCAAGGAGCTGGCCAGTATGCTTTGCGAAGCCATTCGTGATGCAAAATCAAAACATTTTCAGCAACCAAAAATGAATGTAACACTAGGAGTAAACCGATGAAACTGTATCTTTGCGAAAAACCCTCACAAGCCAAAGACATTGCCCGTGTCTTAGGCGTGCATGAAAAACAAGACGGCTACCTGCAAGGTAACGGCATTGTGGTGTCGTGGTGTTTAGGCCACTTATTAGAACTCGCCCCACCGGAGCAGTATTGCGACAACCTCAGCCCGTGGCGATTATCGGTGTTACCAGTCGTGCCGGAGCAATGGGTTTTGCAACCCAAACCAAAAACAATCAAACAGTTTAAGGTCTTACAAGCCTTACTGAAAAAAGCCAATCAAGTGGTGATTGCCACCGATGCGGATCGTGAAGGCGATGTCATTGGTCGCGAGGTACTGGCTTATTGCCAGTATGAAGGAAGCATTCAACGGCTGTGGTTATCGGCGTTGGATGAAGCGTCGATTCGCAAAGGCTTAGCCTCACTTCAACCGAATGAGTCGACTTATTCGTTGTACTTGTCCGGCTTAGGCCGACAACGGGCGGATTGGCTTATTGGGATGAACATGACCATGGCAACCACCGCGTTGTTTGGTGTCCCAGGAGAGGGTGCGTTGTCGGTTGGGCGTGTGCAAACGCCCACGCTAGCACTCATTGTGGCGCGGGATCACTTAATCGAACACTTTCAAGCAAGCCCTTATTATGAGTTACACGTCACCTTTCAAGCCAAGGCGGGTAAGCTGGTGGCACACTGGCAACCCGCTGAGGAGTTCACGGACACGGAGGGGCGTTGTGTGAATCCGCGTTTGTGCAAGCGGTCATTGAAAAAGTCGCCAACCAAACTGGTGAGGTCACGCAAGCGAAAGACACCGCGAAGAAACAGCCCCCGCCATTGTGTTATTCCTTATCGAGCTTGCAGAAGGTGTGCAGTAGTCGTTTCGGCTTAACCGCTAAAGAGACTTTAAGTATCGCACAAGCCCTGTATGAAAAACACAAAGCCACGACTTACCCAAGAACTGATAGCGGCTATTTACCGGAAGAGCAATGGAGCGAAGCGAGCACGGTGTTAGCCGCATTAGAACAAGTCGATAGTACAGTAGCGCAATGGGTGGCCCGTTGTGATACTTCACTGAAGGCTCCTGTGTGGAATACCCAGAAAGTCACCGCGCATCACGGCCTGATGCCCACCGCGAATGATCGGGTTAATCTGGCTGCGATGTCTGGTGATGAGCGCAAGGTGTATGAACTGATTCGACAAAGCTATCTCGCACAGTTTTTAGGGGAGTATGACTACGTGCAACGCAAGGTGATGATAGAATGTCAAGGCGAGACCTTTAGTGCTCAGTGCCACCTACCTCAAACGCAGGGCTGGAAAGCGTTGGTGCAGGAAGAGAGCGACACCGCTGATCACTCAACAGCCCTCTTGCCGAAGCTCACCGCGCAAGAGCCAGTGACCCTGTTGTCGTGTGAGCAATCGGATAAACAAACCAAACCACCGGCACGGTTTACCGAGGGCACGCTCATTGCGGGCATGAAGTCCATTGCGAAAGTCGTGGATGATCTGGCCTTGAAAAAAACGCTCAAAGACACAGCAGGCATTGGCACCGAAGCCACACGAGCTGACATCATCGAAAAGCTGTTGACGCGTGGGTTTATTGAACGAAAGAAAAAGCAATTAGTCTCCACCACCAAAGGCCGTGACTTGATTGCGTTATTACCGGATCCGGTGAAAAACCCTGCAACCACGGCTGAATGGGAGCAAGCCTTAGACGACATTGCTCAAGGGCAGGGGTGCTTGGGGGAGTTTTTAGAAGATCAAGCCGAAGTCTTAGACTTTTTATTAGCGGATTTACAAGAACACCACCGCTTGCACCCGCCTACCGATCAAGCAACACCGCAGTCTTGTCCAAGCTGTCAATCCCCCTTGAGACGGCGTAAGGGGAAGAAGGGGTTTTTCTGGGGTTGCACCCGTTACCCTGAGTGTGACGCGACCTTGCCGGATAAAGACGGCCAGCCGGTCAATAAGCCTAAAGCGAAAGTCTCTGACATTTCTTGCCCGCACTGCAAGGAAGGCAAACTCGTTAGACGACAGGGTAAGAAGAAACCGTTTTGGGGTTGTAATCGTTATCCGACCTGCGAGGCTCTCTACTGGGAAGAGCAGGGCAAACCACTCTTACCTACTCGATCAGTGAGCGAGGAGAACGCATGAGAGATCGTTACTTCATCGCCTCCTTGGAATACCAGGAGAATGAGCTGAGCGTTAAAGAAGCACGCGAGCTGCGCCAATTAGAGCAAGTGTTATTGGAACAGCAAATCCAACGTTACCACCAAAAAGAAAAACGCTAACACGAGGATTGCTAATCGGTGCAGAATTCATTATTGTTGGCATCGGTTGATTTGTGCGAGAATACTGACATGAAAACAGTTGATGTGACTTTATTGGAAGACGAGCGCGATTTCATCGTGGAGTTAATTCATTACGCGCTCAGTGATGAGCTACTGGAAAAGCTACAAGCTGCAATACCCGATAGTGAAGGCCAGTTAAGTGTGCCGATGACGCTAGGGGATTTTGAAGAATTGATCAGCAATCTCAGTCTTGAAGCGAACAACCACGAAGTGGACGAGATCAAAGAAAAAGCGTTTGCGTTAACGGAAATTCTTGAGCCCTTTGAATTTCGTTTGAAAGACATGGACGTACACTAACCATGATTACCCCACTAAAGACGAAGGAGTAAACAGTTGGCTAAAGGTGACTTAAAACAATTACGTACTGCAATGAGTCGAGTTCACACGTTGATTCATCTGGTCAATGTGGATGAAGAGTCACTCACGGAGTTTACGAGTGAAGACGAGTACCAAAAGATCATTAAAACACTAGAACGCGCGATCTCTGGGATGAAAGCAAAAGCCAAAACCTTACCCCTTGGTACGCGCTACACCGGCACATTCTACATACGCAAGCCTTACACGATGCCAACCGAGTCCGTTCAGGTCACCGGCTCTGCGTTTATGCGCGAGGATTTAATCTCATGGTCAATTGATGAGTCGGTGCGTCCTGATTTTGTTTATGGCGTGCTGCGTGATATCTTTAAGGACAAGGAGCTAAAAGAGCCAATCAAGCGCGAGGAAGGCGAATTAGTGTTTGCTGACGGCTAAGCGTAACCTTTCACACTGAGAAGAAGAACAATGCGAAAATCAGACTGGCATCCTTTTGGTCTAACGAACCGTTTTATTGTGTTACAGCTTTTCATTGCTCTTGGCATGATGAGCCTTTTATTCTTCATGCACCCGATCCCGCATGAAAGCCTGAGTTTTGGTTTGTTACTGGGCGCAGGTGTGATTTTTTATGGGGCGTTTTTGGTCTCTTTAATCGCCCAAGTCTATCATCAGAAAAAGCGACTGTTTTGGCCAGTTGTTTGTCTTTCACTACTGAGTTATTTACTGGTCTTTTTTCACGTAATCGGGCGTTTTTAGCTTGTATTCGAGTGTTTTTTTGGTAACATGAAGTCTGGTAATACTGAAGATGGCCTACAGCCTGAAACGCTTAACGCGTCTATTACTTCGTCACCGCCGCCCCTTGTGTCGTGAGCCTAACGAAAGTTAGTGGGGATTTTCTTAGAGAACCAGTGTTCGTGTGGCAATGGAAGCATTGTCCTAAAAGTTCGGGTGAGCCAGTGTGCAGCCAGTACCCTTGAGGTATAAACGAATGACGACCTGTGAGTCTCTGACATTAAGTCGATGAATGGTGTCGTTACGTCACACCATTGATCTTCCACCTTCGCCAAGGCTAAGGCAGTCGCAGAAGGGACTTAATGATTCAGCGGCTATCAACCAACGAGTTGATAGCATTTTCTTAGCACACTGCTAAAGCAAGTGTGATGTTACTGTTATGGCTTGAGCCATCAAACCGCTTGAGAGCAGACTTGCGCCTGTTTGGGCAAGAGAGCATGAATCTCACGCTCAAGAGGTTTGGCGTCATAACAGGTGCGGCCCCTTCAAAATAGAAGTCGTTATTTTGTTGTCAGTGGTTTGCAAGATTGCTATTGGCTTGGCGTGCCGTAATGGCAATCGTTCTTTAACAATTGAGAGTTTAAGCGCAGGCGTTCGCCTGTTTCACCCTACGGGGAAAGTGTTACTTTCCTCTGGGAAAGGCATGCTTTCTCCTTTTTTTTAACTACAGAAGGAGACTGTTATGTCAAATGAACCAGGTAGAAAGCAAGAAAGTCACGCAAAACAAGCCATGCAAGCTCGATTGCAAGCCAAAGCGGATGCACAGGTTAAGGCTAGAGCAGCAGTGAAACCGACTGCTCCGGCTAAACCGACTCAAGCAACGAAAACACCCGTTGCCTCCAGTGCGCCGTGGCTGAAATTACAAGCAGCGCAATTACGCCAAGTGACACTCGGTGACAACGGTGAGTTTCTCACCTGCACCAGCAGTAAAGAAGCCCTTGATTTGGTTACTCATATTAAAGGGGTCTTTCGGTCACGTGGGTTTGGTTGTTATGCCTTGCATAATTACGTTTGGATTGTGCCTTTCGTGCATACTAGCGTTCATATACCCGATTTTGAACGGGCAAAAGCAGTTTTGCCCGATTTGAAAGGCGAGTTATTAGCGAAAGCGTTTCCACAAGAAACGGCTGACGCTAAGAAGTCCGAGCCAACCGTCACCACGAAACAATCTGCAAAAAAAGTCGCTACGGCGGTGTTTTTGTTCATTGCAGCGATGGCGAGTTTGGCAACCGCCGTGGTGTATCGAATGGTGAACGCACGTTGATTGTCGTTTGTTCAACAACCCCGTTAGGGAGGTTTTCTTTCCCTAACGGGAAAGTCTGACTTTCCTGACGGTTTTTTTTAGTTAAGGAGAAACCTGATGTATTCGTATGAAAACACCGTCACGCTTACTGGTAGTATTATTTCGATTAAGATTATTCAATCAAAAGATTGTGCACCGACTGCGAAAGTAGTCATTCGCTCCGGTTCTGAATGGCATACACTTTTCTTTTGTGATGAGTTAACCCCTGTATTCATAGAACAGCAACGTCGTATAGGCGACCCAATGCTGATTGTAGGGACAGAAATTAAAGTACGAGGGAAATTAGCTTATTACAATGATGAGGGTCGTCGTTTCCTGAATCACGCGAGTAATGCAGTCTGTGTTTTAGATCTCATTAATACGGGTCCTGTTCAGTATGTCACGCGAGAAGAACGCGCAAGGCTGGATAGGTTATCAGTTGAGGCGGATAGGTAAGGCAGTGAGACTTGAGAGTCAGTTGTACTGCGGTAACGCAACACAGCTTGTCTTTTTGAGTGTCGTTTGTTGAATCAACTTGTTGTTGTGCAACAACCCCACGGGGAATGTGTCATTCCCTGCGGGGCGTGATGCATTCTCTTTTTTTATTAAAGGAGAAAGTGATGAGCAAAGAAAACATTGATTGGAAAGCGATTGAAGCAGAGCTGGAGCAAGCCATTGAGCGTCTTGCACCCCTTGGATTGCCGATTGAAGTGATCGGTAATTGGTTGTGGGTGACCGACGCAGAAAAGGCCGATGCCCCTGCTTTGCAAGAGGCGGGTTTTTGCTGGTCAAAGAGTAAGGCGCGGTGGTATTACCATCCGAAGTCGTTACCCTTTAACAGTAAAGGTGAAAAAGCATGGCCGATGGAAAAGATTTACAAAACCTTCGGCTCGCAATCTCGCGTAAAAACTCACACAACCGCTTAACCTGTTGTTGGTAGTACCCCAGTAGGGATGAAAGGCCCGAACGGGTCGCTTCATCCTTTTTTTTAAATGAAAAGGAGAAAGACTATGTCTTATTGTCGCAATGAAGTTCAGCTTGTTGGTTATGTTGGACAAATCAATCATTACGAGGAAGCAGGGAAAACCCCGTTTGCTCGCTTTAGTTTAGCCACCAGTCGTCATTATAAAAATAAAGCAAACGAAGAGGTGGAGAAAACCACTTGGCACACGATCTATTGCTTTGGTAAACGCGCTGAGTTTATCAAAGGCAAAATCGTAACAGGCAGCTATGTCTCGGTTTCCGGTTCCCTGGAAACCAACGACTGGCTAACCGAGTCCGGTGAGAAGCGAACCAGCATGGTGGTGCATGCCAATCACCTGCATCGATTGATTGATCGGAAACTACAAGAAAAACTCGACACACTTAATCAGGTGTCCTCCCCTGTGCAAGCCTCACCTAAGCCACCGGCTTATCCTGATGACTTGCCCAGTTCGGATGACATCCCGTATTAAGGGGTGTTGCTGCGCTTAAACAATCAGTAAGAATGACGGGCAACCGTCATTCTTTTTTTAACCCCAACCGAGGGAGTGAGCCCTCGTTGCGGGGTTGCTCCTTCGGTTTTTTTGAAGGAGCGTTGCTATGACAACAGAAAATCGTGTTCATAACAATTTGAAGGCGTTGCGAGCCTTGCGAAACGGTCAAACTGCTGACGACTTAATGGCGTATACCGGATGGGGTGGCTTGAGAGAGGCCATCTACACCCCTGCTATTTTTAAGGAGTTAAAAGGCTTGATCGGCGAGCAAGCGATTGCAAGTTTAAAACAGACGTTAAAGTCCGCTTATTACACACCGGCTTGGCTGGTTCGGTTTATGATGCAATGTTTAGCCTGTATACCGAGCTTGTCCTTAGAGGCAGTGCTTGAACCGAGCGCAGGTGTAGGGAATTTTCTTAACGGGCTTAAACACTTAAATCGCCCTGAGTCTCAACCCTCGCGTGTGGTGGCTGTCGAGATTGATCAGGTCAGTTGTGAACTGTTAAACGTGATTTACCCCGATGTTGAGGTGCATCACACCGGCTTTGAACGTTTTCAGCCGGACGAACAGTTTACTCTGATACTAGGCAATCCGCCGTTTGGTCAAATCCAAGTGGACGATCCGGTTCATCAGGATTTAACCCGCTACAGCATTCACCATTACTTTGTGGCCAAAGCCATGCGGTTATTAAAACCCAATGGGCTACTGGCCATGGTGTTACCGCGCTACTTTTTAGATGCCTCCTGCAAGCAGGTGAGACACATCATTGCAGAGGAAGGGGGAACCTTGGTGGCGGCGTTTCGGCTGCCGGATAATTTGTTTAGTGACGCTAAAGTAACTGTGGATCTTGTCTTTTTACAAAAGACCGCCGGCACACTGCCTTGGCGAGAAGCCAGGCGATTTAGCCGTGACGGAAAAAGTGCTTATTTGAATGAGTATTTTTTTACGTACCCCAGTCATATTTTAGGGCGACTCGAATTTTTTGAAGTCTATGGCAGAAATGAATTGACCTGTAAATCGACAGGCGATTTGGGTCAACACTTAGCGATGTCACGCAGGTGTTTGCAATTGCAGTTAGAACTGCAATGCCTACAGGCTCGTTGTGAAACATTAGTCGCTAATGAGCGTTGGTTGCAAGCTCTGCAAGCAGAGTTAAACCAGCGTTTTGCTAGTAAGACGAAAGTTTAAGAAAAGAAGCGGGAGCGTTGATTAGTAATAATCAAGGCATCTCGCTTTTTTTTCATGTACAATCCGCGCTCTTAATCAACCAGAAGGAAAAACTAATGCCTGCTAAGAAAAAACCCGTTAAAGCCAAACACGCTGCAACCCCTTTACAACAAATCACCGAGTTTAAGCAAACGCTCACGACCACTGAATCAAAACTCGAAGGCGTGTGTGAGAAAGCCGTGTATGATTGCACCCAATCGGTTGCTAAACTGAAAGAGAAGTTACTGGATGCAAAAGAGAAACTCACTACTCAAAAAGCAGCGTTAAAAGAAGCCAAAGCCCAACATAAAGCAAAGCCAGGCAAACAAACCGAAAAACGGGTTGCAAAAGCTCAAGAGTTGATTGCGGTCATTGAAGCAAAACTAGAAACCATTAAAATGGAAGTCGCCGAGCTAAAAGTGCAACAAGCTGAGATTACGCAAGAATACAGTTTTGTGATCAATCGCAGCAAAGCCTTAGCAAAGTTTGAAAAAGAATGGGCGAAGCAAAGCAAGCAAAAAGCGCGAGGGAAAAAGAAACCCGCTAAAAAAAGCAAAACGATTGCCTCTAAAGCCAAAGCTGAGGCTACGCCTGCTGAGTCAGATGCGTAACTCACACAGACTTGATGATGTGAGTCATTGGCATGGATGAGTTATCTGCTAAATTAACCCAATACAACATTGCGCTCACTCGCTACCAGGACGAGTGTCGTCAATTAACCGCGTTAGGGTTTACTGAGAAGCAAGCGGATAAGCTCATCCTGAAAAAAGCCTCACGCGAAACCGTGGCAACCATTCTAGAACAGTGTGCCTTGTTTAAAGTGCGATTAACTAAAGCAGAGATTACGCGGTTAGGTTCCTTTGATGCGGGTGGGTTAACACTGACTAAACTGATCAGCGTATACCCGCAATTGATTGACTTGGGTTACACCCATGACCAGCTCATTAAATTAGGGAGTAATACGGGTGGCTCGCAAGCACTGAATGCTGTGTTCACCCATCACCACACCTTAATGAATCGTGGCTTAACGCCTACCGACATTGTTCGCATTGCTGGGAATATGGGTGGCGCACAAGCGGTCACGGCGTTTCTTGAGCATCAACAAACCTTATTGCGGTTAGGCTTTTCCACCACCGATTGCTTAAAAATCACCAGCTCAATGGGAGCCAATCAGACGATCACTGCCCTGCTCACCCATTACCCCACCCTCATGCAATACGGTTATACCCGCGCTGATTTGGTGAGTATTAGCAGTAAAACCGGCGCAGCACACACACTGGCGGTGTTAGTGGAACAGCATGCCGCACTGAAAGGTTTGGGCTTTTCACACGCAGAACGAGTCAAGATTGCCCAACAAAACAGTGCGTCCAACAGCTTCAAGGCGTTGTTGCAACATCACTCCGCTTTATTGGAGTTAGGTTTCAGTATCACCGACTTAGTGCGTATGGCCAGTCAAGACGGGGCAGCGCAAGCGTTCCAAGCGGTACTCGAACACCACGCGCTATTGTCTCAATGGGGATTTAGCCAGTCTGAAATCGTGGCATTATTGAGCAAGGATGGTGCAGCAAAAACCATTACAACGTTACTGCATCAGCCGGAACTCTGGCAAAACACAGGCTTAACCCATGCGGAATTAGTGCAATTAGTAACCCAACGGGGAGCGTCGTTAGCCTTGCAAGCCATGCATCAATATCGCGCTGTGTTACAGACCTTGGGGTTTCAGCACGCTGATTTGGTTAAGATCTTTTCGACTGAGGGTTGCACTCAGGCCGTGGAATCCTTACTCACTCATGACCAACAGCTTCAAAGCTGGGGCTTTACCACCGAAGAATTAGTCCATATTTTAAGCCATTCCGGCGCAACCAAAACACTCGATGCACTCGCTAAGCACTACCCCGCTCTGCTAAATCTGGGTTTTCAGCACAAACAAATTGTCAAAATTCTCAACAAACGAGGACGTGCGCCTGCCATCCAAGCCCTACTCACGCATCACACCACTCTGCTAAATCAGGGTTTTAATGACTACGATTTAATCAGAATAGTCAACCAAGACGGAGCCAGAGTCACCCTCACGTTACTTGCTGAGGAGCAAAATGCGTGGAAAACCCTCTCACTCACACCCGCTGCTTTGGTCAGTATCACCGCAAAAAGTGGCGGAGCCAAAACCCTGCAAGCACTGCAAACGCACGCTAAAAAATTGCTAGGGTGGGGTTTTTCAGAAGCAGAGCTTGCTCAAATTGCGCGTTGTCGCAGTGCGGGATCCACACTCAACGCCCTCCGCCAACAAGGCTTACCGCATCAAAAGATTGTCCAGCTTGCGAGTCAACCGGCTGGGTTTGTTGTCTTGCAAGCTGAGTTATCTACTCGCTAGAGCCTTTCCAAGCACCTCGATTTTTGAGTCCAGCCAACCGTTCCACCGGTTGGCTTCGGCCCCCGTTTCCGCACGGGGGCTTCTGGCTTCGAGCACGGTATTTTCCCCCACTCGGAGTCCTGTTTGCTCCTGACCTCTCTGTATAATTTGCCAAAATTATACAGAGAGGTCAGGAAAAGCCTTGCAACCTTCTGATTTTTAAAACAAAAAGACTGTTTTTCAAGACTTTTTCCTCGTAAAAAAAAAGTTTAATGATTAACGAGTCGCTTTTTTATTCAATAGACTCCTCTGCTGAAACTCGCTTTCAGCAGAGAAACCTTTGCCCGCCGATGCTTAATTAAATACCAATAATGCCACGAACACTGCGCCCCAATTTATCCACCATGAGTTGGGGATCATAAAAAAATCCCCAACGATTGTGGGTAAATTGTCCGCGCCTCCCTCGGCACTTGGCTGCCCATTACCAGGAACCCAAGCTGCCTCTGCTGCGGCTTTGTGTGCCATGGGTAACTGCCTTGCTTGCTGCTGGTTTCGCTGCTGCTTTTTTTATTTTTTGGATTTGCTTTTATGGGATCAGCTCGGTAACATGAAGTCTGGTAATACTGAAGATGGCCTACAGCCTGAAACGCTTAACGCGTCTATTACTTCGTCACCGCCGCCCCTTGTGTCGTGAGCCTAACGAAAGTTAGTGGGGATTTTCTTAGAGAACAAGTGTTCGTGTGGCAATGGAAGCATTGTCCTAAAAGTTCGGGTGAGCCAGTGTGCAGCCAGTACCCTTGAGGTATAAACGAATGACGACCTGTGAGTCTCTGACATTAAGTCGATGAATGGTGTCGTTACGTCACACCATTGATCTTCCACCTTCGCCAAGGCTAAGGCAGTCGCAGAAGGGACTTAATGATTCAGCGGCTATCAACCAACGAGTTGATAGCATTTTCTTAGCACACTGCCAAAGCAAGTGTGATTTTACTGTTATGGCTTGAGCCATCAAACCGCTTGAGAGCAGACTTGCGCCTGTTTGGGCAAGAGAGCATGAAGTATACGCTCAAGAGGTTTGGCGTCATAGCAGTGTACTCCGTTGAAAATGAAAGCCGTCATTTTGCGCGAGTCCGTGTGTATCTCTCTTGCAGAGCGATTGGCTTTAGCTTGCAAGAGAACCTATTTCCTAACTGACAAGAGGAGAGAAGACAAGACCAGAAAAGATACAAAAAGATGAAAACCCTTCGTACGTGTTCAAGAGTGGGTTCTTGATGGGTTTTATTGTTGCTTGCTCCGCAAGTGAGAATAAACCAGTAGTGCGAAACCAAGATAGGTCTACTTGGGACGTTATCCTTTAGCCGTGAAATGCGCTTAATTACCTAAAGGTGGTTAAGGCTGGCTCTAAAACACTCACGTAACAGTCACACCCAGACCAAGTAATGTTAGTTGTATCAGCGAATAAGGAACAAACTATGTCATATCAACCAGACTGGCAAGACACACTTAAGCAGGTCTTGCGCGAGCATAACAAATTTAAAGCCAACGGCAAAACGGTAGCCGCCTATGCAACGCAACAACGCCGAGCCGAGATTTTATGGAAAGGGTTTCGGGATTTGCGCAAGATGGGCTTTAAGTTTACCACCGTGTATGGCTTACGAGGCAAGCACATTGAGTACCTCGTGAAGCATTGGGAACAATCCGGCTTATCGGCTTCAAGCCTTCAGCTTAACATCAGCACCTTTCGTACCTTTGCGAACTGGCTCGGCAAGCAAGGTATGGTGCGCCGATTAGAATTTTATGTTGAATCGCGTGATCGTGCCTTGAGGCAATACGCAGCGACTGAATCAAAAAGCTGGAGCGGACAAGGCATCAACGTCATGGAAAAGATCGAGACGCTTCGAAATGATGACACGCGTATTGCCGATGTGTTATTGCTGCAATTGCATTTTGGCTTACGCAGTAAAGAAGCTTTATTACTCAGACCCCACGTTGCCGATCAAGGCGATACCTTATTGGTGGTGAAGGGCACGAAAGGCGGACGTAATCGGTATGTGCCAATTGAAACACCGGAACAACGCCAGCTCTTAGATCACATTAAAAGCTACACACAGTTAAAAGAAAGCCTTGTGCCCACCAACACGCTCTATAAAAACTATCATGCACACTATTATTACGTGCTCAAGAAAAACGGCATTAGCCGAGCGAATGGCATTGTGGCCCACGGGCTACGCCATCAGTATTTAAATGCGTTATATAAAAAGGTCACAGGCCATCACACCCCACTGGAAGGCGGGCAATTACCCAGGCTCAATGCCGCGCTGGACAGTTACGGTCGGCAAATTGTGGCCGAACAGGCCGGTCATGGTCGTGAAACCATTTCAGCCGCGTATGTCGGCAGCAAAACTACTTCAACCCCTTAAGGAGATTCTATGGAATTACAAATCGAATTACACACCAGCCTTATCGCTGAGATGAACCACGATCATCTTTTAGATATTGAAGCAACCCTGATAGATTTTGAAGGCATGGATTCCCAGCACGATAAAGTCATGGGAAAACTGCATGCTATTAAAATTAATTGGCATCAACGCTACGAGGATGAGTTTGACCTTTTCGAAATTGCAGATGAGCGATCAGATCTCTCTCGCATTGTCGAGATCCTCACCGATGGCTTCCAGAGCTTTCGACCCAAAGATTGGAAAGCAATGGGTAAACGCGCACCGGACTACCCGTGTCGGTTTATGGTGCTAGACGCGATATACCTTGACCCTGAGTACCAAGGTCGCGAACTTGGGTTAGCAGCCATTCAACGCATCTGGGAGCTCTTTGGTAATGACTGTGCTTTTATGGCAACCGAAGCGATACCTTTGCAATTCAACCCTGACTATGATTTTCTACCGGACAATGCCAAGCTTGACCACTTTCCGAAAGACAAGCAGTTAGCAACCGATCAATTAATCAAGCACTATCAAGCGTTGGGATTTGAAGTGTTCCCCAATCCAGAAGGGCTGGCGATTATGGTGCTGACACGGTGACTTTTTTGCTAGGAGTTTGAGTAGTGAAAAACTGATCGGTTGCTCAGTAAAGCAAGCTCATCGTATTCGCTAAATTAGAATGATTAGCAGACGATCATGCTAGGCTTAAACGAAAAAAACCTATACACTGACGCACTCAATGAGTGAGAGCAATGTAAGAGAGTCGGCCATGATCACTGATGCAGAAACCCAATTGAGCTACCTAGACTTACTGAAAAAACGCGGCGGGGTTGCTGCGCACAGTGGATTACTGGCAGTGACCGTTTGGGTATTAGTAAATAACTACGTGATGGGTATGCCCTTGCATGGTAATCAACGTTACCTTTACGTGATTGGTTATTTCGTCTTTGTCAGTTACTTTACCTGGAAACCCAAGTTAGTCGCTTTGTTGCGTCGGTGGTCGGCATGAGTAACAAGCAAGGTATTAAGCATCACGATCTTTTTTTTAAAAGCTCGCTCCAGGACATCGAGATTGCCAAGGATTTTTTTAAGGCGCACTTGCCTAAAAAAATCCAAAAGATGATTGACTGGAAAACACTGCATTTAGAAAACGACAGCTTCATAGAAGAAGATTTCCAGACTGCGTTTACTGATGTGCTCTACCAAGTGAAGCTCAAAAAGCAGTACGGCAAAGAGCAGATTTTTTTGTACGTGCTCAGCGAGCACCAATCGCAACCGGATCCATTAATGGCGTTTAGGCTCTGGTATTATCGCTGTAAGATTTGGGATCGGTTTTTAAAACAAATTGATAAAAAAGAGAAGAATGACAAGCTCAAACTGCCGTTAATTCTCAACTTGGTGTTTTATAACGGCAAGCAAAAACCCTACCCGTACACGCTCAATTTCTTCGACTTGTTTGAGGATGCGGAACTCGCCCAAGAGCTTTACAATGCCCCTGCCCCATTGATTGATTTATCGGTCATACCCGATGATGAGCTATTAACGCATGGGCATGTGGCTGCCATGGAATTATGCCACAAGCACGCGTATAGCCGTAATCTTATACCAATTATCAAAGCATTAATTCAGCATGATTTGCTACAATTAATCAAGACACTTGATGGTGGAAAACACATTTCTAGGCTGGTAAAATATGCGCTAGAATATGAGAAAGACAACTATGGTAGTGAAATTGTCACGCTGTTAGCTGAAGCACTACCTGATATGAAGGAGACGATTATGTCTGCAGCAGATCAATTACGACAAGAAGGCCATAGCCAAGGAATACGGCAAGGAATACGGCAAGGATTGCAACAAGGCATTGAACAGCGTAATAAAGAGATTGCAATAAGTATGTTGAAAGAAGGTGCTAATGATCGCTTTGTAATTAAGACCACCGGTCTATCACCTAATTTATTAGATCAGATTAAAAAAGAAATAGATTATTAACATTTGAATGCTTTAATCCACAAGTAGCATCCCAGTCTATATTATACCTAATTTTTATATGCCTCGAATTTTCTCCTTATTCTAACTTCAATGTTTTCAAGCGCCTCTCCTAAACTAGAGCTAGTTAGCTCTTTTCCGTTTTTCCTTATCTTCTTTAAGGTAGTAGAAATGTACTTTTTAATAGAATCTGCTTTACCTTCTTTTTCATAAAACCAAATCGGTGTTTTCCAGTTCTGAAACATTAGCAAAGCCTCTGAATCAAAGACGCTAAGCTATCCTGGTCATAAAAGCTAATCTGGATGCGTGAGTTAACCTGCATGACAGCAACTGGTTGTATTGTCTGCTTAGACGCGCAAACAACCTTTGCTAGCTTTTTTTGCTGTTCTTTTCTCAAACGATAGAGAAACTGCGTGTAAGGAACGTTATGCTCTCGGCAGTATTTCGCTTTGGTTAACTTGCTTTGCTTAAAGGCGGAAAGATGTTTTACCCAACAAGCATCTGTGTAGGTAGCATTTTCATTTTCAGGATTTGTTGCTGACATACCGTAAGCTCCTTGTTACTATTTGCGGGAGCATACAGTCACATGAAATTTATTAGTTGACTAGGGTGTACTTGCTGGATCGCTTACGACTGTTTTTGGCTGCTTGAAACATAAGTTTCATATTTGGCACACCAGACATCGCTCGGTTGCAAATGCTATTACACATCTTGTTGCTGGGTTGGCTGCTTATATTATTGAGCCATTAACAATTACTGCAGTGAAAAGATTGCCAAGCAATTAGAATTTAATTACTTGATCACTATTAACTCCGAACTGGGGTTTTAGAAAACTATTACCGATTCTCTAGACTTTGGAGAGACTTGAAGCAGAACTTGATCGCGCTCTACCATGATAAAAACGTTCAGCCTATTTGGATCCTAGACGAGGCGCATCAGCTTAGTAATGATTTCATTCTACGATTACCTGACTTCCTTAATTTCAGTTTTGACAGCTGTAACGTCCCACAATAATTTAGAGAAACCATCTCAACCTATTTTGCGTGAGATGGTGTCAAATAGTTAACCTTTTAGCTCATGAATTGCCTGATTAATGACATCATCCGGTATATGGTTTAAATTCATATTAGCGGCGATTAGCAACGCATGTCGCATGAGCCTATCAACATAACGAAGCCTACCTTTTGTGGCCATGTGTACTGCACGAATACCTGTTTCAGTGAATAAGCTGCTGCTCATTCCTGCCTTCTCAAAAGCAGCGTGAATAATGCTCTCAAAATCCCTGCTATCCTCAATTGCATGCCACCTAATAAAGCACTGAATTCTAGAGTTGATAGGTTCATAGGCTGGTCTCTGCAATGTTGCTAGAAGTGATGGGAGTCCACATAAGATAATCGTCATGACGTCTTTGCTGTCAAAACTGAAATTAAGGAAGTCAGGTAATCGTAGAATGAAATCATTACTAAGCTGATGCGCCTCGTCTAGGATCCAAATAGGCTGAACGTTTTTATCATGGTAGAGCGCGATCAAGCTCTGCTTCAAGTCTCTCCAAAGTTTAGAGAATCGGTAATAGTTTTCTAAACCTAGATTTTCGGCAAGCTGAGAGTACACATCAAATGACCGAAAGTGAGTGTCTGATTGATAAATGACTTGATGTGTTAGACGACAATTAGCTCTGCGAAGTACGCCAACTAGCTTTGCAAGAAGTAGGTAATATACGCGCCATAATAACTCACTGAGGATGATCAGGTTATGGCTGGAAAGCACATTACTAAACAACAAGCGGAGCTATACATGAAATATCGAAATAAAGGCCTAACTCAAGAGGCCTGTGCAGCTAAAGTTGGCATGAGTTCTCGCAGTGGCCACACCATCGAGGTTGGTAAACACCACACCCAGCAGCCAAAGAGGCCGCGTGATTATAAGACCCGTGTCAGCCCTATTGACGCTGTTTGGGAGGATGATTTAGAGCCGATGCTGAGAAACAACCCAGATCTACAACCTCAAACACTTTTTATCTATTTGCAACGCCAGTATCAGGATAGCTCTGGAAACCCGCTCTATAATGAATCAATTCTGCGAACACTACAAAGGCGGGTGTCCCTTTGGAAAGCTCAGCATGGCAAAAGTAAGGAAGTGAAGTTTCCGCAGGTTCATGAGCCAGGTAGGCAGTCACTGTCTGATTTTACTCATATGGATCGTTCTGAGATTCTTATAAAAGGCAAGCCCTTTAAGCACATGTTGTACCACTTTAGATTAGTCTACAGCAAATGGAGTTACATCAAGGTCATTCAATCAGGTGAAAGTTTTCAGGCTTTATCGGAAGGTTTGCAAGAGGCGTTGTTGGCCATTGGTGGGTCGACCCATGAGCATCGAACAGATAGCTTAGCTGCGGCATTTAAAAATCTATCCTCGGATGCTATTGCTGATTTGACGCAGCGTTATGAGGATCTGTGTGCTCATTATAATATGACGCCAACTAGAAATAATAAGGGGCGCAGCCATGAGAATGGCTCAGTTGAGTCAGCACATGGGCACTTTAAAAACCGCGTAGCTCAAGAATTGATCCTTCGTGGCAGCAATAACTTTAATTCAGTTGCGGAATATGAGGAATGGCTTCAGGGAATTATGCTCAATAGTAATAAGCGTAATAGCAAAAACCTACAGATGGAGAAAGACGCTTTGCAACCGTTGCCAGAAAATAAAGCAATGGATTATGATTTGGCGTCAACTAAAGTTTCTGGTCTATCAATTATTATCATTAAAGGTATCACTTACAGCGTACCTAGCCAATTAGTTGGGCATACCATTACGCTTCATATCTATCAACACCTCATTAAGGGATACCTAGGCAGTAATCTTGTGCTCGAACTAGAAAGAAAGTATCGGAATAAAGTAAATACGCGCTACTCAATTAATTATCGGCATATTATTCATGCATTAATTAAAAAGCCTAATGCCTTTCGTTTTTGCCAGTACCGTGATGAGATTCTTCCAACGGAAACCTATCAGGCTATCTGGGAGCATTTAGATGCTACTGAAGATCATAAGGTATCGCCTAAGCTGATGCTACGGTTATTAAAACTAGCCGCTGACTATCACTGTGAATATCAGCTAGGTGTCTATGTTTCTAGGCTAATTGAGTTAAACATGCCCTTTGATATTAATGCTATTGAGAAAAAGTTTAATTCAGGCCATCAAAAATTACCGAACATTCATTGCCAACAACATTTGTTAACTGATTATGATGAATGTATCCCTACTAACAACAACCAACTTGGAGAAAAAACTTATGGAACAGTATGAAGCGGTATTACCATTACAATTGAAAGATCTCAAGCTTTCAACATTTAAAATGAACTGGGAAGACTTGGGGCTAACCGCAAAAGAAGAGGGCTGGACATACAGTCAATATCTTTCTAGGCTATGCGATATGGAAATACAAAAACGACAAACGACAAGATTAGCCAGAAGAATTAGTGAATCGGGTTTGCCTAAAGGTAAAACACTGAGCTCCTTTAAATTTGATGCTAATGAGTCGATTAACCCCGCACAAATTAACGCCTTGGCTGAAAGTGATACCTGGATCAAGGATGGGAACAACCTAATCATCTTTGGGCCAAGTGGTGTTGGCAAAACGCACCTAGCAGCAGCTATTGCTTACCGGCAAATTGAGCGAGGTAGTCGAGTTAAGTGTCAGCAGACCTCCCATCTAGTCCAAACCTTGCAGCAAGCTAAACAGCAATATCGATTAAAAGAGTTGCTCGCTAAACTCGATAAAATACCGCTACTCATTTTAGATGACATTGGTTACGTTAAAAAAGATGAGCATGAAACAAGTGTTCTTTTTGAGCTCATATGTCAGCGCTATGAAACTGGCAGCCTTATTATCACAGCTAATCAACCTTTTAGTAAATGGGATAGTATCTTTCCTGAGAATAGTATGGCTGTAGCTGCTATTGATAGACTAGTACATCATGCTACAGTAATTAATATTACTGGAAAAAGCTATCGCACTAAAGAACATGACAAGAATAAGAAAAAATAATTTTTTGCCCTAAATCTGCAATCCTAGTTGGCGCTTACCGCAAAGCTAGTTGACATCTAACATTGATGGGTCAGCGGGTTGAGTTTATTGCTCCAGTATCTTAGCGCCGTGGTCTTTCCTGTCCCTGAGTCGCCAGTAATCACTGCTAAGCCGCGTGTTTCTAGCAAACCATTAAGTTGCTGTTCTAGTCGCTTTGACTGCGCCAATTCAATAGACCTTCTGCGTAACTAAGGGCAGTTCTAGAAACTAGCTAAAATTTGCTTATAATTGCCTGATTAATAATCATTCATGGAAAGGCATATGCTATTAAGCTATCAGCAACTCAGTAACCGCCCGCGTATTTTTAAAAAGTTAACTGGTTTGACCCTTGATGATTTTGAAACGATACACCAACAAGTGAAGTCATCACTTGATGATGAGTTTAGTAAGCTGGGAAGGCGCCCGAAACTCACCACGCACCATGATCGCCTTTTGCTTCTCATGATGTACTATCGCACTTATGTAACACATGAATTCTTAGGTTACTTTGTTGGTTTGGATGACAGTAATGTCTGCCGCTTATTTAAACGCTTAGAACCCTTAGTGGCCAAGCATATTCATATTAAAAAAGACAGAACCCTAACAGAAGATGCGGTTTGCGCTATATTAATGGATGTAACGGAGCAGCCTATTCAGCGCCCCAAAAAGAAGAAGCCACGTAAAGATTATTATTCTGGTAAAAAGAAAAGACATACTCAAAAGGTGGAGATAGCAATGAGTACATCCGGAAAAATAATCAACGTCTCTCAAACAATGCCTGGGAGGGTTCATGATATTAAGATCCGACAACGTGGCAGCCCACTGCCACCAGCAGAAAAATATGCTGATCTAGGATACCAAGGAATTCAACATACTGACCCCTTGGTTAACTTACCTCATAAAAAGCCCAAAGGCGGCAAATTAACTACTCAACAAAAAGAGGATAACCGTAATCACAGCAAGATCCGTATTAGGGTTGAACATCAATTCTCAAAATTTAAAAAATTCCGCATTCTTGGGGAGGTGTATAGGAATTTTCGCAGAAAACACAATATGAGATTTAATATTATTGCTGGGATTCTCAATCTTCAAGCCGGATTCTAAAACTACAAACGAGCATAAGCTCGCCCAGTATTTAGTTTCGCAGAAGGTCTAATAATGTTTGATTTACCCAATGGATCAAATTTCAAGCCAAAATGTTGAAGATACATCTTACTCATCCTCCTCAGTGATATCCAAATCCTCTTTAACTTGGTTATAAACAATCTCAACTAGCGAGGTTTTTCTTGCTGGTTGTTCCGGCATCTGAGGTCTAGCTCGGGTTCTAGAAAGGTTGTTATGTTTGTCCAGCTCTCCCACTGCACCAAGGTATTGATATTCCAATGATTCGACGTGACGGGCGGAGTCACTATGCGGATCAACCACTAAATAAACCTCTTGTTGAGCCAGTTCAAATGGAACTTCAAAGAGTCGATTATTCCAGCTTACCGTGCCATCCTTCCTGACTCGGCGCTTAATGCGATGCAGGAAGTAATCATCTAGCTTATCGGCCAAACAACCTAACGGCTGAATTTTAGTGAGGTCTTGCTGATAGCGTTGTAACGGGGTCATCTTGTCAGGCAGGGCGCTTTGCGAGGCTTGATGATAAACACGCTCAACCCAAGCCCAAAATAGATCATTCAGCGCATTGAAACTATGAATGGAATCCAGGTTGCATTCAGCTAGGAATTGCTCGCGTACTGTTCTATGCCAACGCTCTAGTTTGCCTTTGCTTTGCGGTTCATAGGGCCTGCCGTAAATCAATTGAATTTTCAAACGAGCACAAATGGTTTGCAACGTTTTAGCACGGTAGGCAGGGCCGTTGTCAATGATGAGCTTAACAGGAAGCCCACGTTTGAGTAATGCCTCTTTCAACACATGCTCAATAGTAATGGCACTCTCATCAGTACAAAATTTACTGTGACAGACCAACCTTGAGGCATCATCAAAAATACTCACCAAATAGCTTTTAACTCTTCTTTGGCCATCGTAAATCGTTGGACCATGCATGACATCGCCATACCAAATATCACAAGCTGTGAGCGCCTCAAATGAGCGGCGCTCAATTTGGTTAGAAGGTGTGACTGTTCTTTTAGACAGGCCGTGTTTTACTAATAAGCGGTGAACTGTTGCGTGAGATAATTCACCTCGTGCTACCTTCCCTTGAGTTTCTAAGAGTTTAATCACGGTCGGAATTGATCTTGAAGGGCTTTCCTGTTTAGTGGAAATAATTAACTCTTGTAGCTCTGGATTGATGTGACACTGGCCTTTGTCTCGTCGAGTTTTAGGAACTAATCCATCAATACCCTGCTTTAACCAGGCGTAATACCAATTCTCAATTGTTTTAGCACTGAGGTGAACACGCTTACTACCTGGAATGTTGTAGGTTTGCTGGGACAACCTTTTAATAATGCTCTTGAGCTCACCATGCTCAAAACTATTTCGGCTACATAGCTCACCTAAAACACTTAGGCGAAACAGTGCTGTTGGGTGAATGGGCTTGGTCATTTTGCAATTCCTGTGTGATTTAACTACTTGCAATGAGTTAATCACAACTTGAGTTGAGAATGCTACGCTCAAACTGTGTGGGGTCGTGAGGTTTACAGAAAATATCCATCTCAACTTTTTTTCACGTTAATTAATTATGGGATGCTCACTCCTGTGTTGTTAAGAAAAAGCATGATGCTCGATAAATCATGCTCACCAAGGCAGGCCAACCAAAACGCTTGTGGATCACTATGTCGCCCAAGCTGTAACCACAACGGATGTGCTTTGATATGGAAGGAGTAATCAACGAAGTGGTCAACCAACCAGTGAAACCACCTAGCAACGGTGTGTCGACTAACACCTTGCTCCTGACCTGATGAGCTAATACTTTTCCCAGGAGCACGCTCATTAACACTGCCTGCTGAACTGACCAGCAATACCAACGCTTTGGAGAAAGTATCTCAGGTAGGGTTGAACAAGTACGTTTACATTGATGACAATAAAATCTCAAAACAGGGGTGGGATTTAAAGAGCGTCCTTTACCTGGGTTCCTATCTGGTTTTCGATCATATGATCCATGTGACCATAGTCCACCTGCACCGCAATGGCTGCACTGCTCTGGCCTTAGTAGCTCTGGATTTTTTTTCAGCAGGATCAGGTAATCACTCAGGCTTTTAATCGCTTTTATGATTCTGCGCATGACTAATTTCACTATAGTTTTTATATCAAGTTATTTTACCTTGATAGGTTACTAAAAACCTTGTTTATTATGAGATAAAACTAGCTCAATTCCCCTAAATAAAGATAGACGTAACAGACAGCAAAGACGTCATGACGATTATCTTATGTGGACTCCCATCACTTCTAGCAACGTTGCAGAGACCAGCCTATGAACCCATCAACTCTAGAATTCAGTGCTTTATTAGGTGGCACGCAATTGAAGATAGTAGAGTTTTTGAGAGCATTATTCACGCCGCTTTTGAGAAGGCAGGAATGAGCAGCAGCTTATTCACTGAAACAGGTATTCGTGCAGTACACATGGCCACAAAAGGTAGGCTTCGTTATGTTGATAGGCTTATGCGACATGCGTTGCTAATCGCCGCTAATATGAATTTAAACCATATACCTGATGATGTCATTAATCAGGCAATTCATGAGCTAAAAGGTTAACTGTTTGACACCATCTCACGCAAAATAGGTTGAGATGGTTTCTCTAAATTATTGTGGGACGTTACACTTAGCTAGATATAATTTCCCAGTCTTCTTATCGATACTATATCCTGAATTACTGAGAACTACCCAAAATTGTTATCTCCCTACCTGAACTGAATTCGATAATTCTTTTTGTTCTTCTTGAGAAACACTATTTTCTTTAAAAAATTGCTCTACTAAGTGATACGTTAGAAGTTTTCTAATACCCTTCGCAATAAAGTGTCGTGTCACCTTGCCCTTACCATCTCCTAATTTAGCTAGCATAATTGCGTAATCGTCATAAGCTTTTTCCTTACCTATCTCATACAAATATGAGGCCACATAAAAACATACAGCCAGTAGATTTTGTATCCCTTTAAAATTTTTTATCTGCATATTTTCCCAGCCTAGTCCTTCCTTGAGAAATTTAAAAACATATTCAATTTTCGCACGAGATAGATAGGCTATGTATACCTCATACGCCTCATCAAAAGTCGTTACTTTTTTATTAGTTAATAGCAGCATGTCATTCTTAAAAATTCTCCTACCATCTCTGCCTGTAATTTGGATTTTAATTGCATTGAAGTTCTCAAACTCTCCAAAATAAATAGTTATTTTTCCGTCTTGTACGCAATTCTTTCCAACTGTTAACTTTTGGAATTGCTTTTCGCCTTGAGCATCAAAATCAGCGTTAATCAGCTTAAGCTTTTTACCATCATCACCTCTACCTTCTATTGTTCTTGTTATTTTTGAGCGAATAATAAAGTCTTGATCTAGGTTTGTATCAATTAGTGAGAGATAGTCATTATCATCAAACTCTCTATCTAGAATATGGGTAATGGTTGCATCTTCATTCTTTGATTTTAGGCAGATTCCTATTTTTTCTATTTCACGAATAGACAGCAGCTTTTTATTAAAGTAATCACCAGATTCATAAAGACTCTTGGCCTCTTTATCTCCCTCAAATGGCTTTCCAGCCTCTATTTTCTTAATATGCTCAGCTTTTAAAAACTTAGGGTCTTTATTGCTGTAGCTTACATGCGATAGTAGATGCACAGCCTTATCACCAGGTACTAATGCAACTGCGTTATGCGTGCTGTAACCATTGATAATATCC
Organism: Gammaproteobacteria bacterium; assembly: GCA_965196985.1. GTDB lineage: Bacteria > Pseudomonadota > Gammaproteobacteria > UBA12402 > UBA12402 > 2-12-FULL-35-23. The sequence continues at coordinate 703 of CBDALO010000102.1, read as the reverse complement.
CCGTCCAGACTCCTTACTTTACCTAGATTTTCAGTTTGCTTGCTATGTGGCTTTCTAATATCAGAAGGATCATGAAGAACATCAATTTTACTGGCGTGTGAAAGTTTTTCACAGCTCTGTTCTAGCAATACATCATTTGTTTTTATTGGATCTAAATCGGTGCTTTTATTTTCACCGGTAAGTGTACGAATCATCTTTTTATACTCATTGTTATCTTTTGATGAACTGAACAACTTACAACTACCTTCAGTTAATAGCTTTCCTACAATCGTCGATAGATTTTTTTAAAACAACTTTCCCAGTTAATTTTGAAAAAAGAGGGGCAGCGTAATCGGCGAAGTTTAACATTTATACTCATCTCGTTAGTCTTGTTAAAAAGACAAAGCATAGTCATTTTTACACAATATTTCAGCATTATTTTGCTGATTTAAATTTTGGGTAGTTTTCAGTGAATTACGTAGAGCAATAAGGATATCACCCAAATGTAAATCATCAAGAATGAATTGTTTCTGAATTGCTTTACGCAATACTCTTGCATAAACATGACTGGGATCTTCGGCTGCATCACTTGAGAGTTCTTTAATAGCTTCTTTAATCAGCTTAGCTTTATCAAAATTAGTAAGTGTTTGGCCATCATTAGAAGGCTCATTTTTCAACGGTTTTTGCACAGTCATAACTAAATCAACAGTCACAACCCCTTCTG
>CBDALO010000101.1:0-3592 GCA_965196985.1 Gammaproteobacteria bacterium | reverse complement strand
TCAGTGTTTTACATTGGTTTAAAGCATTTTTATGTGAGTTTAATCGACTGTTTTTGAGAAAATCAATGTTTTTTTAGTAAAAACTGTTTTAGGCCAAGTTAGTGTAATTGCAAATAATATGTTTTTTTCTGAAAAACTAGCAGTAATTTATTAAAAAAATGGCTTGGTTTCATTGCACTTCAGTGTTTTATATTGGTTTAAAGCATTTTTATGTGAGTTTGATCGATTGTTTTTGAGAAAATCAATGTTTTTTATAGTAAACACTGTTTTAGGCCAAGTTAGTGTGACTGCAAATAATATGTTTTTTCTGAAAAACTAGCAGTAATCATTGGAAAAATGGCTTGGTTTCATTGCAATTCAGTGATTTACATTGGTTTAAAGCCTTTTTATGTGAGTTTAATTGACTGTTTTTGAGAAAATCAATGTTTTTCTAGTAAACACTGTTTTAGGCCCAGTTAATGTAATTGAAAATGATATGTTTTTCCTGTAAAACTAGCAGTAATTCTTTGGAAAAATGGCTTGGTTTCATTGCAATTTAGTGCTTTACATTGGTTTAAAGCATTTTAATGTGAGTTTAATCGACTGTTTTTGAGAAAATCAATGTTTTCTTAGTAAACACTGTTTTTGGCCAAGTTAGTGTGATTGTAATTGATCTGTTTTTTCTGCAAAAACTAGCAGTAATTCATTGGAAAAATGGCTTGGTTTCATTGCAATTCAGTGTTTTACATTGGTTTAAAGCATTTTCATTTGAGTTTAATCGACTGTTTTGGAGAAAATCAATGTTTTCTTAGCAAACACTGTTTTTGGCCAAGTTACTGTGACTGTAATTGATCTGTTTTTTCTGAAAAACTAGCAGTAATTCATTGGAAAAATGGTTTTGTTTCATTGCAATTTATTGTTTTACACTGGTTTAAAGCATTTTTATGTGAGTTTAATCGACTGTTTTTGAGAAAATCAATGTTTTTTTAGAAAACACTGTTTTAGGCCAAGTTAGTGTAATTGCAAAGAATATGATTTTTCTGAAAAACTAGCAGTAATTTATTGAAAAAATGGCTTGGTTTCATTGCACTTCAGTGTATTACATTGGTTTAAAGCATTTTTATGTGAGTTTAATCGACTGTTTTGGAGAAAATCAATGTTTTTTTAGTAAACACTGTTTTAGGCCAAGTAAGTGTGATTGCAAATAATATGTTTTTTCTGAAAAACTAGCGGTAATTCATTGGAAAAATGGCTTTGTTTCATTGCAATTCAGTGATTTACATTGGTTTAAAGCCTTTTTATGTGAGTTTAATCGACTGTTTTTGAGAAAATCAATGTTTTTTTAGTAAACACTGTTTTAGGCCAATTTAATGTAATTGCAAATAATATGTTTTTTCTGAAAAACTAGGAGTAATTCATTGGAAAAATTGCTTGGTTTTATTGCAATTCAGTGTTTTACCTTGGTTTAAAGCATATTTATCTGAGTTTAATCGACTGTTTTTGAGAAAATCAATGTTTTTTTAGTAAACACTGTCTTAGGCCAAGTTAGTGTGATTGCAAATAATATGTTTTTTCTGAAAAAATAACAGTAATTCATTGGAAAAATGGCTTTGTCTCATTGCAATTCAGTGATTTACATTGGTTTAAAGCCTTTTATCTGAGTTTAATTGACTGTTTTTGAGAAAATCAATGTTTTTTTAGTAAACACTGTTTTAGGCCTAGTTAATGTAATTGCAAATAATATGTTTTTTCTGAAATACTAGCAGTAATTCATTGGAAAAATTGCTGGGTTTCATTGCAATTCAGTGTTTTACAATGGTTGAAAGCAATTTTATGTGAATTTAATCGACTGTTTTTGAGAAAATGAATATTTTTTTAGTAAACACTGTTTTTGGCCAAGTTAGTGTAATTGTAATTGATCTGTTTTTTCTGCAAAAACTAGCAGTAATTCATTGGAAAAATGGCTTGGTTTCATTGCAATTTAGTGCTTTACATTGGTTTAAAGCATTTTCATTTGAGTTTAATCGACTGTTTTGGAGAAAATCAATGTTTTTTTAGTAAACACTGTTTTAGGCCTAGTTAGTGTGATTGCAAAAAATATGTTTTGTCTACAAACCTAGCAGTAATTCATTGGAAAAATGGTTCGGTTTCATTGCAATTCAGTGTTTTACAATGGTTTAAAGCATTTTTATGTGAGTTTAATCGACTGTTTTTGAGAAAATCAATGTTTTTTTAGTAAACACTGTTTTTGGCCAAGTTAGTGTAATAGTAATTGATCTGTTTTTTCTGCAAAAACTAGCAGTAATTCATTGGAAAAATGGCTTGGTTTCATTGCAATTTAGTGCTTTACATTGGTTTAAAGCATTTTAATGTGAGTTTAATCGACTGTTTTTGAGAAAATCAATGTTTTCTTAGTAAACACTGTTTTTGGCCAAGTTAGTGTGATTGTAATTGATCTGTTTTTTCTGCAAAAACTAGCAGTAATTCATTGGAAAAATGGCTTGGTTTCATTGCAATTCAGTGTTTTACATTGGTTTAAAGCATTTTCATTTGAGTTTAATCGACTGTTTTGGAGAAAATCAATGTTTTCTTAGCAAACACTGTTTTTGGCCAAGTTACTGTGACTGTAATTGATCTGTTTTTTCTGAAAAACTAGCAGTAATTCATTGGAAAAATGGTTTTGTTTCATTGCAATTTATTGTTTTACACTGGTTTAAAGCATTTTTATGTGAGTTTAATCGACTGTTTTTGAGAAAATCAATGTTTTTTTAGAAAACACTGTTTTAGGCCAAGTTAGTGTAATTGCAAAGAATATGATTTTTCTGAAAAACTAGCAGTAATTTATTGAAAAAATGGCTTGGTTTCATTGCACTTCAGTGTATTACATTGGTTAAACGCAATTTTATGTGAGTTTAATCGATTGATTTTGAGAAAATCAATGTTTTTTTAGTAAACACTGTTTTAGGCCAAGTTAGTGTAATTGCAAATAATATGTTTTTTCTGAAACACTAGCAGTAATTCATTGGAAAAATGGCTTGGTTTCATTGCAATTCAGTGTTTTACATTGGTTTAAAGCATTTTTATGTGAGTTTAATTGACTGTTTTTGAGAAAATCAATGTTTTTTTAGTAAACACTGTTTTAGGCCAAGTTAGTGTAATTGCAAATAATATATTTTTTCTGAAAAACTAGCTGTAATTTATTGAAAAAATGGCTTTGTTTCATTGCACTTCAGTGTTTTACATTGGTTTAAAGCATTTTTATGTGAGTTTAATCGACTGTTTTTGAGAAAGTCAATGTTTTTTTAGTAAAAACTGTTTTAGGCCAAGTTAGTGTAATTGCAAATAATATGTTTTTTTCTGAAAAACTAGCAGTAATTTATTAAAAAAATGGCTTGGTTTCATTGCACTTCAGTGTTTTATATTGGTTTAAAGCATTTTTATGTGAGTTTGATCGATTGTTTTTGAGAAAATCAATGTTTTTTTTAGTAAACACTGTTTTAGGCCAAGTTAGTGTGACTGCAAATAATATGTTTTTTCTGAAAAACTAGCAGTAATCATTGGAAAAATGGCTTGGTTTCATTGCAATTCAGTGATTTACATTGGTTTAAAGCCT
>CBDALO010000100.1:0-31793 GCA_965196985.1 Gammaproteobacteria bacterium | reverse complement strand
TTATGAGCCAATTTTCTGAAGCGACACTGAAAAAACGCCATCGAGACGCCCAGCGGACTTACCGGCAAAAGCAGCAAGAACGAGACCTTGTTCGTTTGGAATTGCAAGTGGAAGCCAAGTTTAAATGTTACGTCTATCTTTATTTAGGGGAATTGAGCTAGTTTTATCTCATAATAAACAAGGTTTTTAGTAACCTATCAAGGTAAAATAACTTGATATAAAAACTATAGTGAAATTAGTCATGCGCAGAATCATAAAAGCGATTAAAAGCCTGAGTGATTACCTGATCCTGCTGAAAAAAAATCCAGAGCTACTAAGGCCAGAGCAGTGCAGCCATTGCGGTGCAGGTGGACTATGGTCACATGGATCATATGATCGAAAACCAGATAGGAACCCAGGTAAAGGACGCTCTTTAAATCCCACCCCTGTTTTGAGATTTTATTGTCATCAATGTAAACGTACTTGTTCAACCCTACCTGAGATACTTTCTCCAAAGCGTTGGTATTGCTGGTCAGTTCAGCAGGCAGTGTTAATGAGCGTGCTCCTGGGAAAAGTATTAGCTCATCAGGTCAGGAGCAAGGTGTTAGTCGACACACCGTTGCTAGGTGGTTTCACTGGTTGGTTGACCACTTCGTTGATTACTCCTTCCATATCAAAGCACATCCGTTGTGGTTACAGCTTGGGCGACATAGTGATCCACAAGCGTTTTGGTTGGCCTGCCTTGGTGAGCATGATTTATCGAGCATCATGCTTTTTCTTAACAACACAGGAGTGAGCATCCCATAATTAATTAACGTGAAAAAAAGTTGAGATGGATATTTTCTGTAAACCTCACGACCCCACACAGTTTGAGCGTAGCATTCTCAACTCAAGTTGTGATTAACTCATTGCAAGTAGTTAAATCACACAGGAATTGCAAAATGACCAAGCCCATTCACCCAACAGCACTGTTTCGCCTAAGTGTTTTAGGTGAGCTATGTAGCCGAAATAGTTTTGAGCATGGTGAGCTCAAGAGCATTATTAAAAGGTTGTCCCAGCAAACCTACAACATTCCAGGTAGTAAGCGTGTTCACCTCAGTGCTAAAACAATTGAGAATTGGTATTACGCCTGGTTAAAGCAGGGTATTGATGGATTAGTTCCTAAAACTCGACGAGACAAAGGCCAGTGTCACATCAATCCAGAGCTACAAGAGTTAATTATTTCCACTAAACAGGAAAGCCCTTCAAGATCAATTCCGACCGTGATTAAACTCTTAGAAACTCAAGGGAAGGTAGCACGAGGTGAATTATCTCACGCAACAGTTCACCGCTTATTAGTAAAACACGGCCTGTCTAAAAGAACAGTCACACCTTCTAACCAAATTGAGCGCCGCTCATTTGAGGCGCTCACAGCTTGTGATATTTGGTATGGCGATGTCATGCATGGTCCAACGATTTACGATGGCCAAAGAAGAGTTAAAAGCTATTTGGTGAGTATTTTTGATGATGCCTCAAGGTTGGTCTGTCACAGTAAATTTTGTACTGATGAGAGTGCCATTACTATTGAGCATGTGTTGAAAGAGGCATTACTCAAACGTGGGCTTCCTGTTAAGCTCATCATTGACAACGGCCCTGCCTACCGTGCTAAAACGTTGCAAACCATTTGTGCTCGTTTGAAAATTCAATTGATTTACGGCAGGCCCTATGAACCGCAAAGCAAAGGCAAACTAGAGCGTTGGCATAGAACAGTACGCGAGCAATTCCTAGCTGAATGCAACCTGGATTCCATTCATAGTTTCAATGCGCTGAATGATCGATTTTGGGCTTGGGTTGAGCGTGTTTATCATCAAGCCTCGCAAAGCGCCCTGCCTGACAAGATGACCCCGTTACAACGCTATCAGCAAGACCTCACTAAAATTCAGCCGTTAGGTTGTTTGGCCGATAAGCTAGATGATTACTTCCTGCATCGCATTAAGCGCCGAGTCAGGAAGGATGGCACGGTAAGCTGGAATAATCGACTCTTTGAAGTTCCGTTTGAACTGGCTCAACAAGAGGTTTATTTAGTGGTTGATCCGCATAGTGACTCCGCCCGTCACGTCGAATCATTGGAATATCAATACCTTGGTGCAGTGGGAGAGCTGGACAAACATAACAACCTTTCTAGAACCCGAGCTAGACCTCAGATGCCGGAACAACCAGCAAGAAAAACCTCGCTAGTTGAGATTGTTTATAACTAAGTTAAAGAGGATTTGGATATCACTGAGGAGATACCGTCTTAAACGTCAACAATAAATTGTAAAATTTTTACTAGGCATCCGCTGAAAATGGCTGCTGTGTTTTTAGGATGCCATAAATCATATGCACCATTTTTCTCATAACAGCACAAATGGCTAGCTTCTTTGGCTTGCCTTTTTTGAGCAGCTTTTCATAAAATTTCTTCAAAATAGGATTATGCCTTATAGCCACTAATGCCGGCATGTAAAGCGCCTTTCGCAACCAAGCACTACCAACCTTTGAGAGCCGTGATGAATTCAATGAAGTGCCTGATTGTGACTGGCTGGGATTTAAACCAATATGAGCAGCCAATTGTTTTGCGCCAGAAAATCTTTCAATATTATTAAAAAAAGCAGTTAGTGTTTGAGCGGTTTTATCACCAATGCCTGGGATGCTTTTAAGCAGCTCTGTGTTATTCTTCAGATCATCATCACTCGCGATCAGCTTACTAATTTCTTCCTGCAGTCGTAAAATTTCTTTTTCCATATAATCGATATGATTTTGTATAGAGCTAATAATTGTTTCTTCCGCTAGCTCCAGCCTGTTTTGTTCATTGCTGACTTGGGAGGTTAATACTTCAGATCTCTGTATCAAAGCTCTTAGAGCCTCTATATTAGCTGGCAAAGGCTGCCATAGCGTTGGAGTAAAATGATTTGAATAGTCCTTAATACTGACCGCATCGGCCTTGTCGGTCTTGTTTCGTATTAGCTGTCCTTTCATAAAAAACTTTATTCGTGCAGGATTAATTATACTGACATCACACTTCTCACTATGTAAATAAAGAGCCAATGCATTACCGTATTTACCTGTTGATTCCATGCAAAAATGAAGTGACTGATCAGATAAAGATTGCGTCCATTCTAATAACTCAGAAAAGCCCTCAGGATTATTATTAAAATGTTTAACGTGATCTTTTCCGCTAGTGGTGATAGCAGCAACAAAATCAGATTTTGCAATATCAATACCAACACAATTTTTTTTCATTTGCTAGAGCCTCTTAAATTTTATTACACTAACAAACTTGGGAAATCATAGTTCGGATCAACCTTGCAAATACAGGCTCACAATGGCCTAAGATACCGTTCGATCTCATGAACTTATGAGGGTGGAAGGGAGCTAAATCTCCTCAACAGGATTAAATCCTAAGGACGAACACGGCTTCACCTTCCGCCTACCCAAGCATCCTTGGGATTGTAGCAATATTGTCATATCTCTACAGTTATTTAAGATACAAGGATGAGTAAGATGTATCTTCAACATTTTGGCTTGAAATTTGATCCATTGGGTAAATCAAACATTATTGAATTGGCGCAGTCAAAGCGACTAGAACAGCAACTTAATGGTTTGCTAGAAACACGCGGCTTAGCAGTGATTACTGGCGACTCAGGGACAGGAAAGACCACGGCGCTAAGATACTGGAGCAATAAACTCAACCCGCTGACCCATCAAGTCATTTATCAATCAGACACTCACTTTCGGTCATTTGATGTGTACTCTCAGCTTGCCGAAAATCTAGGTTTAGAAAACTATTACCGATTCTCTAAACTTTGGAGAGACTTGAAGCAGAGCTTGATCGCGCTCTACCATGATAAAAACGTTCAGCCTATTTGGATCCTAGACGAGGCGCATCAGCTTAGTAATGATTTCATTCTACGATTACCTGACTTCCTTAATTTCAGTTTTGACAGCAAAGACGTCATGACGATTATCTTATGTGGACTCCCATCACTTCTAGCAACATTGCAGAGACCAGCCTATGAACCTATCAACTCTAGAATTCAGTGCTTTATTAGGTGGCATGCAATTGAAGATAGCAGGGATTTTGAGAGCATTATTCACGCTGCTTTTGAGAAGGCAGGAATGAGCAGCAGCTTATTCACTGAAACAGGTATTCGTGCAGTACACATGGCCACAAAAGGTAGGCTTCGTTATGTTGATAGGCTCATGCGACATGCGTTGCTAACCGCCGCTAATATGAATTTAAACCATATACCGGATGATGTCATTAATCAGGCAATTCATGAGCTAAAAGGTTAACTATTTGACACCATCTCACGCAAAATAGGTTGAGATGGTTTCTCTAAATTATTGTGGGACGTTACATTTAAAGACTTATTTGACTCCTTAGTCAGAGTGAAAGCCAACGACTTTCCTGATCAATGGGCACCGCAACGCCGGATCGCGCAAGCGCGTCGCCAAGTCTTGCAAGACGCGTTAGCCACGACACAAACGACTTTTATTGCGCTCACCGAACAAGTTCAGCAGCTTAAGACTGAAATCCGCGCCCTCTCCCCGAATTTTTTCAAAACCGATGCGCCCGCCCTCCCCTTACCACAGGCCATTGCTAATTTACCGGATGACCCTGACCAGCTTAAAAAACTGAGAACTACCCAAAATTGTTATCTCCCTACCTGAACTGAATTCGATAATTCTTTTTGTTCTTCTTGAGAAACACTATTTTCTTTAAAAAATTGCTCTACTAAGTGATACGTTAGAAGTTTTCTAATACCCTTCGCAATAAAGTGTCGTGTCACCTTGCCCTTACCATCTCCTAATTTAGCTAGCATAATTGCGTAATCGTCATAAGCTTTTTCCTTACCTATCTCATACAAATATGAGGCCACATAAAAACATACAGCCAGTAGATTTTGTATCCCTTTAAAATTTTTTATCTGCATATTTTCCCAGCCTAGTCCTTCCTTGAGAAATTTAAAAACATATTCAATTTTCGCACGAGATAGATAGGCTATGTATACCTCATACGCCTCATCAAAAGTCGTTACTTTTTTATTAGTTAATAGCAGCATGTCATTCTTAAAAATTCTCCTACCATCTCTGCCTGTAATTTGGATTTTAATTGCATTGAAGTTCTCAAACTCTCCAAAATAAATAGTTATTTTTCCGTCTTGTACGCAATTCTTTCCAACTGTTAACTTTTGGAATTGCTTTTCGCCTTGAGCATCAAAATCAGCGTTAATCAGCTTAAGCTTTTTACCATCATCACCTCTACCTTCTATTGTTCTTGTTATTTTTGAGCGAATAATAAAGTCTTGATCTAGGTTTGTATCAATTAGTGAGAGATAGTCATTATCATCAAACTCTCTATCTAGAATATGGGTAATGGTTGCATCTTCATTCTTTGATTTTAGGCAGTTTCCTATTTTTTCTATTTCACGAATAGACAGCAGCTTTTTATTAAAGTAATCACCAGATTCATAAAGACTCTTGGCCTCTTTATCTCCCTCAAATGGCTTTCCAGCCTCTATTTTCTTAATATGCTCAGCTTTTAAAAACTTAGGGTCTTTATTGCTGTAGCTTACATGCGATAGTAGATGCACAGCCTTATCACCAGGTACTAATGCAACTGCGTTATGCGTGCTGTAACCATTGATAATATCCCCGTCCAGACTCCTTACTTTACCTAGATTTTCAGTTTGCTTGCTATGTGGCTTTCTAATATCAGAAGGATCATGAAGAACATCAATTTTACTGGCGTGTGAAAGTTTTTCACAGCTCTGTTCTAGCAATACATCATTTGTTTTTATTGGATCTAAATCGGTGCTTTTATTTTCACCGGTAAGTGTACGAATCATCTTTTTATACTCATTGTTATCTTTTGATGAACTGAACAACTTACAACTACCTTCAGTTAATAGCTTTCCTACAATCGTCGATAGATTTTTTTAAAACAACTTTCCCAGTTAATTTTGAAAAAAGAGGGGCAGCGTAATCGGCGAAGTTTAACATTTATACTCATCTCGTTAGTCTTGTTAAAAAGACAAAGCATAGTCATTTTTACACAATATTTCAGCATTATTTTGCTGATTTAAATTTTGGGTAGTTTTCAGTAAAAAAGTGTTAGCGCGGCTTTATCAGGATTTAGTGACCAGTCGACAAGCGGTTAATCGACTAGCTGAGAGTGAAAAGCGTTACAGAAGGCTTTATGAGGCGTTAGATCAGACAAATGAGTAAAGGAAAGACGCCTAGAGTGATCGATTGGCTGACTGCGTTTGCGTGAGGTATTGAGGGTTATTGTCACTCGTTTTGGTTGCTGTTGCGGTTTAAAAAAAACAAAACAAAAAAAAGAATTCTTTTTGATATTAATAGATTAATCATCCGACACTTAAGCCTCGATTACCCGACACTTAAACTGGGGATAACGGGGTTAATGAGCATGATGGGGTGTAGCGGTGGATAAAAAGTGGGCTTGATGGATGGGGTTTCAGGGCTTTTCAGACGTTCTGAGGGCAAAAAGCGAGTTGCGAGTGGCTTAGGCTGAGGTTTTGGTGTAATCAGGCCACAGGAAGCCCCTACCGCGTTGTAGTGGGTTGACGGGTGGTAAGGGTAGATTAGGCCGGTGGTGCGCCTAAACGGGCGAGAATGGCGGCGTCATCAAGATCCGGCTCAGCTTGCAATAAGTGCATTTTCTTTAAAAACCACTGATTGCGTTGCTTGGCTAAGGCTTGTTGCTGTTGGGTTTGATTATGAAGCTGTTGTTGCGCGGGCAGTAAGTTTTGCACCAGTTTGGCCAAGCCAGTCGTTTTCGGGGCTTGAGGCTTGTTGGTGGGCTGTTTAGTGTGATTGTGCTGATTCGCCAGATACGCCAGTTTCGCTTCCGCTTTGCTGTGTTGTTTCTGGCGGCGTTCCAGGCGTTTTTTGGCCCATTGGATGCACTGGTTGAGTTTACCCCACCCGACCCCTAAATGATGGAATAACACGGCATTTAAGCGTTTAATCGAGACTAAGGCACGAATAGCCCCTTTTTTGAAGGTAAAGCGTTTTTCAAGGGTTAAGTACCCTGCTCGCTTGAGATCTTTTAACGCCCGCTCGCAGCGTTTAACAGTAATGTTCGCCAGCTTAGCAATCTCAGTGATTTTCATGTCACGCCAGCTCGTGCCATTGAGATACCGCACTACCCGTAAGTGCGCCATGTCCGCATGATTAATCAGCACCCCTAACACTAAGCTGACTGCCTCACGGCGTTCTGATCGGACTTGTCGATCCGACTCACGGCTAAAGTCAATCAGATCTAACACCCCTTTAGGGCTAAACGCATAGCGTTGGGCATTCTCTGAGGCAATCTGGAGGGCATCGAAGGTTTTTTTATGGTCGGAGTCACGCGCATAGGTACGCGGGTTCGCAGGGTCATGGCCACAGCGATTACCGGAGCGATTACCGGAGCGAGTGCCTTCGACTGGCTCCAATGGTGCTGCGCCCTGCCCTGTAACGTCAATGGCCGCGCCGATGAGTGATTCCTTTTCGCTCACTTGGGGTGGCGAAAGTCCTTTTTTGGGCACAAAAATCCCCTTACCTTTAAAATGTGTAATTCCTAAGTTGAATAACGGGATTTCAGTTGCTAGAATTCAATGGCGTAATTTTGATCTAGCACAAAAATCCAGTATCACACTAAGCCCAAAACCTTAACAAAGCTTTGGGCTTTTTTATTTGGTAACCATCTGTTATTCCTCTTTTTGTAAATGCAAAGTGTGCTGTCCCCATATGGGGACAGCACTATATAAACTGTGATATTAAAGAATCTTCAATGCACTGTTTTATTTTATCCAATGACCCGCGCTGTTCTTTATTTGGTAAGCCTATTTCTATTTTGTTGCTTTGGACAACTTTGATTGTAAATAATGTTTTGCCTTTACCATTTTTAATTTCTGTAAATGGTTTCTTTTCTTCATTATTTTTATTTATTGGAGTGACAAGTTGACGTAATTTATTAGCACCCAACTTCCCTGTTCTTAATTTATCAGATAGTTGAATAATCCTATCTAAAAGCTCTGGGTCTTTATTTAAAATAGCAACAATTTCTTCTGATGTTCTCGGTGAAACATTTTCCATTGTACCTATTGAGTCAATAAGTTTTTTGGGTAGCTTAGAATAAGATAGTAATCTATGGACTTCATTTTTTGGGGTATTAAAACGTCTTGAATATTCTCGTTGCGTTATGAGATTTGCTTTTATAAAAGTCGCTAAGCTTATACCCCTAGCATAATCTGATAGATCTTCCCTGTGAAGGTTTTCAGCGATTTGGATGAAGGTAGCGGCTTCATCAGATATGTCTTTAATAATAATATCTAAAGGGATATTAACTTCTTTAGCAGCACGCCATCGTCTCTCACCAACAATTATTTCATATGTAAATTGATTACTGTTTTTTGCAAGTCTGGCTATACAAGGTGCGGCTTGTCCATTCTCTTTCATACTAACTCCAAGGGATGTTAAGTCTTTTAATTCCCTTTTAGGTCTGTCAGGATATGACCAATTATGAGCTGTGTTTGGGTCTATAGATATTACAGTGTTACTTTTATCTTGCTTATCATTAAGATGATTTTCTAATTGCTCATTAGCAGTACCAACTCCAGAAAAGTTTTTTTTCATAATGGTGTTGAAAAAATTATCGTCATCCGCAATGCTTGAAAATGCTGCTTTTTTTTCAGTTTTCATAAAAACTAAAACCTCAAATTTAATAAGTTTATATTTTTAGCGACTAGCATGGACTAACCCAGTCAGGCTGTTGCTCCCAGAATGATTGAATCAATGAATAAATTTCATTGCTAACAGCATTTGCTGCTTCGACTGCTCTTTTTAACGTTTTACGGTCACCTTTTAGTTTTTCTGAGAAGTCTTTTGGTGAAATATCATAAATTGTCTTAATTTCAGTACTTGTTTTCTCAACCGCATCACTGGCAATCATTGTGTTTTCTAAAACGTATTCATTAAAAATATGCTTCAAACTTTGTGCTATACGTATGTTATGGTTAGTTTTGTTTCTAATAGAGTCAGGGTTACTTTCAGATGGGGGTAAATGTTTTGAAATTAACAATTTAACAAATGCGAACTCTTTGTCAGGAAAAGATGTAAAGGTATCTTTCATCATTTCAAAAAACTCTTGTGTACTACTTATATCTGTCATAATTGGAGGGGTTGGGATAATTAGTGCATCAGCAGCATAGATGGCATTAAATGAAACAACATCTAAGTACGGTGGGCAATCAATAATAATTACATCATAATTATGAGCAATTCCTTTTATTGATTTTGTTCCGAAAAGACCATCTCTAAGAACGTGGAAAAAGTCAAATTCAACATTATTAATTTTAGATAGTTGGACTATCACAGGTATTTCAAATGCTAAATTAAAAAGGCCTAAGTTGGCTGGAATAACATCTAAGCCAGGAAAATAAGTTTTCTTAATAACGGATGAAAGATTTTCAATATAAGTGTCATTTGTACCATCTGTTAAGCCAGGAATCGGCTTTCTAAAAAATGGCAAAAGTGTTGAGTTAATTCCTATATGTTCTCTAGGTGAAAAGCCTGCATCCATAGTGATAGAGGCTTGGTGGTCTCCATCTATTAATAAAACCTTTAGACCTTTTAAGGCAAAGTTTTGAGCAGTATGTATGGCAGTTTTTGATTTAGTAACACCGCCTTTTGAGTTATCAATTGCTAGAACAAATGGTTTTTTCTTTTCTCTGGATGGTCGTGTATTAAAGTAATCTCTGAGGTTGTTAATGTGCTCTAGTGAATACTCGCGTCGTCCATTTATTGAGGGAGGTTTTGGAATTTTACCGTCATCCTCGAGTCGTCGAATGTGTTGTGCACTCCTTCCACACATTTTAGCTGCATCCAGCATACCGAAAGTACGCAGTTTTTTTTGAAAATTAGGTGACCAACCTTTATTTCTTGCTGTATTAACAAGAAAATCACCACGATCTGCGAGGTTATTGAAAATTACTGATGCCTTCATATTAAATAATATTCCTTTTTCTCGTGATTTTATACTTCTCTTCGCGTAGACTATAAATGCTGATACAATCCATGTAAACAAGAATGTTTCTTTTTTTCTGGAAAGTGAAGTAAAAAGGGAATATATGGCTAACCAATCATGAGTAACCGTAAAGTTAATATACTGTCAGGGCTATCTATCCTCACAAATGGTAGCAAGGCCTTAATTAATAGTAGTAACAATGATAATCATGTAGTAGCTAAAGAGCTTCCCTTGACTGCATTATTCCCATGTCGATTTCAACCAAGAAAGAAATTTCCAAATGATGCACTTAATGAGTTAGCTGACTCAATGAGGAAGTATGGTGTTTTGCAGCCTATTATTTGTCGAGAGGAAAATGATAATAAATATGAAATTATTGCTGGTGAACGACGATGGAGAGCAGCTGAATTAGCGTGCTTAAAAAGTGTACCTGTTATTGTAAGGGATGTTGATGATGAGACCGTTGCCTGCTTTGTTCTAATAGAAAATATACAGCGTGAAGGGCTTGATCCTATTGAGGAAGCAGAAGCATATAAAAAACTTATTCACGAATTTAAACTTTCACACGAAGATGTAGCCAAACGAGTTGGTAAACCTAGGTCAACTATATCAAACTCATTGCGACTGTTAGAGCTTCATATTTTTGCACGAAACGCTATATCGACAGGAGAACTATCTGTTGGACATGGAAAAATATTAGCAACCTTAGAGCATCCTTTTCAGGAAGCAATTGCAAAAAAATCAATAGAAAAAAAATGGAGTGTTAGAACGTTAGAAAACCACCTTTCTTCGATTGAGAAACAAAATAATTCTGTCAAGCCTACAAATGCTACGTACCAAAAACCAGTTGTAGATAATTTAAATAATGAATTATCTAAGATCACAAAACGTAAGACAAAAATCAGTTTTAATCAAAATGGGCGCGGTAAGATAGTAGTGGAAGTTAATTCAATTAGTGAGATTGAAGATTTTCTAAATTTATTTAAATGATAGCATGAAAATATCATTTAACTTATTGGAAAACATTGTAAACCGTTAATATCAAAGTATGACGTATGAATAAAGACGTAATCCATTTCACAGCCAGCGCCTTCGAGCAAACAGAAGAAGTTGCCGAGCTATTGGATGCTGCAACGGCAACCAATACTCGGTTGGCCTATCAAAATGACCTCAGCCTATTTGTGGAATGGGGTGGTAAACTGCCTGCAACGGCTGAGCAGATTGTTGCTTATCTTCAAGCGATGGCTGACCAGCTTAATCCGACAACGCTACAGCGTTGTGTGTTAGCACTTCATCACTGGCACACACTAAAGCAATTACCCGATCCTACTCAAGCGGTTTTAGTGAAGCAAACACTAGCGGGGATTCGTCGCAAGTATGGATGTTAGATGTCAACTAGCTTTGCGGTAAGCGCCAACTAGGATTGCAGATTTAGGGCAAAAAATTATTTTTTCTTATTCTTGTCATGTTCTTTAGTGCGATAGCTTTTTCCAGTAATATTAATTACTGTAGCATGATGTACTAGTCTATCAATAGCAGCTACAGCCATACTATTCTCAGGAAAGATACTATCCCATTTACTAAAAGGTTGATTAGCTGTGATAATAAGGCTGCCAGTTTCATAGCGCTGACATATGAGCTCAAAAAGAACACTTGTTTCATGCTCATCTTTTTTAACGTAACCAATGTCATCTAAAATGAGTAGCGGTATTTTATCGAGTTTAGCGAGCAACTCTTTTAATCGATATTGCTGTTTAGCTTGCTGCAAGGTTTGGACTAGATGGGAGGTCTGCTGACACTTAACTCGACTACCTCGCTCAATTTGCCGGTAAGCAATAGCTGCTGCTAGGTGCGTTTTGCCAACACCACTTGGCCCAAAGATGATTAGGTTGTTCCCATCCTTGATCCAGGTATCACTTTCAGCCAAGGCGTTAATTTGTGCGGGGTTAATCGACTCATTAGCATCAAATTTAAAGGAGCTCAGTGTTTTACCTTTAGGCAAACCTGATTCACTAATTCTTCTGGCTAATCTTGTCGTTTGTCGTTTTTGTATTTCCATATCGCATAGCCTAGAAAGATATTGACTGTATGTCCAGCCCTCTTCTTTTGCGGTTAGCCCCAAGTCTTCCCAGTTCATTTTAAATGTTGAAAGCTTGAGATCTTTCAATTGTAATGGTAATACCGCTTCATACTGTTCCATAAGTTTTTTCTCCAAGTTGGTTGTTGTTAGTAGGGATACATTCATCATAATCAGTTAACAAATGTTGTTGGCAATGAATGTTCGGTAATTTTTGATGGCCTGAATTAAACTTTTTCTCAATAGCATTAATATCAAAGGGCATGTTTAAGCTAGTGCGCCATCCTTTCTGTAAATTCCATTGACTTGCTGAAAATAAGCAGGCGACTCAGTCAGATTAGAAATTCCTTTTAAGGTAAACTTAACCAAAAAAGAGGAATGACAATGAGCTGCTATAAAAATGAGAACTTAATCGAAGAAGCCATACATGTTTTAGCGATGGAGGGGTTTGAAGCTTTACCTAAGCTTGTCTCCAGGTTGATGAATGAGGCTATGTTAATAGAAAGGGAGCGCCATTTAAATGCCAGTCCTTATGAGCGAACTGGCGATAGAAACGGATATGCGAACGGCTTTAAACCAAGGTTAATTAACACAGGTCAAGGTCAGCTTGAGCTACAGATACCGCAGGTTAGAGACTCCAATGAAGCCTTCTATCCATCAGTCTTAGAGCGAGGTGTACGCTCTGATAGAGCACTTAAGCTGGCTGTCGCTGAAATGTATGTGCATGGGGTTTCCACGCGCAAAGTTGAAAAGGTGCTAAAGCAACTCTGTGGAACAGATATTTCAAGCACAGAGGTAAGCCGTTGCGCTAAATTGTTGGATGAAGATTTAAAGAAATGGCGAAATAAGCCGTTAGGAAAGATAAAATATCTTTGGCTAGATGCACGTTATGAGAAGGTGCGCACTAGCGGCACAGTACAAGACTGTGCGGTATTGATAGCCTATGGCTTTGATGAATCAACCGGCAAGAGAACAGTGCTAGGTGTTTCTGTTGCGTTATCAGAGGCTGAGGTACATTGGCGTGATTTTCTTCAGCAGTTGGTTGAGCGAGGTATACATGGTATTGAGTTGATTACTAGCGACGCTCATACTGGCCTAAAAGCCGCTAGAAGAGCTGTGTTCCCCAGTGTTCCTTGGCAACGCTGCCAATTTCATTTGCAGCAAAATGCTCAGGCTCACATACCAAAGCGCTCAATGAAGGAACCAGTAGCTGAGGAGATTACAGCTATATTTAATGCCTCAAACATTCATGAGTCGGAAAGACTATTGGCTATGGCGGTAGATAAATATCAGCAAACAGCACCAGAGCTTTCTTCTTGGTTGGAAGTGAATATACCGGAGGGCTTAGTAGTGATGAACTTTGACAGGCCGCATCAAAAAAGATTAAGAACCAGTAACATAGCTGAGCGCGTAAACAGAGAGGTAAAAAGAAGGACGCATACAGTTGGAATTTTCCCTAATACTGAATCGTGCCTAAGGCTCGTATCAGCTGTTTTAGTGGAAATTGATGACCAGTGGAGCGGATCACCTAGATACTTAAGTTGAAGTGAATAATAAGGCTTCATAGGGTTTTAGGATAGATCATTCTTGTTCTTATTAACGAGATATAATTGCTATTACCTAAAAGTTAATAATTTATTTTGAGAGGAGAAAAATTTGAGGTATAAATAATTTTTTAGATTGATTAGCATAATTAATTTAAGATATTATGCGATGAGACAGGTACAATAGAGTGCCATTTAGAATTTTAAAGGTTTTTCTAAGTACTGAAGTTGGTTTTTACAGACAAAATAACGCTCTATCATGTTTAACTCAATTAGCCTAGAAACATAGACACCTAGCTGATATTCACAGTGATAGTCAGCGGCTAGTTTTAATAACCGTAGCATCAGCTTAGGCGATACCTTATGATCTTCAGTAGCATCTAAATGCTCCCAGATAGCCTGATAGGTTTCCGTTGGAAGAATCTCATCACGGTACTGGCAAAAACGAAAGGCATTAGGCTTTTTAATTAAGGCATGAATAATATGCCGATAATTAATTGAGTAGCGCGTATTTACTTTATTCCGATACTTTCTTTCTAGTTCGAGCACAAGATTACTGCCTAGGTATCCCTTAATGAGGTGTTGATAGATATGAAGCGTAATGGTATGCCCAACTAATTGGCTAGGTACGCTGTAAGTGATACCTTTAATGATAATAATTGATAGACCAGAAACTTTAGTTGACGCCAAATCATAATCCATTGCTTTATTTTCTGGCAACGGTTGCAAAGCGTCTTTCTCCATCTGTAGGTTTTTGCTATTACGCTTATTACTATTGAGCATAATTCCTTGAAGCCATTCCTCATATTCCGCAACTGAATTAAAGTTATTGCTGCCACGGAGGATCAATTCTTGAGCTACGCGATTTTTAAAGTGCCCATGTGCTGACCCAACTGAGCTATTCTCATGGCTGCGCCCCTTATTATTTCTAGTTGGCGTCATATTATAATGAGCACACAGATCCTCATAACGCTGCGTCAAATCAGCAATAGCATCCGAGGATAGATTTTTAAATGCCGCAGCTAAGCTATCTGTTCGATGCTCATGGGTCGACCCACCAATGGCCAACAACGCCTCTTGCAAACCTTCCGATAAAGCCTGAAAACTTTCACCTGATTGAATGACCTTGATGTAACTCCATTTGCTGTAGACTAATCTAAAGTGGTACAACATGTGCTTAAAGGGCTTGCCTTTTATAAGAATCTCAGAACGATCCATATGAGTAAAATCAGACAGTGACTGCCTACCTGGCTCATGAACCTGCGGAAACTTCACTTCCTTACTTTTGCCATGCTGAGCTTTCCAAAGGGACACCCGCCTTTGTAGTGTTCGCAGAATTGATTCATTATAGAGCGGGTTTCCAGAGCTATCCTGATACTTGCGTTGCAAATAGATAAAAAGTGTTTGAGGTTGTAGATCTGGGTTGTTTCTCAGCATCGGCTCTAAATCATCCTCCCAAACAGCGTCAATAGGGCTGACACGGGTTTTATAATCACGCGGCCTCTTTGGCTGCTGGGTGTGATGTTTACCAACCTCGATGGTGTGGCCACTGCGAGAACTCATGCCAACTTTAGCTGCACAGGCCTCTTGAGTTAGGCCTTTATTTCGATATTTCATGTATAGCTCCGCTTGTTGTTTAGTAATGTGCTTTCCAGCCATAACCTGATCATCCTCAGTGAGTTATTATGGCGCGTATATTACCTACTTCTTGCAAAGCTAGTTGGCGTACTTCGCAGAGCTAATTGTCGTCTAACATATGGACGCCCTGCTAAAAAAGTGGCCCCGTATTTGTTAAGCGACATTGATCTGTCCATTGCTTATTGGGAGAACGAGGACACGTTATTAGCTTTACGTGATCGAGCATTAATTTTAGTGGGTTTTCATGTTGCAGGTCGGCGTAGTGAGTTAGCTGATATGCGTTGGGAGCACATTGATTATGCGGAAGAGGGGATGATGATTCGGTTTCCCCTGTAACGTCCCACAATAATTTAGAGAAACCATCTCAACCTATTTTGCGTGAGATGGTGTCAAATAGTTAACCTTTTAGCTCATGAATTGCCTGATTAATGACATCATCCGGTATATGGTTTAAATTCATATTAGCGGCGATTAGCAACGCATGTCGCATGAGCCTATCAACATAACGAAGCCTACCTTTTGTGGCCATGTGTACTGCACGAATACCTGTTTCAGTGAATAAGCTGCTGCTCATTCCTGCCTTCTCAAAAGCAGCGTGAATAATGCTCTCAAAATCCCTGCTATCTTCAATTGCATGCCACCTAATAAAGCACTGAATTCTAGAGTTGATAGGTTCATAGGCTGGTCTCTGCAATGTTGCTAGAAGTGATGGGAGTCCACATAAGATAATCGTCATGACGTCTTTGCTGTCAAAACTGAAATTAAGGAAGTCAGGTAATCGTAGAATGAAATCATTACTAAGCTGATGCGCCTCGTCTAGGATCCAAATAGGCTGAACGTGTATCCGTTCAATATCAGCATGATTTGAAAATAATTCAAAAAGTTCTTGACAGCTTTTTCGTGCAAATTTGGAAATTTTATATTGGAATCATCGTGTGTCATAAAAGCATGATGTGCGCTCTATAACAACGCTGTATGCTCGGATTATTTTTTCATCGATCAGGTTCATGGCTTAAAAATAATTTCAGCAGTACGGCCATCTGTGTGGGGAAAATTTACCTTTTCAAACCCGTGGTATACTCTTCCTATGAAAAAACAACCTGACAAATCAGTTTTAGCCGATCTCATTGAGAGATTTAATAATACTGTTACACCAACAGCACTAGAAACAGATTTTAGCAATGTATGTGAAAGTCAGGCTGAGAAAATCATAAAGCTAGAAGACAAGGTGCAATCGTTAAATAACGCATTAAATAAATATAAAGGTGAGCAAGGAAAGCCTAATGTTAGAAAGCAAACGCGCGCTAACAAGGACAAGGATCATTCCTCCGAGAAGGATAGAAAAGGAAATAAAACCAATAAAACTAGAAAGCCAAAATCTAGTAAAAAAAATCTCGAAGTCTCTAATACAGTGACACTAACAATTAATCCAGATTCGTTGCCCAGCGATGCTGTGCCAAATGGCTCTAAGAAAACACTTATCCAGGATATAAAAATTGCTGCTAATAACACTCTTTTTTTGCGCCAACAATATTACTCCCCTTCTGAAAACAAACACTATACAGCACCTCTGCCAACTGGTTATGAGGGCCAGTTCGGCCCTACTATTAAAAGCTGGACAAGCTTCCTAAATACTCAAGGTGGTATGACGCTAGAAAGCCTTGAGACATTTTATAAAACCGCCAACATAGATATTAGTAAATCAACCATCCATAGCTTCACAATTAAAACACCTACGATACTTGAGCCCGAGAAGGTAGAAGTTGTGAAGGCAGGTTTACAATCCACGAACTACCAGCACCTAGATGACACCAACGCTAGAGAGGATGGGAAAAACCGTTATGTTAATGTATTGGGTAATGAGTATTATTCAGCTTACTTTACGCTGACCAGTAAAAGTCGATTAAGCGTCATTGAAATGTTAAGCAAAGACCACTTTGGGTTCACATTAAATGAGGCCGCTTTTAATTTACTGGCTACTATGAACTTACCCCACAAGGTAATCGAAAGCTTAAAGGTATTTCACTCATCGACTATCTTAAACAGTAAGGAGCTGGAAGTTATTCTTGATAAGGTATTAGGTGATAAAAAATTTCCAAAATATAGAAAGCTGATTACTGATGCGGCAGCTATCTCAACATATAGAAAGAGTCCTTATGCGATAGAAACACTCATTACCGATGATGCGCCACAGTTTAAGCTCATTACTGAATCACTCGCCTTGTGCTGGGTTCATGAGGGTAGGCATTATAAAAAGCTGACGCCAATTTTTAAGAAGCACCAAGACTCTGTTGACAGCTTCTTGGATAGGTTTTGGGATTATTATCATAAGCTCATTGAATATAAAAAGAACCCAGGGCAAGATGAGATAGATAAGCTATCCAATGAGTTTACTGAGTTATTCTCAACAATCACTGGCTACGAGAAACTAGATAAACAAATTGAGCTCACCTTAAAAAAGAAAAGGCAGCTATTGTTAGTGCTGGAAAAGCCAGAGCTTCCTCTACATAACAATCCAGCAGAGTTGATGGCTCGGAAGCAGGCTAGAATGCGCGATGTACACCTTCATACTATGAGTGAAGAAGGAACGAAAGCTAAGGATACAATGGTTACAATTACTGAGACATGTAAAAAGCTAGCAGTTAATGTCTTCGATTATATATATGACAGAATTACAAAAAACTATTCTATGCCTTCGCTAGCGGAATTAATTACCATCCGCTCATCACAGGCGCAGTAAACTAAAGAGAGCGCAGCATGAGCATCATGCTGAAATAAGACGGATACCTGAACGTTTTTATCATGGTAGAGCGCGATCAAGCTCTGCTTCAAGTCTCTCCAAAGTTTAGAGAATCGGTAATAGTTTTCTAAACCTAGATTTTCGGCAAGCTGAGAGTACACATCAAATGACCGAAAGTGAGTGTCTGATTGATAAATGACTTGATGGGTCAGCGGGTTGAGTTTATTGCTCCAGTATCTTAGCGCCGTGGTCTTTCCTGTCCCCGAGTCGCCAGTAATCACTGCTAAGCCGCGTGTTTCTAGCAAACCATTAAGTTGCTGCTCTAGTCGCTTTGACTGCGCCAATTCAATAATGTTTGATTTACCCAATGGATCAAATTTCAAGCCAAAATGTTGAAGATACATCTTACTCATCCTTGTATCTTAAATAACTGTAGAGATATGACAATATTGCTACAATCCCAAGGATGCTTGGGTAGGCGGAAGGTGAAGCCGTGTTCGTCCTTAGGATTTAATCCTGTTGAGGAGATTTAGCTCCCTTCCACCCTCATAAGTTCATGAGATCGAACGGTATCTTAGGCCATTGTGAGCCTGTATTTGCAAGGTTGATCCGAACTATGATTTCCCAAGTTTGTTAGTGTAATAAAATTTAAGAGGCTCTAGCAAATGAAAAAAAATTGTGTTGGTATTGATATTGCAAAATCTGATTTTGTTGCTGCTATCACCACTAGCGGAAAAGATCACGTTAAACATTTTAATAATAATCCTGAGGGCTTTTCTGAGTTATTAGAATGGACGCAATCTTTATCTGATCAGTCACTTCATTTTTGCATGGAATCAACAGGTAAATACGGTAATGCATTGGCTCTTTATTTACATAGTGAGAAGTGTGATGTCAGTATAATTAATCCTGCACGAATAAAGTTTTTTATGAAAGGACAGCTAATACGAAACAAGACCGACAAGGCCGATGCGGTCAGTATTAAGGACTATTCAAATCATTTTACTCCAACGCTATGGCAGCCTTTGCCAGCTAATATAGAGGCTCTAAGAGCTTTGATACAGAGATCTGAAGTATTAACCTCCCAAGTCAGCAATGAACAAAACAGGCTGGAGCTAGCGGAAGAAACAATTATTAGCTCTATACAAAATCATATCGATTATATGGAAAAAGAAATTTTACGACTGCAGGAAGAAATTAGTAAGCTGATCGCGAGTGATGATGATCTGAAGAATAACACAGAGCTGCTTAAAAGCATCCCAGGCATTGGTGATAAAACCGCTCAAACACTAACTGCTTTTTTTAATAATATTGAAAGATTTTCTGGCGCAAAACAATTGGCTGCTCATATTGGTTTAAATCCCAGCCAGTCACAATCAGGCACTTCATTGAATTCATCACGGCTCTCAAAGGTTGGTAGTGCTTGGTTGCGAAAGGCGCTTTACATGCCGGCATTAGTGGCTATAAGGCATAATCCTATTTTGAAGAAATTTTATGAAAAGCTGCTCAAAAAAGGCAAGCCAAAGAAGCTAGCCATTTGTGCTGTTATGAGAAAAATGGTGCATATGATTTATGGCATCCTAAAAACACAGCAGCCATTTTCAGCGGATGCCTAGTAAAAATTTTACAATTTATTGTTGACGTTTAAGACGGTATCTCCTCAGTGATATCCAAATCCTCTTTAACTTGGTTATAAACAATCTCAACTAGCGAGGTTTTTCTTGCTGGTTGTTCCGGCATCTGAGGTCTAGCTCGGGTTCTAGAAAGGTTGTTATGTTTGTCCAGCTCTCCCACTGCACCAAGGTATTGATATTCCAATGATTCGACGTGACGGGCGGAGTCACTATGCGGATCAACCACTAAATAAACCTCTTGTTGAGCCAGTTCAAATGGAACTTCAAAGAGTCGATTATTCCAGCTTACCGTGCCATCCTTCCTGACTCGGCGCTTAATGCGATGCAGGAAGTAATCATCTAGCTTATCGGCCAAACAACCTAACGGCTGAATTTTAGTGAGGTCTTGCTGATAGCGTTGTAACGGGGTCATCTTGTCAGGCAGGGCGCTTTGCGAGGCTTGATGATAAACACGCTCAACCCAAGCCCAAAATCGATCATTCAGCGCATTGAAACTATGAATGGAATCCAGGTTGCATTCAGCTAGGAATTGCTCGCGTACTGTTCTATGCCAACGCTCTAGTTTGCCTTTGCTTTGCGGTTCATAGGGCCTGCCGTAAATCAATTGAATTTTCAAACGAGCACAAATGGTTTGCAACGTTTTAGCACGGTAGGCAGGGCCGTTGTCAATGATGAGCTTAACAGGAAGCCCACGTTTGAGTAATGCCTCTTTCAACACATGCTCAATAGTAATGGCACTCTCATTAGTACAAAATTTACTGTGACAGACCAACCTTGAGGCATCATCAAAAATACTCACCAAATAGCTTTTAACTCTTCTTTGGCCATCGTAAATCGTTGGACCATGCATGACATCGCCATACCAAATATCACAAGCTGTGAGCGCCTCAAATGAGCGGCGCTCAATTTGGTTAGAAGGTGTGACTGTTCTTTTAGACAGGCCGTGTTTTACTAATAAGCGGTGAACTGTTGCGTGAGATAATTCACCTCGTGCTACCTTCCCTTGAGTTTCTAAGAGTTTAATCACGGTCGGAATTGATCTTGAAGGGCTTTCCTGTTTAGTGGAAATAATTAACTCTTGTAGCTCTGGATTGATGTGACACTGGCCTTTGTCTCGTCGAGTTTTAGGAACTAATCCATCAATACCCTGCTTTAACCAGGCGTAATACCAATTCTCAATTGTTTTAGCACTGAGGTGAACACGCTTACTACCTGGAATGTTGTAGGTTTGCTGGGACAACCTTTTAATAATGCTCTTGAGCTCACCATGCTCAAAACTATTTCGGCTACATAGCTCACCTAAAACACTTAGGCGAAACAGTGCTGTTGGGTGAATGGGCTTGGTCATTTTGCAATTCCTGTGTGATTTAACTACTTGCAATGAGTTAATCACAACTTGAGTTGAGAATGCTACGCTCAAACTGTGTGGGGTCGTGAGGTTTACAGAAAATATCCATCTCAACTTTTTTTCACGTTAATTAATTATGGGATGCTCACTCCTGTGTTGTTAAGAAAAAGCATGATGCTCGATAAATCATGCTCACCAAGGCAGGCCAACCAAAACGCTTGTGGATCACTATGTCGCCCAAGCTGTAACCACAACGGATGTGCTTTGATATGGAAGGAGTAATCAACGAAGTGGTCAACCAACCAGTGAAACCACCTAGCAACGGTGTGTCGACTAACACCTTGCTCCTGACCTGATGAGCTAATACTTTTCCCAGGAGCACGCTCATTAACACTGCCTGCTGAACTGACCAGCAATACCAACGCTTTGGAGAAAGTATCTCAGGTAGGGTTGAACAAGTACGTTTACATTGATGACAATAAAATCTCAAAACAGGGGTGGGATTTAAAGAGCGTCCTTTACCTGGGTTCCTATCTGGTTTTCGATCATATGATCCATGTGACCATAGTCCACCTGCACCGCAATGGCTGCACTGCTCTGGCCTTAGTAGCTCTGGATTTTTTTTCAGCAGGATCAGGTAATCACTCAGGCTTTTAATCGCTTTTATGATTCTGCGCATGACTAATTTCACTATAGTTTTTATATCAAGTTATTTTACCTTGATAGGGGTGCTGCCTTTATATAATGTAGAAAATATAGCATAATATACACTTTAACTTGATTACGGATGGTGTTTGGATGTTAGCTAGAATTCTCTCTGATGAAAATAATGAATTAACTATTGAGCTCAAGCTTCCACTAAAAGGATCCATGCTTGAATGTGAGGATGCAATTCTTGACGGCCTTAATGAGGTTGGAACATTAGCCACTGAAAAAGCTTTAAGTAAGTTTGATGCAGATGGCTCTCCTATCCATGTTGGAAAAATAAAGCTAACAGCACGAAGTAGAGATGAAGCAAATTACCAAACGCCTTATGGAGTTGCTCGAGTTAAGCGTTATGTTTATCAAACCTCTAAAGGCGGGAAGATCTTTTGTCCTTTAGAAGATAAGGCTAGAATTATCCAAGGATCAACACCGCGATTTGCAAAAATAATCTCACATAAATACTCAAACTTACCTGCTCCTAGTGTTATTGATGATCTCAAGGTCAATCATAACCGTAAAATCTCACATTCATACTTGCAACGGGCAACTGATTTTGTTGGCGGTATTGCACAAGCCAAAGAGGCTGAGTGGGAATATGAAGAGCCAAAGCTTGATGCAGGCATTGAGATGCTAAGTATTAGCTTAGATGGTGCATATGTTCTCACCGTTGATGATGGTTATAGAGAGAGCATGGTTGGAACTATTTCCATGTATGATAAGCATGGTGCACGCCTGCACACAACCTACGTTGCAGCATCACCAGAATATGGAAAAGATGAATTCTTTAATAGGCTTGAAAAGGAAATAAAGCTGAAAAAGAAATATTACCCTGATGCTAAAACAATTGGCGTTGCTGATGGAGCAAAAAATAATTGGCCATTTCTAAAAAAACATACTGATACGCAAATTTTAGATTTTTGGCATGCAACTGAATATCTCGGCGAAGCATCAAAGGCAGTATTTACCAAAAAATCTGAAAGAGATGAGCGTGATGTTTGGCTCGAAGAGAGATGTCATGACTT
This sequence comes from Gammaproteobacteria bacterium, assembly GCA_965196985.1. GTDB lineage: Bacteria > Pseudomonadota > Gammaproteobacteria > UBA12402 > UBA12402 > 2-12-FULL-35-23. Next base: position 9,055 of record CBDALO010000100.1, on the reverse strand, counting down.
AAAGCACAAGAAAGGTGCGGCAGGTAGAATACTTGCTGAGCTTAAAGAGCATCTAAATAAAAAACTGAATAAATCGCTTAGAGAAAAGCTAGAAGGAACAATTACGTATTTTGAAAATAATATTAAAGAAAAGCGAATGTCGTATCATAATTTGATTAAGCAGAATGCACCAATTGGCTCTGGCGTCACTGAAGCAGCATGTAAAACAATTGTTAAACAAAGATTAGGGGGATCAGGAATGCGCTGGAAAGACAAGGGAATGAAAATCGTTTTATGCTTGAGAACACTAGTAAAGACTAAAGGCAGATGGGATCAGTTTTGGGAGAAGGTCAATGATTTTGGCGTGCCAGCAGCAATATAGCCTACATTATATAGAGGCAGCACCCCTTGATAGGTTACTAAAAACCTTGTTTATTATGAGATAAAACTAGCTCAATTCCCCTAAATAAAGATAGACGTAACACCCCGCAGTAAAACGGATCAGTACAGTCAAGGTGCTCGGTGTTCAATCCCTGTTGGCTCCACAAAAAAACGTTGTCCGTTACAAGCGTTGTTGGATTGGCGTAAGGAATCAGGGTATGAATCAGGGCCGGTGTTTCGAGGGTTATCGAAAAGTGAGGCGGTGGTTGATCGAGCGATTAGTCCTTACCAAGTAAATGAGCGGGTTAAATACGTAGCAAGGGATGCTAACTTACCGAATGCGCCGACTATCTCGGCACATTCGTTACGGCGTGGCTTTGCAACGGAAGCCTCTCGGCGCGGGGTTTCCTTGCAATCCATTATGCAACATGGTCGTTGGAAATCGCTGAGGACGGTTTTAGAATACATTGACGAGGGCAGGGTGTTTATGGATAGCCCGCTTAAGGCACTGTACTGACGAAGGCTTTAAATTACCGCTGATAAAGTAAACTACTAACGCAATAATTTTTTCCAAAAAAGAATAATGCAGACCATCACTGAGAGTCCAATAAAGAATAAAAATAAAAAAGGCACTGAAAATAAAGGGCTATATTGTTTGGTCACATAGTCAAAAAGTAAAACTGATATAGCTAAACCAACGGCACCACCTAAATTATGACAGGTTCCAATAATACCCATTGAATTTCCACTATCTTCCATTGGTGTTGATGTCATACCGAGTGTAATTGATGGACTTAAAATAAAACCCCATCCAATACCAAATAAGCATAATGCGAGTAGAATCAGTAGCAGAGTAGTTGTTGCAGATATGTAGGAAAAAATAAACACACTAGTTGTTAATAACACAAAACCACAAAAAAGCACAAAATAGACTGATTTCTTAACTACCAGTCTGTTTATGAGTGTTGAGGTTATTGCAAGTGAAATAGTAATCAGGAGCATAATGGCTCCTAAGTATGGGTATTGAATACTTTGTTCTTGTTTAAGTGCTTGAGGGATAAAAAATAGCGTGGTGCTATACATCGCTGCTAGTCCAGCATTACAAAGGCAGCTTAATAGGAATTTTTTGTTTTTAAAAATTGAAAAACGAATAATAGGTTCTTCAGTTTCTTGCTCGCTTCGATAAAAAACACAAAGCACTACTATACAGAAGACAAAGGTGATAAAGCTTGGGTAGGAAAAGATGCCCCATTGGTGGATGTTAGTGATTAGAGTCAGCATGGCAGCTAGTCCTGATATTAACAAAAAAGCTCCTACAACATCTAAGTTATTTGCAGACTTCCTAATTTGATCACTGTGTAAGAAAATAAAAATCAGGGCAAAGCAAATTGCTGTAATTGGTAGATTAATAAGAAAGATTGAACGCCAGTTAAAATAATAGACGAGCATACTGCCTATAATTGGCCCAAGGGCTAACCCAAGACCATTAACACCAAAATAGTACCCCATGATTTTTCCAACCTGATTTCTTGGAAAATTCTCATTAATGATTGCTGGCGGAGATGTGTAGAGTATTGCTATACCAACACCCTGAATAATTCTTCCTGTGATGAGAATGCTAATTCTATGATGTAGTGATAATGCGGCTATTAATGAGCCGAGAAACAATATAGCCAAACCATAAAGCAATAGCTTCTTTGCACCATACATATCAGCCAGTTTACCCGCTAAGATCATTGTAGAAGATAATGTAATCATTAAGCCAACAATAACCCACTGTAAAACATCTTCTTGTGTCAAGAAGAAGCTTTTAATCTTTGGAATAGCAGTACTAATAACAGTTAAATCAATACATGCTATAAAACTGGATAGGAATACAGCAAGTAAGGCTATGCTGCTAATGTTTGCTGTAGTCCTTTCTTTTTGAATTTTAAATAGATCCATTTACACTTACCTGGGAAGTTATCTTTAATTGTCTGTTCATAGATTGATGACATAGCTTTTGTCATCGGCTTAGGATAAATAATTGTGTCATAGTTACTAAGTGCAGAAATACACAGGATAGCGGGGCATTCTTCTTTTAAATACTGCAAACAGTTAGTGGTGTTAATCTGATTATCTCTTTGTTGGAACATTGCAATTGTCTCATCAAATTCTTCTTTTACTAACCCATTTTCATAAAGTTTGCTAACAGTATCTTTGTACATAGGGTATAACGGATGTTGTAAAAAATAATCCCACCGTTTTATCTCATAAGGGCATTTTAATTGATCTAAATAAGAAACATTGCGTGCTATCCAATCTGTGCCTAATTGATAAGTCAACTCCCAAGATGAGAGGTCTTTATAGTTATGTCTCTGTACCCAAGTTTGGCCATTTCACCCTGAAAATCAAAAATTTCATCACTATTTTTAACTCAACCCATTGATTTTACTTGCCTAGAAACGTGAATTCTCGAATGTAGTGACACATAATGGCAATAAGGGGTTGCATGGGCTGGTGAAGTGATGAGAGTATTGAGTTATGTATATTCGAACCTCTACACAAAAGAGTCCTCGGACAGGTAAGTCTTACGCAACCTACCGACTTGTTGATACTCATCGCACTGCTGACGGCAAAGTACGTCAAAGACTGATTTTAAATCTTGGTGCGAATTTTTCAGTAAAGAAGGACAGTTGGAAATTGCTTGCTGACCGTATTGAGGAAATTTTAACGGGTCAAGGCACGTTAATTTCAATACCAGCACATCTCGAAAAACAGGCGCAAATGTATGTAAAACGCATTCGCTCTAGGTTTGCTGATGACAATGAGACAAGTATCGCTGTTAATTCAGTAAGCGCGGTAGAACCTGACTTTAAAACAGTGGATGTTAACTCCATTGAGAGCGCGGACATACGACACGTTGGAGCTGAGGCGTTGGGCTTACATGCTGCCAGGCAATTACAACTTGAGGAATTGTTCAGGGCTTTGGGCTTTAATCAAAAACAATGTCACCTGATGCTTGCTACCATCATTGGGCGGCTAGTTGCCCCAGGAAGTGATTTAAGTACGCACTATTATTTAAGCAATCAAAGTGCGTTAGATGAATTACTGGGTACTGATTTCTCAGAACTATCACTCAAGAAATTCTATAAGACTGCTGATGAGTTACTCAAACATAAGCAAATGATTGAAGATCAATTATTCGAACGTGAGAAAAATCTCTTTAGTTTAAATCAGGTGATCACTCTCTACGATATAACCAATACCTACTTTGAGGGTAGAGCATTACAGAATGATCACGCACAGCATGGTCGATCAAAGGAGAAGCGGTCTGATTGTCCGCTTGTTTCTCTAGGACTCGTGCTGGATGGCTCAGGGTTCCCGCAACGCAGTGAATTTTTCAAAGGGAATGTTAGCGAGCCTAAAACATTATCCGAAATGCTAACTGAGCTTCATGCACAGCCAGAGGCAACAATTATCTTAGATGCTGGTTTTGCAACTGAAGAAAATATTTCATGGCTTACTGAAAAAGGTTTCCATTATATTGTAGTGAGCCGTAGAGCATTGCCTGTTGTCGATGAAAACATTGATAAAGTGCTAGTAAAAGAATCAGTAAATAATACGGTTACAGCGCAATTAATTAAAGATACTGAAGCAAATGAAGTCTTACTGTACTGCCATTCTCAGGCTAAGGAAGAAAAAAGCTTAAATATGATTAGTAAGGCTGAGACTCGTTTCGAAGAGGAATTAATTAAGTTAGCTAATGGACTCACTAAAAAAACCGGAATGAAAGCAATTGAGAAAGTAACCTTGCGTTTAGGTCGAATAAAGGAGCGCCATAAACGTGTTTCAGGTCGATACACTATCACGCTTGATTCAGAGGCTGATAAGGTTACGAAAATCAGTTGGAGTAAAGTTAACTCTGAGAATCTGGGCGCATATTGTTTGCGTAGTAACAGAATGGATTTAGATGAAAAAACAATTTGGAGAATCTATACAACTCTAACTGATGTTGAATCGGCATTCAGATCATTAAAATCAGAGTTAGGCCTGCGTCCTATCTACCATCAAAAGCAAGAGCGAGTTGATGCCCATCTGTTTATTAGTATTCTTGCTTATCACTTACTACACACTATTCGCCATCAACTTAAATTGCAGAACATTGATAGTAGCTGGCAAACTATACGGCAGATTTTTAGCACTCAGGTTCGTATCATGACTACGATGCGGCTTGAAAATAATAAACTACTTTCTGTTAGAAGAACCTCAAAGGCAACTCCAGAGCAAGTTGTGATCTATAAATCGTTAGGCATGAATTCACAACCTGGGCACACTGAAAAAACAATTTGTTAAGTTGTAGTGACCCTAAACGTTTTTTTAAAATGTAAGTCATTGATTTGGATAGGTTTAATTTTAGAAAGGGCAAAGTTGGGTGTAGTGTATCTGCTAGCATAATCTGACAGAAAGAAACGTTAAATGTATTAATTCGATTAATAGTCGCTAAGAATCTATCGGCCTCATGGTATTTCTGACCAACGCTTATCAATAATATAATGCGTTTTCCATCAAGCGAGATGGGAGCGGTATGTTCAGTGACAAATCTAGCTTTATATTTCATTTTACTTAACCTAGTTAGGTAGTGCCAAGGTTGTAGTTGGCTTGGATCCTCTGCATTAAATAGTCTCCATATAGTATTTCAGGATAATCTTGATTACTTTTATTGGTTGTTAATTAGCGTGCAAAACTGACCCCTTTAGCGTTGAAATCAGCGTCGAATATTGACCCCCCCCCGATTAAAAACTATACACTTCAGGTTTAATAATCTGGGGTGAATAAAAGGTGATATTAATGGAAACTAAAACAAAGATTAGAAGATTGCATTTTGTGCAAGGTCTCTCAATTAAAGAACTTGTAAAAAAAACTGGCCTATCAAGAAATACAATTAGAAAAATATTGCGTGCAGAAACTGCTGACCAAGAATATGTTCGCTCTACACAAGTAAAACCGAAATTAGACGCTTATACTGAAACCTTAGAGGCCTGGCTTATTGAGGATAGTAAACTTCCTCGTAAGGAACGTCGCACAGCATCCCGTTATTATTCCTTGCTTGAAAAAGAAGGCTACACGGGTGCTTATGACAGCGTTCAACGCTATGTGAAATTATGGAAACAAGAACATAGGCAAAATAAGTCTGCTTATATTCCATTAACGTTTGATCCAGCAGAAGCTTATCAGTTTGATTGGAGTGATGAAAAAGTAGAATTAGGTGGAACTATTGTCAATATTAAAGTTGCTCACTTTAGACTTTGTTATAGCCGTAAATTTTTTGTAGTTGCCTATCATAGAGAAAGTCAGGAGATGCTATTTGATGCGCATAACAAAGCCTTTGCCTTTTTTGGTGGTCTTTGCAAACGAGGTATTTACGATAATATGAAGACGGCGGTGACATCAATTTTCGTTGGTAAAGAACGAGCATTCAATCGACGTTTTCTAGCGCTTATGGATAATTACTTAATTGAGCCTGTTGCTTGTTCACCAGCTGCCGGTTGGGAAAAGGGGCAGGTTGAAAATCAAGTTGATACACTGCGAGACTGGTTGTTTAGACCGAGACTGAAATTTGAATCATTAGAGAAGTTAAACGAATACCTATTACAACGTTGTGAGCAGTTAGCTTGCAAGCGTAAGCATCCACAGTTTAAATCACAGTCTATTGCACAGGTGTTCGAGCACAAGAAGAAAAAGTTGCTGGAATTAAAGCAACCCTTTGAAGCTTATAAAGAAGTAAATGCTAGTGTTACCTCCACTTGTCTAATTAATTTTGATAGAAACCGTTACAGCGTTGACTGCGCTTATGCTAACAAAACTGTTATTGTTAGAGCGTATGCCAATGAAGTTGTTGTTTATGCTAACAATCATGAGATAGGGCGTCATAAACGCTACTTTGGACGTGATCACACTGAATTTAATCCGTGGCACTATGTGCCTTTATTGGAAAGGAAGCCAGGTGCTTTACGAAATGGTGCACCCTTCAAGGATTGGAAGTTACCTCAATCAGTACTGAATGTGAAGAAGCAATTACTAAAACGTAAAGGCGGAGACCGTGATTGCGTTGCTGTTCTGTCAGCAATGCTTGAGCATGGAAGTGAAGCAGTAGAGGTTGCATGTGAACTAGCCTTAGCAGATAAAACTGTAAGCAAGGATGTAATATTAAATATCATTAATCGCTTGCGTGAGCAACCACGTCCTGAGGTAATAGCAACGCCAGTGAATCTCACATTAAAAAAAGAGCCTACTGCTAATTGTGAGCATTACAATATGTTGTTAAAGGAGAGAGAGCATGTCAGTTAATAAGGTTGAAGAATTACTTATAGAGTTAAAGCTGTTTGGTATGCTTTCTGAATGGGTGCTGCCTCTATATAATGTAAGCTATATTGCTGCTGGCACGCCAAAATCATTGACCTTCTCCCAAAACTGATCCCATCTGCCTTTAGTCTTTACTAGTGTTCTCAAGCATAAAACGATTTTCATTCCCTTGTCTTTCCAGCGCATTCCTGATCCGCCTAATCTTTGTTTAACAATTGTTTTACATGCTGCTTCAGTGACGCCAGAGCCAATTGGTGCATTCTGCTTAATCAAATTATGATACGACATTCGCTTTTCTTTAATATTATTTTCAAAATACGTAATTGTTCCTTCTAGCTTTTCTCTAAGCGATTTATTCAGTTTTTTATTTAGATGCTCTTTAAGCTCAGCAAGTATTCTACCTGCCGCACCTTTCTTGTGCTTTAAGTCATGACATCTCTCTTCGAGCCAAACATCACGCTCATCTCTTTCAGATTTTTTGGTAAATACTGCCTTTGATGCTTCGCCGAGATATTCAGTTGCATGCCAAAAATCTAAAATTTGCGTATCAGTATGTTTTTTTAGAAATGGCCAATTATTTTTTGCTCCATCAGCAACGCCAATTGTTTTAGCATCAGGGTAATATTTCTTTTTCAGCTTTATTTCCTTTTCAAGCCTATTAAAGAATTCATCTTTTCCATATTCTGGTGATGCTGCAACGTAGGTTGTGTGCAGGCGTGCACCATGCTTATCATACATGGAAATAGTTCCAACCATGCTCTCTCTATAACCATCATCAACGGTGAGGACATATGCACCATCTAAGCTAATGCTTAGCATCTCAACGCCTGCATCAAGCTTTGGCTCTTCATATTCCCACTCAGCCTCTTTGGCTTGTGCAATACCGCCAACAAAATCAGTTGCCCGTTGCAAGTATGAATGTGAGATTTTACGGTTATGATTGACCTTGAGATCATCAATAACACTAGGAGCAGGTAAGTTTGAGTATTTATGTGAGATTATTTTTGCAAATCGCGGTGTTGATCCTTGGATAATTCTAGCCTTATCTTCTAAAGGACAAAAGATCTTCCCGCCTTTAGAGGTTTGATAAACATAACGCTTAACTCGAGCAACTCCATAAGGCGTTTGGTAATTTGCTTCATCTCTACTTCGTGCTGTTAGCTTTATTTTTCCAACATGGATAGGAGAGCCATCTGCATCAAACTTACTTAATGCTTTTTCAGTGGCTAATGTTCCAACCTCATTAAGCCCATCAAGAATTGCGTCCTCACATTCAAGCATAGATCCTTTTAGTGGAAGCTTGAGTTCAATAGTTAATTCATTATTTTCATCAGAGATAATTCTAGCTGACATCCAAACACCATCCTTCATCATGTTAAAGTGTATATTATGCTATATATTCTACATTATATAAAGGCAGCACCCTTCTGAATTAATAGAGCAGAAAGGTAAAGCAAATAAAAAGCTGTCAAATGAAGCATGGTTGATAAAGCTGTTGCAAAGCGAGCTCACACAACGTGAAACACGCTCTATTAACTATCAACTGGCTGCCGCAAAGTTTCCTGTGAACAAAACATTGCATGAGTTTAAATTCCAACAAAGTGAAGTTAATAAAGAAGACATTGACGTTTTGTATGATGGAGAATTTATTAACGCCAATCGTAATATTATTTTTGTTGGTGGAACTGGCACTGGTAAAACACACTTAACAACTGCAATAGCAACAAATTGTATCTACAAAGGTATGAAAGCGCGATTCTATAATGTGGTTGACTTAGTAAACCAGCTAGAGCAAGAGAAGCAGAATAATTTATCAGGTAAATTAGCCAACCGACTTAAAAAGGTTGACCTAATTATTCTTGATGAACTCGGTTATTTACCATTCTCTGAAACAGGTGGAGCACTACTATTTCATTTGATTAGTCAGCTTTATGAAAAAGTTTCGTTAATCATTACTACAAACTTAACATTTGGAGAATGGCCAACCGTTTTTATGGATGCAAAAATGACAACGGCTATGCTGGATCGATTAACACATCATTGTGCAATTATTGAAACAGGCAATGAGAGTTTTAGATTTAAAAATAGAAATTAAAAGGAGGCGGCGAGCATTTAATATACAATAAATTTGATGGTCTGGGGGGTCAATATTCGACGCTGATCAGGGGGCAATTTTAGATGCTGATTGACAATTGGTTCTCAAATTTGGCATAACACTCACTTTTACCCTCATATTTGGCTCAAAGAAAAAAGGAATAGAGTATCGATCAATGGGTGATTCATTAATCACTCTATGTGGTGTTGATTTAAATAAATCATTAGACATTCGTCGGCACATATCACCTGAGTT
>CBDALO010000099.1:0-89322 GCA_965196985.1 Gammaproteobacteria bacterium | reverse complement strand
TCAGTTTGGTTTATCTGCTAAGCCTAAGCCACCGGTTTGGTTTGTTATAAATCAGGATACGGGGCTCGTGCTAGTGCGCCATCCTTTCTGTAAATTCCATTGACTTGCTGAAAATAAGCAGGCGACTCAGTCAGATTAGAAATTCCTTTTAAGGTAAACTTAACCAAAAAAGAGGAATGACAATGAGCTGCTATAAAAATGAGAACTTAATCGAAGAAGCCATTACATGTTTTAGCGATGGAGGGGTTTGAAGCTTTACCTAAGCTTGTCTCCAGGTTGATGAATGAGGCTATGTTAATAGAAAGGGAGCGCCATTTAAATGCCAGTCCTTATGAGCGAACTGGCGATAGAAACGGATATGCGAACGGCTTTAAACCAAGGTTAATTAACACAGGTCAAGGTCAGCCTGAGCTACAGATACCGCAGGTTAGAGACTCCAATGAAGCCTTCTATCCATCAGTCTTAGAGCGAGGTGTACGCTCTGATAGAGCACTTAAGCTGGCTGTCGCTGAAATGTATGTGCATGGGGTTTCCACGCGCAAAGTTGAAAAGGTGCTAAAGCAACTCTGTGGAACAGATATTTCAAGCACAGAGGTAAGCCGTTGCGCTAAATTGTTGGATGAAGATTTAAAGAAATGGGCGAAATAAGCCGTTAGGAAAGATAAAATATCTTTGGCTAGATGCACGTTATGAGAAGGTGGCGCACTAGCGGCACAGTACAAGACTGTGCGGTATTGATAGCCTATGGCTTTGATGAATCAACCGGCAAGAGAACAGTGCTAGGTGTTTCTGTTGCGTTATCAGAGGCTGAGGTACATTGGCGTGATTTTCTTCAGCAGTTGGTTGAGCGAGGTATACATGGTATTGAGTTGATTACTAGCGACGCTCATGCTGGCCTAAAAGCCGCTAGAAGAGCTGTGTTCCCCAGTGTTCCTTGGCAACGCTGCCAATTTCATTTGCAGCAAAATGCTCAGGCTCACATACCAAAGCGCTCAATGAAGGAACCAGTAGCTGAGGAGATTACAGCTATATTTAATGCCTCAAACATTCATGAGTCGGAAAGACTATTGGCTATGGCGGTAGATAAATATCAGCAAACAGCACCAGAGCTTTCTTCTTGGTTGGAAGTGAATATACCGGAGGGCTTAGTAGTGATGAACTTTGACAGGCCGCATCAAAAAAGATTAAGAACCAGTAACATAGCTGAGCGCGTAAACAGAGAGGTAAAAAGAAGGACGCATACAGTTGGAATTTTCCCTAATACTGAATCGTGCCTAAGGCTCGTATCAGCTGTTTTAGTGGAAATTGATGACCAGTGGAGCGGATCACCTAGATACTTAAGTTGAAGTGAATAATAAGGCTTCATAGGGTTTTAGGATAGATCATTCTTGTTCTTATTAACGAGATATAATTGCTATTACCTAAAAGTTAATAATTTATTTTGAGAGGAGAAAAATTTGAGGTATAAATAATTTTTTAGATTGATTAGCATAATTAATTTAAGATATTATGCGATGAGACAGGTACAATAGAGTGCCATTTAGAATTTTAAAGGTTTTTCTAAGTACTGAAGTTGGTTTTTACAGACAAAATAACGCTCTATCGGGCTCGTTTCAGCGACGATGATTTCGGGTTATCAAGGCAGTTACACAGTGAATATCACCGCTGTTGATAATTGTAATAATCCGAATGCCTGTGGTGATGTGGGCTGGCAATTGTTTGATGTGATTGTGCCGAATCGTGAACCGTCTTATCAGTTTCGTTTACCGGATCCTGGCACGGTTCAGCTGGGTGTTGATACAAGTTTCCAATATCTTATTTCAAGCGATACCGTTGCTGACCCAGATGGTGATCCAATAAGCTGGGCGGCGCAGCTAGCCGATGGTAGTGCTTTGCCCGTTGGTATGTCGTTTGCTTCGATTACTTGGACGTTAAGTGGTATTCCGGTAGCAGGTGTTTATCCAATTATGCTTATCGCTTCTGATGGCTATGGTGGTGCGGTAAATCAGACAATCACCTTGCGGGTTAACAGCCAGCCGGTTGTTAATATGACTGACAGTCAGATTATTTTGCCTGGCATTCGCAAATCATTTGTTTGGACTTTGCCCGCAACAGCAATGATCGATGCTGATGGTGATGCGTTGACTTATGAGTTAGTAAATAACGATCCACGCTACCTTGTACCCTCATGGCTGAGCTTTAATGGTGCGGCCCTGACAGGCACGCCGACTAGTAACAGCCATCGACCGATACCGCTGTTAATACGCGGCAAAGATGCTTTTGGTGGTGTTGGTGAACTGCCAGTGTCTTTAGTCATCAGTAATTTTCCCCCTGTTGAGCAGATTTCTTTGACCGATCCAGAGATTACTCAGGTAGGCGATGATATAAGCTATACCTTTCCTGTTGATACCTTTATCGATCCGGAAGGGGACAGCTTACAGTATCGAGCACTATTAAATGCTGGTAATGGCACTTTGCCATCATTCCTGCGTTTTAATCCAATAACCAGAACTCTGTCAGGTAAATCGACGACGAGCAGTGCAGGTCGTTATTCGGTTATCTTCCAGGCAGACGATGGCTATGGTGGTGTTGTTAATGGTAGTGCTGTTTTGATTCACGTTAATACAGAGCCGCGAGTCGATTTGGTGTTATGGAAATTAATGGCTGATGGTATTCATAAGGTATTTACTGCAACGATGCTATTAACAGCGATCATTGATGCTGATGGTGATCAGATCACTTATGAATTAGTCACTGAGGATCCGCGTTACCTAGTGCCAGCTTGGTTAAGTTTTAATGGAACGACGTTAACCGGCACGCCGGATAATAATCAGCACCAAGCTATTCAATTGCTTATTAAAGGTCGAGATCCATTCGGTGGTGTGGGTGAACTGCCAGTGTCGCTCACTATTAAAAACACTGTGCCTGTTCTGCAAGTTGAGTTGCCTGATCCGGAAACAGTTCAATTGGGTGATGGTCGAGAAGTTGCTTATGCTATCCAAAGCGATGCTGCGATTGACGTTGATGGTGATGCAGTTACTTGGACTGCTAGGCTATCGGATGGCGATGCATTGCCAATGGGTTTAAGTTTTAGTCCGGTAGCCAGACAGCTAACTGGCTTGCCCGAGGCGGGCGTCTACCCTATTAAATTCACTGCAATAGATGGTTATGGTGGTGTTATTAACCAGACAGTGGTGTTACGTGTCAATAGCCAGCCAGTTGCTAAGGTGAAAGAGGTCTTTGTTTCGTTGCCGGGTATCTATCAGTCATTTACCTGGAGTTTGCCAGCAGGGTTAATGACCGATGCGGATGGTGATTCTATACCCAACTTTGTCCGTTCTACAATTAAACCTATCCAAATCAATGACTTACGTTTTAAAAAAACGTTTAGGGTCACTACAACTTAACAAATTGTTTTTTCAGTGTCCCCAGGTTCTGAATTCATGCCTAACGATTTATAGATCACAACTTGCTCTGGAGTTGCCTTAGAGGTTCTTCTAATAGAAAGCAATTTATTATTTTCAAGCTGCATTGTAGTAGTGATACGAACCTGAGTGCTAAAAATCTGCCGTATAGTTTGCCAGCTACTATCAATGTTCTGCAATTTAAGTTGATGGCGAATAGTGTGTAGTAAGTGATAAGCAAGAATACTAATAAACAGATGGGCATCAACTCGCTCTTGCTTTTGATGGTAGATAGGACGCAGGCCTAACTCTGATTTTAATGATCTGAATGCCGATTCAACGTCAGTTAGAGTTGTATAAATTCTCCAAATTGTTTTTTCATCTAAATCCATTCTGTTACTACGCAAACAATATGCACCCAGATTCTCAGAGTTAACTTTACTCCAACTGATTTGCGTAACCTTATCACCCTCTGAATCAAGCGTGATAGTGTATCGACCTGAAACACGTTTATGGCGCTCCTTTATTCGACCTAAACGCAAGGTTACTTTCTCAATTGCTTTCATTCCAGTTTTTTTAGTGAGTCCATTAGCTAACTTAATTAATTCCTCTTCGAAACGAGTCTCAGCCTTACTAATCATATTTAAGCTTTTTTCTTCCTTAGCCTGAGAATGGCAGTACAGTAAGACTTCATTTGCTTCAGTATCTTTAATTAATTGCGCTGTAACCGTATTATTTACTGATTCTTTTACTAGCACTTTATCAATGTTTTCATCGACAACAGGCAATGCTCTACGGCTCACTACAATATAATGGAAACCTTTTTCAGTAAGCCATGAAATATTTTCTTCAGTTGCAAAACCAGCATCTAAGATAATTGTTGCCTCTGGCTGTGCATGAAGCTCAGTTAGTATTTCGGGTAATGTTTTAGGCTCGCTAACATTTCCTTTGAAGAATTCACTCCGTTGCGGGAACCCTGATCCATCCAGCACAAGACCTAAAGAAACAAGCGGACAATCAGACCGCTTCTCCTTTGATCGCCCATGCTGTGCATGATCATTTTGTAATGCGCGACCTTCAAAGTAGGTATTGGTTATATCGTAGAGAGTGATCACCTGATTTAAACTAAACAGATTTTTCTCACGTTCAAATAATTGATCTTCAATCACTTGTTTATGTTTAAGTAACTCATCAGCAGTCTTATAGAATTTCTTGAGTGATAGTTCTGAGAAATCAGTACCCAGTAATTCATCTAGCGCACTTTGATTGCTTAAATAATAGTGCGTACTCAAATCACTTCCTGGAGCAACTAGCCGCCCAATGATGGTAGCAAGCATCAGGTGACATTGTTTTTGATTAAAGCCCAAAGCCCTGAACAATTCCTCAAGTTGTAATTGCCTGGCAGCATGTAAGCCCAACGCCTCAGCTCCAACGTGTCGTATGTCCGCGCTCTCAATGGAGTTAACATCCACTGTTTTAAAGTCAGGTTCTACCGCGCTTACTGAATTAACAGCGATACTTGTCTCATTGTCATCAGCAAACCTAGAGCGAATGCGTTTTACATACATTTGCGCCTGTTTTTCGAGATGTGCTGGTATTGAAATTAACGTGCCTTGACCCGTTAAAATTTCCTCAATACGGTCAGCAAGCAATTTCCAACTGTCCTTCTTTACTGAAAAATTCGCACCAAGATTTAAAATCAGTCTTTGACGTACTTTGCCGTCAGCAGTGCGATGAGTATCAACAAGTCGGTAGGTTGCGTAAGACTTACCTGTCCGAGGACTCTTTTGTGTAGAGGTTCGAATATACATAACTCAATACTCTCATCACTTCACCAGCCCATGCAACCCCTTATTGCCATTATGTGTCACTACATTCGAGAATTCACGTTTCTAGGCAAGTAAAATCAATGGGTTGAGTTAAAAATAGTGATGAAATTTTTGATTTTCAGGGTGAAATGGCCAAACTTGGGTATAGCGTACAGTTTGGTTCGTGCTAGTTCCAAGTATCTGGTGCCATCATGGCTTGGTTTTGATGGTGCAACGTTGACAGGAACTCCAGGCAGCAACAGACATCAGACAATTCGATTATTGGTTAAAGGAAAAGATGCCTTTGGTGGTATTGGGGAGGTGTTAATACTGAGAACTACCCAAAATTGTTATCTCCCTACCTGAACTGAATTCGATAATTCTTTTTGTTCTTCTTGAGAAACACTATTTTCTTTAAAAAATTGCTCTACTAAGTGATACGTTAGAAGTTTTCTAATACCCTTCGCAATAAAGTGTCGTGTCACCTTGCCCTTACCATCTCCTAATTTAGCTAGCATAATTGCGTAATCGTCATAAGCTTTTTCCTTACCTATCTCATACAAATATGAGGCCACATAAAAACATACAGCCAGTAGATTTTGTATCCCTTTAAAATTTTTTATCTGCATATTTTCCCAGCCTAGTCCTTCCTTGAGAAATTTAAAAACATATTCAATTTTCGCACGAGATAGATAGGCTATGTATACCTCATACGCCTCATCAAAAGTCGTTACTTTTTTATTAGTTAATAGCAGCATGTCATTCTTAAAAATTCTCCTACCATCTCTGCCTGTAATTTGGATTTTAATTGCATTGATGTTCTCAAACTCTCCAAAATAAATAGTTATTTTTCCGTCTTGTACGCAATTCTTTCCAACTGTTAACTTTTGGAATTGCTTTTCGCCTTGAGCATCAAAATCAGCGTTAATCAGCTTAAGCTTTTTACCATCATCACCTCTACCTTCTATTGTTCTTGTTATTTTTGAGCGAATAATAAAGTCTTGATCTAGGTTTGTATCAATTAGTGAGAGATAGTCATTATCATCAAACTCTCTATCTAGAATATGGGTAATGGTTGCATCTTCATTCTTTGATTTTAGGCAGATTCCTATTTTTTCTATTTCACGAATAGACAGCAGCTTTTTATTAAAGTAATCACCAGATTCATAAAGACTCTTGGCCTCTTTATCTCCCTCAAATGGCTTTCCAGCCTCTATTTTCTTAATATGCTCAGCTTTTAAAAACTTAGGGTCTTTATTGCTGTAGCTTACATGCGATAGTAGATGCACAGCCTTATCACCAGGTACTAATGCAACTGCGTTATGCGTGCTGTAACCATTGATAATATCCCCGTCCAGACTCCTTACTTTACCTAGATTTTCAGTTTGCTTGCTATGTGGCTTTCTAATATCAGAAGGATCATGAAGAACATCAATTTTACTGGCGTGTGAAAGTTTTTCACAGCTCTGTTCTAGCAATACATCATTTGTTTTTATTGGATCTAAATCGGTGCTTTTATTTTCACCGGTAAGTGTACGAATCATCTTTTTATACTCATTGTTATCTTTTGATGAACTGAACAACTTACAACTACCTTCAGTTAATAGCTTTCCTACAATCGTCGATAGATTTTTTTAAAACAACTTTCCCAGTTAATTTTGAAAAAAGAGGGGCAGCGTAATCGGCGAAGTTTAACATTTATACTCATCTCGTTAGTCTTGTTAAAAAGACAAAGCATAGTCATTTTTACATAATATTTCAGCATTATTTTGCTGATTTAAATTTTGGGTAGTTTTCAGGTTAATAGCTTTAAACATTCAAAACTTGTCACCGGTTGCGCAAATTAGTTTGGCTGATCCAGGAATTATTCAGTCTGGAGATGAGTTTAGTTACACGCTGCCAAGTGATGCTTTTGCAGATCCTGAAGGTGATAGTTTGCACTATAGTGTTTTGCTTGTGTCAGGTGATGGATCTTTACCGGATTTTTTAAGTTTTAACTCGATAACTAGAACCTTATCTGGTAAGTCTGCCAGAATTAATGCAGGTCACTATGAGATATTATTTCAGGCGAATGATGGCTATGGTGCCATTGCCAATAGTAGCGTTGTTCGTGTCCAGGTTAATACACAGCCAGTACCCATGGCCGTGAAGCCATGGCAGGTTGATGCCTTGCCTATCGGACATGAGCTTGAATTTAAGTTGCCGTTTGATTTTATGATAGATGCTGATGGTGACTCTATTTCTTATTCGCTTGTGCGTACGAATCCAGAGCACCCCGTACCAGCCTGGGTCAGTCTGGCTAACGGCACGCTTGCTGGTGTCCCGTTAGTTAACAGTCATCAACCGATAACGCTTCAGCTCAAAGGTGTGGACGGTTTTGGTGGAGAGGCATATCAACTGATCTCAATCGACATTCCAAACTCAGTGCCTCGTTTCAGTCAAAGCCTTGGCGTCATCACTGCGTATGCTGGTGAGTTGAAAACATTCGTTGTGCCAAGTGGTATCGCCATAGATGCTGATGGAGACGTATTGTTGTTTGCAGCCTTTAAAACCGATAATACAGGGTTTGATCGCTTGCCATTGCCAATCTGGGCTACGCATTTGGCAGGTATTAATAGTTTTAACTTTGTTCCAAAATCGGGTGACCAAGGTAACTACACGTTTATACTTGTCGCGACTGATGTGCAAGGAGCATCGGCACAGATCAGGTTTGATGTTCATGTGCCAAATCGTGTGCCGATACTTAATACACCTTATGCTGATGAAGCTTTGGGACCTTTGGAGGAGCTAAGTTATGCTGTCTTTGGTCATTTTGTTGATCCTGATGGTGATGGATTGAGTTACACGCTCAGTAAGCCAGATTGGGTGAGCTATGATGAGAATACCAAAGTCCTATCAGGCTTCCCGCCTCAATTTATTAAGGATTATCACATATCGATAACCGCTGATGATGGTTATGGTGGACAGACGCAGGCCAGAGTACGAATGAAGGTTGATCCAACTGCGATCCAGCTTGATCAGGCTCAGGTGTTGCAGATAGTGGGCTATGCTACTTTGACATCGACTTTGTTTATTGCTTCTTCGCTATTTCTAATACGTCGCCATAGAAAAATTTATCGAGCTGAGCAAGGTGCGCAGGGCATTATGCGGCAATGGCTTGCCAGTCGCCAGTCCATAGAGTCAATAACGTTGGACGATGATTACCAAGTTAGTATCACTACTTTGCTTGCTGGAAGTATATTCCAATCGTAAGATGAGCCTGAAGCAGCATCTGAACAGATGTCACCATGATGGTCCATCGGTTAGTCTTCAGTGCTGATAGTATCAGCTATTTGCTCTTTTGTTATTTTCTCAAATAACGTCTTCTTTGCTTCCTGCATCTTTTGTGCAGATTCATGATCAGTCAGAGAATACGCTAATTTATCTAGTCGTTCAAAGGTTTCATTTTCCTTTAAATACTGCTCAGCATTTTCAATTGATTTGAACTTTTCGTAAGGAGTCATAATGGCCTCGTAAGGGTAAAGTTTAGTTTGCTTACCCTTGCTATTAATGCTGGTTACAGGGAAGTAACAAGGTCTGTGAAAATTAATATAGTCGTTAAAATGCTGGTTATAGAATTCATTAATTTGCGGGGCAAAACGTTGTTGAATATGTATGTAGCCAAAATGCTTTCTAACAACCGAGCCATTTTTACTTTCCACCAAACCGTTGTCATTACTATGCCTTGGCCTCGATTTAGTGAGTTCAATAAATAACTTTTGCAATAGTTTAGCTACATGCTGATTAATGTACTCTGAGCCATTATCAGCATGTAGGCCTAACACTTTAAATGGAAAGGTATCGATTATTTGCTCTAAGACAGGGATTAAGTAAGCCTCACTAATTTTTTCAACAGCGCAGACTACTTCCATCTGTGTCACCTCGTCAACAGCATTAATATGATAAACACCCTTGATTTTATCCATATCTCCTTGGTGCACTGTATCAATACGTATAAAGCCAGGCCTACCCTCTGGAGTTGGTTTTCGCCTTTCACCAATAGAAACCTGCGTTGCTTTAGTTTTATTAAAGTGTCGCCGTTTGCGCTGGTAGGTTTCAGTTTGTCGAAGATTGTAAAGATGAGAGACTGAGATAAAAGCAAGACGCGCATAACGCTTATCTCCAAACAAATGAAAGGCTCTCTCGCAAAGTTTTTTTGTGGTAGGCCCGCTAAGCGTTTGATGAACCTGATCCGTTTCAGCTAACAACCAAGTATCCTCATGCGTATAGATTAAGCTAAACTTATTTCTAGGTGATCGTTGCTTAACAACAACTTTTCCTGACTTTTGATACTGAGCAATTAGCCTAGTAATTTGTGAACGTGAGTAACCAGTCATTCGTTGCAGGTAATCACGAATCAATCCTTTGTCCTTTTTGCACATACCGCAATAAGCAAATTTTTTTAATGTGTTCGTAACCCATAGGTAAGATTCTGCTCGTGATGTAGCTTCAAAGGTAAGCTGGGTTGATGAGGATAGAAATTGCTCAATCTGGGCAAGTGTGTTTAATTCTATGTCGTTCATATTGATATTCATCCATATAGGATGAACGATCACGCAACAACTTCAGGCCCACTTTGCATTGGAAAGTGGGGGCTATTTCAGGCTCATCTTGCATTGGAAGAGACTCTGGACTGAAAGCGCAGCTAACAACAGTTAATATGCAAACGGATAGACAAATGCTAAAGCGATCGTTTCAAGCTATCGAAACTGCTATCTGGCAATATTACAACCGCGTTGATGGTGAACAAGCTATGGTGATCACTGGCATGCTTGTTAACAGTAATGGAATGGACTCGCTCCACTTTGAACCATTCTAAAAAAATGGTTCTCGGCATCTAAGTGCTAAATAGCTAAGCTATTAAATTTAACGAAAGCGAAGGAGTCCACTATGGATATTAACGTGTTAGCCATTGATATTGCAAAAAATGTTTTCCAGCTCTGTGGCGTTAATCAGCAGGGGGCAATTTTAACTGAGAAAAAAGTAACGCGTGCAAAATTATTAGAAGTGATTAATCAGCTTGCTCCCAAAGTGATAGCAATGGAAGCTTATGGAAGTGCAAATTATTGGGCGCGTGAATTAATTAAACGAAACTATGAGGTTAAACTCATTTCACCCCAATACGTGAAACCTTATCTAAAAGGGAATAAGAATGATCAACAAGATGCTCGCGCAATAGCTGAAGCAGCTCAACGGCCAACCATGAATTTTGTCACCCCGAAAACAGTTGAGCAGCAAGACATGCAAAGCTTGTTACGTATACGTGAAGGTCAAGTAGAAGCTCGAACTAAGCTATGTAATCAGTTGAGAGGTCTTCTAGCAGAGAACGGTATTGTCATTGCAAAAAGTATTTATAAATTAAGGGCCGAGTTGCCTTCAATTTTCGATCGTACAAATGACAATGGTTTGACAGATCGTATGAAGGTCTACATTCAGAGGCAATATGAAACCTTGTTAGTTCTGGATGAGAACATCGATGTTTACGAACTTGAAATTAATAGCATTTCCAAGAACAATGAAAGTTGCCAGCGTATTCAGGCGATAGAGGGTGTGGGACCAATAACAGCGGTGGCAGTGGTTGCTCAGGTGGGTAATGGGAGTGAATTTAAAAATGGCAGACATCTTTCCGCTTACCTAGGCCTAGTGCCTAGGCAACACTCAAGTGGTAATAGGGAGTATTTGAGAGGAATAAGTAAGCGAGGAGATAAATACCTACGAACCCTGCTTATCCATGGCGGTAGGTCTGTAGTTACCAGGTGCGGAAAAAAGGATGATCCAAGAAGTGTATGGGTTAAGCGTATTAAAATGGAGCGTGGAAGCAATAAGGCTAGTGTTGCTGTCGCCAATAAAAATGCTCGGATAATTCTAGCTATGTTAAAAAGTGGCGAAGAGTATCGACGTGCTGCTTAGTAGTTAGTTGAGTTTAACAGTCAGGAGAATTGCAAAGAGTATTGAATGATGACAAGTGGGTAAGACCAATGTTTGAGAGCCTGAAAAACCCAAGGCTAACCAGCCTGTAATAGGTAGTTGAGTCTAAACAGTGATGAGGCACAAACATGCGTAGTTCCATCAGGGCACGAAGAGGTGATGCATCAATCAGTCATCTGCTTCAGATGTCGGATATATGAGCGCATCTCTTCTACCATTGTCGTCAGAAAATAATCTTTACAATACGGGGCGAGTCCATATATGGCTTTTTGGATACGGTGTTGTTGACAACGCGCATGGCTGTCGTAGACCAGTATCCAATGGCATTGCAACGAACGTTAGCATCCATTTTGCATTACAGTATTCGATTGCTCTGGATTTGCCATACGGGTAAAGGGCTTTTATTGGATGAGGCGCGTAAGGAGACTATGCTGGCGCAATTACACGCTTTATGTGATGAGTTTGAACCGGGTTGGTTTTCACCGACAACCGTTAGAGCAAGTTGAAGTCAATCGTCGATTATTAGCGGCTAGAGAGGCCTTGCTAAGTGTTCGTGGTGATGCCAGTTGGGATGACTTATTAACGAATGTGGTGAAAGATCTGTTATCACCAGTTAGATTGTTAAAGGGTTTGTATAGTTTCTGGCGGGATGTGCCAGAGGGTTGGTATCTTAAACTTATTACACTGGAACAGATGGCAGCTGCATTGAGAGGAATGGATCCAGGGTATTTAAAGCAGCAGCTTGATACGATGCAAACGATGGCACTGCAAGAAACACATTGGGCGTTTCGCTATGCTGTAGTGGCATTGTGGCAAAATCTATTAACAGCAGCGAGCGGGTCTGCACCGTTGCAACAACAAATTAAAACGGGTTCAGATACAAAGCTGGGTTGCCAACAGCTTTTGGCATTGCCTGAGGGTAAATGTAGGGGCAGAGACAGACAAATTTGGGTTGCCCGTCATGCCAGTACGATGTTTGTTGATCATCACGAGGTGGGTGAAACTGAAGTCGCTTCGCTAACGGTAGCCAAACCAATTACACCATCAAGCAGGGCAGACAGAGCCAGGCGTGCTTCAGCACTTGCTTCCAGTATGTTTGCAGCTGTTCGTACAGTCAGCCAGGATGAGGTTAGCTTAACTGTTGAGCCTAGGCAGGGAGGGAAATAATAATGGACCATAAAGCTAAAGCACGATTACCTGCACAGTTAGGATTATTTGAATTATTGTTTATCTATTTTCGTAGATTGCTAAGAAATCCAGCTACAGCTATTACCATGCTGCTGTTGTTGCAAACGTTGCTTGTTGATCAAGCAGAAGCAAAATCATTTGATTGGGATGAAGTGCCCGAAGCGTTGGATTTGGATGCTGATAAGTTTAGTTTTAGTGAGGTGCCACTAGAGGTAACAGATCTCAGTGAGACGGTTCGGGTGGATGAGATAACCGGCTTGCAAGTGGAAGACGTGACAGCAAGCTATCGTCGTTTCTTAACAGAAGAAAATAGCAATAGTACGAGTTGTTTAGCGCCGCCCGAGGACCGGATTCGTTTTTCTTTACTATGCGTGCGAAGTATGGATATGGCAACTTACTTTATGCAGGGAATGTCGCGATTGATGCGCAGGGAGACGCATGGGCAGTGAGTAGACTTTATGAAAGCTCTCGTCGCTACTGCGTTTTGACAAAAGTTTCTACTTCGGGCGCGTTACTTAAGGTACTAAGGTTTAATGATGTGTGTACTGCAGCGACTAAGTTAATTTTTGATAAACAAGGGGCGGTGTGGATGACTCCTTTGACCGGGCCCTATAACATCAATCCTTTATTAATAAAACTATCATCAGAAGGAGCGTTAATTAAAGCGATTGGCTGGTATTCTCCTAAGCCGTCTTTGAGTGCTTTAGCTGTTGATGAGATTGGTTCAATATGGGTGACGGGACGTATGTCTGGGGATGTGTTTCTTGCTAAGTTTTCTACTGACGGTGAATTGCTGCATGCACTGCTATGGGGGGGGGGTTGGAAAATGATTCCGGACATGATCTGGTAATCGATGCGCAAGATTCAGTGTGGGTAACTGGTGAGACAGAAAGTTTTGGTGCAGTGGGGATAGACATGTTTCTCGCAAAATTTTCATCTAATGGTAGTTTTGCCAGTTCGGTCCGCTGGGGAGGATCAGGTGATGAGCAAGGAAACGCAATTGCTTTTGATGCGCAAGGTTCAATATGGGTAACTGATGAGACAAAAAGTTTTGGTGTAACCAGGGCTGATACGTTTCTTACCAAGTTTTCGCCAGGCAGCAATATGACCTATGCTGTACGTTGGGGTTCATCTGGCAGTGATAGCCAGGCGAATGCAATAGCAATTGATGCACAAGGTTCGATATGGGTGAGTGGTGTTGACCCATTACACAGATATATGTCTTTAGCACAATTTTCTCCTGCTGGTAATTTGACACAGTTAAGAACATTTAGCCACTTGTTTTCTTCTGATGCTAGTTTTGGTAAGTCTTTGGCAGTTGGTAATCAAGGAGAGCTATGGTTGCTCGGTGCTATCCGTACCAGTTATGTTACGATACTAAAAACAGACCGTTATGCAAATGTGGCCAACATATTCCCTGGTAGTGAGCAGCTAATCGCAACTTTACCCGTTGTCATTTCCAATCAAACTTACTTCATTAACAATGCGACATTAACAGATGTCAGGGAAAGCATTCAGCGATCTATCGATAGATATGGACCAGAAATTGAAGCGATAGATTTTCCTGTAACGACCTCCTTGGATCTGTTTTTTACCGGGATTTCTTTTTACCAGCATTCAGGAGAAGTGAATCAGATAGAAATTTCCAAGGGTGTTGAGTTTACCTATGCTATAGGTGTTGAGCGTAGTTATTCGTTAGCAGATAAGGTTTTTTCTGGTCGTTACGAGGCAAAGCTTTTAAACGTGCAATTAGCTGACGGTACGGCATTACCCGATTGGCTGCATTACAACAGTAAAACCGGTGTTTTAAAGGGGGTGTGGCCGGTTAATAGTGAATATGATCGCTTGGCCTTGAGGGTGGGGCATAGGCAAACAAGCAATTTTATTTCCCTGGAGTTGGTATCAAGCGGTTCTCCCTGTGCGAAACATTCATCTGTTAAAGCCTTAACTGGTGTGACGATAAAAGACATGGCCTATGGTGCACAAGGCGCATTATGGGTGCTAGGAGATGTGCAAGAGTTTGGTGCAGTAGGTAAAGGTATTATACTGGCACGGTTTTCATCAGAAGGGTCATTAACGCAGGCATTAAGGTGGGGTGGCATTAATGATGATAGCGGAGTCGCGTTGGCAACTGATGCGCAAGGTGCAGTATGGATCACAGTTAATACGAAAAGTTTTGGCGCAGTTGGAATGGATGTTTTCCTTGCGCAATTTTCTTCAGGAGGGACGTTGTTGCAAGCGTTACGCTGGGGTGGTGGCAACAATGATCGTGCTAATGCACTAGCGATTGATGCACAGAATAGTGTGTGGGTAACTGGCTATACGAATAGTTTTGGTGGCTCGAATGATGAGGCTTTTCTTATAAAACTGTCACCTGATGGGAACGTAACACGAGCTTTGTGGTGGGATAGTTATAGTTCAGACCGTGGAGAAGCATTGGCAATTGATGCACAGGGTGCTGTGTGGGTGGTTGGTACTGGCTATTTTGGTAGGTCGCCTGACGCAAATATTTTCTTGATAAAGTTTTCATCAGCAGGGAATTTAACTCGAGCTATTACGTGGGGTGGTTTGGGTGCTGCCTCTATATAATGTAGGCTATATTGCTGCTGGCACGCCAAAATCATTGACCTTCTCCCAAAACTGATCCCATCTGCCTTTAGTCTTTACTAGTGTTCTCAAGCATAAAACGATTTTCATTCCCTTGTCTTTCCAGCGCATTCCTGATCCGCCTAATCTTTGTTTAACAATTGTTTTACATGCTGCTTCAGTGACGCCAGAGCCAATTGGTGCATTCTGCTTAATCAAATTATGATACGACATTCGCTTTTCTTTAATATTATTTTCAAAATACGTAATTGTTCCTTCTAGCTTTTCTCTAAGCGATTTATTCAGTTTTTTATTTAGATGCTCTTTAAGCTCAGCAAGTATTCTACCTGCCGCACCTTTCTTGTGCTTTAAGTCATGACATCTCTCTTCGAGCCAAACATCACGCTCATCTCTTTCAGATTTTTTGGTAAATACTGCCTTTGATGCTTCGCCGAGATATTCAGTTGCATGCCAAAAATCTAAAATTTGCGTATCAGTATGTTTTTTTAGAAATGGCCAATTATTTTTTGCTCCATCAGCAACGCCAATTGTTTTAGCATCAGGGTAATATTTCTTTTTCAGCTTTATTTCCTTTTCAAGCCTATTAAAGAATTCATCTTTTCCATATTCTGGTGATGCTGCAACGTAGGTTGTGTGCAGGCGTGCACCATGCTTATCATACATGGAAATAGTTCCAACCATGCTCTCTCTATAACCATCATCAACGGTGAGAACATATGCACCATCTAAGCTAATACTTAGCATCTCAATGCCTGCATCAAGCTTTGGCTCTTCATATTCCCACTCAGCCTCTTTGGCTTGTGCAATACCGCCAACAAAATCAGTTGCCCGTTGCAAGTATGAATGTGAGATTTTACGGTTATGATTGACCTTGAGATCATCAATAACACTAGGAGCAGGTAAGTTTGAGTATTTATGTGAGATTATTTTTGCAAATCGCGGTGTTGATCCTTGGATAATTCTAGCCTTATCTTCTAAAGGACAAAAGATCTTCCCGCCTTTAGAGGTTTGATAAACATAACGCTTAACTCGAGCAACTCCATAAGGCGTTTGGTAATTTGCTTCATCTCTACTTCGTGCTGTTAGCTTTATTTTTCCAACATGGATAGGAGAGCCATCTGCATCAAACTTACTTAAAGCTTTTTCAGTGGCTAATGTTCCAACCTCATTAAGGCCGTCAAGAATTGCATCCTCACATTCAAGCATGGATCCTTTTAGTGGAAGCTTGAGCTCAATAGTTAATTCATTATTTTCATCAGAGAGAATTCTAGCTAACATCCAAACACCATCCGTAATCAAGTTAAAGTGTATATTATGCTATATTTTCTACATTATATAAAGGCAGCACCCGGTGGTTCTTATTCTGAAAGTGCTCGTGCTTTGGCAATCGATGAGCAAGGATCGATGTGGGTTTGTGGTAGTACGTATAACTCTCTTTATTATGAATATGATGCCTTTTTGGCAAGTTTTTCTCCGGATGGGAATTTAACTAAAGCCGTCAATTTTGGGAGTGGGAAGAATGACTATTGTGAAACAGTAACAATTGATGCACAGGGAGATGTCTGGCTAGCGGGATTTACCGATAGCTTTAGTAGTATGGGGCGTAGTGCTATGGTTGCGAAATTTTCTTCTTCTGCCAATTTGTTATATGCAGGTCTATTATTTAACGGTGGGCAAAGTTACGATGGTAGCAGGGCGTTAGCGAAAAGCATGGATGGTCGTATTAGTTTTGGTGCAAACCAATATGTTTTTCAGAAAATTGAAAATGTTATCGTTGGAGGTGTTAATGCCGTTGCTTCAGCATTACCGATTACCGCCGTACAATTAGCGAGTTTCACTCTCAATGTTCCCGCTAACGATTCATTCGCCATTATCAAAAACACTACGGTGTCATTGCCATTAAATTTAACAACAGACATCACTGCAGAAATCACCCCCGTCAGTATTGTCGATTATTTAACTGACCGCCCTTATGGTCTATCTGCTGTAGCGCCTTTATACCAGAAAGCGGTTTTGCACCAGCCATTTACGGTAGATGTATTAGCTGATAATACAACGACGTTAAACGCAACTTATGGACTAGACATTTCTGTTTTACCTGATTGGTTGCGATATGATTTTATTAATAATCGTTTAACCGGTACGCCAACGGCATCTGTACGGGGAGAATACTGGATAGACCTATTGGTTGAGGATTTTTACGATAAGCAATGGCGCTACCAGATGTTGGTTGAAGTTCCTAATACTGCGCCGAGTTATCAGGGCAATACTACTTTAATAATGGCTATTGATGGTTTTGTTTCAGTCCCAACAGTTGCCGAGGGGTTCAGTGATGCTGATGGTGACAGCTATCAGTTTGCGCTATCCAGTCAACCGGCGCCGCCACCGTGGCTGATTGTGGCGAAGAAAACGGGTGTTGTTTCAGCGACCATGGTTTCAGGTTATCAAGGCAATTACACCGTCAATATCACTGCGACTGATGATTGTAATAACCCGAATGGCTGTGGGGATATGGGCTGGCAATTGTTTGAACTTGTTGTGCCAAACCGAGCGCCGACTTTTCAGTCCGATTTGGTTGTTCCTAAAACGATTCAACTCGGTGTTGATAGCAGTTTCCAATATGTTCTATCCAGTGATGCCGTTACTGATCCTGATGGTGATACAATAAGTTGGGTGGCGAAATCAGCAAATGGCAGTGTTTTGCCTGTTGGTTTGACGTTCAGCTCTGCAGCTAGACGCTTACGTGGTATTCCAACGGCAGGTGTTTATTCAGTCGCGCTTATCGCTTTAGATGGTCACGGCGGTGTCGTTAACCAGACAATTAGCTTACGGGTTAACAGTCAGCCGGTTGCCAATATGACTGATACGCTTATTGCGTTACCAGGGGTTCATAAATCCTTTGCCTGGAGGTTGCCGACGACGGCGATGCTCGATGTGGATGGGGATGCGTTGAGTTATGAATTAGTGAATAACGATCCGCGTTACTTGGTGCCGTCTTGGTTGAGTTTTAATGGCACAACGTTGACTGGGACTCCAGGCAGTAACAGTCACCAGCCTATTCCACTGTTAATACGTGGTAAAGATCCATTCGGTGGTGTTGGTGATATACCGATGTCTCTACATATTAAGAATTTACCGCCTGTTGCACAGCTAACTTTGCGGCATCCAGCTGTACTGCAGGTTGGTAAAACATTGAGTTATAGTTTTTCGAGTGATGTCTTTATTGACCCTGAAGGTGATAGCTTACAGTATCGAGCTTTAACTGTGACGGGCAATGGTACATTACCGTTGTTTCTGAGTTTTAACCCGATAACCAGAGCACTGTCAGGTAAACCCAAGACGATTGACGCAGGTCGTTATGCAATTACCTTTCAGGCGGATGATGGCTATGGTGGTATTGCTAACAGCAGTAGCGTGTTAGTGCATGTCAATACAGAGCCTCGAGTTGATCTGGCATCATGGGAAGTGATAGCCAAAGGCGTGGGTAAACCCTTTGCTGCAACGATTCCATCGACTGCGATGTTTGATGCGGATGGCGGTCCAATCAGTTATGAATTGGTAGCCGATGATTTACGTTACTTGATACCTGCATGGTTAAGCTTTAACGGTTCGACTTTAATTGGAACGCCGGGTAGCAATAGTCATCGCCCGATTCAGTTGCTGATAAAAGGTAAAGATCCATTCGGTGGTATAGGACAGTTGCCAGTTTCTCTGACTATCCAAAATACTCCACCGAAGTTATTAATGGATTTGCCGACTCCGGATACGCTGCAATTGGGAGATGGCAGCAAAGTAGATTACCTTATTCAAGCTGATGTTGTTGTCGATGTTGATGGTGACGCTATCGTATGGTCAGCGAGCTTATCCGGTGGGACAGCGTTGCCAGCTGGGTTGGTTTTCAATCCTGCCTCTAAACAATTAAGCGGTTTAACGGTGGCCGGCATTTATGAGATTACTTTTACTGCTTCAGACGGTTATGGTGGTTTTGCTAATCAGACGGTAACTCTACGTGTGAACAACCAGCCTATTGTTGCCATGACTGATAGTACTGTGCCATTGCCAGGTATCCATAAACCATTTGCCTGGACTTTGCCTGCAGGATTAATGGTCGATGCTGATGGTGATGCCATTACCTATGAGCTTGTCAGGGCAAATCCGGAGTACATCGTTCCATCATGGGTCAACTTTAATGGTACGGCTTTATTTGGTACACCGACTGCAAATACCCATCAGCTGATTAAGCTACTGTTTACAGGCAAAGATGTGTTTGGTGGTGTTGGTACAGCAATAATATCACTGTTGATTGAAAATTTGTCGCCACGTGTGCAAATCGTTTTAGCCGATGCTGCTATTACTCAGGTTGGTGAAGAATTAAGTTACTCTTTTTCAGGTGATACTTTTGCTGATCCGGAAGGTGATAGCCTGCGGTATAAAGCATTGATGCTAGTAGGTGATGCTTCGTTACCTGATTTTCTGAATTTCAATCCAATAACTAGAACTTTATCCGGCCTACCTAGTGCAGTAGATGCTGGTAATTACTCACTAGTATTCCAGGTGGATGATGGTTATGGCGGTGTGGCAAACAGCAGCGCCGTTCATTTCCAGATTAATACGCCGCCAACGGCTCTTTCTAGCGCTTGGCCTGTCGATACGTTACCGGTGGGGCAGAACTTTATAGCAACCTTACCAGATGAGTTTATAACAGATGCGGATGGTGATGTTATCTCATATTCACTTGTGCGCACCAAT
Organism: Gammaproteobacteria bacterium; assembly: GCA_965196985.1. Lineage (GTDB taxonomy): Bacteria > Pseudomonadota > Gammaproteobacteria > UBA12402 > UBA12402 > 2-12-FULL-35-23. The sequence goes on along the minus strand of CBDALO010000099.1, from coordinate 69,599 downwards.
CAAGACTACCTTGTTCCAGTTTGGCTTAATTTAGTTGGCAGAACATTATCAGGTAGGCCATTGCGGAATAGTCACCAGGCGATAATAGTACAGTTGAAAGCTGAAGATGGTTTTGGTGGCGAAGCCTATCGATTGGTTTCAATTAAAGTCCCCAATTCAGCGCCATTGGTTGATAGAGCAATTGGTACGATTACGACTTATGCTGATGAGTTGAAAACTTTTGTTGTCCCTCGTGATACAGTAACAGACGCTGATGGTGATGAATTATCGTTTACTGTATTTAAAACTGCTAATGCAACAGCAACTGATCGATTACCACTACCTAAATGGGTAACGCATCTTGTCGGTATCAATAGCTTTAATTTGCTGCCTAAATCTGGTGATCAGGGCAATTATACTTTTGTGCTTGTCGCGACTGATCCGCAAGGCGCATCGGTGCAAACCCGCTTTGCTATTGCTGTGCCTAATCGCGCTCCCGTGTTGGCTACGGCTTACGCTGACAAATCTTTGGGCGCGCTTGAAGATTTAAGCTATGCAGTTACTGGTCATTTTGTTGATCCTGATGGTGATGAGTTAAGTTATGCAATCAGTAAGCCAGCTTGGGTGCAATACGACTCAACTTCGATGACCTTGTCGGGTTTACCGCCACAATGGGCAAAAGTTTATGAGGTGTTTATTACTGTAGATGATTGTTACGGTGGACGTGCACAAGCTGGGTTGCGTGTAAAAGTTAATCCAACTGATGTTCAGTTAAATGCGGTTCAGATGTTACAGTTATTCGGTTACGGAGGTGTTGGTTTGAGCCTACTGGTCGCTTCATCATTGTTTATGCTTGTTCGACACAAGCGAACCAAATTGGCTGAGCAGGGTGCAAAAGACATTATGCACAGATGGTTACTGACACAAGGTGGTTCGCGTTCACAAGTGGTGCAAGCAGCTGCTAGGGTCAACTATCAGGCCGAAGTGATAAGGTTGTTAAGTGCTTTGCAGCATCAACTAGAAATGATGGATATGCAGGTCGATCGAGCCATGTTGCAACAGTCTTTTCAGCGTGTCGAGTCGGCCATTAGGCGCTATTACAATTATGCTCGTGGTCGCCAGGTGGCGACTATTACAGGTATGCTGCTAAATAGTGGCTTTATGAAAACATTGCTTCGTGTGGTGAGAATGGCGGTTGTAGATAAATGGCCGCTTGAAATACAGCGTACTTTGTCAGGCATACTCCATTACAGCGTTCGCTTACTTTGGATGTGTCATACTGGCAAGGCGAGACGATTAGATGAGGTGCAAAGAGAATAACTGTTAACGGCATTACACTTCTTATGTGATGAGCTGGATCCAGGTATATGGTCATCAGCGAGGGAAGTGCCTGTAGAGCACGTGGCAGTTTACCAGCGGCTACTGTCCGCACGGGAAGCGGTATTAAGCACACAGGTAAAATCTGACTGGTTAGGCTCAGCAATAAAAGTTGCTGCAAAACTGTTATCGCCAGTGGGTATGTTTAAGGTTCTGCAAGATTTTTGGCGTAATGCACCACAAGGCTGGTATTTGAAGTTGGTACGGTTAGAGCAAATGGTTACTAATTTAGGCCAATCTAATCGACAACAACAAATTGCATTGATTGGTGAGATACAACGATTAGCGATGAGTGAAAGCCATTGGGCATTTCGCTATGGCTTGGTGGGTTTATGGCAGCAATTATTAACTGTTGCAGGCGCTGATGAAACACTTCGTACCCAGGCAACGCAAGGTTCAAGAAAACTTTTGGGGCAAAAGCATCTGAAAGCAGACTCAGTTGGGTGTTGTAACGGCAAACAGCTATGGGTAAGTCGTCATGCTCGCGCAATGACGGTGGTGGGAGATTCAGCTCTTACTTTAGGTGGAGAAGCTGGGCCTAGGCGTTTGTCCACGTCGAGTTTAACTCTCTTTAGTGCAGTACAGGCTGGGATAAAACAACCACGCACGCTGGGTAAAGCACGCCGAGCGGTGGGTGCAGCCGTTGCATTTGATCATGATGCTTTTAAAGGTGCACGTCGGGCTTCAACAATGAATCCAATGTACACGGGAGGTAAGTAGTTATGGTGATGACCTCTAGGCTTCAACAAAATACTGTAGGTGCGTCTCGGCATAAAAGCCTTCCTTCCTTTGGTTTTTTTGAAGTGCTCTTTATCTGCTTTCGAAGCATGCTACGAAATCCAGCACAAGCAATTACCTTATTATTGCTATTTCAAACGATGTTATTCGACCAGGCAGAAGCAAAGGGTGTTGTTGACTGGAGTGAGATGCCAGATGAACTTGATATGAATCATATCGATGGGCTTAATATGCAGGCACTGGCATTTGAGCCTGAGGATTTAACACATTCAACACAGTTTCATAATATTACCGATCTGCAGGTGGAAGACCTAACGGAGAGCTATCGTCGCTATTTAACCGAGGGGGTGGTAATGCAACGGGTTGTTTGGGGGTGCCACGTGCGGTTGATTCATTTTCCTTTGCATTAGGTGGTGCTGTAAATAGCCAAGGTTTGGTGATTGATAAAGTAGGCAATGCCTGGTTTTTAGTTGGCCTATCAGGATATGATTTTGTGCTCGCAAAAGTTTCTTCAGCTGGCGATTTAGTTCAAGCATTGGGCTGGCGCTACAGTGGAGGTAATAGATATGCTGCTAACGTTGAGGCTTTGATCACTGATGCACAAGGTGACTTATGGATAACTGGTTACCTTGGTTCTATTTACGAGCTGCTTTTAATTAAGCTCTCTTCTGAGGGAACGTTGTTGCATGCACATTCTTGGAGTAGGATCGAGAGAGGCTATAGTCATAGTACAGCGCTGGCATTTGATTCAAGTGGCTCATTATGGATGGCTGGTTATATTCAAAATTTTGGGGTGCTAGGTGATGAGGTTTTGTTAGCACAGTTCTCAGCAGATGGTAACTTGACGCAAGCGATACATTGGGGTGGTTCTAGCAGAGATCGAGGCTATGGGCTAGCAATTGATTCTCAAGATTCGGTATGGGTCACTGGTTATACTCAAAGCTTTGATGTTACTACCAATGCCTTTCTTGCCAAGTTTTCACCCGATGGTAATTTAACTCAAGCCATACGTTGGGTAGGTATTGGAAACGATGTAGCTATTGATGCGCAAGATTCAGTGTGGGTGACGGGTTATACTCGTGACTTTGGTGCTGCTGGTGAGGACGTTTTTCTTGTAAAATTTTCTTCTGGTTTTAATTTAACTCAGGCGGTACGTTGGGGAGGTACAAGTAATGATGAAGGTAATGCAATAGCAATTGATGCGCAGGGTTCTATATGGGTGGCAGGTAGTACGAGTAGTTTTGGTGCGGCTAGTAGTAATGCTTTTCTTGCTCAATTTTCACCAGATGGCAATCTGACGCGAGCTGTGCATTGGGGGTTAGATGATACTGATTATGGTCATGCGTTGGCAATTGATGAACAAGGGTCAATATGGACAACAGGGACATTGCGGTTTTCTAAAACTAGTATCACCAATGTTTTCGTAGCAAAGATGACTGCTTCTTTGGAGAAAATAGCTGGCCTCTTACCAACAGTTGATTGGGTAGAAATAGAGGCGCAGTCAGTTGCGATCTCAATACCGTTGCACACTATTTCTAATGCTTCTACTGTTATTAATGCATCGACAGTTACAGATGTTTCGTTAACCGTTGAGGCGGTCACACCAGCTGTAACGGGCTTGTCATTTTATCAAACGCCAATGGAAGTAAATCATATTGAGTACGCACCCGGTGTTATGAAAGAATATACTCTCAACAACCAGAGTTTTGCTGGACGCTATCCGCCATACGAGCTCTACGTGCAGCAGAAAGACGGGACAGCTTTACCGAGCTGGCTTAAGTACAGCAGCGTTACGGGAATATTGTCTGGAGTATGGCCGGTTAAGAGTGATTATGACCGGCTGGATTTAATTGTCGGATACAAAAAAAACAACAAACACCGTGCCCTTAGAGTTGGCTTTAGTTGATTCATCATGTGGTGTTAAGCTGGTTCATACCGAGTTTCCAGATATGGCGATTAATGATATGGCCTATGACGCAAACAATACGCTTTGGGTTACTGGCAACTATACCCGTGCTGGAAGAGTGGACTCTGATATTGCGTTGCTGCAACTGTCAGTTGATGGCGATCTATTACAGGCTTTCAGCTGGGGTGGCACTGGTGATGACGGCAGTAATGCTTTGGCGATTGATTCACAAGGCGCGATATGGATAACCGGTTATACCACTAATTTTGATGCTGAGAAAGAAGACGTTCTGTTGGCACAATTTTCTGCTAATGGTACTTTGATGCGTGCGTTACGATGGGGTGGTGCGGAAGAAGATAAAGGCACGGGGCTGGCGATTAATAAAGTTAATGGCACAGTCTTGGTGATTGGCCGTACGGCAAGTTTTACACCTCCAGAGAATGACGGGTTGCCCGGCTTCATTGCCACGTTTTCTGTAACGGGTAATTTAACCCAACCCCAGTTCGGAGTTATGGCAGCCTTGGATTTAGTGAAAAACTTATATAACCTTTTGAAATTATTACTAATAATGGATGTGGTTATGATACATGAGCGCGAGGTTATAGAGTTATTTTGTCGCATAGATGATTTTGCTGAGGAATTTGCAGCACTTGAGCGCAAAGATCTACTCCCTTCATCTGCAGAAAAAAAGTCAGGTCCACCTTGTTGTTTAGCTTATAGCGAGATTATGACAATCATGATTTTGTTCCAAATGATCGGCTATAGAAACTTTAAATATTTTTATACTGGCTTTCTAAAAACATACTGGGGACATTACTTCCCTAATTTACCCAGTTACTCACGTTTTATTGAATTGATGCCTAGAGCGCTAATGCCACTGACAATTTTTATTACTCTTAACGGTGGCAGGCGTAGTGGCATTTACTACATTGACTCAAGTTGCCTACCAAACTGTCACATTAAACGCACTAAACGCCACCGCACATTTAAAGCGGTTGCAAAACTTGGAAAAACATCTGTTGGTTGGTTTTTTGGTCTGAAACTTCATTTAGTAATCAATGACATAGGTGAGTTAATCGCCTTTAAAGTCACGCCCGGCAATCATCATGATTTAGCTGCAGGTGTCTCATTGTTTGAAGGGCTGGAGGGTTTGGCCTTCGGAGATAAAGGCTATATTGGGAAGGCTGTTTTTGAAAAACTACTTGATAGCGGTTTGAAGTTAATTACACGCAAAAGAAAAAATATGAAAAATGCGCAGCCACTTAGCGATCACGAGCAACAGTTATTAAATCAGCGAGGGATCATTGAGACTGTTTTTGGCTGCTTGAAACATAAGTTTCATATTTGGCACACCAGACATCGCTCGGTTGCAAATGCTATTACACATCTTGTTGCTGGGTTGGCTGCTTATATTATTGAGCCATTAACAATTACTGCAGTGAAAAGGTTGCCAAGCAATTAGAATTTAATTACTTGATCACTATTAACTCCGAACTGGGGTTTTAACCCAGGCTTTGGGAGCAGGCTATTCTAGCTATCTTCACACGGGACGGTTAGTTATTGATCAACAAGGTTCGGGGTGGCTGTCGAGTTCTTATTCTCAATATTCCAGTTATAACTATTTATACAAACTGTCTTATGAAGCAGTGCCAATGGTAGGGCTGACTTGGTCTCATTATTATCTCAGTGCCTTAGCACTTGGTACTAATGGTTCTGTATGGACTGTGGAGTATATGAATACATATATTGATGGGGCAGGGGGGGGCAGGGCCGATGCTTGCGCAATTTTCTTCTGAAGGGAACCTGACTCGTGCTGTACGTTGGTCTACGATATATTCTTTTGCCAGGCGTGAATCACTGACGATGGCGATAGATGCGCAGAATACTATATGGGTAACGGGTTATAGTGATGGTGATAAGGCATGCGATGATAGTATGTTTAGCGCTCAATTTTCTGTTACTGGTGAGTTGTTACATGCTGAATGTTGGGAGTTGATGAACGAGTATACATCGACTGCTTTAACAATTAGTCCTCAAGGTCAAGTTAGTTTTGCTGGTAGTGGTTTTGTTGTACAGGGGGCTTGAAAGGCTGGAGCAAGATAGGTCATTAGTGACAACGAATGCAACATTTTTTGCGCTTACCGATTTAGATCAGTCAGTCGTGGCTGTTAACCATACGGCAAATCAACCCAGCCGTAATTATTTCGTTTCTCGCCAGACAATCCCATTACCTACAAACACGACGGCGGATATAGCCTCTGAAGCCATACCGTCTTCAGTTGCTGGTGATTTATACCATCAACACTATCCTTTATCAGCAGTTGCACCATTGTACCAGCGAGCTGTTTTTAATGAGATCTTCAGTGTCGCTATGTTAACTGCCGGAGCAGCATTTAATGCAACGAACGGAGTTGATCTGGATAGCTTGCCAGATTGGCTGCAGTTTGATTTTGCCAGTAAAAACTCACTGGTACACCAACAGGATTGGTGCGTGGTGAATATCCAGTTGACTTGCTGGTTAATGATATCTATCAGCAACAGTGGCGTTATCAGATGATTGTTGATGTGCCTAACACTGCGCCTTATTACCAGGGCAATACAACTTTAACTATGCCTATTAAGGGCCTAGTTTCGTTGGATGCGGTTGTGGAGGGATTCCGTGATCGTGAAGGAGATAGTTATACCTTCAGTCTGGAAACACAGCCGCAACCACCGTTATGGTTTATTTTGAATGAAGCTACCGGGGTTGTTTCAGCGACAATGATCTCAGGCTATCAGGGCAATTACACGGTGAATATTACTGCGATTGATGATTGTAATAATCCAATTGCTTGTGGTGATAGGGGTTGGCAGCTGTTTGATATTATCGTCCCCAATCGAGAGCCATATTTTCAGTTCAGCTTATCAGATCCTGAAACGATTCAGTTGGGTGTTGCTAGCAGTTTCCAATACAGCATAGCCAGTGATACTGTTGTTGATCTGGATGGAGATCCGATCAGTTGGCGTGCTCAATTAGCAGCAGGTGATGGTTTGCCTGTGGGTATGACGTTTACTGCAGCGACTCGAACTTTAAGTGGTATCTCAGCAGCAGGCGTGTACCCAATAACGTTTATTGCTTCAGATGGCTTTGGTGGTACGGTTAATCAAACACTAACACTTCGTGTTAACAGTCAGCCGGTTGCGAATAAGTCTGACGTTGTTATTCCCTTGGCTGGTATTCATAAACCATTTGCCTGGACATTGCCGGCAACGGCGATGATTGATGCTGATGGCGATAGCTTGGTTTATGAGTTAGTGAATAATGATCCACGTTTTCTTATTCCTGCATGGTTAAGCTTTAATGGTACAATGTTGAGTGGAATACCAGACAGTAATACACATCAACACATTCCGTTGTTAATCCGTGGTAGAGATCCTTTTGGTGGGGTTGGACGGCTGCCTATTTTATTATCTATTCAAAATACTCCTCCGCTATTACAGGCTGGTTTGCCAAAACCTGACACCATACAGTTGGGTCGTGATATTTCTATCGACTATGGCATACGAAGTGATGCAGCGCTCGATGTGGATGGGGACGCCATCACTTGGTCTGCTCAATCAGCTGATGGAGGTGTGCTGCCAGTTGGTTTGAGGTTTGATTCAGCGGTCAGGTCATTTAGTGGCTTGCCTGTTGCGGGTGTTTACAATATCACTTTGATTGCATCAGATGGTTATGGGGGTTCTATTAATCAAACCATAACGTTGCGAGTTAACAGCCAACCGATCGTAAAAAGGACTGACGTTTTGATTCCATTGTCGGGTGTCAGTCAAACATTTACATGGGCTTTGCCATCAGGGTTAATGGTAGATGCCGATGGTGATGCCATCACCTATAGTCTCGTCCTTACAAATCCGGAATATATCGTGCCATCATGGGTTATTTTTAATGGTACGGCATTGAGTGGTACCCCAACTGAAAACACTCACCAGCGGGTTTCTTTATTATTTGAAGGTAAAGATGTTTATGGTGGTATTGGTCAGGTACCGGTTTCTCTTCTTATTCAAAATACGCCTCCAAGATTGCAGGGTAGTTTGCCAGTTCCTGATGTTGTTCAGTTGGGGGGTGACGCCGAAGTTGCTTACACTGTTCAAAGTGGCGCTGCTGTTGACGCTGATAGTGATGCTATTACATGGTCTGCAAGCTTGACTGATGGGGCAGCGTTACCAGAGGGGTTAGTTTTCAGTTCAGCATCCAGGCAACTGAGTGGTTTGCCTGTTGCGGGTGTTTATAATATTTCGTTTATTGCATCAGATGGTTATGGCGGTTTCGCTAACGGTTCAATTACATTGCGGGTGAACAGTCAGCCGGTTGTGAATATGGTAGATACACTGATCAAATTTCCTGGTATTCATAAGCCGTTTGCATGGACATTGCCAGCAACAGCGATGATGGATGCGGATGGTGATAAGGTTATTTATAGTTTGCTTCATACTAGTTCCGAACACATCGCACCATCTTGGTTAAACTTCAATGGTACGGCTTTTAGAGGCACGCCAACTTCAAATAATCATCAACCAATTTCACTATTGATTGAAGGGAGGGATCCATTTGGAGGTGTTGGTCGCTTGCCGGTTACTTTGTCTATTGAAAATCTATCACCAGTGGTGCAGGTGTTATTGGCTAGCCCTAACGTTCTACAGGTTGGTGATACTTTTAGTTACACTTTTCCTGCTGATACCTTTTTGGATCAAGAGAGCGATGATTTGCAATATCGGGCTTTGACTACGACAGGAACTGGTTCATTGCCTAGCTTTTTGAGTTTTGATCCAGTAAGTAGAACCTTGTCAGGTGTATCAACGGGTGCGGATGCGGGGCGCTATAAAATTGTTTTCCAAGTTGATGATGGCTATGGTGGTATTACGAACAGCAGTGTGATTGACCTCCATATTAATACACCACCAATGGCTTTCTCCACGCCTTGGCGTATTGATGTTTTGTCAGTAGGACAGAGATTTGCAGTAGCGTTGCCAGAGGACTTTGTTACAGATGCTGATGGTGATGAGTTATCTTATTCATTGGTTCGTACAGATCCGCAGTACTTGGTTCCAGCATGGATGAGCCTGGAGGATAGCATTTTATCCGGAACGCCATTGAAGAATAACCACCGGCCTATAACCGTTCAATTAAAAGCGGAAGATGGATTCGGTGGTGAGGCATATCGGCTGGTATCGCTCACTATTCCAAATTCAGCGCCAACTGTTAGTCGGGCCTTGGATACTGTCACGCTTTTTGCTGGTGAGTTAAAGACGCATATTATTCCTGGTGATGCAATTATCGATGCAGATGGGGATGAATTGCTATTTTCAGCGCTGATGGTGAATGGTTCAGTGGTTGATAGCCATGTGTCGTTGCCTGAATGGGTGACGCACTTGGTAGACATTAACAGTTTTAATCTAGTACCCAAATCGGGTGATCAGGGCAATTATACGGTGGCGTTAACTGCTGTTGATACACAGGGTACGACAGTTCAAGCTCAGTTTAATATCTCTATCCCCAACCGTATGCCGGTTATTTCTATCGCTTACGTTGATGAGAACTTAAAGGCGTTAGATATTTTAGATAGTCGGATTGCAGGCCATTTTGTCGATTATGATGGTGATGTATTGAATTACACGGTCAGTAAGCCTGACTGGATGCAATACGATCGTGACAGTAAAACTTTATCCGGCTTGCCTCCGCAGTCTATTGCTTCTTATAAAGTATTGATAACAGCTGACGATGGCCATGGTGGGCAGGCGCATGCGAGATTTAATGTTCATGTTAATCCTGTTTCGCTGCAACTCAGCGCAGCACAAATATGGCAATTGGTTGGGTATATCGGTTTGGCTTCGGGGTTATTAGTTACAGCATCGTTATTTACGCTTCGCCGTCATAGAAGAATTATGCAGGCTGAGCAAAGTGCCTGGGGGATTATGCGTAAATGGATTGCTTCTCACCGACGTGGCTCAATGCCGGGTACCTCTATGGTTGCAAGAATTGCTGTCAATTACCGGACGGATATTATGGAGCCGATTTACGCCTTGAAGGAGCAGTTAGAAACGCTCAATACACAATCTGACAGCGGTATGCTAAAACGCGCGTTTCAAACTATTGAGTCAGCCATTAAGCGTTACTACAGTAGTGTAGGGGGTAGAGATGCAGCGCATATTACCAGTATGTTGGTTTATAGCGGGTTTATGGATGCTGCATTGGTAGCAACTAAAACAGCAATTACATCTCAATGGCCAGCAGCTTTACAAAGAACGTTAGCAGAGATGTTGCACTATAGCGCCAGATTAATATGGTTGTGCCATACAGGGAAAGGTCGGCAATTGGATGAAATGTATAAAGAAGAACTGTTAATAAAGCTGCATGAGTTATGTGACAGGCTGAACCCAGGTGTGTTTGCAAGACCAGGGCATGTGTCAGAAGCGACAGTTGAAGTTTATCATCGACTGTTGTCAGCAAGAGAGGCGATGCTGAGCGTGCAAGAAAGGTTTGAGTGGTCTGGTCTAGCATTAAATGTTGGTAAGCGTTTGCTATCGCCAGTTGGTATGTTTGAAATATTGCGAGATTTCTGGCGCAATGCACCACAGGGTTGGTACCTGAAGTTGGTGATTTTGGAACAGATGGTCGAGGAGCTTTGTCAATCACCATCAGAAAGGCGGGTAGAATTAACTGGCGAGATACAAAAACAAGCCATGCAGGAAACACATTGGGCCTTTAGGTATGGATTGATTATATTATGGCAACGGTTATTGACAATAGTTGGAGCAGGTGAAACGCTTAAAGATCAATTAACACAAGGTTCAAAAGAGTTGTTAGGAAAGCGGCATTTAGAAGCGGAGCCTGGTTTTCGTTGTGGTAGCAGGCGGGGATGGATAAGCCGTCATGCCCAAACCTTGTTTTCGCAAGAGCCTACGACGATTGAATCAACAGGAGCTGCTGCAAGTGGCGTTAGTGGAGTCGTTGAGTCCGCAAGTCCAAGAACAAGGCGTCTATCTTGATTTGGTTCCAGTCTATTTTCTGCAGGTGGACTGCGGAGCTTGGAGGCGGCATCCATAGTGCCGCAACACCTTGGTTCAGACGAGGAGTCGATAACCTCAGCAGCAGAAAGAAGCAGAGTTGCTGCTACTTGGCGGGGAACAGCAAGCGGGGGGTTAAGGTGTAGCCGGATTGAGCGTTAGCGAAAATCCGGGGAAGCAGGTCTCACTTAACTGAAAACTACCCAAAATTTAAATCAGCAAAATAATGCTGAAATATTGTGTAAAAATGACTATGCTTTGTCTTTTTAACAAGACTAACGAGATGAGTATAAATGTTAAACTTCGCCGATTACGCTGCCCCTCTTTTTTCAAAATTAACTGGGAAAGTTGTTTTAAAAAAATCTATCGACGATTGTAGGAAAGCTATTAACTGAAGGTAGTTGTAAGTTGTTCAGTTCATCAAAAGATAACAATGAGTATAAAAAGATGATTCGTACACTTACCGGTGAAAATAAAAGCACCGATTTAGATCCAATAAAAACAAATGATGTATTGCTAGAACAGAGCTGTGAAAAACTTTCACACGCCAGTAAAATTGATGTTCTTCATGATCCTTCTGATATTAGAAAGCCACATAGCAAGCAAACTGAAAATCTAGGTAAAGTAAGGAGTCTGGACGGGGATATTATCAATGGTTACAGCACGCATAACGCAGTTGCATTAGTACCTGGTGATAAGGCTGTGCATCTACTATCGCATGTAAGCTACAGCAATAAAGACCCTAAGTTTTTAAAAGCTGAGCATATTAAGAAAATAGAGGCTGGAAAGCCATTTGAGGGAGATAAAGAGGCCAAGAGTCTTTATGAATCTGGTGATTACTTTAATAAAAAGCTGCTGTCTATTCGTGAAATAGAAAAAATAGGAATCTGCCTAAAATCAAAGAATGAAGATGCAACCATTACCCATATTCTAGATAGAGAGTTTGATGATAATGACTATCTCTCACTAATTGATACAAACCTAGATCAAGACTTTATTATTCGCTCAAAAATAACAAGAACAATAGAAGGTAGAGGTGATGATGGTAAAAAGCTTAAGCTGATTAACGCTGATTTTGATGCTCAAGGCGAAAAGCAATTCCAAAAGTTAACAGTTGGAAAGAATTGCGTACAAGACGGAAAAATAACTATTTATTTTGGAGAGTTTGAGAACTTCAATGCAATTAAAATCCAAATTACAGGCAGAGATGGTAGGAGAATTTTTAAGAATGACATGCTGCTATTAACTAATAAAAAAGTAACGACTTTTGATGAGGCGTATGAGGTATACATAGCCTATCTATCTCGTGCGAAAATTGAATATGTTTTTAAATTTCTCAAGGAAGGACTAGGCTGGGAAAATATGCAGATAAAAAATTTTAAAGGGATACAAAATCTACTGGCTGTATGTTTTTATGTGGCCTCATATTTGTATGAGATAGGTAAGGAAAAAGCTTATGACGATTACGCAATTATGCTAGCTAAATTAGGAGATGGTAAGGGCAAGGTGACACGACACTTTATTGCGAAGGGTATTAGAAAACTTCTAACGTATCACTTAGTAGAGCAATTTTTTAAAGAAAATAGTGTTTCTCAAGAAGAACAAAAAGAATTATCGAATTCAGTTCAGGTAGGGAGATAACAATTTTGGGTAGTTCTCAGCACTTAACCCCGGATTTTCAAACGCTTCGTGTTTTCAATCCGGGCTACGCGCCTTTAATGGTACCTTGTTTAGGGTTATGCAAGGGTTCGAAATAAATTACTAGCTGGTTACTTGGGGCAATGCTACAATCCGCGCCTAATTAACCTGTAAAGAAAAAACACAATGATAGAAAAGATTCGTAATATTGCCATTATTGCTCACGTTGATCATGGTAAGACAACTTTGGTCGATCAGTTGCTTAGGCAGTCAGGTACCCTGGGTGAGCGTGCTCAACCAGTTGATCGGGTAATGGACTCAAATGACTTGGAAAAAGAGCGTGGGATTACCATTCTAGCTAAGAATACGGCTATTCAATGGAATGGTTATCAAATCAATATCGTCGATACGCCTGGGCATGCTGACTTTGGCGGAGAAGTAGAGCGCGTATTGTCGATGGTGGATTCGGTGCTATTACTTGTTGATGCAGTTGATGGCCCTATGCCGCAAACACGGTTTGTTACTCAAAAGGCATTTGCACAAGGCCTACATCCTATCGTAGTGGTGAATAAGGTTGATCGTCCTAGTGCTAGGCCTGATTGGGTGGTGGATCAAGTATTTGACCTATTTGATCGCCTCGGTGCAACGGACGAACAGTTAGATTTTCCTATCGTTTATGCTTCGGCTTTAAATGGTTATGCCAGTCTTGACTCAGAGTCGCGTGATGGTGATATGACTCCTTTATTTGAAACGATCGTTGAAAAAGTTTCATCACCTGATGTCGAATTAGAGGCGCCGTTTCAAATGCAAATCAGCTCACTTGACTATTCAAGTTACGTGGGTGCCATTGGTATTGGCCGCATTAAGCGAGGTAAGGTCCAGACTAATTCACCTGTCGTTGTTGTAGATCGAGAAGGCAAACAGCGTCGTGGCAAGGTTTTGCAAGTACTAGGTCATATGGGTCTTGAACGTCACGAAGTGGCAGAGGCTTCTGCCGGAGATATCGTGGCAATCACAGGCATTGAGAGTCCACAAATTTCTGACACACTTTGTGATCCTGCACACCCGGAAGCATTGCCGCCATTAATCGTCGATGAACCGACAGTAACGATGACATTTCAAGTGAATACTTCACCATTTGCTGGGCGTGAAGGAAAGTTTGTAACGAGTCGCCAAGTGGGTGAGCGTTTACAGACTGAGCTAATTCATAATGTAGCGCTGCGCGTTGAGCCAACTGATGACCCTGATAAGTTTAAAGTGTCTGGTCGTGGTGAACTGCACCTATCTATTTTGCTTGAAACCATGCGTCGTGAAGGTTATGAATTGGCAGTTTCCAAGCCGGAAGTCATTCAAAAAGAAATCGATGGTGAGCTATGCGAGCCCTACGAAGTGGTCATGGTTGATGTTGAGCAAGAGCATCAAGGTAGTGTCATGGAGCAGCTAGGTTTACGTCGTGGCCAATTAACTGACATGGTGCCAGATGGTAAAGGTCGAGTGCGCTTGGACTATATCATTCCTGCACGTGGACTGATTGGGTTTCATACGGAGTTTCTTACTTTAACCTCAGGAACTGGGATATTGCACCATGTGTTTGACCACTATGGTCCGGTTGCCAAGGGTGAAATTGAGCACCGTAATAACGGTGTGTTAATTGCTAATTGCGCTGGTAAGGCGACTGCATTTGCCTTGTGGAATCTACAAGAGCGTGGTCGCATGTTTATTGGTCCGCAGACAGAAGTGTATGAAGGCATGATTGTCGGTATTCATAGCCGCGATAATGATTTAGTCGTTAATGTCACTAAAGAAAAGCAATTAACTAATATCCGTGCTGCTGGTAGCGATGAAAATATTTTGTTAACGCCGCCAATTAAATTAACACTAGAAAGTGCGCTTGAGTTTATCGACGACGATGAATTGGTCGAGATTACACCGGAGTCAATTCGTTTGCGCAAAAAGTTATTAAAAGAGCACGAACGCAAGCGTGCTGGGCGGAAGTAAGGCCTCTTTGCTTTGCTGAGTGGCTTATCAGCTCTTTATATTAGGCAGATCCCACACTAACTGGTTAAGTTTTGTAAACGTTGAGTTAATTTGATTGTGGTATCATAGAGGCTTAATAAGTAATCTTAAGCTCCACAAAAAATGCCTGGTAACCAAGAAGAACCAAAATTTATTACACCAAACCCGAATCAGTATGATGGTCATTTCTACTATGATTTTCAGGAGATTAATCCAGAAGAAGGTGGGTTTGGTTTTGGGCTGGTTAAGGTCAGTAAGGCGGAGGCGCTGGTTCGTTTAGGGGTGATGCCTCACAATAACCTGTTAAGCAATAAAGTAATTAATCGGTTTGGTAGCCGCATTCTGGATATAATAAAAAAACTGGAACCAGGTCGTTTGAGGCATGAAGAGACTTTAACTTGCCGAACAATTCCTGATGAGTCAGAGCTGCTTAGCTGTTGGTTGACCTTTTATCTAGTGTTAAGCCTTTAGAGAAGCTGATAGGTTACTCTGCAAAGAGTAAAGAAGATGAGGGAAGTCTTATAAGTTCTGTTATTGAGTCGGTGGAGTTACAAAGGAGCAGGTTAAAAGATTATTTCAAAAATGCCTTACCTGAAAATAAAAATTACTCTGATTTTATTGATGAGATGGATAGAAAGCTAGAAAGATTGGTTCAGCTTTGTCAGTATTTAGTTGAAAAATTTAAGAGCGGAGGAGATTATCAAAAACTTTATCGTGATTTATTAAGAAATATGATTAACGGCTTTGAGGAGCTTCAAGCTGATATTTCTATTTCTCAACGAAGTTTTAGTAATCTCTTTTCGATAGCTAATACCACTAATACAACTACAACACAACAAGCTTACTATGATGTACAGAATCATGTTTTTAGCGCCCAAGGTTGTTCTGGTGAACAGTTGTGGGTGTCTGGTTTAGCTCAAGCGCCATCTGAGCAAAGCGAGAGTACTGCTGGAGAGCAGGCATCACTTCCAGTTAAAAAGAGATTAGATACTAGTCAATATTCTGGTATACGACAAAAAGATGCGTTATTTGCTGCATGTTTGATAGAGGCTGAAGGTAAAGTAGGTGAAGCGCAGCAAAAAAATCAAGCTGCTAGGAAAAAAATTAAGTCAGAGCATAAAAGTATAAAGCAGCGAGTAGACCAGGCTCGTGGGGGGGGGTGTTTGGCTATTTAGGTTTATTTCGTGACTCTGATGTTCGAGATGCAATAGAGTCCTCCTATGACCCAGAGATGGTAGGGCGTTGGGCATGGTGGGGGAACTTTAAAAGCCGGGTGGTTGAATATGTGCGCAATAAAAAGCATATAAATAAAAATCTTCGCTCGGTAATTAATTCTAATACGACAGAAAACCCTGCAGAGAGTTCTGCTGCGTCGCCGGTGGAAAGTGCTTTTGCATCAGTTCAACCGGTTTACATTTATACTCCTGGCGATATGGCCAGTGCAATTTCTAATTTTGCTTATGAGTTTGGTGAGTATTTCTCTCGGGAAATGGCAGCAAAACACCCTGGCGTCACTACGGTTAGTTTTGCAATTCCTTCAGTGTACTTAATAACTATTGCTATGGCTAATATAGGGATCGCACCTCATATTATGCACTCTATATATACTACTATGAGCAAGATTTTAAGTATTGACGGCCATCTAATAGATCCGAATAAAATAACGCATGTTTTTCAGGTTCTGGATGATAAATGGCAATGGCTAACTGGTTATGAAGGTTTTGTTGAAACCTTGATTATGACCGCATTTGGTGCCCCAAAAATAATTTATATAGGTGTTGAGCAGTTAAATAAAATTATTTCTGATATACCTGAGACTACTATTAGTGAAGTGAGTAAAGTGCTTAGTAGTGGTCAGCTTGATACTCAGTTAACTTCTGATGAGGTTCGAGAAAAACTAAAAAGTGTTGTGAAAATAACAGCCATGTTGGGTTTGGCTGCAGCTTTGGGTGTTGGTGCTTCTGTATTGCCAAACTCATTACCTGGGGCAGCATTTTTGAAGTCCGTCGTAAAATTTTTTGATAATGTTCAATACAGCGGTTTTGCAGCCTGTGCACATGCGTCAAGTGTACTTGCTGAACTTGGTGATCTGGCTCAATTGTCAGCTCAAGTAAAAACAGCAGGTTTATTGTTAGTTAAGGTTTTTGGAATTAGCCATTTTTTACGTGTAAATCATGAGGAAGAGGATGCAAGAGCCTTGGTGTACTTTAAGGCGTTACAGGCTCGTGAGCAATTACAACAATGGCAGCAAGATAATCAACCTAATGAAGCAGAAAGAAATCAGGCAGAGGTAGGGGTTGATGCGGTGGAGTTTCAAAGCTACAAAAATTCATTTCCACTTGGTAGGGTATAAACCTTCGCCTTTAGGCGGAAATGTCTTTAGCAAACCTATCACCAGCCAGAATGTGATGTATTAGAATCGCTTTTTATTTTTAATAAGGGAGCGATCTAAATGACTGGAGCAAACAACTATAGGAAAGGCGCGCATACGGTACTGGATTTAAAATATCATTTTGTATGGAAGACAAAATATGGATATCCAGTGTTATGTGGGGATATAGGTTTAGGAGCAAGAAGCATTTTGCGAGAGATCTGTGCTGAGAAGGGGATGAGGATATTGAGGGGGAATGTGAGGTCGAATCACATTCACCTTCTAATTGAGGCGCCGAGCCACTTATCGGTATCAAAGATGGCTCAATATTTGAAAGGTAAAAGTGCCTATCGACTATTGAGAGAATTTAGGAGTACGCTTGGCAAGAAATACTGGGGCAATCATCTCTGGTCGAGAGGGTATTTTTGCGCAACGGTTGGTTCTGTAACAGAAGAGCAGGTCAAACGCTACATAGAGAATCAAGATGATACGCCGGAGGGTTTTCAGGTATGGGATGAGGAAGAGCTTAAGTCGGATTAATCCGAACCGTCTAAACGGCTTTAGCCGTAATGAGGCTTCAGCCGTATCCGTTCAATATCAGCATGATTTGAAAATAATTCAAAAAGTTCTTGACAGCTTTTTCGTGCAAATTTGGAAATTTTATATTGGAATCATCGTGTGTCATAAAAGCATGATGTGCGCTCTATAACAACGCTGTATGCTCGGATTATTTTTTCATCGATCAGGTTCATGGCTTAAAAATAATTTCAGCAGTACGGCCATCTGTGTGGGGAAAATTTACCTTTTCAAACCCGTGGTATACTCTTCCTATGAAAAAACAACCTGACAAATCAGTTTTAGCCGATCTCATTGAGAGATTTAATAATACTGTTACACCAACAGCACTAGAAACAGATTTTAGCAATGTATGTGAAAGTCAGGCTGAGAAAATCATAAAGCTAGAAGACAAGGTGCAATCGTTAAATAACGCATTAAATAAATATAAAGGTGAGCAAGGAAAGCCTAATGTTAGAAAGCAAACGCGCGCTAACAAGGACAAGGATCATTCCTCCGAGAAGGATAGAAAAGGAAATAAAACCAATAAAACTAGAAAGCCAAAATCTAGTAAAAAAAATCTCGAAGTCTCTAATACAGTGACACTAACAATTAATCCAGATTCGTTGCCCAGCGATGCTGTGCCAAATGGCTCTAAGAAAACACTTATCCAGGATATAAAAATTGCTGCTAATAACACTCTTTTTTTGCGCCAACAATATTACTCCCCTTCTGAAAACAAACACTATACAGCACCTCTGCCAACTGGTTATGAGGGCCAGTTCGGCCCTACTATTAAAAGCTGGACAAGCTTCCTAAATACTCAAGGTGGTATGACGCTAGAAAGCCTTGAGACATTTTATAAAACCGCCAACATAGATATTAGTAAATCAACCATCCATAGCTTCACAATTAAAACACCTACGATACTTGAGCCCGAGAAGGTAGAAGTTGTGAAGGCAGGTTTACAATCCACGAACTACCAGCACCTAGATGACACCAACGCTAGAGAGGATGGGAAAAACCGTTATGTTAATGTATTGGGTAATGAGTATTATTCAGCTTACTTTACGCTGACCAGTAAAAGTCGATTAAGCGTCATTGAAATGTTAAGCAAAGACCACTTTGGGTTCACATTAAATGAGGCCGCTTTTAATTTACTGGCTACTATGAACTTACCCCACAAGGTAATCGAAAGCTTAAAGGTATTTCACTCATCTACTATCTTAAACAGTAAGGAGCTGGAAGTTATTCTTGATATTAAGGAATTTCAATGTGTCAATTGGTAAAAATACCACCAATTAAAATGAGTAATTTTAGCACAGGTATTTTTTATAAAATCGATTTAGTGGTGGGGCGGGGTTAGTTATGACAAACAATAGCCAAAACTAGCTGTTATTTGTTGTTTTGGACGGACTACCCCCCTAGGAAGTTATTAGATTTTTTTCAGTAAGGCGAGTTCACGATGCTTTGATAGCAATTTGTAACGGTTAGGTTGTCTATACCAGCAGTTAGCTAAAAACATTTGGCTACCGCATAGAACACATTCATAGGGGTCAATGTTAAAATTATTTTGCATTAAGGTGCGGTAATTGACCTGGGGTGTGTTTGGATCAGTTTCACCTAATAGGAGTCTGACTTTGGGTAGCATCTCACCTCGCACCCGGTTAGCAAGAAACCCATAATAACGCACCATACGAAAGCCAACATCAGGAATGTGTTGAATAAATCGAGCAATAAACTCTTCCGCGGTTAATTTAAATTGCTTGTAGGTTTTAGAGACGTGATCAAGATAATTAAAACTGAGGCTGCTCCCATCAAAGTTTTTAATTTTTGACTCAGCAATAGGAGGACGTTTGGTGTATCGACCTAAGTATTTAACGTTTTGTTTGTGATTCTTTGAGGGCTTTGCGCAATGTACTACCCATCGTTTTTGGTAAAGCTGATCAAGCAGTTGATTAAAGTTGAAAGTGTGGTTCAGTGTAGAGGCTAACTGATTTGGCAGAATAAGCCCTTTGTCCTGGTGGTGGTTTCTAAAAAGGTTAATGACCTCATAACGCCACATGGACATTAGTGTAGGTTGATGGAAGTAGAGGCTTTTCCATTGTGTTAACTCTTTGTTGATACCACCCAGAGTGATTGACGCATGAAGATGCACATTGCGCTTTAGATCTCTGCCAAAGGTGTGAAGCGCGATAAATACACCGGGTTTAACCCTCTTGTTTTTAGCAAGCTTGAGTAACACCTTTGCTGCTAATGGTGGGAGTAAATTAAGAAGCTCTCTGTTTGTCCAAAAGCAGTCCCAAAGAGTAGAGGGCATGGTGAATGTGATGTGTTGCCATGCAGTGTTGGGTAAGATTGCCATTTGTTGTTGTATCCATACTTCTGTGGCTTTTTTACCACACGATGAACAGCTTTTAGCTTTGCAGGTATGGCGGATGTATTTGACGTGTGAACAGTTTGGATTACTGCAATGATACTCTTTATGGCCACGCATAGGATGTTTGCAGCTAAGCAGCTTAACAATGCCAATGACAATAGCTTCTCTGATTTTATCTTTGTACTTGGTGTGAAAGTTCCACCAGTTCTGATTGGTTACCAAGATTTGTTTGATACTAAAGCGTTTCATTATTCTTAGAGTAAAATGAGAAGCGCGTATAGTAGGTGAGTTATTGCTCAGCTACCTGAAGCAATTTCTATAGCAGGTGTGTTATTTTTATTCGTTATTATTCCATGGGCAGGTTTGACTAGTTTGAGACTTAATAATACTCGTGGCTTTGTAAAGACTAAACTCTTAGAGGCTTAGAAAGTTGCCGGCGAAGCCGGCCTGACTTGATAAGGTATTAGGTGATAAAAAATTTCCAAAATATAGAAAGCTGATTACTGATGCGGCAGCTATCTCAACATATAGAAAGAGTCCTTATGCGATAGAAACACTCATTACCGATGATGCGCCACAGTTTAAGCTCATTACTGAATCACTCGCCTTGTGCTGGGTTCATGAGGGTAGGCATTATAAAAAGCTGACGCCAATTTTTAAGAAGCACCAAGACTCTGTTGACAGCTTCTTGGATAGGTTTTGGGATTATTATCATAAGCTCATTGAATATAAAAAGAACCCAGGGCAAGATGAGATAGATAAGCTATCCAATGAGTTTACTGAGTTATTCTCAACAATCACTGGCTACGAGAAACTAGATAAACAAATTGAGCTCACCTTAAAAAAGAAAAGGCAGCTATTGTTAGTGCTGGAAAAGCCAGAGCTTCCTCTACATAACAATCCAGCAGAGTTGATGGCTCGGAAGCAGGCTAGAATGCGCGATGTACACCTTCATACTATGAGTGAAGAAGGAACGAAAGCTAAGGATACAATGGTTACAATTACTGAGACATGTAAAAAGCTAGCAGTTAATGTCTTCGATTATATATATGACAGAATTACAAAAAACTATTCTATGCCTTCGCTAGCGGAATTAATTACCATCCGCTCATCACAGGCGCAGTAAACTAAAGAGAGCGCAGCATGAGCATCATGCTGAAATAAGACGGATACCTTCAGCCTCTGTACCAAACCCCCATCTTTAGGTGGGGGTCAAGTTGATTAGAACTAATGATAGCTGGGCACCCTGAGGTGAAATATCATTTTACCCCTGCTTTTTTAAGTAAACATGAAGTAACTGTTAAGGTGGGTGCTGCCTCTATATAATGTAGGCTATATTGCTGCTGGCACGCCAAAATCATTGACCTTCTCCCAAAACTGATCCCATCTGCCTTTAGTCTTTACTAGTGTTCTCAAGCATAAAACGATTTTCATTCCCTTGTCTTTCCAGCGCATTCCTGATCCGCCTAATCTTTGTTTAACAATTGTTTTACATGCTGCTTCAGTGACGCCAGAGCCAATTGGTGCATTCTGCTTAATCAAATTATGATACGACATTCGCTTTTCTTTAATATTATTTTCAAAATACGTAATTGTTCCTTCTAGCTTTTCTCTAAGCGATTTATTCAGTTTTTTATTTAGATGCTCTTTAAGCTCAGCAAGTATTCTACCTGCCGCACCTTTCTTGTGCTTTAAGTCATGACATCTCTCTTCGAGCCAAACATCACGCTCATCTCTTTCAGATTTTTTGGTAAATATTGCCTTTGATGCTTCACCGAGATATTCAGTTGCATGCCAAAAATCTAAAATTTGCGTATCAGTATGTTTTTTTAGAAATGGCCAATTATTTTTTGCTCCATCAGCAACGCCAATTGTTTTAGCATCAGGGTAATATTTCTTTTTCAGCTTTATTTCCTTTTCAAGCCTATTAAAGAATTCATCTTTTCCATATTCTGGTGATGCTGCAACGTAGGTTGTGTGCAGGCGTGCACCATGCTTATCATACATGGAAATAGTTCCAACCATGCTCTCTCTATAACCATCATCAACGGTGAGAACATATGCACCATCTAAGCTAATACTTAGCATCTCAATGCCTGCATCAAGCTTTGGCTCTTCATATTCCCACTCAGCCTCTTTGGCTTGTGCAATACCGCCAACAAAATCAGTTGCCCGTTGCAAGTATGAATGTGAGATTTTACGGTTATGATTGACCTTGAGATCATCAATAACACTAGGAGCAGGTAAGTTTGAGTATTTATGTGAGATTATTTTTGCAAATCGCGGTGTTGATCCTTGGATAATTCTAGCCTTATCTTCTAAAGGACAAAAGATCTTCCCGCCTTTAGAGGTTTGATAAACATAACGCTTAACTCGAGCAACTCCATAAGGCGTTTGGTAATTTGCTTCATCTCTACTTCGTGCTGTTAGCTTTATTTTTCCAACATGGATAGGAGAGCCATCTGCATCAAACTTACTTAAAGCTTTTTCAGTGGCTAATGTTCCAACCTCATTAAGGCCGTCAAGAATTGCATCCTCACATTCAAGCATGGATCCTTTTAGTGGAAGCTTGAGCTCAATAGTTAATTCATTATTTTCATCAGAGAGAATTCTAGCTAACATCCAAACACCATCCGTAATCAAGTTAAAGTGTATATTATGCTATATTTTCTACATTATATAAAGGCAGCACCCGTTAAGGTTATCAGTAAGCCACCTGTGCTGGTCAGGGCGGTGACAGGGTTTGGTAAAGTATCAGCTGGTTTTATGACTACTCTAGTGGGGGGTAGCTTGGCGTTGCCGTATTTCTTTGTAAGGCAGTTATATAAAGAACCAGAGCCTGATGGCAAAAAAGCATTGTATATGTATAAGTTATCAGCAAAAGCATTGTTATCAGGATGTAAGTTCGTAGCTATGGCTTGGTTCGCCACAAAGTTTTTTGCGCAAGCAACAGGTGGTTTTGTTGCAAGAGTAATTTCTGGGACATTAAGTGTTCCTTTATCGACATGGAGGGTAGGTAGAGGTTTTACTCATCGGTTGACAGCTCAAGGTAATAATAAACCGGGCCAATTTCTTTGTGCCCAGTTAGGGAAGGGGGTTGGTGTGCCTTTGGTAAAAGTGGGGCAGCTTATTCCTAAGCTTTTGCTGGGTGGTCTTGTTGTCGTTGGTATGCCCGTTGTAGGTTGCGCGGCTATGCTTACCCGTGGTGCGGGAGCCATAGGTATATGTGACAAAAGTAGAGGCCGCCAATTATTTTCACTTTGCTCTAGTTTTGTTAAAAAAAGCTGGAGGCTTGCTTCTAAGCCGGCCAAATTTGTAGAGGATAGGATTGTTGAGTTTGAACGCAGTGACCATTTTAGTGGTGGTCAAAGCGCTATTACAGAAGGTGTTCAGCCTTCTAAAATAGCACGGTCTCACGACATCGTTTTATTCAGTTTAAAAATAGCCTAGGGAGTGCTTTATCTTGGGTCCGAGATCATACGATGAGACCGCTTGAGAAAACTTTACAGACAGTGGTATATAAACAACAGTGTTTAAGCCAAATAAAAGCAGCCCCAGTACTTTCTAGTCAGAGTAACAGTGCTGCAATGTTACCTTGCGCTCTACCGGTTTCCGGGTGCAGTACGGCTCAAGTTGTAGAGCAGCTAGCCTCAAATAATAACGGAGTTGCCTCAGTTGACACGAGGAGTATATTTGCAAGCGAGGTCGTTAATAGTATGTCTGCTGAAAGTAGTACAGCATCAAGTATGTCTGCCCGGTCTTTAACTGGTTTTTTTGTACCTCCTAATTTGGATGATGGAGATACCTCCGTAGTTTCTGTTGCTACACTTGGCATGCACGGCCCGTCATAATTTTGGTAATGTGCCTATTGCGAGTGACTGTCTTATCAAAAATTTAAGGTCTTGGTAACGATGGAGTTCTAAACTTCGTTTCTCCTTTATGCGTGTTTTGATTTTTTCCATTGCAGCACCCCCAAAGACCACACATTAAAACAGCGAGTGCACGTTGTCTTCTTGGTTGATATAGAGTTGACTGAGTAGTGCTCGTTGGAAAATAAGTGGCCTCAGCTGAAGAGCTATTACCACTTTGTCTGTTGGAGTGTTCTGCGGCTCTTTTTAAGCAGCTATCTAGCTCTTTAGATCAGCTAAACCTTTCAAAATGGGGTGTAATATTGGGAGGAATAGTTTGGTTTTTGATTTGAAAGTGATTTTTTAGTGAGTTTAATATTTCATTGTTAGGATCATCGTCAATAAAGTAAAAGTTTATTTCATCAGTAGCATGATTACTGGAAATATCTGCAAACTGGTTTTGTACAATGTCTATTTTGTTTGTGCTAGGGATACAAGTGTATTGTTCGTCCTGCATTGCTTTACCTGTAAGTAGCTTATTTTCTACATCGGCTAGTAATAGCTTATTAAACTCCCATTTATTTTCTCGACACAATTGTTCATAATTGAGGAAGCAAAGGCCATTTTTATTATTTTCACAATTACGATGATCTATTTCTATAGATTGTCTAAGTGACCCTACATACAATATGACGTGATCTGCTGAAGCAGCAATATCTTTTAAACATTGTAAAAAAGAATTTGCCAGCCATTGAAGTGTTTCTTTATGCTGGGGATATTTAGCCTTTATCTCATTAAATAGAATATCGCCACAGCCATCATAGTCGATAGAAAAAACAACTATTTTCATTTTTATAACTTCCAAAAGGTTATGTTTAAAGTCTCGTACTTTAGGTGCACTGTAGAGTTTGGAGCTTAAGTAAGCTTTATGAGTGCAGTATTACCCTGTGGTTTATTGCGTTGATGTTAGTATGGGGCTTGGTTTGTTTTAACCGTGATAGACTTGGGTGTTGTTGCATAAATCCTTTTTCACTACTTTGTCTTGCTTGGTTTAAAGGTGTTTTTCAGGGCTAACTATTTATGCAACGAAGGCATAGATTTGTGGGGTGCGGTTATTGCGATTTTCTTGCTAAAGCAAAAGTAAAACAGCACATTATTAGCATTAAAATCGTAATGGTAATCAATGAGATTAAAACAAAGTGCAAAGTTGTTGTGGTTAGGTGTGCGTGGAAAAATGACCAGAGCGAAGAAATAACTGCAAAACTAAAGGTATAGAGTGCAGCAGCAGCACCATGATGGTCTTTGATAACGGTAAGACCGGCGCTAGTCGATAGTGGAGTGATGATGCCAAGAGCAAAGCTTGCTAAGTAAACGGCTAAGATAATTGACCAGGTTGAGGTTGCAAAATAAAGCCAGCAAGCAGCAATAATCATTAGCACAATACCACTGAATCGTACTAACTCAACTGAGATTGACTTTGGGAGTAGGCGAAAACCTAAGATGCCAATAATGTAGGCAGCAATGATCCCGATGCCAGCAAGGTTGAAATAAGGTTCTACCAGATGCAGCTCCATGGCAAGGAGTTGATGGGAGTAACCAATTAAAATGCTGACCATTAAGGTAACGCCTAAGCCGATAAAGAGCATATTTAATAAGTAGTAAGGTTGGCGTAGGCAGTAAAAATAGCCTGCTAGGATTTCCTTGATATTTAAAGCGTGCTTTGTTGCTGTGGTTTTACGGAGATAGTGGGCCACAGTAATGAGTACAATACACTCAAGCAAAGCCATCAGCGCATAGCCTAAGCGCCAACTAATTATGTGTATTGAGTAAATGGAAAGGTAAGATGAGGCTAATGGTGCAACAATAAGAATAATAGAAAACCAAGCAAAAGCTTTGCGCATCGTATGATGATCTGGTGTGTGTTTGGCAATGAGCAGGCGGGCGATTGAAGAGTAACAACCAGTGCCTGCACCCATTAAGCAAAAGCCTAGCAACATCATCCAGCTGTTTATAGAGCTTGCAACGATAACCAAGCCAAGTATGGATAGAGGTTGTGCATAGGTTAGTACGCGATAGGAACCAACCATGTCGGCGATACGACTTAATGAAATAGCCGAAAGTGAAAATAATAAAAAGAGTGCTGATAGACTAAATTGAAACCCTTTTGGATCAATGGGTAATTTAATACTATGTAGGCCAACGAGATGTAGGGAAATAGTTAGCGTCATATAGCCAACAAAGACAAGTAAGTAAGCAATAAGGGTAAAAGTTTTGGCGCTAGGTTGTTTTTCTATCATGTCGTTATCATAAGGTAGCTCGCCGTTTGAGGCAATAGCATTGGTGCTGGTTGCTTGTCACTTCATGTTAGCCTTACACTTCGTTAGTTGAAGCTGCAGAGCGGGTGGCACGAATTGAGGACTCCCGACGCGCGCAGCTTGCGGGCACGATGGGAAGCAACTCGTGACGGGCCCCGCTAGCAAGCAATGTCTTTGGAAGGGTGAAGCCCGCATAAAACTATAACTACTTTCTGTTAGGTATCCAATGAAAGTCAATTTTGCTATGATGTGCCCATTTTAAGCAATGGTTGATCAAAAAATGAAAGCAGCACAAGTGCCAATGAGCACGGTTGGGCCGATTAAGCTAATTGGTGAGGTAGTTAATGAAGAAGTTATGGTGCCTTTAGCTACTTATGAGTCGCCAGTTTGGCCTTCGACTAATCGTGGTGCCAAAGTATCACGTGAAGTGGGTGGAATTTTGGCGACCATTGTTGATGAGCGTATGACGCGGTCTTTTGTGGTGCAAGCTCCTGATGCGGCAATGGCTTACAAAGTGGCGCAGCAGATAAAATCACAGTACGAAGCGGTTCAAGCAGTAGTAGCGCAGACTAGTCGTTTTGCTCAGTTAATTGATATTAATACCCAGATCGTTGGTCGTATGCTCTATGTTCGACTTGAGTTTACCACTGGCGATGCTTCAGGCCACAATATGGTGACTAAGGCAACTGAGCAGGTTAGTCAATGGCTGTTGCAGCAACACAGTGAGTTAGCTTACGTTTCAATTTCAAGTAATTATTGCATTGATAAAAAAGTCTCTGCAGTTAATGGTATTTTAGGTCGAGGAAAAAATGTCGTTACTGAAATGACAATCCCTCGAGAGGTTTGTCAACGAGTGTTGAAAACGACACCTGAGCGAATTGTCGAGTTAAATACTAAGAAAAATTTGATGGGTAGTATTGTTGCTGGTAGTTTGCGTTCGGCTAATGCACACTTTGCTAATGTATTATTAGCATTTTATTTAGCAACAGGACAAGATGCAGCAAATATCGTTGAAGGTTCGCAGGGTTTTACTTTTGCTGAGCTGCAAGGCGATGATGTTTATTTCTCAACGACGATTCCTAACGTTATCGTTGGTACCGTAGGTAATGGTAAGGACCTGCCTTTTGTGCACGAAAATATGGCATTGTTGGGTTGTGTGGATGAACGTGATGCGGGTGAAAATTCCAGGCGTCTTGCTGTCATTTGCGCAGCGGCAGTGATGTGCTGTGAACTGTCACTGGTTGCTGCGTTGACTAACCCTAAGGAGTTAATGCGAGCTCATGTTGCCTTTGAAAGAAAGCATGCAGGGGTGAGAACGTGATTCAAGTTGGTATTGATAGCTTAGCTTTTTATACTTCTCATTATTATTTGGATTTAGCTATTCTTGCGAATGCCCGTGGCATTGACGTTAATAAATTTTACGTCGGATTGGGGCAGAATAAAATGGCAGTGCCTGCTCCTGATGAGGGTGTTGTAACGTTAGCAGCTAATGCTGCAAAGCAGGCTTTAAAAGATATTGATGTAAAAACGATTGATACAGTGTTGTTTGCAACTGAAAGTGGTGTGGATCAGTCAAAAGCAGCTGGAGTTTTTGTTAAAGGGCTGCTGAATTTACCTGATCGTGTACGCGTGGTTGAGCTAAAACAAGCCTGCTACAGTGGTACTGCTGCACTTCAATTTGCTAGTGCGTTGGTGGCGCGCCAGCCTCAGAAAAAAGTCTTGGTGATTGCGGCTGATATTTCTCGCTATGGGTTAAATACGGGTGGTGAATCATCGCAGGGATGTGGTGCAGTGGCTATGGTAATAAGTGCTAACCCGCGTATCTTAGTTATTGAACCTGAAGCGGGACTTTATACCGATGACGTGATGGACTTCTGGCGGCCTAATTATCGTAGTGAAGCTTTAGTAGAGGGGCACTATTCAACAAAAGTGTACTTGCATGCTCTAGAGCAAGCTTGGTTACATTATTATGAGCAGTCTGGGCGTGATTTTAGTGATCATTCTTATTTTTGTTATCATACTCCTGTGCCACGCCTGGTTGAAAAGGCACATCAAACTTTGCGTAAAGTTACAGGGCAAGAAGCTTTAGATCGAGAAAAAATTCATTCTTTTTTAAAACCCGTACTGCATTATGGAAAAGAAAGTGGTAATAGTTATGCGGCGGCACTTTATGTGAGTTTAGCTTCATTGCTTGATAACATTGATCAGGATCTGTCGGGTCAACGGATTGGTTTTTATAGTTATGGATCAGGTTGTGTGGCTGAGTTTTTTAGCGGCGTAGTTCAGTCTGGTTATCGTAGCCACTTAAGCACCCGCTTTCATCGTGAAATGCTAACAAAGCGCCAAGCGCTGACTTACAAAGAGTACGAGGCTTTTTATTCTTATCAATTGCCTACTAATGGTGGTGAGTGTCGTACTCCTGTGCATAGAACGGGGGATTTTCGTCTGGTTGGTATAAAAGATCATAAGCGTGAATATGCAGTCGTTGCCAAGGCCTCTGCTCAAGCGGTTGCTGATGTTGTTTCAGAGCAGTCCTATAAAGCAGTCTCGCCAGGTAAGATTATTCTGTCAGGTGAGCATGCGGTTGTTTATGGTAAACCGGTCTTGGCTATGGCGATTGATCGTTATGTTGAAACGACAGTTAGCCCAGAAGACCCAGAAAACGTTTCATTTAATTTATTAAATTTTAATTATCGTGAGTCGGTTACGCTTAATACATTGCGCAAACTCAAAAATCGAGTTAAGGCGAAATATAAGAAGTTTTTAGCTGGTGAGGTGGGAATTCGTGAAGTACTGCAACAGCCGTTTGAGCTAACACAGTATGCTGTGGTGCATTGGTTAGAGCATATGAATGCTAAGTTTACCAAGGGGCTATCTATTCATACTGACTCTACTATCCCGGTGGGTTGTGGCATGGGTTCGTCAGCTGCATCAGCGTTGAGTTTGTTAAAAGCAATCAGTCAGTTTCATCATATTAACTGGGACCAAGAGCGGTTGTTAGAGGTGGCGCAAGAGATTGAAGCAATGCAACATGGGAAATCAAGCGGTATTGATGTTTACGTTTCTTTGCATGGTGGTTGTGTTTATTTCAATGAGGGAAAAGCTTTCGCACGCCATTTGCCTGAGCTACCAATCTATTTAGTGAATACTGGAGAGCCTAGTGTTACTACAGGTGAATCGGTTAGCTACGTGCGTGAGCGTTTTGCTAATAGTCCAATTTGGGATACTTTTTCTTCTGTCACTAATATTATGGATCAGGCTATGCAGGCGAATGATATGCTAGAAGTACAATCAGCGGTGCGTGATAACCATCAGCTGCTTACTCAGATTGGTGTTGTGCCTGAAAAAGTACAATGTTTTATTGCTGAGATTGAAAAAAGTGGTGCGGCGGCTAAGGTGAGTGGTGCTGGTGCAGTAGCTGGTGATCAGGCGGGTATTGTATTAGCAGTGACTAACGATAAGGCTTCTTTGGAAGCGCTTTGTCAGCAGTATAGTTATGAGTTGATGCCAGTTAAACCAACTGCTCAGGGCTTACATGTCACGGTCTAAAGTTCAGCCAATTTGTTTTTCTGCACCGGGTAGTACTATGTTGCTGGGTGAGCATGCTGTTCTAAGTGGTGAGTTAGCCTTAGTTGCGGCTTTAGATAAGCGATTGCGAGTTTGCTTGACGCCGCGCGTTGATAAGCAGCTCGTTATTAATTCTGCTTTGGGTGAGTTACAGCAACCACTAACAAAGCTCACCGTTGTTAAACCTTTTCAGTTTATTGTTGCTGCTGTTGAGCGTTTCGTTGAGTTTCTGCCGTCAGGGTTAACGTTACAGGTACAGGCTGACTTTAAAAGTGATCTGGGATTAGGCTCATCAGCGGCAGTAAGCGTTGCCACTTTAGCTTGTTTGCTTGTATTTACTAAGCAGCTCAAATCAGCGACGCCTGATCGTAAGAGGCTGCTTAGTTTGGCCGTAGAGCTTATCCGTGAGGTGCAGGGGCGTGGCTCTGGTGCTGATATAGCTGCCAGTGTCTATGGTGGGGTGGTAGCTTATCGTTGCAATGGAGAGGTTGAGCAACTTGGTCGAGTGCCGACTATTGGTTTGTATTATTCAGGCAGTAAAACACCTACAGCCCAGGTGCTAGAGTTTGTTGCTAAACAATTTATAGATCGTGAAGCGGAATTGATGGCGCTTTATCAAGCGATAGGAGTTTGTGCTGAAGCAGGTAAAAAAGCCTTGCAGCTGGGAGATTGGAACGAGTTGGGGGAATGCTTTTACCGGCAGCAGCAGCTAATGGATGAGCTGGGAGTTAACACACCTGAGTTAACGCAACTGATTGAAAAATTAAGACGACATCCTGATATGAAAGGTGTTAAAATCTCTGGCTCCGGGTTAGGAGACTGCGTAGTTGCTTTGGCAGAGAGTGAAAGCGTGTTCGCTAAGGCAGCCGATCACTTTGTACCAGCAAGAATTACAACAATGGGTTTAGTTAATGAAACGTAAAGATTTTGTCCAGGCTATTTTATCTAACCATTCAAGCCACCCTTCGCAAGAATTGGCCTCTGCATACGCGCCAAGCAATATTGCTTTATGTAAATATTGGGGTAAGCGTGACGCTGAGTTAAATTTACCTGTCACCTCGAGCTTCTCAATTTCTTTAGCTGAGCGTGGTGCAACAACCTTAGTGCAATTAATTGATGCACCAAATGATGAAATCATTTTAGGTGATCATTCACTAGCAGCAGAGTCTATTTTTGCTAAACGAGTGGTGGATTTTCTAGATTTATTTCGGCCGCAAGGGCAAAGCTTTCGTGTTAAAACGGATACTAATATTCCCGTTGCTGCTGGTTTAGCTTCGTCAGCAGCAGGATTTGCGGCACTAACTTTAGCGCTAAATTTGCTTTTTGATTGGCAACTTGATGATCGAGAGCTGTCGTTATTAGCTCGTCTAGGTAGTGGTAGTGCATGCCGCTCTTTTTGGCATGGTTTTGTTGAGTGGCATGGTGGTGAGCAAGAAAGCGGTATGGATAGTTATGCTGAGCCACTAGATTGTCAGTGGCCAGAATTAAACGTCGGTTTGTTGGTATTACAGCAAGGTAAGAAATCAATTAGCTCACGTGAAGCAATGCGATTGAGTAAAGGGTCGCGCTTTTATCAGCCTTGGCCTGATCAAGTGGCTCATGATTTACCTTTGGTGCGGGAGGCTGCATTAGCGAAAGATTTTGAGACTTTAGGTCAAACAGCAGAAAGCAATGCTCTGGCAATGCATGCCATTATGCTTACAGCAGCACCTGCTGTTTGTTATTGGCAACCTGAAACATTAGCTACAATTCAGAAAATATGGCAGTTGCGTCAAGAGGGCTTGCCTATTTACTTTACTCAAGATGCAGGGCCTAACTTAAAACTATTGTTCCAGGCTGAACATGCGCAAGCAGTGCATGACCAGTTTGCAGAGCTTGATATTGTTTCACCTTTTGGGGTGGACTATTGATGCAAGAACAGTTGATCTTGGTTGATGAGGAAGATAATGAAATTGGCACGGCTGGTAAATTAGTTGTACACCAACAAGCGCTTAGGCATCGAGCATTTTCTGTTTTTGTTTTTCACAAGCGAGCTGATCAATGGTTATTGTTGTTGCAGCAACGCCAACTAAGTAAATATCACTGTGGTGGTTTATGGACTAATAGTTGCTGTGGGCACCCTCGCCCTGGTGAGGCAACAGTTGCTGCTGCTGAGCGTCGACTTAATGAGGAATTTGGTTTGCAGCTGGCGTTGCAAGACATTGGTGTGTTTCATTATGAGGCTGCTTTTGATAATGGCTTGACAGAAAATGAAGTTGACCATGTCTTAATAGGTTTTTACGATGATGAGTCCATTAGTCCACACCCGGATGAAATAGCAGCTTACCGTTGGGTGAAGTTTGCTGAGCTTGAGTCAGAGTTCGCGTGCAAGGAGGGTGATTTTACTCCATGGTTTTGGCGAGCTTATCAGTTAGCAAAAGGAGCGCTAGCATCAGAATTTTAGTTTCTAACGATGATGGCTATCAAGCCCCAGGCATTATGCATCTGGAGAAGGCTATGTCACAGCTGGGCGAAGTAACGGTGGTGGCGCCAGATCGTAATCGTAGTGGTGCGAGTAACTCATTAACTTTAGATAGGCCGTTAACAGTTCGTCAGTATAAAGATAATGGGTATTACGTGAATGGCACGCCAACAGACTGTGTGCACCTAACTTTAAGTGGCCTATTTGATGGAGAGCCTACTCCTGACCTTGTTGTGTCAGGGATTAATCATGGCTCAAATTTGGGTGATGATGTTTTGTACTCAGGAACGGTAGCGGCAGCAACGCAGGGGCGTTTTTTAGGGTTGCCTGCGGTGGCTGTTTCTTTACAAGATCCTTGTACTCACTTTGAAACAGCAGAGTATGTTGTTGCCCAACTAGTGAGCAGGTTTCGTACTCATGCACTGCCTTCTAATACTATTCTCAATGTAAATGTCCCTAACGTGCCATTAGATCGTTTATATGGTTACGAAATTACCCGCTTAGGAACTAGACACTGTTCTGAGCAAGTAACTAAGCATGTTGACCCACGTGGTAATGAGGTTTATTGGATTGGTTTACCTGGCCCAGAGCAGGACTCAGGACCAGGAACTGACTTTTATGCGATTAAATCTCATAAAGTGTCGATTACCCCAATGACACTTGATTGGACGAATTATGTTATTTTTGAGGAGATTGCCCAGTGGGTAAAAGATCTTTCTCAAGACATGAGCCGCTAACTACTTGTTTTTTTTGAGACTTTTATTTTGAGTAAAACTTGTATACGATAGAAAGTCCGTTGGCCATTTTTTATCGGGGGAGGAAAAGTGGTGACAGAGTTAAAGGATGACTTTGAGAGTGAGGAAATGGACTTCGAGCCAAAGCCAGATAAAACAACTAAAGAGTCTTCAAAAGCAAAACACTCGCAGAAGGGCGAACAAGACTCTGCTTCAGAAAAGATCAACTATCGATCTAAGCTGGCTAAAGGTGCCTCATTAGATCCAACTCAAATGTACTTGCGCGAAATTGGTTATAGCCCATTACTGACAGCCGAAGAAGAGGTCTATTATGGACGTTTAGTTTTAAAAGGTGATGAGGCAGCACGTAAACGGATGATTGAAAGCAATTTGCGGTTAGTTGTTAAAATCGTGCGTCGTTACTTGAATCGTGGCATGACTTTCTTGGACCTAATTGAAGAAGGTAACTTAGGCCTTATGCATGCAGTTGAGAAGTTTGATCCAGAGCGAGGCTTTCGTTTCTCTACTTATGCAACTTGGTGGATTCGTCAAACCATTGAACGAGCCATTATGAACTAAACTCGTACGATTCGTTTGCCTGTACACGTTATTAAGGAACTCAATATTTATTTGCGTGCAGCGAAAGAGTTGGAAAAAAATGACTCAAGCCATGCAACCCCTGAGCAAATAGCTGAGCTAGTGGATAAGCCACTTGAAGATGTGCGTAAGATTCTAAACTTTAATGATACAGTCTCTTCTATTCATACTCCGCTTGGTGTGGATTCAACTAAAACTTTACTAGATATTGTTGCTGACGAAAACCAACTTGACCCCGAAGGTTTGCTGGGTGACATGAACTTGCAAGAGAGCTTAAATACCTGGCTAAGAGAGCTTGATGAACGTTATCGGGAAGTTATTGTGCGTCGTTTTGGTTTGGGTGAGCATGATGAAAAGCAAACTTTAGAGGAAGTGGGTGAGGCTATTGGCTTAACCCGTGAGCGGGTGCGCCAAATTCAAGTAGATGCACTGTATGCTTTGCGCCAGATCTTAGAGCGCCAAGGTTTATCATTTGAGTCACTTTTCGATCGTGAGAAATAGTAACTTTAGCAAATGCGCCGTAAACCATCGCTATTCATGGTGGTAATATAAGGCGCCCGCGTGTTAGTCAGGTGTTTTTTGTTGTTCAATGCTGCAGAACGGGTGGCGCAAATCGAGCTGTAGCCCGGATTGAAAATGCGAAGCATTTGATAATCCGGGGTTAAGCCATACTCAGCCCCGGATTTTCACTTCGTTTAATCCGGGCTACACGCTGGGAAACGATTCGTGACAGGACCCGTTAGTCGTAAAGGGTTTGATAAAGCTGAAGCCCACATATTTTGAAAGAGAGCTGCTTCTTAGTAGTGTTCCATATTGAGAAATAGTGGTTATCCTTGAGCTTATCCTGTCAATCTGCTAATTTCACGCTCACCTATTGAGGGTGAATAATGGGATGAGGGGATATGACAGTAAGCCATAATTATCGGACTACCTTGGGGGCACCTGGGCGCAAGGGTATTAAGCACGTTCACTTCGTTGGTATTGGTGGCGTAGGCATGAGCGGTATTGCTGAGGTATTGCTGCGTGAAGGCTATCAGGTATCAGGTTCTGATTCTGCTGATGGCGCAGCAACAAAGCGCTTACGCCAGCAAGGCGCAGAAATTTTTATTGGTCATCATGCGGAAAACATTACTA
Source organism: Gammaproteobacteria bacterium (assembly GCA_965196985.1). GTDB lineage: Bacteria > Pseudomonadota > Gammaproteobacteria > UBA12402 > UBA12402 > 2-12-FULL-35-23. The sequence continues at coordinate 34,939 of CBDALO010000099.1, read as the reverse complement.
AAGCTGAAGTAGTGGTGACTTCTACAGCAATTGACCCCAATAACCCAGAGGTAGTAGCTGCGCGTGCCGAGCGGCTGCCTATCGTTAGACGTGCTGAGATGCTGGCGGAGTTAATGCGCTTTCGTTATGGTATCGCTATTTCCGGAACACATGGCAAAACAACTACGACGAGTCTCGTTTCTAGTATCTTAGCTCAAGGTAAGCTCGATCCAACTTTTGTTATTGGTGGCAAGTTGAATAGTCATGATAGCAATGCTTGCTTGGGGAAAGGGCGTTATTTGGTAACCGAGGCTGATGAAAGTGATGCCTCTTTTTTACATTTGTTGCCAATGATGACAGTAGTGACTAACGTCGATCTTGATCATATGAGTACTTACGATGGTGATGTTGAGAAGTTGCATACAACTTTCGTAGATTTCTTGCATCAGCTACCTTTTTACGGGTTAGCTATTGTTTGCAATGATGATGAAGGGGTGCAAAGTATTTTGCCACGCATTGCTAGACCTACTTTAACCTATGGCTTTAACAAAGGGGCGGATGTACGAGCAGTTGATGTAAAGGCTGTCGGGATGCAGATGCAGTTTACTGTATTGCGTAAGAAATCAACTTCACCGCTAGAAGTTACTTTAAACTTACCTGGTGAACATAACGTCTTAAATGCTTTATCAGCGATTTGCGTTGCAATGGAACTAGGTGTTAGTGATGAAGTGATTAGCCAAGCGCTTAAAGACTTTGCCGGAGTAGGCAGGCGTTTTCAGTCGCTAGGTTTTTATAAGTTTGGTCATGGGCAGGCTCTGGCAATTGATGACTATGCCCATCATCCGCGTGAACTAGCTGCAACAATTAAAGCAGCCAGGCAAAGTATGCCTAATAATCGTTTAGTTTTTGTATTTCAGCCGCATCGGTATACGCGAACTCGTGATTTGTTTGAGGATTTTGTTGATGTGCTGGCAGAAGAAGTTGATGTGCTCGTTATGTTGAGAGTTTATACAGCTGGTGAAAAGCCCATCCCTCATGCTGACTCGAGAAGTTTGTGTCGTAGTATTCGCCAGCGCGGCAAGTTAGATCCTATCTTTGTAACTGATAACAAAGAGTTAGGTAAAATACTTGACCAAGTATTGTTAGATGATGATTTAGTTGTATTTTCCGGTGCTGGGAATATTGGTGTATTGGCACGCGAGTTAATAGCTAGCAAAGAAGTGGAAAAAAGTAATGGTTGATATCTCCAAGCTCAGAGGAGTTTATTGTGAGAATGAGCCTTTAGCAAAGTACAGCTCTTGGAAGATAGGCGGCCCTGTTGAACGTTTGTATCGTCCTGTTGATGTGGATGATTTGCTTAGCTTTCTAAAACAACTCCCCAGTGATGAACCAATTACCTGGTTAGGCTTAGGTAGTAATACGTTGGTTCGTGATAAGGGGTTGAAAGGCAGTGTCGTTGTTACGCAAGGAATGTTAACAGAGCTTGATATTATTGATGCTTGCCATGTGCGTGCCGAAGCAGGGCTATCTTGTGCTCAAGCGGCACGGTTTTGTGCTAGGCAGGGGCTGCGAGGGTTGGAGTTTTTTGCTGGAATTCCGGGTACAGTAGGTGGTTCTTTGCGAATGAATGCTGGCGCCTATGGGGGTGAGACTTGGGATTTTGTTGAATCGGTTGAAGTGTTGACTCGTGGCGGGGAGCGTAAACAACGACCTCCTGCTGAGTATAAGATCGAATATCGTGCCGTGACGAGCCCAGAGGACGAGTGGTTTTTAGCAGCAGTCTTTAAACTCATTCCAGGTGATAAAGTAGACTCTTTAAATGAAATTAAAACCATGTTGGCAAAGCGTAATGCGAGCCAGCCAACTAATTTACCTAATGGCGGTTCGGTTTTTAGAAATCCTCCTGGCGATTATTCTGCGCGTTTAATTGAAGCTTGTGGGTTAAAGGGATATCGAGTAGGTGGCGCATGTGTTTCACCTAAACATGCCAATTTTATTGTTAATGATGAGGGTGCTTCAGCGCATGATGTTGAGCAGCTAATTAAATATGTTGCTGAGCAGGTAAAGAATAAGTGTGGTGTCGAGCTAGTGCGTGAAGTACACATTGTTGGAGAGGCTTTATGAAGGCTTTTGGTAAAGTTGCAGTTTTATATGGTGGGCTCTCTGCAGAACGGGAAGTGTCACTCAATAGTGGTAAGGCAGTATTGGAAGGGCTGAGAGCTAAGGGAGTTGATGCGCATGGTATTGATGTGGGGCCTGATATAGTACAGGTTCTACAGCAAGGGCAGTTTGACAGGGCTTTTAACGTTTTGCATGGTCGTGGTGGTGAAGATGGTAGCATGCAGGCAGTATTAGACTTTTTAGCGATTCCTTATTGTGGTAGTGGCGTTGCGGCAAGTGCTTTAGCAATGGATAAATTGCGTTCAAAGTGGGTTTGGCGAGCTAATGGCTTACCTACGCCTGATTTTATTCGTATTTGTCAGAATTCTGATTTAGAAAAAGTAAAGCAGCAGTTGTCATTGCCACTTTGTGTTAAACCCATCCATGAAGGTTCAAGCTGTGGTGTGAGTAAAGTGAAAAGCTATGATGAGCTTGCTGCTGCAGTTAAGCTGGCTAGACAATATCATGATGAAGTGCTTGCTGAGCGATGGGTTGAAGGTGGAGAGTACACCGTTGCTTTAGTTGAAGAAGTGGCCTTTCCTTCTATAAAAATTAGTACACCACGTGAATTTTATGACTATGAGGCTAAGTATATTGTACACTCGACAGTCTATGATTGCCCTAGTGACCTTGATGAAGGGAGTGAGAAAGAGATTAAGCGGCTTGCTAAACAAGCTTATAACTTACTCGGTTGTAAAGGTTGGGGGCGCGTGGATTTTATGCGTGATATAGAAGGGCAATTTTGGTTGATTGAGGCTAATACCGTACCAGGTATGACAGCAACTAGCTTATTGCCTAAGGCAGCAAGAGAGGTAGGAATCGATTTTCCTGATCTGGTAGTGAAGATCTTAGCAACAAGCGAGGTAGCATGACAGAACAAGAGCCAAGAAAGTCAAATAACAGGCTTTTACTATTACTAATAGTAGTCATTGTGGTGGTGATTAGCCTAGGTATTGCTTACTGGCTTAACCAGCCCAGTACGCTCCCTATTACACGAGTCGAGGTAGAAGGTGCTCCACAGGTTTATCAGCAGCAAGTTAAGCGAACAGTAGAACCTTTGTTGAATGAAGGTTTAATAACCCAAAAGCTAACTCCAATCGTTAATAGCTTGTCACAAATTCCTTGGGTTGCTTTTGTTGAGGTGCAGCGCAAATGGCCTAATGCGCTTTTTATTACCTTAGCTCCCCAGCATATCGTGGCAATTTGGAATAAAGATTACTTACTTAATGATTATGCAGAAACTTTTCCGCTGACAATGCGATTAGCGCAACAGGAAAATTTACCCCAGTTTCATGGTCCGCAAGGTAAAGCACTAGAGGTCTATGATTACTATCAGCAGTTCTCACGAGTTTTGTTGCCAATTAACTTACAAATTGCTCAAATTACCTTGCGTGCAGACGGTGATTGGTCCATGGTGCTAAATAATGGCTTAAAAATTGTGCTTGGACAAGAAGATATCTTGACTAGATTGCAACGTTTTGTGAAAGTTTATGATAAAGTCTTTGCCTCTAAGGCTAAACGAGCAGAAGAAGTAGATTTACAATATCCAAATGGTATGGCAGTGCGCTGGGGATCAAACTAATGGCAAAAAAACAGCAGGAAAAGGAATTGATCGTTGGGATTGATATTGGAACCTCAAAGATTGTAACGATTATTGGTGAAGTGAGTGATGAAGGAAAGGTGCATGTGGTGGGCATCGGTTCACATCCTTCAAAAGGTTTAAAACGAGGCGTGGTTGTTAATATCGAATCAACCGTACAATCCATTCAACGCGCAGTGGAAGAAGCTGAGTTAATGGCGGGTTGTCAGATCCATTCTGCCTATACAGGTATTGCTGGTAGCCATATTAAAGGGTTTAACTCGCATGGCATTGTTGCTATTCGTGGTCAAGAGGTCACTCAAGCTGACTTGGATCGTGTAATCGACGCCGCACGCGCAGTTGCTATTCCTGCAGATCAAAAGATTCTTCATATTTTGCCGCAAGAGTTTATTATCGATAATCAAGATGGTATTCGTGAACCTATTGGTATGTCGGGTGTACGACTGGAGGCGAAGGTTCATATTGCAACGGGTGCGGTAAGTGCAGCACAAAATATTATTAAGTGTGTAGAGCGTTGCAATATCCAAGCAAGTGACATCATTTTGGAGCAATTGGCCTCAAGTTATGCAGTGTTAACGGAAGATGAAAAAAAGCTAGGCGTTTGTTTGATTGATATTGGTGGTGGTACAACAGATATTGCTATCTTTATAGAAGGTGCCATTCGTCATTCTGCTGTTATCCCGATTGCAGGTGATCAGGTTACTAATGATTTGGCGATAGCTTTGCGTACGCCAACCCAAAATGCGGAAAGCTTAAAGCGCCATCATGCTTGTTGTTTGGCAGAGCTGGTTGATGATGAGGATGCTATTGAAGTACCTTCTGTTGGCCATCGTGAACCACGACAGATTGCGCGTAAGTTACTGGCTGAGGTTTGTGAACCACGTTATGAAGAATTATTTATGTTAGTGAGAGCTGAGCTGCGCCGTAGTGGCTTTGAAGATCTTATTGCTTCAGGCATTGTGTTAACGGGTGGTGCGAGCCAGATTGATGGTGGCGTTGAACTGGCCGAGCGTGTTTTTCAAATTCCGGTACGTTTAGGTATCCCCGAAAAAGTCACCGGGCTTGCCGATGTGGTAAAAAACCCTGTTTATGCCACCGCAGTTGGCTTGTTGCTTTATGGTCATCAGCAGCAGCATGATCCTACTGCTATAGTGGCCAAGTCTCATCGCGGTAAAAGTGTGAAATCTGTTTGGTCACGCATGAAGGGGTGGTTCCAGGGTAATTTTTGATTTAAGCCCCGGGGTTTAGCAACCTTTACCTTTTTTCTTTTCCTGATTAGTGCCAAGCAATGTTGCATAAGTGTTTTGCTTGATAGAAAGTGTTTGTCGGTGAATTTTTAGCTGTACCTCGCCAAAAAAGCTGATACTATATTGATCAGTAAAGTCGGGTGGGAGATAGTCATGTTCGAACTGGTAGATAACATACCGCAAAGTGCAGTAATTAAAGTGATTGGTATCGGTGGTGGCGGTGGTAACGCCGTGGAGCATATGGTGTTTCAGACCATCGAAGGGGTAGATTTTATTTGTGCCAATACGGATGCGCAAGCACTCAAAAACTCTAGTGCGAGAACTATCTTACAAATTGGTAATGATATCACTAAAGGACTTGGTGCTGGTGCCAACCCTACCGTAGGCCGCGAAGCAGCAGAAGAAGATCGTGAGCGTATTCGCGAAGTGCTTGATGGTGCTGATATGGTCTTTATCACTGCAGGTATGGGTGGTGGAACAGGAACTGGCGCTGCGCCAGTTGTTGCTCAAATTGCCAAAGAGCTAGGTATTTTAACCGTTGCTGTAGTTACTAAACCGTTTTCTTTTGAAGGTAAAGTGCGTTTAGGTATTGCTGAAGAAGGAATTCGTGCTTTAGCTGAGAATGTCGATTCATTAATTACTATTCCTAATAACCGTCTATTAGCAGTATTGGGTAAATCAGTTTCCTTGCTTGATGCCTTTAAAGCAGCCAATAATGTTCTATTGGGTGCAGTACAGGGTATTGCTGAGCTGATTACTCGCCCTGGTTTAATTAATGTCGATTTTGCTGATGTGCGTACGGTAATGTCTGAAATGGGTATGGCTATGATGGGTACCGGTTCAGCAAATGGTGAGGAACGTGCTCGTACTGCGGCCGAAGCAGCTATTTCTAGCCCATTGCTAGATGATATTAAGTTAAGTGGTGCTAAAGGCGTGCTGGTTAATATTACCGCTGGTTTGGATATGTCGATCGGTGAGTTTGAAATGGTTGGCGATGTCGTAAAAGGCTTTATTAGTGAAAATGCTACTGTGGTTGTTGGTACAGTTATCGATCCAGATTTAGCTGATGAGATGCGAGTGACTGTAGTTATAACTGGGCTTAATGATGAAGAGACTGGTGGTATAGCATTAGCTCAACCTGCAGAAGAAATCATCGAAAACAAAAAGCCAGATGGCACAATGGATTATGAGCGCTTAGAAAAGCCAACTGTGATGCGTCAACAAGCAAAACCTAAGAAAGCCAGTGATGCTTCAGTGCATGATGTCGACTATCTTGATATTCCTGCTTTCTTGCGTCGCAAAGAAGATGCTGACGCCTAAGTCTGACTATTATATTGGTTTAATGTCTGGAACCAGCGCTGATGCAATAGATGCAGCGCTGGTTGACTTTTCCTCTTCCTTCCCTAAATTGCTTGCGACGCTTAACTTGTCTTTGCCTGTTGTTTTGCGTCAGCAGATTCATCACTTGGCAGTAAGTGCTGAAGATGAAATTAATCAAATGGGGCAACTTGATACGCAGTTAGGTGAGTTATTTGCGCAAGCAGTGAGGGAGCTGTTATTAATAGCTGGAGTTGGGAGTAATGAGGTTGCAGCTATTGGGAGTCATGGTCAAACTATTCGCCATTGCCCTAGTTTAAGGTTTCCGTTTACCTATCAAATAGGTGATCCCAATATTATTGCTGCACAAACAGGTATTATCACGGTGGCAGACTTTCGTCGTAAAGACATTGCGTTGGGTGGGCAAGGTGCTCCGTTAACACCTGCTTTTCATGCACAATTCTATCGTGATACAACACAAGATCGAGTTGTTCTTAACTTGGGTGGTATCGCTAATATTACTTATTTGCCGGCTGGATCTGAGCAAATGGTGGGGTTTGATACAGGACCGGCTAATGTGTTGCTTGATGCGTGGTGTCAACAGCATCATGGTAGAGCTTATGATATGAATGGCGATTGGGCGCGTAGTGGTTGTGTTGATAGAGAGTTGTTAACTAATCTCTTAGCAGATAGTTATTTTGCTAAGCCTTATCCTAAGAGTACAGGTACTGAGCACTTTAATTTAGCTTGGCTAGAACAATTTAGTGTACAAACACTTTTGCCAGTTGATATTCAAGCGACCTTATTGGAGTTAACAGCTGTTTCAGTTGCGGTGACTATTAAACAGTTAACTCCACAAGCACAAGTTTTATTAAGTGGTGGTGGCGCTAACAATATATTTTTAATTGAACGTTTGCAGGCTTGCTTGGGTGCAAGTTATACGTGTGAGCCCATCGATAAGCAAGGTGATATTAGCGCAGACTGGTTAGAAGCAGTAGCCTTTGCCTGGTTAGCTAAGTGCTGTTTAGCAAATCAGCCAATTGATTTGTGCTCAGTAACTGGTGCAAGTCGTCCGGCGGTGCTGGGTGTTGTTTGTCCGGCATAAAAAAACCTAAAAGAAAGCTCAGTCTCCAGTTCCACCGCTCCCTGGCAGACTCTCCACCAGGAGAGTGGAGACTGAAAAAGTAGTTTGGCATTAAAGTTGTTGCTGGCGCAACTTTTTATTGGTTTGGTTTTTTTATGGTAGATATTTGAGCTAAGTAATTGATAACCTAACCTTAGTAAAGTTTGAATCGTTGATGCAATTTTGTTATGAGAGGCTTTTGTTGTTCAGAATAAGTTCCTTAGTTTGCTTCTAACGATAAAAGCCTTAGAAAAAAACCAAACTCCCCGCGATAACAATAAAAATTAATCCTGCTGCTTTTTCTATCCAGTAGGTTAGTTTCTCGTAGCGTTTTTTTAGCAAGGGGTGGGTAAGTAATATGGCGACGAAAGCGAACCAAATAAACTCAATGCAAACTAATGAAAATGCATAGAGCAATTGAATGCTAATTGGAGTGTGAGGTCTGACAAACTGAGTGAATAACGCGACTAGGAATAATAGCATTTTAGGATTGGTGGTGTTGGTGATTAGTCCTTGTAATAGTGATTGCCCAGCGGAGTGTTTGAAAGTTTGAGAATTTGCCAGAGCTAATGTGAGCTTGCGGCAAGCATGTGTGCATTAGGTCAGCTAGTTACTTTATCCTAAAGGACCGATAGTAAAACTATTTAGAAAGGTCCTATTATGTTTGGCAAAACATTTGATAAAAAAGTCGTTACACCCAAGTCAGCAACACCTTCAACACTAGATAATATTGCTCAATCGCTCAAGTCATGGCGTTCATCATCAAAAGAGCCATGGGAGATTCCAGAAGACCTTTGGGTGAAAATTATTGCGCTCTATCCTGCTTATACAAAAAAGGACATTACTGAACGATTATCAATCAGCTCTAAACGGCTCAACAAAAAAATTAATGAAAAAGAATTATTAGCCAGCAGTACATCAGTTGCCAATTCTGATGATGACCAAGCCGATGAATGTTTTGTTGAAGCCACTATTCAGGATTCAGTTGTGCTTTCACAGCAACTGATTAGCATTACAAGAACTGATGGCGTCGTGTTACATCTGCCTAAGCCGGAGTATGCTGAAACCATTAATCTGATTCTTACTTTTTGCAAGGGGTAGTGTATGCTGCAATTCACGCCTCAAATGAGGCTATTGTTATCAGTCAGACCTGCTGATTTTAGGCTAGTGCGCCATCCTTTCTGTAAATTCCATTGACTTGCTGAAAATAAGCAGGCGACTCAGTCAGATTAGAAATTCCTGGGTGCTGCCTTTATATAATGTAGAAAATATAGCATAATATACACTTTAACTTGATTACGGATGGTGTTTGGATGTTAGCTAGAATTCTCTCTGATGAAAATAATGAATTAACTATTGAGCTCAAGCTTCCACTAAAAGGATCCATGCTTGAATGTGAGGATGCAATTCTTGACGGCCTTAATGAGGTTGGAACATTAGCCACTGAAAAAGCTTTAAGTAAGTTTGATGCAGATGGCTCTCCTATCCATGTTGGAAAAATAAAGCTAACAGCACGAAGTAGAGATGAAGCAAATTACCAAACGCCTTATGGAGTTGCTCGAGTTAAGCGTTATGTTTATCAAACCTCTAAAGGCGGGAAGATCTTTTGTCCTTTAGAAGATAAGGCTAGAATTATCCAAGGATCAACACCGCGATTTGCAAAAATAATCTCACATAAATACTCAAACTTACCTGCTCCTAGTGTTATTGATGATCTCAAGGTCAATCATAACCGTAAAATCTCACATTCATACTTGCAACGGGCAACTGATTTTGTTGGCGGTATTGCACAAGCCAAAGAGGCTGAGTGGGAATATGAAGAGCCAAAGCTTGATGCAGGCATTGAGATGCTAAGTATTAGCTTAGATGGTGCATATGTTCTCACCGTTGATGATGGTTATAGAGAGAGCATGGTTGGAACTATTTCCATGTATGATAAGCATGGTGCACGCCTGCACACAACCTACGTTGCAGCATCACCAGAATATGGAAAAGATGAATTCTTTAATAGGCTTGAAAAGGAAATAAAGCTGAAAAAGAAATATTACCCTGATGCTAAAACAATTGGCGTTGCTGATGGAGCAAAAAATAATTGGCCATTTCTAAAAAAACATACTGATACGCAAATTTTAGATTTTTGGCATGCAACTGAATATCTCGGCGAAGCATCAAAGGCAGTATTTACCAAAAAATCTGAAAGAGATGAGCGTGATGTTTGGCTCGAAGAGAGATGTCATGACTTAAAGCACAAGAAAGGTGCGGCAGGTAGAATACTTGCTGAGCTTAAAGAGCATCTAAATAAAAAACTGAATAAATCGCTTAGAGAAAAGCTAGAAGGAACAATTACGTATTTTGAAAATAATATTAAAGAAAAGCGAATGTCGTATCATAATTTGATTAAGCAGAATGCACCAATTGGCTCTGGCGTCACTGAAGCAGCATGTAAAACAATTGTTAAACAAAGATTAGGCGGATCAGGAATGCGCTGGAAAGACAAGGGAATGAAAATCGTTTTATGCTTGAGAACACTAGTAAAGACTAAAGGCAGATGGGATCAGTTTTGGGAGAAGGTCAATGATTTTGGCGTGCCAGCAGCAATATAGCCTACATTATATAGAGGCAGCACCCAAATTCCTTTTAAGGTAAACTTAACCAAAAAAGAGGAATGACAATGAGCTGCTATAAAAATGAGAACTTAATCGAAGAAGCCATACATGTTTTAGCGATGGAGGGGTTTGAAGCTTTACCTAAGCTTGTCTCCAGGTTGATGAATGAGGCTATGTTAATAGAAAGGGAGCGCCATTTAAATGCCAGTCCTTATGAGCGAACTGGCGATAGAAACGGATATGCGAACGGCTTTAAACCAAGGTTAATTAACACAGGTCAAGGTCAGCTTGAGCTACAGATACCGCAGGTTAGAGACTCCAATGAAGCCTTCTATCCATCAGTCTTAGAGCGAGGCGTACGCTCTGATAGAGCACTTAAGCTGGCTGTCGCTGAAATGTATGTGCATGGGGTTTCCACGCGCAAAGTTGAAAAGGTGCTAAAGCAACTCTGTGGAACAGATATTTCAAGCACAGAGGTAAGCCGTTGCGCTAAATTGTTGGATGAAGATTTAAAGAAATGGCGAAATAAGCCGTTAGGAAAGATAAAATATCTTTGGCTAGATGCACGTTATGAGAAGGTGCGCACTAGCGGCACAGTACAAGACTGTGCGGTATTGATAGCCTATGGCTTTGATGAATCAACCGGCAAGAGAACAGTGCTAGGTGTTTCTGTTGCGTTATCAGAGGCTGAGGTACATTGGCGTGATTTTCTTCAGCAGTTGGTTGAGCGAGGTATACATGGTATTGAGTTGATTACTAGCGACGCTCATACTGGCCTAAAAGCCGCTAGAAGAGCTGTGTTCCCCAGTGTTCCTTGGCAACGCTGCCAATTTCATTTGCAGCAAAATGCTCAGGCTCACATACCAAAGCGCTCAATGAAGGAACCAGTAGCTGAGGAGATTACAGCTATATTTAATGCCTCAAACATTCATGAGTCGGAAAGACTATTGGCTATGGCGGTAGATAAATATCAGCAAACAGCACCAGAGCTTTCTTCTTGGTTGGAAGTGAATATACCGGAGGGCTTAGTAGTGATGAACTTTGACAGGCCGCATCAAAAAAGATTAAGAACCAGTAACATAGCTGAGCGCGTAAACAGAGAGGTAAAAAGAAGGACGCATACAGTTGGAATTTTCCCTAATACTGAATCGTGCCTAAGGCTCGTATCAGCTGTTTTAGTGGAAATTGATGACCAGTGGAGCGGATCACCTAGATACTTAAGTTGAAGTGAATAATAAGGCTTCATAGGGTTTTAGGATAGATCATTCTTGTTCTTATTAACGAGATATAATTGCTATTACCTAAAAGTTAATAATTTATTTTGAGAGGAGAAAAATTTGAGGTATAAATAATTTTTTAGATTGATTAGCATAATTAATTTAAGATATTATGCGATGAGACAGGTACAATAGAGTGCCATTTAGAATTTTAAAGGTTTTTCTAAGTACTGAAGTTGGTTTTTACAGACAAAATAACGCTCTATCGATTTTAGAAAGGGTATTGATGCTTTAGTTGCGCTTTGCCAGCAACGGCTGGGTGAGGATCCATTCTCTGGTACGGTCTTTGCTTTTACGAATAGCCGCCGTACCTCAGTGAAACTTCTAGTTTATGATGGCAATGGATTCTGGCTTTGTCTAAAGCGTTTTTCGCAAGGAAAGTTACAATGGTGGCCAAACTCCCACTCAGCCACGTACCATATCGATAGCACGCAGCTAATGATTCTGCTTAACCAAGGTAACCCTATCACTAGTCATCTCGGTGAGCCATGGAGAAGGCTCGCTAGTCAACCTCCTGTAATAAGTCAAGCGGCCTCTTCATCGACCAAACCTCCTTTATCTTCAATCTGGTAATTCCATGGCAACCATAAGGAGGGATCCTTAAAAACACTTGATTTATTTTCCTGCAAGGCAACTAAGTAATCGAGTGGGTTTTCCCCGCACAATTGAGCTGTAACAATAAGAGATAATAAGATGCTACCGATGTTAGCGCCATGCTGAGTTTTATAAAACATTGCAGCTTTTCTAATGCGAATAGGAATCTTTAGTATCGCCTCGACAATGTTGTTATCTAGTGGCGCTCCTGGTGTCGTTAAGAATCGCCGAAGCTTTTTCCAGTGCTTTAACATATACTTCATCGCCTTACCAAGGTGACTATTTGGTTCTACCACTTTGTTAGATAATTGCTTATTGAGCCAACCATGCAGTTTAAGCATCAATGGTTTGCTATGCTTTCGATGATAAAGTAAGCGTTGATGTGGGTCCATTTGCTTTGTTTGCTCATCATTTCGATAAACCTCACCCAGGATTTGCATAACGTGCAAACAAGGCTCAGGATAATATTCAAGTAAATCACGAAACTTTCTAAAACCATGAGCTAAGCAATTGCAGATGATAGTTTGTAACTCTTTCGGCATGTTGGCTGCTAACGCATCACACATTTGAATCACCTTCTTTTTTTCAGCCACCCTGTTTGCTAATAGTTGTGATAAGTTTTCGCCGCCGTGATGCTCGCCTGCATAAAATATAGCAACCTGGTGAGGGTGCTGCCTTTATATAATGTAGAATATATAGCATAATATACACTTTAACATGATGAAGGATGGTGTTTGGATGTCAGCTAGAATTATCTCTGATGAAAATAATGAATTAACTATTGAACTCAAGCTTCCACTAAAAGGATCTATGCTTGAATGTGAGGACGCAATTCTTGATGGGCTTAATGAGGTTGGAACATTAGCCACTGAAAAAGCATTAAGTAAGTTTGATGCAGATGGCTCTCCTATCCATGTTGGAAAAATAAAGCTAACAGCACGAAGTAGAGATGAAGCAAATTACCAAACGCCTTATGGAGTTGCTCGAGTTAAGCGTTATGTTTATCAAACCTCTAAAGGCGGGAAGATCTTTTGTCCTTTAGAAGATAAGGCTAGAATTATCCAAGGATCAACACCGCGATTTGCAAAAATAATCTCACATAAATACTCAAACTTACCTGCTCCTAGTGTTATTGATGATCTCAAGGTCAATCATAACCGTAAAATCTCACATTCATACTTGCAACGGGCAACTGATTTTGTTGGCGGTATTGCACAAGCCAAAGAGGCTGAGTGGGAATATGAAGAGCCAAAGCTTGATGCAGGCGTTGAGATGCTAAGCATTAGCTTAGATGGTGCATATGTCCTCACCGTTGATGATGGTTATAGAGAGAGCATGGTTGGAACTATTTCCATGTATGATAAGCATGGTGCACGCCTGCACACAACCTACGTTGCAGCATCACCAGAATATGGAAAAGATGAATTCTTTAATAGGCTTGAAAAGGAAATAAAGCTGAAAAAGAAATATTACCCTGATGCTAAAACAATTGGCGTTGCTGATGGAGCAAAAAATAATTGGCCATTTCTAAAAAAACATACTGATACGCAAATTTTAGATTTTTGGCATGCAACTGAATATCTCGGTGAAGCATCAAAGGCAATATTTACCAAAAAATCTGAAAGAGATGAGCGTGATGTTTGGCTCCAAGAGCGATGTCATGACTTAAAGCACAAGAAAGGTGCGGCAGGTAGAATACTTGCTGAGCTTAAAGAGCATGTAAATAAAAAACTGAATAAATCGCTTAGAGAAAAGCTAGAAGGAACAATTACGTATTTTGAAAATAATATTAAAGAAAAGCGAATGTCGTATCATAATTTGATTAAGCAGAATGCACCAATTGGCTCTGGCGTCACTGAAGCAGCATGTAAAACAATTGTTAAACAAAGATTAAGGGGATCAGGAATGCGCTGGAAAGACAAGGGAATGAAAATCGTTTTATGCTTGAGAACACTAGTAAAGACTAAAGGCAGATGGGATCAGTTTTGGGAGAAGGTCAATGATTTTGGCGTGCCAGCAGTAATATAGCCTACATTATATAGAGGCAGCACCCCCTGGTGAGCACCAATAGTCTTGCTTAAAATGGCTGTTGTATACATCCCTTTTCTTGGTTTATTAAGGTCCGCCTTGTTATCAGATAGTATCGAAAGTATCTTTGCGAATGTGTCATCATGCTGAATAATATCACCGTTCGCGCCATACTGTTCTAAAACATCAAGCACACGATAGCCGATATCAGCCACCTGCTCACAAAGCTCGAACTGTGTACTTGAGGGTAACGGAAAGCCTAGTAACTCTTGGAACTTTTCTTGACGGTAAAAAGGCACGCCAATGTAATACTTTTGCAAGCACAGCATTGCTTTAAACTTAGCGTCATACTTTGGTTGCTTCCTAACATCCGTGGGTAACTGGGCAGTGATAATAAGCCCACACAAGGCGCAGCGAAGCTTTTCCAAATGATACCGTGTTGCCGTGCCTAATGAGTTGCCAGTTATACGAATAACTACACCGGCTTTTTTAACCTTATACAGTTTCCCACCACATCCTCCAGGACAGGCATCGCCACATGCATGGTCAGCAACATGGCAATAAACATCAGTGGCATTCCGGTAATCCTGATTACCTCGCCTGCCATGACCGGATTTCCCTTTCTTATCTGATTGACTATCACCTTTTTTATTGCCTGATGTATTATCGTCAGAGTTATTGCCAACACCCTCAATATTACTTTCAGATTCTTGGCCCTTATTCTCCTGATTCTTCTTGGGTGACTGATTACTGTCAGCTCCAAAAATAAGTTCACGTAATTGTTTAATTGTAATTTTCTGCTGTTGAAGCACCTCGGGCAACCAAAGAGCAAGGTCCAAACAACCACCTGCAAGCTCCTTATCCTCATCACCAAGATTGGACTGATTCAAGCGAGCACGAAATTCTGCAATTTCATGCTCTGATTTAGTCGCTATATCCGGTATTTCAGTTGCGGTTGGCATAATTATTTCACGTGATGCGTAAGAAACTGTCGTCACAATAAAATAATTTTCTTTTCTAAGTCAATAGGTTAATGAAGATAATGGATAATTATCAAGCCCAATAAAGTACTCGGCAACGAAAGTTTACCTTATCCAACTTATTGGTTCACACATACTTACCGCAAGCTCACAACTTTTTAAAACCCAGTGTATATTTCGTGATACGCTTTATCGATCGATGGTCTTGTTCGACCAGATTATTGAGGTATTTAATGCGCCTAACCTCGACCATCGCAAACCAGAATCCAGATAAAAATAATAAGGTATTGAGTCTTTCCAACGCTGCTGTATTTGCACCACTTTTATCAATGTTAACCTTTTTGGGTAACCCGCTTGATCCAATCGCTTTATTAAAAAAAGCTAGAACTGCCTTACGATCACGCTTCTCTGACAGCATAAAATCAACGGTGTTACCGTACTTATCAACTGCACGATAAAGATAAACTTGCTTGCCATTGACCTTAATATAAGTTTCATCCATCTTCCAACTATCAGCAAGTTTGCGCTTGCTTTTACGAAACTCTTGCTCAAGCTGGGGCGCATAGCGAACCACCCATTTTTGTACTGTAGAGTGATCAACGCTAACACCACGTTCTTCCATGAGCTCTTCAATATTTCGGTAACTTAATGGGTACGCAAGCTTCCAGCGTACTGCTGTTAAAATAATCTCTTTGGGGAAATGGATAGAGCGTTATTTTGTCTGTAAAAACCAACTTCAGTACTTAGAAAAACCTTTAAAATTCTAAATGGCACTCTATTGTACCTGTCTCATCGCATAATATCTTAAATTAATTATGCTAATCAATCTAAAAAATTATTTATACCTCAAATTTTTCTCCTCTCAAAATAAATTATTAACTTTTAGGTAATAGCAATTATATCTCGTTAATAAGAACAAGAATGATCTATCCTAAAACCGTATGAAGCCTTATTATTCACTTCAACTTAAGTATCTAGGTGATCCGCTCCACTGGTCATCAATTTCCACTAAAACAGCTGATACGAGCCTTAGGCACGATTCAGTATTAGGGAAAATTCCAACTGTATGCGTCCTTCTTTTTACCTCTCTGTTTACGCGCTCAGCTATGTTACTGGTTCTTAATCTTTTTTGATGCGGCCTGTCAAAGTTCATCACTACTAAGCCCTCCGGTATATTCACTTCCAACCAAGAAGAAAGCTCTGGTGCTGTTTGCTGATATTTATCTACCGCCATAGCCAATAGTCTTTCCGACTCATGAATGTTTGAGGCATTAAATATAGCTGTAATCTCCTCAGCTACTGGTTCCTTCATTGAGCGCTTTGGTATGTGAGCCTGAGCATTTTGCTGCAAATGAAATTGGCAGCGTTGCCAAGGAACACTGGGGAACACAGCTCTTCTAGCGGCTTTTAGGCCAGTATGAGCGTCGCTAGTAATCAACTCAATACCATGTATACCTCGCTCAACCAACTGCTGAAGAAAATCACGCCAATGTACCTCAGCCTCTGATAACGCAACAGAAACACCTAGCACTGTTCTCTTGCCGGTTGATTCATCAAAGCCATAGGCTATCAATACCGCACAGTCTTGTACTGTGCCGCTAGTGCGCACCTTCTCATAACGTGCATCTAGCCAAAGATATTTTATCTTTCCTAACGGCTTATTTCGCCATTTCTTTAAATCTTCATCCAACAATTTAGCGCAACGGCTTACCTCTGTGCTTGAAATATCTGTTCCACAGAGTTGCTTTAGCACCTTTTCAACTTTGCGCGTGGAAACCCCATGCACATACATTTCAGCGACAGCCAGCTTAAGTGCTCTATCAGAGCGTACACCTCGCTCTAAGACTGATGGATAGAAGGCTTCATTGGAGTCTCTAACCTGCGGTATCTGTAGCTCAAGCTGACCTTGACCTGTGTTAATTAACCTTGGTTTAAAGCCGTTCGCATATCCGTTTCTATCGCCAGTTCGCTCATAAGGACTGGCATTTAAATGGCGCTCCCTTTCTATTAACATAGCCTCATTCATCAACCTGGAGACAAGCTTAGGTAAAGCTTCAAACCCCTCCATCGCTAAAACATGTATGGCTTCTTCGATTAAGTTCTCATTTTTATAGCAGCTCATTGTCATTCCTCTTTTTTGGTTAAGTTTACCTTAAAAGGAATTTCTAATCTGACTGAGTCGCCTGCTTATTTTCAGCAAGTCAATGGAATTTACAGAAAGGATGGCGCACTAGCGGGAAATGTCTTCCTTTAAAACTAATCGCCATAATAACTCCATTATTATTCAATGCTAAATTTGGTCGGTATTATATCAAATAACCATTAATTTGCGACAGAACCAAGGATTTTCCTAAAAAAAAGACAAAGGACCACAGAAAATTCAGCCCTAATTGCACCAAAAACCAGAAAAAAAGCTTTCGCTGAGTGTGTCGCTGTTGCCAAAGGTAACCGCCAACAACCCCAATCATGAAATAAAGCACAGTCCAAACCGGTGCAAACACAAAGGCAGGCGGATTAAAAACCGGTTTACGGAGTGTCTCATACCAAGTGCTGGTATGATCTGTTGTTACCCAACCAATTAAGCTCGCCATAAGTAAGCAAATGACCACACTTAGTGCACAGGGTAAAAAGGGAAAGGACTTGTTACACTTCTTCATACTAAAAAACTCCTTGTGGTAATGCCGACGAATCACTCAACAAGATCAATGATGAACCCTTATCGAGTTGTGAGAAAACTGAGAAGCGCTTTTAAAAGCGCCGAACAAACCGCCTTACCGGACTGGCCAGTGGACTTTGTCGCGTATACCGAACTCTATGCAACCGGCCAATGGCGTTGCTTTTGCTCGGATTTTACCTTTTTAAAAACACTCTACCTACAAGCGGACAGTTGGTTTAACGTACCAGACTTAGTGAATGCTGTCCCCCTCGCGCAAGATCGCTTTTATTTTGTTACACTGGCGTCACCGTTACCTCCGGTTTTACAACAGCTTGCCAAGCAGTTTGAGCCAATTGGTCTTTATCACCTGTTATTACGCTTTGAGTGGGATTGTCAGGGGTATTGGCGAGGCTTTTGGTTGGCAAGCCGGCAACCGGATCCGGTCGTGAACAGTGATTATTTAGCGGTGCTGGGTGAGATTGAGCTGTGGACGAAACAATTGGGGCGAGACATGGCGCGGGTTTATTCGGTGTTTCAGCAATTGCCGTACTTAGGGGAACTACAACCCGTCACTTTTCCACCGTTAAAGCCGCCTGAGCTGCGCTTTAGTGAGGAAGTCGATGTGATCCTAACCGCACGCCAAAAGCAGGTGATTGCGTTATTGTTTGAGGGGTTAACCACTGAAGCGATGGCGCAAGCCTTAGGGATTTCGCTGCGAGGCGTGGAAAATCATCTCGATGCGATTAAAAACAAATTCTATTGCGAGAAACGCTATGAGATTTTGTATTACCTACTGCGCCATCGTAAAGTGGTTTGGCTTTAACCCATAGTTGGCTGTAGGCTTATTGCGAGTTATCGTTACTTTCAAAAAGCCCTCGCAACCGATCGACTTCATTGTTAGCGGCTTCGTAAAGGGCATGGTACTGATTCGCACGGCGTTGCCATTCCTCGGCTTGATATTAAGGAATTTCAATGTGTCAATTGGTAAAAATACCACCAATTAAAATGAGTAATTTTAGCACAGGTATTTTTTATAAAATCGATTTAGTGGTGGGGCAGGGTTAGTTATGACAAACAATAGCCAAAACTAGCTGTTATTTGTTGTTTTGGACGGACTACCCCCCCCCTAGGAAGTTATTAGATTTTTTTCAGTAAGGCGAGTTCACGATGCTTTGATAGCAATTTGTAACGGTTAGGTTGTCTATACCAGCAGTTAGCTAAAAACATTTGGCTACCGCATAGAACACATTCATAGGGGTCAATGTTAAAATTATTTTGCATTAAGGTGCGGTAATTGACCTGGGGTGTGTTTGGATCAGTTTCACCTAATAGGAGTCTGACTTTGGGTAGCATCTCACCTCGCACCCGGTTAGCAAGAAACCCATAATAACGCACCATACGAAAGCCAACATCAGGAGTGTGTTGAATAAATCGAGCAATAAACTCTTCCGCGGTTAATTTAAATTAGACCTTCTGCGAAACTAAATACTGGGCGAGCTTATGCTCGTTTGTAGTTTTAGAATCCGGCTTGAAGATTGAGAATCCCAGCAATAATATTAAATCTCATATTGTGTTTTCTGCGAAAATTCCTATACACCTCCCCAAGAATGCGGAATTTTTTAAATTTTGAGAATTGATGTTCAACCCTAATACGGATCTTGCTGTGATTACGGTTATCCTCTTTTTGTTGAGTAGTTAATTTGCCGCCTTTGGGCTTTTTATGAGGTAAGTTAACCAAGGGGTCAGTATGTTGAATTCCTTGGTATCCTAGATCAGCATATTTTTCTGCTGGTGGCAGTGGGCTGCCACGTTGTCGGATCTTAATATCATGAACCCTCCCAAGCATTGTTTGAGAGACGTTGATTATTTTTCCGGATGTACTCATTGCTATCTCCACCTTTTGAGTATGTCTTTTCTTTTTACCAGAATAATAATCTTTACGTGGCTTCTTCTTTTTGGGGCGCTGAATAGGCTGCTCCGTTACATCCATTAATATAGCGCAAACCGCATCTTCTGTTAGGGTTATAGAGCGTTATTTTGTCTGTAAAAACCAACTTCAGTACTTAGAAAAACCTTTAAAATTCTAAATGGCACTCTATTGTACCTGTCTCATCGCATAATATCTTAAATTAATTATGCTAATCAATCTAAAAAATTATTTATACCTCAAATTTTTCTCCTCTCAAAATAAATTATTAACTTTTAGGTAATAGCAATTATATCTCGTTAATAAGAACAAGAATGATCTATCCTAAAACCCTATGAAGCCTTATTATTCACTTCAACTTAAGTATCTAGGTGATCCGCTCCACTGGTCATCAATTTCCACTAAAACAGCTGATACGAGCCTTAGGCACGATTCAGTATTAGGGAAAATTCCAACTGTATGCGTCCTTCTTTTTACCTCTCTGTTTACGCGCTCAGCTATGTTACTGGTTCTTAATCTTTTTTGATGCGGCCTGTCAAAGTTCATCACTACTAAGCCCTCCGGTATATTCACTTCCAACCAAGAAGAAAGCTCTGGTGCTGTTTGCTGATATTTATCTACCGCCATAGCCAATAGTCTTTCCGACTCATGAATGTTTGAGGCATTAAATATAGCTGTAATCTCCTCAGCTACTGGTTCCTTCATTGAGCGCTTTGGTATGTGAGCCTGAGCATTTTGCTGCAAATGAAATTGGCAGCGTTGCCAAGGAACACTGGGGAACACAGCTCTTCTAGCGGCTTTTAGGCCAGTATGAGCGTCGCTAGTAATCAACTCAATACCATGTATACCTCGCTCAACCAACTGCTGAAGAAAATCACGCCAATGTACCTCAGCCTCTGATAGCGCAACAGAAACACCTAGCACTGTTCTCTTGCCGGTTGATTCATCAAAGCCATAGGCTATCAATACCGCACAGTCTTGTACTGTGCCGCTAGTGCGCACCTTCTCATAACGTGCATCTAGCCAAAGATATTTTATCTTTCCTAACGGCTTATTTCGCCATTTCTTTAAATCTTCATCCAACAATTTAGCGCAACGGCTTACCTCTGTGCTTGAAATATCTGTTCCACAGAGTTGCTTTAGCACCTTTTCAACTTTGCGCGTGGAAACCCCATGCACATACATTTCAGCGACAGCCAGCTTAAGTGCTCTATCAGAGCGTACACCTCGCTCTAAGACTGATGGATAGAAGGCTTCATTGGAGTCTCTAACCTGCGGTATCTGTAGCTCAAGCTGACCTTGACCTGTGTTAATTAACCTTGGTTTAAAGCCGTTCGCATATCCGTTTCTATCGCCAGTTCGCTCATAAGGACTGGCATTTAAATGGCGCTCCCTTTCTATTAACATAGCCTCATTCATCAACCTGGAGACAAGCTTAGGTAAAGCTTCAAACCCCTCCATCGCTAAAACATGTATGGCTTCTTCGATTAAGTTCTCATTTTTATAGCAGCTCATTGTCATTCCTCTTTTTTGGTTAAGTTTACCTTAAAAGGAATTTCTAATCTGACTGAGTCGCCTGCTTATTTTCAGCAAGTCAATGGAATTTACAGAAAGGATGGCGCACTAGCGTTAGGGTTCTGTCTTTTTTAATATGAATATGCTTGGCCACTAAGGGTTCTAAGCGTTTAAATAAGCGGCAGACATTACTGTCATCCAAACCAACTGAAAACTACCCAAAATTTAAATCAGCAAAATAATGCTGAAATATTGTGTAAAAATGACTATGCTTTGTCTTTTTAACAAGACTAACGAGATGAGTATAAATGTTAAACTTCGCCGATTACGCTGCCCCTCTTTTTTCAAAATTAACTGGGAAAGTTGTTTTAAAAAAATCTATCGACGATTGTAGGAAAGCTATTAACTGAAGGTAGTTGTAAGTTGTTCAGTTCATCAAAAGATAACAATGAGTATAAAAAGATGATTCGTACACTTACCGGTGAAAATAAAAGCACCGATTTAGATCCAATAAAAACAAATGATGTATTGCTAGAACAGAGCTGTGAAAAACTTTCACACGCCAGTAAAATTGATGTTCTTCATGATCCTTCTGATATTAGAAAGCCACATAGCAAGCAAACTGAAAATCTAGGTAAAGTAAGGAGTCTGGACGGGGATATTATCAATGGTTACAGCACGCATAACGCAGTTGCATTAGTACCTGGTGATAAGGCTGTGCATCTACTATCGCATGTAAGCTACAGCAATAAAGACCCTAAGTTTTTAAAAGCTGAGCATATTAAGAAAATAGAGGCTGGAAAGCCATTTGAGGGAGATAAAGAGGCCAAGAGTCTTTATGAATCTGGTGATTACTTTAATAAAAAGCTGCTGTCTATTCGTGAAATAGAAAAAATAGGAATCTGCCTAAAATCAAAGAATGAAGATGCAACCATTACCCATATTCTAGATAGAGAGTTTGATGATAATGACTATCTCTCACTAATTGATACAAACCTAGATCAAGACTTTATTATTCGCTCAAAAATAACAAGAACAATAGAAGGTAGAGGTGATGATGGTAAAAAGCTTAAGCTGATTAACGCTGATTTTGATGCTCAAGGCGAAAAGCAATTCCAAAAGTTAACAGTTGGAAAGAATTGCGTACAAGACGGAAAAATAACTATTTATTTTGGAGAGTTTGAGAACATCAATGCAATTAAAATCCAAATTACAGGCAGAGATGGTAGGAGAATTTTTAAGAATGACATGCTGCTATTAACTAATAAAAAAGTAACGACTTTTGATGAGGCGTATGAGGTATACATAGCCTATCTATCTCGTGCGAAAATTGAATATGTTTTTAAATTTCTCAAGGAAGGACTAGGCTGGGAAAATATGCAGATAAAAAATTTTAAAGGGATACAAAATCTACTGGCTGTATGTTTTTATGTGGCCTCATATTTGTATGAGATAGGTAAGGAAAAAGCTTATGACGATTACGCAATTATGCTAGCTAAATTAGGAGATGGTAAGGGCAAGGTGACACGACACTTTATTGCGAAGGGTATTAGAAAACTTCTAACCTATCACTTAGTAGAGCAATTTTTTAAAGAAAATAGTGTTTCTCAAGAAGAACAAAAAGAATTATCGAATTCAGTTCAGGTAGGGAGATAACAATTTTGGGTAGTTCTCAGAAACCAACAAAGTAACCTAAGAATTCATGTGTTACATAAGTGCGATAGTACATCATGAGAAGCAAAAGGCGATCATGGTGCGTGGTGAGTTTCGGGCGCCTTCCCAGCTTACTAAACTCATCATCAAGTGATGACTTCACTTGTTGGTGTATCGTTTCAAAATCATCAAGGGTCAAACCAGTTAACTTTTTAAAAATACGCGGGCGATTACTGAGTTGCTGATAGCTTAATAGCATATGCCTTTCCATGAATGATTATTAATCAGGCAATTATAAGCAAATTTTAGCTAGTTTCTAGAACTGCCCTTAGTTACGCAGAAGGTCTATTGCTTGTAGGTTTTAGAGACGTGATCAAGATAATTAAAACTGAGGCTGCTCCCATCAAAGTTTTTAATTTTTGACTCAGCAATAGGAGGACGTTTGGTGTATCGACCTAAGTATTTAACGTTTTGTTTGTGATTCTTTGAGGCCTTTGCGCAATGTACTACCCATCGTTTTTGGTAAAGCTGATCAAGCAGTTGATTAAAGTTGAAAGTGTGGTTCAGTGTAGAGGCTAACTGATTTGGCAGAATAAGCCCTTTGTCCTGGTGGTGGTTTCTAAAAAGGTTAATGACCTCATAACGCCACATGGACATTAGTGTAGGTTGATGGAAGTAGAGGCTTTTCCATTGTGTTAACTCTTTGTTGATACCACCCAGAGTGATTGACGCATGAAGATGCACATTGCGCTTTAGATCTCTGCCAAAGGTGTGAAGCGCGATAAATACACCGGGTTTAACCCTCTTGTTTTTAGCAAGCTTGAGTAACACCTTTGCTGCTAATGGTGGGAGTAAATTAAGAAGCTCACTGTTTGTCCAAAAGCAGTCCCAAAGAGTAGAGGGCATGGTGAATGTGATGTGTTGCCATGCAGTGTTGGGTAAGATTGCCATTTGTTGTTGTATCCATACTTCTGTGGCTTTTTTACCACACGATGAACAGCTTTTAGCTTTGCAGGTATGGCGGATGTATTTGACGTGTGAACAGTTTGGATTACTGCAATGATACTCTTTATGGCCACGCATAGGATGTTTGCAGCTAAGCAGCTTAACAATGCCAATGACAATAGCTTCTCTGATTTTATCTTTGTACTTGGTGTGAAAGTTCCACCAGTTCTGATTGGTTACCAAGATTTGTTTGATACTAAAGCGTTTCATTATTCTTAGAGTAAAATGAGAAGCGCGTATAGTAGGTGAGTTATTGCTCAGCTACCTGAAGCAATTTCTATAGCAGGTGTGTTATTTTTATTCGTTATTATTCCATGGGCAGGCTTGACTAGTTTGAGACTTAATAATACTCGTGGCTTTGTAAAGACTAAACTCTTAGAGGCTTAGAAAGTTGCCGGCGAAGCCGGCCTGACTTGACGCTTGGCGAGGACACGGTCTTTGTAAAACCGCGCTAACAGGGTTTTGAGGTGTTCAGGGTCATCGGGTAGGGCGAGAATGGCTTGGGGCAGGGGAAGTAGCCTGATCGGCATCGGTTTTAAAGAAACTTGGGGAGAGGGCACGAATTTCGGCTTTAAGCTGCTCGATTTGCTCGGTTAAGGTGAGAAAGGTGGTACTGGTTTGATTGAGTGCTTCTTTGATCACTAAGGCTTTTGCTTTAGTTTTCAGTAGCCGTTGATCGAAGGAGGCGGGCAGATCCCGGGCTTTGGCTTCGCACAAGGTCTCAAAGTGCTGATAATAATTCGGTTCTAACTCCAGCCTAACGGTCTTTAATCCCAACGCTTTTTTCTTTTGGCGGCTTTTGCGTGCTCGTGCGGCGGCGCGTTCACGCTGAAATTGCTGTTCAACCGTCCCAGATTCGGCGCTAATCGATTGATTTTGAACAGATTTTTTACTCGGCATTTGTACGTATTCACCACACCTAAATACTCTTTATAATCAATAGGTTACACGATTTAAAATCGCAATTGTTTCGTGTGGAACCTCTTTTTCACCGGGTGGGGTCGTATCAATAGGGAAAAGGTGGATTAACTGAAGTGAACTGACTCAGCGATGTGCCGCACCATTGTTCTTTGTTGGTTAATAAGAAAAATAACTAGCAACCTCTAGTTTATTAAGTAGCGTTAACTTTGAAAAACACCATAGCAGTAGCTCTCACGCTATGGCGTCAGTGTGCATGGCAATTTTATGAACCCTTCGATCAGGGACTCAGATACCTCATCCTTATTCAACTACCAGTAAAGTCGGAGGATCCTTCCCTAGCCAATGCGCCTGCAACGCTTCTTTTAAAAAAGCGAGTAAATTCCTGCCCTGCAATCGGCAGGTCATCTGCACCGTACTAATTCGCTCAACATACTCATTACCACGCTCAGATTGCGTTCCATGACTCACCCTTCTCCATAACACATTATGGCGCAACATTCGCTCAGCTAAATTATTGGTTTGCGGCAGCAGAGGATCCACTAAAAAATTCCATAGCTTGCGAAAGCCTTTGAGTAGGTTAGTACATAAACCCGACAACGGCGTAGCAAGCAAAGCCTGTCCTAGCCTGAGACTTCGCCGGAAAGCTCGAAGCTCTCGCTTAATGACTTGAGGGTTGCCCTTCCCTTTAAATTCATCCAATAATCGAAACTTAGTCGCTCGTAATTCTTCGGCAATTTGAGACTCTAATACGTTACCACGACTAATAACCCCTTTTAAATTACGGTCTAAGTGCGCTAAACAATACTGGTGCCGTCTCGAATTCAGGTAATGATAAGCACCGTAACGATCACTCACTATCCGCTGATCCACCGCATCCGCTTCGCCCAGTAAAGCTTGTGCTACCTCACCCTTACGCGTTTTGGTGAGCTTAAAATACGTATAACGATTATTCGTTAACACCCATAACCAACGCAGCCGATGACGCTCATAATAAGTCGTTTCATCAATATGCTTCAACGGCGCCACACGCAATGCCTCTAACACTTCCTCGGTCACCACCTCAAGGGCTTGACTGACCAGCTGTTCCGCCTTGGAAATACTGCCTACCGAAATTGATAAACCATATAAATCAAATAAGCAAGATCGAATATTCGCTTTACTTAAACGATAGCGTCCACTTAATGCGCTAATCACACTCAGAACGCTCTCATCAAAGGCGCCCCTAGGGAGACCTTCCGGTAAAACACTACGAAAAGTCCGCTTACAACCTAGGCAACGGCTTTTTTGTAGCTAGTGCGCCATCCTTTCTGTAAATTCCATTGACTTGCTGAAAATAAGCAGGCGACTCAGTCAGATTAGAAATTCCTTTTAAGGTAAACTTAACCAAAAAAGAGGAATGACAATGAGCTGCTATAAAAATGAGAACTTAATCGAAGAAGCCATACATGTTTTAGCGATGGAGGGGTTTGAAGCTTTACCTAAGCTTGTCTCCAGGTTGATGAATGAGGCTATGTTAATAGAAAGGGAGCGCCATTTAAATGCCAGTCCTTATGAGCGAACTGGCGATAGAAACGGATATGCGAACGGCTTTAAACCAAGGTTAATTAACACAGGTCAAGGTCAGCTTGAGCTACAGATACCGCAGGTTAGAGACTCCAATGAAGCCTTCTATCCATCAGTCTTAGAGCGAGGTGTACGCTCTGATAGAGCACTTAAGCTGGCTGTCGCTGAAATGTATGTGCATGGGGTTTCCACGCGCAAAGTTGAAAAGGTGCTAAAGCAACTCTGTGGAACAGATATTTCAAGCACAGAGGTAAGCCGTTGCGCTAAATTGTTGGATGAAGATTTAAAGAAATGGCGAAATAAGCCGTTAGGAAAGATAAAATATCTTTGGCTAGATGCACGTTATGAGAAGGTGCGCACTAGCGGCACAGTACAAGACTGTGCGGTATTGATAGCCTATGGCTTTGATGAATCAACCGGCAAGAGAACAGTGCTAGGTGCTTCTGTTGCGTTATCAGAGGCTGAGGTACATTGGCGTGATTTTCTTCAGCAGTTGGTTGAGCGAGGTATACATGGTATTGAGTTGATTACTAGCGACGCTCATACTGGCCTAAAAGCCGCTAGAAGAGCTGTGTTCCCCAGTGTTCCTTGGCAACGCTGCCAATTTCATTTGCAGCAAAATGCTCAGGCTCACATACCAAAGCGCTCAATGAAGGAACCAGTAGCTGAGGAGATTACAGCTATATTTAATGCCTCAAACATTCATGAGTCGGAAAGACTATTGGCTATGGCGGTAGATAAATATCAGCAAACAGCACCAGAGCTTTCTTCTTGGTTGGAAGTGAATATACCGGAGGGCTTAGTAGTGATGAACTTTGACAGGCCGCATCAAAAAAGATTAAGAACCAGTAACATAGCTGAGCGCGTAAACAGAGAGGTAAAAAGAAGGACGCATACAGTTGGAATTTTCCCTAATACTGAATCGTGCCTAAGGCTCGTATCAGCTGTTTTAGTGGAAATTGATGACCAGTGGAGCGGATCACCTAGATACTTAAGTTGAAGTGAATAATAAGGCTTCATAGGGTTTTAGGATAGATCATTCTTGTTCTTATTAACGAGATATAATTGCTATTACCTAAAAGTTAATAATTTATTTTGAGAGGAGAAAAATTTGAGGTATAAATAATTTTTTAGATTGATTAGCATAATTAATTTAAGATATTATGCGATGAGACAGGTACAATAGAGGTATCCGTCTTATTTCAGCATGATGCTCATGCTGCGCTCTCTTTAGTTTACTGCGCCTGTGATGAGCGGATGGTAATTAATTCCGCTAGCGAAGGCATAGAATAGTTTTTTGTAATTCTGTCATATATATAATCGAAGACATTAACTGCTAGCTTTTTACATGTCTCAGTAATTGTAACCATTGTATCCTTAGCTTTCGTTCCTTCTTCACTCATAGTATGAAGGTGTACATCGCGCATTCTAGCCTGCTTCCGAGCCATCAACTCTGCTGGATTGTTATGTAGAGGAAGCTCTGGCTTTTCCAGCACTAACAATAGCTGCCTTTTCTTTTTTAAGGTGAGCTCAATTTGTTTATCTAGTTTCTCGTAGCCAGTGATTGTTGAGAATAACTCAGTAAACTCATTGGATAGCTTATCTATCTCATCTTGCCCTGGGTTCTTTTTATATTCAATGAGCTTATGATAATAATCCCAAAACCTATCCAAGAAGCTGTCAACAGAGTCTTGGTGCTTCTTAAAAATTGGCGTCAGCTTTTTATAATGCCTACCCTCATGAACCCAGCACAAGGCGAGTGATTCAGTAATGAGCTTAAACTGTGGCGCATCATCGGTAATGAGTGTTTCTATCGCATAAGGACTCTTTCTATATGTTGAGATAGCTGCCGCATCAGTAATCAGCTTTCTATATTTTGGAAATTTTTTATCACCTAATACCTTATCAAGAATAACTTCCAGCTCCTTACTGTTTAAGATAGTCGATGAGTGAAATACCTTTAAGCTTTCGATTACCTTGTGGGGTAAGTTCATAGTAGCCAGTAAATTAAAAGCGGCCTCATTTAATGTGAACCCAAAGTGGTCTTTGCTTAACATTTCAATGACGCTTAATCGACTTTTACTGGTCAGCGTAAAGTAAGCTGAATAATACTCATTACCCAATACATTAACATAACGGTTTTTCCCATCCTCTCTAGCGTTGGTGTCATCTAGGTGCTGGTAGTTCGTGGATTGTAAACCTGCCTTCACAACTTCTACCTTCTCGGGCTCAAGTATCGTAGGTGTTTTAATTGTGAAGCTATGGATGGTTGATTTACTAATATCTATGTTGGCGGTTTTATAAAATGTCTCAAGGCTTTCTAGCGTCATACCACCTTGAGTATTTAGGAAGCTTGTCCAGCTTTTAATAGTAGGGCCGAACTGGCCCTCATAACCAGTTGGCAGAGGTGCTGTATAGTGTTTGTTTTCAGAAGGGGAGTAATATTGTTGGCGCAAAAAAAGAGTGTTATTAGCAGCAATTTTTATATCCTGGATAAGTGTTTTCTTAGAGCCATTTGGCACAGCATCGCTGGGCAACGAATCTGGATTAATTGTTACTGTCACTGTATTAGAGACTTCGAGATTTTTTTTACTAGATTTTGGCTTTCTAGTTTTATTGGTTTTATTTCCTTTTCTATCCTTCTCGGAGGAATGATCCTTGTCCTTGTTAGCGCGCGTTTGCTTTCTAACATTAGGCTTTCCTTGCTCACCTTTATATTTATTTAATGCGTTATTTAACGATTGCACCTTGTCTTCTAGCTTTATGATTTTCTCAGCCTGACTTTCACATACATTGCTAAAATCTGTTTCTAGTGCTGTTGGTGTAACAGTATTATTAAATCTCTCAATGAGATCGGCTAAAACTGATTTGTCAGGTTGTTTTTTCATAGGAAGAGTATACCACGGGTTTGAAAAGGTAAATTTTCCCCACACAGATGGCCGTACTGCTGAAATTATTTTTAAGCCATGAACCTGATCGATGAAAAAATAATCCGAGCATACAGCGTTGTTATAGAGCGCACATCATGCTTTTATGACACACGATGATTCCAATATAAAATTTCCAAATTTGCACGAAAAAGCTGTCAAGAACTTTTTGAATTATTTTCAAATCATGCTGATATTGAACGGATACCTTTAAGCTTTCGATTACCTTGTGGGGTAAGTTCATAGTAGCCAGTAAATTAAAAGGGGTGCTGCCTTTATATAATGTAGAATATATAGCATAATATACACTTTAACATGATGAAGGATGGTGTTTGGATGTCAGCTAGAATTATCTCTGATGAAAATAATGAATTAACTATTGAACTCAAGCTTCCACTAAAAGGATCTATGCTTGAATGTGAGGACGCAATTCTTGATGGGCTTAATGAGGTTGGAACATTAGCCACTGAAAAAGCATTAAGTAAGTTTGATGCAGATGGCTCTCCTATCCATGTTGGAAAAATAAAGCTAACAGCACGAAGTAGAGATGAAGCAAATTACCAAACGCCTTATGGAGTTGCTCGAGTTAAGCGTTATGTTTATCAAACCTCTAAAGGCGGGAAGATCTTTTGTCCTTTAGAAGATAAGGCTAGAATTATCCAAGGATCAACACCGCGATTTGCAAAAATAATCTCACATAAATACTCAAACTTACCTGCTCCTAGTGTTATTGATGATCTCAAGGTCAATCATAACCGTAAAATCTCACATTCATACTTGCAACGGGCAACTGATTTTGTTGGCGGTATTGCACAAGCCAAAGAGGCTGAGTGGGAATATGAAGAGCCAAAGCTTGATGCAGGCGTTGAGATGCTAAGCATTAGCTTAGATGGTGCATATGTCCTCACCGTTGATGATGGTTATAGAGAGAGCATGGTTGGAACTATTTCCATGTATGATAAGCATGGTGCACGCCTGCACACAACCTACGTTGCAGCATCACCAGAATATGGAAAAGATGAATTCTTTAATAGGCTTGAAAAGGAAATAAAGCTGAAAAAGAAATATTACCCTGATGCTAAAACAATTGGCGTTGCTGATGGAGCAAAAAATAATTGGCCATTTCTAAAAAAACATACTGATACGCAAATTTTAGATTTTTGGCATGCAACTGAATATCTCGGTGAAGCATCAAAGGCAATATTTACCAAAAAATCTGAAAGAGATGAGCGTGATGTTTGGCTCCAAGAGCGATGTCATGACTTAAAGCACAAGAAAGGTGCGGCAGGTAGAATACTTGCTGAGCTTAAAGAGCATGTAAATAAAAAACTGAATAAATCGCTTAGAGAAAAGCTAGAAGGAACAATTACGTATTTTGAAAATAATATTAAAGAAAAGCGAATGTCGTATCATAATTTGATTAAGCAGAATGCACCAATTGGCTCTGGCGTCACTGAAGCAGCATGTAAAACAATTGTTAAACAAAGATTAGGGGGATCAGGAATGCGCTGGAAAGACAAGGGAATGAAAATCGTTTTATGCTTGAGAACACTAGTAAAGACTAAAGGCAGATGGGATCAGTTTTGGGAGAAGGTCAATGATTTTGGCGTGCCAGCAGTAATATAGCCTACATTATATAGAGGCAGCACCCATTAAAAGCGGCCTCATTTAATGTGAACCCAAAGTGGTCTTTGCTTAACATTTCAATGACGCTTAATCGACTTTTACTGGTCAGCGTAAAGTAAGCTGAATAATACTCATTACCCAATACATTAACATAACGGTTTTTCCCATCCTCTCTAGCGTTGGTGTCATCTAGGTGCTGGTAGTTCGTGGATTGTAAACCTGCCTTCACAACTTCTACCTTCTCGGGCTCAAGTATCGTAGGTGTTTTAATTGTGAAGCTATGGATGGTTGATTTACTAATATCTATGTTGGCTGTTTTATAAAATGTCTCAAGGCTTTCTAGCGTCATACCACCTTGAGTATTTAGGAAGCTTGTCCAGCTTTTAATAGTAGGGCCGAACTGGCCCTCATAACCAGTTGGCAGAGGTGCTGTATAGTGTTTGTTTTCAGAAGGGGAGTAATATTGTTGGCGCAAAAAAAGAGTGTTATTAGCAGCAATTTTTATATCCTGGATGAGTGTTTTCTTAGAGCCATTTGGCACAGCATCGCTGGGCAACGAATCTGGATTAATTGTTAGTGTCACTGTATTAGAGACTTCAAGATTTTTTTTACTAGATTTTGGCTTTCTAGTTTTATTGGTTTTATTTCCTTTTCTATCCTTCTCGGAGGAATGATCCTTGTCCTTGTTAGCGCGCGTTTGCTTTCTAACATTAGGCTTTCCTTGCTCACCTTTATATTTATTTAATGCGTTATTTAACGATTGCACCTTGTCTTCTAGCTTTATGATTTTCTCAGCCTGACTTTCACATACATTGCTAAAATCTGTTTCTAGTGCTGTTGGTGTAACAGTATTATTAAATCTCTCAATGAGATCGGCTAAAACTGATTTGTCAGGTTGTTTTTTCATAGGAAGAGTATACCACGGGTTTGAAAAGGTAAATTTTCCCCACACAGATGGCCGTACTGCTGAAATTATTTTTAAGCCATGAACCTGATCGATGAAAAAATAATCCGAGCATACAGCGTTGTTATAGAGCGCACATCATGCTTTTATGACACACGATGATTCCAATATAAAATTTCCAAATTTGCACGAAAAAGCTGTCAAGAACTTTTTGAATTATTTTCAAATCATGCTGATATTGAACGGATACCAATAGAGTGCCATTTAGAATTTTAAAGGTTTTTCTAAGTACTGAAGTTGGTTTTTACAGACAAAATAACGCTCTATCTTTTTGTAGCTGGTATTCGGTCACCGTTAAACGTTTGCTTGCCAACGAAAAGACTTGTTTACGCCCAGTCATTTTAGGGGTTGGTAAGGGCAATTGACAATCAGAACAGCTACAAGCTATCAAGCACACAATAACCTCATCAACTTGCTCTGTGGGCAGTAAAGCCCGTCCTTTACCAACATGCCCTGGTTGAGCACCACGTTTACGGCCACTTGGCTCTCCACGGTTTGCCTCTTGACGCTTACACTTTGATGAAAGGGTGTCGCTTGAAGGAGGGCGAGACGAATTCGTTGAATCTTGCTCTTGAAGACGCTTAAACCGCTTCTGGTGGTCTTTCCACAGTCGCTCAATAAACTCATTCGCATCCTCTATGTCGTTAAAACGCGGCGCGGATTGGGTGTAATCAAATCCAGTATCACCTGGATAGCGCTTTGCATAGATCTTTGCTAAGGGTTCAGGCGGGGTATAAAAGTAACTGAGGCTTTTACCCAGCCTCTTAGTGGCGGCACAAAAGTCTTGCCAATCTTGTTTCCGTTTCTCTGAGTCAACGTGAGCGGGTTTGAACACTTCCTAAAACTGCCTTGTGTCTTGATTAATTAACCTAATTGATTATCATCAATAGCTCCAGTGTAACATCAGCCCCTGCCGCTTCCAACCATAGGTGAATACGTACCGGCATTTTGACCCCCTGTGACGCATCATACGTGACCCGTCATCATTGTAGGGGAAGCGCTGCCCCAAAACCAGCCCAAACCGCCCGAAAAGATAGCCCCCTATAATGGCCCTTATGAGTATAAGGTCAATACCTACACATAACCATATTAAATTACATATAACTAACTTAATTTTAATCCGATAATCTTTAAATTGTGTAATTCCTTAACTAAATAGAAACACAGCCTTGGGAAGTTAAATTTCAGAGGATTGAAGCAAAATAAGTGTATCTATAAGAGTTCGGATATCTGCCTTGTTTAGGGTGCATATATCATAGGTGAAGTAGGTGAATCGTATAAAAAACTTGATTATCGAGTTATATAACAATGGGAAATAATTTATGACTAAAACTCTTACAGATGTAATAAATAACCCTGATGCATGTAGAACCCAAGAGATAAGCTTAGCTGAGATTGAATTAACAATTGATAATTATTTGCGGCATGACATTCAATTAAATCAGAATATTCAGAGAATTAACTCTCAACCAGCAGATGAGTTACTCAACAAGGCTTACACAGGTGCAGTTCTATATAAATTAGGTTTAGAGGTTTATGAAAAAGAGATAGATAGACTTCGTGTAGATGAAGAATGTGCTGCTTTTGCTAGTATTTTGTCTAATGATGAATTAGAAAATTATGAAGCTACTAAAAACGAATCTTCTGCTGCATTTAAAAGCACTATTGATACTTATAAAAATTTATTCATCCACCTCCTTAGTGACACAACCTTTAAAACAGGCACTATGACTAGTGCTGAAAATGAACTAAAAAAAGCATTATTTACTTATGGAATTAAAAATAGCTCTGCTATGGGAAATTTTGTTGGAGATGTGTTTAATGCTGCAAAGAATAAAAAAAATAAGAATGAGTCAGCAACTGTATTGATTATGTCTTCTACAGACGGAGAATTTGATGTTGATAATTATCTGTTAAATGCACAACAATTACATAAACTATGTGTTAAAAACCTAACTGGCGAAAGAACTGACCAGATAAAAATAAAACAAGGCAGCAATGAACGACAAATAACTCTTAAGCAGTATTATGATAAGCTTGTAGAAAAAGAAGTTGCGTGCCAACTTAAAGAAAAACTTAGGAATCTAATTACAATACCTCAAGCTGGTTGCGCTAATAAGCAAGTTGCTAAAACAATCAGGGAATCACAAATCAAAGCGCTGCAAATGGCTGCAAGATTAAATTATTCAGGTAGTCATTTCAACTTGATAATAAGCAATGCCTCGCAACTAACATGTAATGAAATAGACCTGGCAGCTTGTGCGATATTAGGACGCGAACGCTATGTGCCACCACAAACTAGTGATTATGATTATGACTCTGCAACTTTAGAGCAAATCACTAAAAAAGATCCCATGGAACCTATTGTAATAGGCGAGAGAATATATATAGGAGAGCTCCCCTTAATTGGCACTAATAATGCTAATAACTTTACTATAAATAGGCAAGCAATTACAGATCAATTAAAAAAACATACGAGCCATCTAACATCTGGATCACGTGTATATTTTGGCACTATGGTTACATCCAGTGCAGACTCTAGTGGTCATCATATGTTATATGAGTTAAATTACTCAAATGATAGTTATAATCTGATTTGTTATAATTCCATAGAAGGTGCTTGTATATCAGATGATGTTCTTAATATTGTTAAAGAAATATTCGGTAATGATACTCAGATTAATTCAGACGTAAAATCACCAATTAGACAATGCACTGATACAGGGTGTGGTGTTGTATATTTAGCTAATTTAGAGAAAGCGTTTCAAGGCTTTTATGATAGTTTAGATGATAATTCAATATGGAGCCTGAACTTATATTCTGAAATGAACATGCGCTATCGTTTTGCTAAAAATATGATTGATGCTTCAAACTACACGGAAAATCAAGTTTATCGTGGGCAAGTGCCTGATTTTCTTCAATTGAGTTCTGGTAATGAACGGTTGTATGTATTGCAAGATGATTTACTTAGTATCTCTCCATTTGATAGGTTACAGCAAGGAGAGAGCAGTGATTATAAGAGTGATGAGCGAAGAGGCGGTGAGCGCAGCACCCTCCAATCAACATCTACACCCATTGTAGGTAGCAGTAGTTTTCTGACAGCGGGTGATACTATGACCGCCGCCCCTGTAACAAAACAATTTGTAGCTGATGAAGATCATCGTAATTCAGTTAACCATAATATTACACAAAATATTTCTAGTAGTTTGAGTGCTTCACAAAAAGGTTATGAGACTGATCAATCAATCATGACTACCCCTACTAATATCGA